>NZ_JAVDTO010000008.1:0-225810 GCF_031455875.1 Azospirillum sp. BE72
GCACAGACGATCCTCAATGTGCCGATCCCCATCAGGAACCCCGCACCCCAAGGCCGCAACGGCTACCAACTGCCGCCGCCTGCGCATCCCTTCTCGACTTCACGATCTACAATGTCCAAGATCCATCCCGATCACGATGCGACATCGACCGGTGAACCGGATCGACGAGCTATCAATTTCAGATCGGGGAAGCGCAAACCGACCGGTTCGCGCTGGCAGGCATCTTTTCTAGCTCTCTCGGCCGATCGGGTCAAGCCCTTTTTTCGGCCTCTCCACCGAAGCGTCGGCGGAGCACTGAGCGGAAACGACCTTGCCCCCAATCAATCGGGGTCTCGACCATCGCCACATCCCTGTCCGGGTGCCGCCGTCAGCCGAGGAGCGGCTATATACGCAGGCCGATCCGGATCGTCCAGGGCAAAATTCACCACGTCACGATTTTGCCCTACCCCGCCTGTCCGGCTTCCGCTTCCGAATGGGAACGGGGAGGAGCAGAGCTTCTTCGTCGGGTGACCTGCGGGATGCACTTGCGGGATTGGCCTCCGCAAGACCATACAGTTGCGCCCCTGCCCCATCGCGATCCGGTCATGCACGATTTCACCCTCCTCCTGGACGTCCTGTTCCTGCTTCTGGCGGCGATCCTGGTGGTGCCGCTGTTCCAGGTTCTGCGCATCCCGGCGGTGCTGGGCTATCTGGTCGCCGGCGCCATGCTCGGCCCGCACACCCCCGGTCCGGTGGTCGATCTGGCGGTGCCCCAGGTGCTGTCGGAATTCGGCGTCGTGTTCCTGCTGTTCGCGATCGGGCTTGAATTGCCGGTCTCGCGCCTGCGGGCGATGCGGCATTACATCTTCGGCCTGGGACTGATGCAGGTCGGTCTGACCAGCGCCGCCATCGGCCTCGTCGCATGGTGGCTCGGCCTGACACCGGAGGCGGCGCTGATCGTCGGCGGCATGCTGGCTTTTTCCTCCACCGCCACGGTGCTGAAGCTGCTGGTCGAGCGTGGGGAGACGGTCGCCCGCTTCGGCCGCATTTCGGTCGCCGTCCTGATCTTCCAGGATCTGGCGGTGGTGCCGCTCCTGACCCTGCTGCCGCTGCTTGCGGACTCCAATGCCAGCATCCCGCTCGCCCTGGCCCTTGCCACGGGCAAGGCGGTGGCGGCCATCGTCGTCATCATGCTGCTCGGCCGCTTCGTCGTCCGCCCGGCCTATCGCTTCATCGCGTCGGCCGGCAATCCGGAGCTGTTCACCGCCACGAACCTGTTCGTGGTGCTGGCGGTCGGCTGGCTGACGGCGGAGGCCGGCATGTCGATGGCGTTGGGCGCCTTCCTGGCCGGCATGCTGCTGGCCGACACCGCCTATCGCCATCAGGTGGAAGCCGACATCGAGCCCTTCCGGGGCCTGCTGCTCGGCCTGTTCTTCATGACGGTGGGCATGTCGCTGGATCTGCCGGCGATGATGACAGAGGCGCAGACCATCGCCGCGATCACCGTCGCACTGCTGGTCGGCAAGAGCCTGTTGCTGTTTCTGCTCTGCCGTCTGTCGGGGTTGGGGCTGGCGACGTCGCTGCGGATCGGATTACTCCTGTCGCAGGGCGGCGAGTTTGCCTTCGTGCTGATCGGCAAGGCGGTCGGGCTTTCGGTGCTGGACGGTCACACCGGCCTGCTGCTGTCCTCTTCGGTCGCGCTGAGCATGGCGGTGACCCCGGCGATCGGCGCGTTGGCCCAGCGCCTTGCCCAGTTCATCGAGGCCCGGATGGGGGCAGAGGCCTTCGGCATCGAGACCAGCGACTTGAAAAGCCATGTGCTGATCTGCGGCTACGGCCGCGTCGGCAAGGCGGTCGCCAAGCTGCTGACCGAGCACAACATCGCCTATGTGGCGCTGGACCTGGAGCCGCAGCGCATCGCCGCGGCGCGCCATGACGGGCTGCCGGTCTATTACGGCGACGCCAGCCAGGGGAGCGTGCTGCGCGCCGCCGGGATCGAGCGCGCACGCGCCGCCGTGATCACACTGAACCGGCCGGACGCTGCCCACCGTGCGGTGGAAGCGATCCACGCCACGGCTCCGTCTCTGCCGATCATCGCCCGCGCCCACGACCTGGGGCAAAGCGCCGCCCTGGCCGGGGCGGGAGCGACCGCCATCGTGCCGGAAACCATGGAGGCCAGCCTGCAGCTCGCCGGCCTCGTGCTGCGCAGCGCCGGGGTCGAGACCGCCGCGGTCGACCTCAGCCTGAAGGCCTACCGCGAGGGCAACTACCGGGCGCTGGCCGAGCAGAAGAACGCGGACTGAGCCTTAGCGGGCGAAGACCCGCGCCCGGTCGATGTGGACGGCGCAGCGGTCGCCGGCGACGATGCCGAGCGTGGTGAGCCGCTCGCGGTCCATCTCGGCCTCCAGCGCCAGACCGGCGAGGTCGATCTCGATCCGCGCGTCGGGACCGACGACATGGATGCCGGAGATGCGCCCCGGACCGGCCGTGGCCGGGGTGACGCCGAGGTCGTGTGGGCGGACATAGGCCACCGCCGGTCCCTGCACGCCGCCTTCGGTCGGAATCGTCAGGGCGCCGCCGCCGACATGGGCGACGCCGCCTTCCACCGTGCAGTCGAAGCGGTTCACCTGCCCGAGGAACTCGTAGACGAAGGCCGAAGCGGGGTGATCGTAGACCTCCGCCGGGGTGCCGATCTGCTCGATCCGGCCCTGGTTCATCACCACCACGCGGTCGGCCAGTTCCAGCGCCTCTTCCTGGTCGTGGGTGACGAAGACGGAGGTGATGTGGATGTCGTCGTGCAGCTTGCGCAGCCAGCGCCGCAGTTCCTTGCGGACCTTGGCGTCGAGCGCGCCGAAGGGCTCGTCCAGCAGCAGCACCTTCGGCTCGATGGCGAGCGCGCGGGCGAGCGCCACGCGCTGGCGCTGGCCGCCCGACAGCTGCGCCGGATAGCGACCGGCGAAGGGCGACAGCTGCACCAACTCCAGCAGTTCGGTCACGCGCTGGCGGATCTGGGCGCTGCCCAGGCGCTGGCCGCGCGGCCGCACCTTCAGCCCGAAGGCGACGTTTTCGAACACGGTCATGTGCCGGAACAGGGCGTAATGCTGGAAGACGAAGCCGACCTGCCGGTCGCGCGGCTTCAGCCCCAGCGCCTCTTCCCCGTTCAGCAGAAGGCCGCCCGCATCGGGGCTTTCCAGCCCTGCCATGATGCGCAGAAGCGTGGTCTTGCCCGAGCCGGAGGGGCCGAGCAGGGCCAGAAGCTCGCCCGACTTCACCTCCAGATCGATTGAATCCAGTGCGGTGAAATCGTTGAAGCGCTTGGTGATGCCTGAAACCTGGATCGCCATGGGTCGCGTATTCCTCTCCAGAGTCCGGCGATCAGTGCCGGGCCGCCGCCAGCTCGTCCCCGAATCGCCACTCCAGCGCGGTCTTCACGACCAGCGTGACCAGGGCCAGCATGGCCAGGAGCGAGGCGACCGCGAAGGCGGCGACGAAATTGTATTCGTTGTAGAGAATCTCGACATGCAGCGGCATCGTGTTGGTCTCGCCCCGGATATGGCCGGAGACGACCGACACCGCGCCGAACTCGCCCATCGCGCGGGCGTTGCAGAGCAGAACGCCATAGAGCAGCGCCCACTTGATGTTGGGCAACGTGACCCGCCGGAAGGTCTGCCAGCCGGACGCACCCAGCACCAGCGCCGCTTCCTCCTCGTCGGAGCCCTGTTCCTGCATCAGAGGGATCAGTTCGCGCGCCACGAAGGGGAAGGTGACGAAGATTGTGGCGAGCACCAGCCCAGGCACCGCGAAGATGATCTGGACGCCCATGTCGCGCAGATAGGTGCCGAACAGGCCGTTCATCCCGAACAGCAGCACATAGATCAGGCCCGAGATCACCGGCGAGACGGAGAAAGGCAGGTCGATCAGCGTGATCAGCAGGTTCTTGCCGCGGAAGTCGAACTTGGCGACGCACCAGGATGCGGCGACGCCGAACACCAGGTTTGCCGGCACCGAGATGGCGGCGACGATCAGCGTCAGCTTGATCGCGGCGACCGCATCCGGTTCGATCAGCGCCGTCCAATAGGCGTCGACCCCGCGGCGCAGCGCCTCCACGAACACCGCGACCAGAGGCAGCAGCAGGAACAGCGCCAGGAACAGCAGGGCTCCCCCGATCAGCACGGCGCGGACCCAGGCGGGCTCGGTCAGGGCCGATTGGGCGGGCGGCACCGGGATGGAGGCCGGCACGGAAATGCCGGGGCCGGCGGGCATGTCAGCGGGCATGGCGCGACCTCATCCACTGCTGCAGAAGGTTGAGGATCAGGAGCATGAGGAAGGAGACACCCAGCATGGCCGTGCCGACCGCGGCGGCGCCGGCATAGTCGTACTGCTCCAGCTTGATGACGATCAGCAGGGGGACAATCTCGGTCAGGCCGGGCATGTTGCCGGCGATGAAGATGACCGAGCCGTATTCACCGACGCCGCGGGCGAAGGACAGGGCGAAGCCGGTCACCAGCGCCGGCAGGACCGCCGGCAGGATCACGCTGCGGAAGGTCTGGAAGCGCGAGGCGCCGAGGGAGGCCGCCGCTTCCTCCTCCTCCGCCGGCAGGTCCTGCAGGATCGGCTGGACGGTGCGGACGACGAAGGGAAGGCCGATGAAAATCAACGCGATGGCGATGCCCAGCGGCGTGAAGGCGACCTTCAGGCCGAACAGATCGTTCAGCGGCTTGCCCAGCCAGCCGTTCGGTGCATAGAGCGCGCTGAGCGCGATGCCCGCCACCGCGGTCGGCAGGGCGAAGGGAAGATCGACCAGCGCGTCGACCAGCCGCTTGCCGGGGAAGTCGTAGCGCACCAGCACCCAGGCCACCAGGAAGCCGAACACCGCGTTGGTCAGCGCCGCGGCGAAGGAGAGGCCGAAACTGACCTCGAACGCGGCGATCACACGGGGCGTGGTCACCGCCGACCAGAAGCCGCCCCAGCCGAGGCTGCTGGACCGGACGATCAGTGCGGCCAGCGGAACCAGCACGATGAGGCTGAGATAGGTGAGCGTGAAGCCCAGCGTCAGCCCGAAACCCGGAATGACGCTGGGTTTCCGGAAGAGGGGAACGGGGGCGCGGACCGTCACCGCGCCCCCCTTTCCCGCCAGAGCGCCGTCGCTGTCGGCAGCGGCGACCATGGGTCAGCGCCCCTTCTGGAAGATCTGGTCGAAGACACCACCGTCGGAGAAATGCTTCTCTTGCGCGGCACGCCAGCCCCCGAATTGGTCGATCGTGACCAGCTTAACATCCGCAAAGCGTCCCGCATACTGGCTCACCAGCTCCGGAAGACGCGGACGGTAATAGTTCTTCGCCGCGATCTCCTGCCCTTCACGGGTGTAGAGGAATTGCAGGTATGCCTCGGCCACCTTGCGGGTTCCCTTGCGGTCGACGACCTTGTCGACGACGGCGACCGGCGGTTCGGCCAGGATCGACAGGCTGGGCACCACGATCTCGAACTTGTCGGCGCCGAATTCCTGCAGCGACAGGTAGGCCTCGTTTTCCCAGGCCAGCAGGACGTCACCGATCTCGCGCTGGGTGAAGGTCACGGTTGAACCGCGGGCGCCGCTGTCCAGAACCGGAACGTTCTTCAGCAGCTGCGACACGAACTCCTTGGCCTTGGTCTCGTCGCCGCCGTTGGCCTGCAGGGCATAGGCCCAGGCCGCCAGATAGTTCCAGCGGGCGCCGCCGGAGGTCTTCGGGTTCGGGGTGATGACCTGGACGCCCGGCTTCACCAGATCGTTCCAGTCCTTGATTCCCTTCGGGTTTCCCTTCTTCACCAGGAACACGATGGTCGAGGTGTAGGGGGCGCTGTTGTTCGGCAGGCGGCTCTGCCAATCCTTCGGCAGCAGTCCGGCATCGGCGACGGCGTCGATGTCATAGCCCAGCGCCAGCGTCACGATGTCGGCGTCCAGGCCGTCGATGACGGACCGCGCCTGCTTGCCGGAGCCGCCATGCGACTGGCGCACGGTCAGGGCGCGGCCGGTTTCCGCCTGCCACTTCTTGGCAAACGCCTTGTTGAACTCGACATAGAATTCCCGCGTGGGATCGTAGGAAACGTTCAGCAGCGTGTCCTTGGAATCGGCGGCTGCAACACCCAGCCAAGCCAACGTCAGGCCGGCGGCGAGAAGGGTCAGGCGGCGAAGCGACATGGCAGGGATCTCCTTGGGTAGCTCCTGAATTGCACGAACTTCTTTCGTGGTATCCGTGCCGTCTTTTCTATTTCATATGTAGAGTTTGCCCATCGGTTGCGCGCTTGGGAAGTGGTTTTTTCGCATCCACCCACGAGAAAAACGCCAATTCCACTCAATCCATTGGCGTTAAAGCGGAAAGCTCCTCCGGCAACCTCGTTCGGCGCACCCTGGCGGAACCTGCACCGGATGGGGAACCGCATCCGGAACCGGCAACTTTGCCGGCCTCGGCCTGTTGAATAGCGACAGATCGACGAATTCAGGAGCACACACGATGGCTGGCAATTTCCGGAAAGTAGGCACTGAACTTCCGAAGGCCGGCACCTCGCGAGGATTGGGCCGTCCTGCCATGTGGACAATTCTGGGCATCCTCGCGGTCATGGCCCTGCTGCTGCTGTTCTTCCCGACTTGGTGACGGGGGCCGGCGGGGAGTAAGCCATGCTGGTCTACGGCGACCGGGACACCTGCGAGGATCCCCGCCGCACCATCGCACGGCTGAAACAAGGGCTTGCCGGTGCCGACCGGCTCCCCCCAGGAGCGGAGCGGCACGGCGCCTTGGTAACGCTGTTCATCGAAGCGGCGGAACTGGCGCAGGGTCTTGCCGACTCGGAATTCCACAGTGTCGGCGAGGATGATTGCACGCCGTTGCAGGAGGCGACCATGGCGGTCGTCATGGACCTCGCACAACGGGTCGCCGGGTCCTGGCGTCCGGTGGAGCGGCAGAAGTCTGCGGTCCCGCTCGATCCGTACTCTCTGGAGAGCTTGGTTGCTTTCCCCCTGCCGGACCTGATCCGCATGCGGCGGGCCGAGGGCTATGCCTTCTACAGCCTTTATCCCGAAGCCTGTCTCGAAGCCGCGTCGAGATTGCCAACGCGGTTCGCCAACGCCCCGGTGGTGATCGGGCTGCGCAGCATCGGCACCGGGCTGGCGGCCCTGGCGGCAGTGGCGCTGCAGTCTCGTCCACCGATAACGCTGCGCCCGGTGGGGCATCCGTTCCGGCGGGAACTGCGGATTTCGAACCGCCTCCGTGCCAGGATGCTGGCTGATCCCGGCGCCGCTTACGTCATCGTCGACGAAGGGCCGGGCCTGTCCGGCAGTTCGTTCGGCGCGGTGGCCGACTGGCTGGAATCGCAGGGGGTTGGTGCAGACCGGATCGCCTTCCTGCCCGGCCATGGCGGAGACCTCGGACCCCAGGCATCCGAGCCGCACCGCCGGCGCTGGGCCGCCGCAGCGCGCCCGGTGGTCGATTTCGATTCGCTGTTCCGGTCGGGCGAGGGGCCGTTCCCGCCGCTGGAGCGCTGGTTCGAGGATTTGCTCGGCCAGGCCTTGGCGCCCCTGGAAGACCTGTCGGGCGGGGCGTGGCGGCGGTTGCACGATTCCACAGGCGCCTTGCCGACCAATCCGCAGCAGGAACGCCGGAAATTCCTTCTGCGCACCAGTAGCGGTCCCTGGCTGCTGAAGTTCGCCGGCCTGGGCCGTGCCGGGAAGGAACTGCTCGAACGCGCCCGCGCGCTCCATGCCGCGGGCTTCACCGCCGAACCGGCGGGTTTGCGCCATGGCTTCCTCGCCGAACGCTGGCTGGAGGGCGCCCGCCCGCTGGCCAGCCCACTGACCGACATCACGCCGGATGCCGTGGACCGCCTCGCTGACTACCTCGGCTTCCGCGCCCGGCATCTGCCGGCCCCTCAGGACTCCGGCGCCGCCCTGCCCGACCTGCTGGCGATGGCCCGCACCAACGTCGCGGAGGCGCTGGGCAAGGATGCCGCCGCAGCGCTGGACATCTGGACGCCGGAACGACTGGCGGAGTTGGAGACTGCCGTATGCCGGGTGGTAACCGACAGCCGGCTGCATCGCTGGGAATGGCTGCGGCTGCCGGACGGGCGCCTGATGAAGACCGATGCGCTGGACCATGCCGCCGCCCACGACCTGATCGGTTGCCAGGATATCGCCTGGGACGTGGCCGGCGGCGTCGTGGAATTCGACCTGTCCGAGGCGCAGGCCCGCGCCCTGTGCCGTGCGGTGGACGCGGCAGCGGGGCTGGACCGGCGGCTGCTGGAATTCCTCCTGCCCTGCTACATCGCCTTCCAGATCGGCTACTGGACCTTCGCCATGGACAGCGACCCATCCGCCGCCGCGGAGCGCCGGCGCTATGAGGAGCAATGGCACCGGCGGATCGGAGATGGCGGTCGGACCGGCTAGGCCATTTCAGCCGACGGAGTCGCTCCGGCCAGCGCCTCGTCCAGGGCTTGCAGCAGGCCGTCGATGCGGTAGGGCTTCGGCAGCACCCGGATGCTCTCGGTCCGCGCCACGTCCTCGCTGTAGCCGGTCGTCAGCACAACCGGCAGGCCGGGACGCAGGGCGATCGCCTCGCGGCAGAGGTCGATGCCGCTCAGCCGGCCGGGCATCACGACATCGGAGAACAGCAGGTCGATGCGCTCCCCGCCGGCCAGCATCGGCAGCGCCTCGTCCGCGGTGGTGGCGCGCAGCACGATCCAGCCGGCATCCTCCAGCGCCGCCGAAACGGAGGAGGCGACGACCGGATCATCCTCCACCATCAGCACGCGGGCGGCTTCCCGGCGCCGGATCGCGATGCGGGCCGGCGGGGCGGCCACCCGCGGCGCCTGGGCGGAGGCACGCAGAAGAAGCGTGACGGTGGCGCCCTGCCCCGGCCGGCTGTCGATCCAGACGGTGCCGCCCGCCTGCCGGGCCAAGCCATAGACCTGCGCCAGCCCGAGCCCGGAGCCCTTGCCGACCTCCTTGGTGGTGAAGAAGGGGTCGAAGGCCTTGGCGATCACCTCCGGCGGCATGCCGGTCCCGGTGTCGCTGACCGACAGGCGCACGAACTCGCCCTCCAGGCCGGTGGGATCGCCGGGTTCGAGCGTCGCGTTTTCCGCCGCGATGGTCAGGCTGCCGCCCTGGGGCATCGCGTCGCGCGCGTTCACCGCCATGTTGATCAGCGCCAGTTCGAACTGGGTCGGGTCGACCTCGATCGGGCGAAGCTCGGGGGCGAAGCGGGTTTCCACCCGGATGTCGGCGCGTAGCGCGCGTTCCAGCAGGCCGGCCATGCCCAGAACCCGGTCGCGCAGGTCGATGGGCTCCGGGCGCAGGCTGTCGCGGCGGGCGAAGCCCATCAACTGCTGGACCAGCTTGCTGCCGCGGTCCACCGCCTGCATCCCCGCCTCCAGCAGCGGCGCCACGCGCGGCTCAGCTGTGCGGCGGCCGATCATGGTCAGGCAGCTGCTGAGCGCCTGGAGCAGGTTGTTGAAGTCATGCGCGACCCCGCCGGTCAATTGGCCGACCGCCTCCATCTTCTGCGCCTGCCGCAGCTGTTCCTCGGCCCGGCGCAGGGCGGCCTCCGACTCCTTGCGCGCGGTCACGTCGCGGCCCACCGCGTGGATGAAGCGGTCGTCGGGAACCGCGGTCCAGGAAATCCAGCGGTAGGATCCGTCCCGGTGGCGATAGCGGTTCTCGAACCGCATGGTGGTCAGGCCCGATTCCAGCCGGCCCGTCTCGGCCCCCGTCGCCTCCCGGTCCTCGGGGTGGACGTAATCGAGGAAGACCGTTCCCAGCAATTCCCGCTCCTGCCAGCCCAGCAGGGCGGTCCAGGCCGGGTTGACGGCGGTGATGGTCCCGTCGAAGCGCGCGACCAGCATGATGTCGGTCGACAGCCGCCACATGCGGTCGCGGTCGGCGGTGCGTTCGGCCACGCGCTGTTCCAGCGTCGCGTTCAGTTCGCGCAGGGCCTCCTCGGCACGCTTGCGGTCGGTGATGTCGTAACAGGCGCCGAGCACCCGCGTCACGCCCCCTTCCCCCTGCGGCCCGGCATGAGTGATCGCCTGCGCGCGCCGGGCGATCCAGCGCACCTCACCACTGCCGGGACCACTGCCGGGCCGGAGGATGCGGTATTCGACATAGCCCAATCCCTCCGCCGGCAAGCGGCCGGGCTGAAGGGTCGGCAGGGATGGCCGGTCCGCCGGATGGATCAGGGTGACCAGTTCCTCCAGGGGAACCAGAGGCCGCGGTTCGACACCCCAAAGCCGGCAGAATTCCGGCGACACCGCCAGCATCCCGTCCTCGCGCAGTTCGAAGGTGCCGACGCCGCCGGCATCCTGCGCGATGCGCAGCCGCTGCTCGCTTTCGCGCAACGCGTCCTCGGTGCGCTTCATCCCGGTCACGTCGTTGCCCTGGACGAACATGCCCGTGACTTGGCCCTGGTCATCCCGGATGGGCTGGAACACGAAGGTGACGAAGCGGTCCTCCAGCGGCGCGCCGGGCCGCCGCGCCAGCTTCGCGCGCATCCCTTCGCCGACGAACGGTTCGCCGGTGGCATAGACATGGTCGGCCAGTTCGAAGAAGCCCTGCCCGACCACTTCCGGCAGAGCCTGCCGCGCCGGCTTTCCGATGATGTCGCGGCGGCCGATCAGGTCGAAATAGGCGTCGTTCGCAATCTCAAAGACATGGTCGGGACCGCGCCAGACATACATGAACCCCGGCGCCTGCCGGAACAGGGCGCGGAAGCGCTCCCCTTCCGCCCGAAGCTGGCGGTTGGCGCGGCGCAGCTCGGATTCGGCCTGCACGCGCTCCACCGCCGACCAGGTCCGTTCGGCCACCTCCCCGACCAGTTCGACCTCATCGTCGCGCCACCGCCGCGGGGTCCGGTTGTGCACATAGAGCGCGGCGACCATCCGCCCCTGCTTCACCAGGCTGGCGGTGATGACGGCGGCGAATTCCAGGGCGTCGAAGGCCGCCCGCAGGTCCGGCGCCGCCGTGCGTGGATCGCGGGTGGCGTCGTGGATGACCAGCGTCTCCCCCTTGCGCAACGCCGACAGAACGGGCTTCCCGAAGCCCATCAGGTCATGCGTGCCGATGTGGGACTGCACCGTTCCGTCGGTCCAGTTGCGTTCGGTGGTGAAGAAGCGCTCGCCGTCGTCCATCCGGCCATAGCCGACGCGGCTGGCGCCGAGATGCCGCCCGATCGCCTCCGCCGCCGCGACCACCACGTCGAGCGGGTCCGACAGCTCCCGCAGACGGTGTTCCAGCTCGACATGGAAAGCCATGCGCCGCTCGGCCAGCACCGCCGCCGTCGTCTCGGTCACGATGCAGAGGAATCCGCCGACGGCGCCATCCATGGCCATGATCGGCGTATAGGAAAATGTGAAGTAGGCGTCCTCCTGATAACCGTTCCGCTCCAGCGGCACCGTCCAGTTCTCGTGCCTCAGGGCTTCGCCGCCCAAGACCTGACGGACGAAGCCCTGCACCTGCGACCAGGCGTCCGGCCATACCTGCGCCATCGGCCGTGCAAGCGCATCGGGATGCCGCGCACCGAGAATCTCGACATAGGCGTCGTTGTAGAGAAAGGTGACCTCCGCCCCCCAGCCGATGAACATCGCCTGCCGGGAATGCAGCATCAACCCGGCCGCGGCACGCAGTTCCGGCGGCCAGCCGGCAGGCGGGCCGAGAGGCGTCGCATCCCAGTCATGGCTGCGCATGAGCCCGCTCACCTCGCCCACGCCGGTCGGGAAGGCGGGCGGCACGGCAATGTCGGATGACGGTCTCACCGGCGAGGCCCGGCGTTGGCGGAGTTCGGGCAGCCTTGGGCGTCCATCACAAGCAAGCGAATGGTCAGAGTCGAAGCAATCCCTTATCACACGCCGGTAGGGTGACGAGGTAGCTGTCCAATCGTCAGCCCCGTTCGGGGTAGCACCTGTGTCGAAGGGGCAAGCGCCGTCGAACGGGCTTTGCACGGCAAAGCCATACTAATATATTGCAACCGGTGCCGCACGCTGGCCCCATCGGCCGCCTCGGGCGGCCGACACAGGGACAGCTTTCGGATGCTCCTCTCGGAATTGAGGCCCGCCGTGCTATTTTGGCCGGCGGCTTCCTTTTCCGTCCTGCGGACGCTCCCCCCTTATCAAGACCTGCAAACGGGACCTGGACATGACCTTGCCCTGCCAAGCGGTCCTGTTCGATTTCGACGGTGTGATCGTCGAATCGAACGCGATCAAGCTTGAAGCCTTCCTCAGCCTGTACCGCGGGCACGGCCCGGAGGTGGACCGGGCGATCGCCGATTTCTACCACCGCAACGGCGGGCTGCCGCGGGGGCAGATGCTCCACCACTTCGACCAAGTGCTGCTGGGCCTGCCGCGAAACGAGGAACGGATCGAGGACATGGTCCGGCGCGTCGGCGGGATGGTGGAAGACGCCGTCACCGCCTGCGAGGAGATCCCCGGCGCGCTCGACTTCATCCGCCGCCATGCCAACCGGCATCCGCTGTTCATCGCCTCCGGCACGCCGGAGACGGAGTTGCAGCGGATCGTGGAGCGCCGCGGCTGGACGCCGCTGTTCGCCGAGGTCGCCGGCAGCCCCCGCCACAAGACCATCGTCGTCGCCGACCTGATCGACCGCCACGGCATCGACACCAGCCGCAGCGTCTTCGTCGGCGACGCCCTGACCGACCTGGAGGCGGCGCAGTCCAACGGCCTGCCTTTCATCGGCGTCGTCCGCCCCGGCGCGGAGAACGTGTTCCCCGCCGGCACCCACATCGAACCCGACCTGACCGCGCTGGAAGGCGCCATCGCGACGGTGCTGGGACGGGCGTGAGCGCGCCGCCCACGATAAGGTGATGCGGAACGGCCGGCCCGAACACTGCGCCGGCCGGCCCGATCCCCCGCCGGAGGCCCGGCAATCTCGTGAAACTCTCCGTCCCGCCGCTTTCCCCTGCGGCAAACTGTCCGTTCGGGCCTGGAAACGCCGAAGCGGTTTGCCTTCGGTTCTAATATATTAGTATAATAATGCCACGATGCTTCCGGTGAGGCCCAAACCATGACCGCGGACCCATTGGAAACGGCACTGCTCCTGCGCGTGGTGATGATCCTGGGGCTGATGCTTCTCGGTTTTCTGTAACCTCTTCCACGGGGATGCCTGGACAATGGCGACCTACACCGACCTAAAGCGCGACGATTACCGCGCCACCATCGACGGCAAGCCGGTGGACCTGTTCACCCTGCGCAACGGCCGGGGCATGGTGGTGCGGATCACCAATTACGGCGCCAAGATCGAACAGATCCTGGTTCCGGACCGCGACGGCGTTCTGGGCGACGTCGTCCAGGGTTACGACACCATCGACGGCGCGACGGGCGGCCAGCCCTCCATGGGGTCCTTCATCGGGCGCTATTGCGGGCGCATCGACGGCGGCCGCTTCACGCTGGACGGCGTGGAGCATCAGGCGTCGGTGAACAGCCCGCCCAACACCGTGCATGGCGGCCAGCGCGGCTCCCGCTTCCGGGTCTTCGATGCCCGCCAGCTGGACGAAGCCAGCCTGGAACTGACCTACGTCTTCCAGGATGGCGAGGAGGGCTTCCCCGGGACCCTGCCGGTGCGGCTGGTCTATTCGCTCGGCGACGACAATGCCCTGACCATCGCCTGGACCGCTGTGGCGGCCGACAAGACCACCATCGCCAACTTCACCGACCACACCTTCTTCAACCTGTCGGGCGATCTCGGTTCCTCCATCCTCGACCATGTCGCCACCGTCCACGCCGGCCGCTATCTGGCGCTCAGCGACACCGCGGTGCCGACCGGCGAGGTGGTGGACGTCACCGGCACCCCGCTCGACTTCCGCAAGCCGGCGGCCTTCGGCGACCGCATCGACGCCGACGACCGCATGCTGGCGCTCGGCAAGGGCTATGACCTGCATTACGTGATCGACAAGCCGGCATCCGGCCCCGCGCCGGCGCTGCAGGCCCGCATCCTCCACCCCGGCAGCGGCCGGACGCTGGAGGTGCTGTCGACCGAATCCGGCCTTCAGCTCTACACCGGCAATTTCCTGGAGGGCAAAGCCCCCCGCGACATCGGCAAGGGCGGCACGCTCTACACCAGGCACAGCGCCTTCTGCGCCGAACCGTCGAAGTTCCCGAACGCCGTCAACATCCCCTCCTTCCCCTCGACCGTGCTGCGCCCCGGCCAATGGTACGCCGGGTCGATCGTCTACCGGTTCGGGGTGGCCTGAGGCGGCAACGCCGCCCGCCCCCCTTCCTGTCCCGCACGGCCACCATCTTCTCTTCGGAGCCTGTTACCCCCATGAGCACTGCCAAGCCGATCCGCCGTTACCGGCAGACGAAAATCGTCGCCACGCTGGGTCCGTCCTCCTCCTCGCCCGCGATGATCCGCCGCCTGTTCGAAACCGGCGTCGACGTCTTCCGCCTGAACTTCAGCCACGGCAGCCACGAGGACCATGGCGAGCGCGTCCGCGCCATCCGCGCGCTGGAGGAAGAGACCGGCCGCCCCGTCGCCATCATGGCCGACCTGCAGGGTCCGAAGCTGCGGCTGGGCCGCTTCGCCGACGGTCCGGTGACGCTCACCGCCGGCCAGTCCTTCTGCCTCGACCTGCTGTCGGAGCCGGGTGACGCCCGCCGGGTCGGCATGCCGCATCCGGAGATCTTCGCCGCCCTGGTGCCGGACGCCGAACTGCTGCTGGACGACGGCAAGGTGCGGCTGCGGGTGACCGCCTGCGGCGCCGACTTCGCCGAGACCGTGGTGGTTTCCGGCACGAAGCTGTCCGACCGCAAGGGCGTCAACGTCCCCGGCGTCGTGCTGCCGCTGTCGCCGCTGACCGCCAAGGACCGCGCCGACCTCGACTTCGCCCTCGACCAGGGAGTCGATTGGGTGGCGCTCAGCTTCGTCCAGCGTCCCGAGGACGTGGCCGAGGCGCGCAAGCTGATCGGCGGCCGCGCCGCCCTGCTGTCCAAGCTGGAGAAGCCGCAGGCGATCCAGCATCTCGACCGCATCGTCGAGATGTCGGACGGCGTCATGGTGGCCCGCGGCGACCTGGGCGTGGAAATGCCGCCGGAGGACGTGCCCTCGATCCAGAAGCGCATCGTCCATGCCGCCCGTCTGGCTGGCAAGCCGGTGATCGTCGCCACCCAGATGCTGGAATCGATGATCTCCGCCCCCGCCCCAACCCGTGCGGAGGCGTCCGACGTCGCCACCGCGGTGTTCGACGGCGCCGATGCTGTCATGCTGTCGGCGGAAACCGCATCGGGCGAATATCCGATCGAAGCGGTGTCGATCATGGACCGCATCGCCCGGCGGGTGGAAGGCGACACGCTCTATCGCAAGATGATGGACGCGCAGCACGCCGATCCGGAGCAGACCGCATCCGACGCCATCACCGCCGCGGCCCGTCAGGTCGCCCACACGATCAAGGCGGCGGCCATCGCGACCTACACCACCAGCGGCTCCACCACGCTGCGGGCGGCCCGCGAACGGCCGGAGGTGCCGATCCTCTGCATGACCGAAAAGGCCGCCATCGCCCGCCGCCTCGTGCTGGCCTACGGCGTCCACGCCGTGCTGACCGAGGACGTGCAGAACTTCTCCGACATGGTGCACAAGGCCGCCCGTCTGGCCTTCGTCCATGGGCTGGCCGAGGAAGGGCAGCGGCTGGTCATCACCGCCGGCGTTCCGTTCGGCATGCCGGGATCGACCAACATCCTGCGCATCGCCTGGGTCGAGGCGCCGAGCCGTCAGGACCGCGAGCGCGAAGCGCAGGCCCGCAAGCCGATGGAACTTACCGAGGCCTGATCGGCAGCCCGGCATAACCGCAGCTTCTGCCAACAGCCAGGCTTCCGTTTCGAAGAACCGGAAGCCTGGCGGAGCACGCAAGCGAATAACCGATCGGCCTTCAGGTCCCGCTTCCTCGACGAGGCGGAGGATCGATCCACTCCCATGCAATCCGCGACCGTCCGACAAATATCAGGGTTTCCCCCAATAGCATCGCGCCGGAATTTGCGGTGCCGCCGCAGAACATTCTTGAGACAACACCCTCGCTTCATCGGCGGCTACTGTCAGCCTGGATAGACAATTAACCTTTTCTTCGGTGCTTCACGAATAAGGATGAGCTCTGGCACCTTGGTGCCGGTGATCGTCATCCTTTTCGATCCGGGACAATGCACCAAGCCCTGACCGCCGAGCCGACCGCCGGATTCGACTGGCTTCCGGACCGCAAGCAGGCTCCGGTGGATGCCGTGCACGACGCGCTTCCGGTGGGGATCGCGTTCCTCGACCGGCGGCTCCGTTGCCTGCGGATGAACCGTCGCATGGGCGCCATGGCCGGACTGCCATCCTCTTCGGCGGCGGGCGTGTCGTTGGCCGACCTCTGGCCGGAGGCGGAGGAGGCATTGCGCGCGGCCCTGCCGGCCGTCCTGGCCGGCGCGGTGGTCGAGGGCATCCCGCTGACCGGCACCGACGCGGCGCTGATCGCCGCGCTGCACCCCCACAGCGACGAGGATGGAGCCGCTCTCCTCTGCATCGTGGAGGACCGCACCGAACTGCGGCGGCGGGAGGCCGACCTCCGGCAGTTCGAGGAGCTGCATCGCCACACGCTGGAGCAGAGCAACCTCTATCCCTGGTGCAGCGATCCCGACGGCACGCCGCGGACGACGCCGCGCTGGCGCGACCGCATCGGCCAGACCACTGAGCAGACCGCCGGGCAGACCGCCGGGCAGACCGCCGGGCAGACCGCCACCGCCGAAGGTTGGAGCGCCGCACTCCACCCCGACGACCGCGCGCCCTTCGCCGCCGCCTGGGCCGTGGCGCTGAATTGCGGCACGCCGCTTGAGATAGACCTGCGCCTGCGCGTCGTGGGAGAAGAGGCGCAAGGCGGCGACGGCTATCGCTGGTTCCGCCGCCGCGCCTCCGCCCACCGCGGCGGGGATGGACGCATCCTCCATTGGTACGGCACGGACGAGGACATCCACGAGCGCCGTATGGCCGAGGACGCGCTGCGCGAGAGCGAGGACCATTACCGCCATTCGGTCGAGCTGAACCCGCAATTCCCCTTCACGCTCGATGCCGACGGCCGGCTTCTGGAAGTTTCTTCGCGCTGGCGCGCCCTGGTCGGCCTGACGCACGAGGAGACGCTGGGGCATGGCTGGATGGGCGCCGTCCACCCCGACGACCTCAGGAGCACCCTGGACAATTGGGCCGACGCCATGGCGACCGGTGTCCGGATGGATCATGAAAAGCGCATCCGCATGGCCGATGGCAGCTATCGCTGGTTCCGCGCGCGTGCCACGGCCCGCCGCGACGCGACCGGCCGGGCCATGCGCTGGTACGGCTCGACCGAGGACATCCACGAACGGAAGATGACGGAAGCCGCCCTGCGCGAGAGCGAGGCCTTCGCCCGCCAGATCCTCGACAATACGCCGGAATGCGTCAAGGTGCTGGACATGGAGGGGCGGCTGACCTTCATGAGCATCCCCGGCCTCGCCCTGATGGAACTCGACAGCTTCGACTGCGTGAACGGCCAACCCTGGGAAACATTCTGGCCCGAGGAACGGCGGGCGGAATTGCGGACTTCGGTGGAAACCGCGCGGCAAGGCGGCACCGCCCGTTTCATCGGCTTCTGTCCGACGGCCAAGGGCACGCCCAAATGGTGGGACAATCTGGTCTGCCCCCTGCCCGGCCCCGATGGGCGACCGCAGCGGCTGCTGGCGATCTCCCGCGACATCACCGACATCCAACTGGCCCGGCAAAAGGCGGACGAGTCCACGGCCCTGCTGTCCGGCGTGCTGGAGAGCACGACCGACAGCGTGGTGTTCGTCGATCGCGACTGGCGCATCACCTACCGCAACCCGGCCGCCGCCGCCATCCATGAGGGCTGCGGCATCCGGCTGGGCGACGACTTCTTCGGCGCCTTCCCGCAGCAGACCGGCACCCGCGACCTCTTCCGCCGGGCGATGGTGGAGCAGCGGCCGGTGGTCTTCGAGGAATTCGTCACGACACTCGGTGAATGGACGGAGGTTCATGCCTTCCCCACCGCGCAGGGCCTGTCGGTGTTCTTCCGCAACGTCACCGAACGCCGCCGCATGGAAGAGGAGCGGCGCGCCGCGCAGGAGAAGATCGCGCGTCTCGCCCGGCTGGATTCGCTGACCGGCCTGTCCAACCGCCTCTATTTCCAGGAAAGGCTGGAGCAGGCCCTGCGCGAGGCGACACCCGACGGCGTGATGGCGGTCCACTACATCGACCTGGACCAGTTCAAGGCGGTCAACGACACGTTGGGCCATCCGGCCGGCGACGCGCTGCTGCGGCAGGTGGCCGACCGGCTGCGCGGCTGCATCGGCGCGGCCGACCTCGTGTCCCGCTTCGGCGGCGACGAGTTCGCCATCCTCCAGCCCGGCCTTTGGGGAATGGGAGAGGCGGAGGAGCTTGCCCGCTGCATCGTCTCCGTCCTGGCACAGCCCTTCGACGTCGATGGCGCCCAGATCCAGACCGGCACCAGCATCGGCATCGCCCTGGCCCACCGCGACGGGACCGACGCCGATTCGCTGATGAAGGCGGCGGACATCGCGCTCTACCGCGCCAAGGCCGACGGGCGCAACACCCACCGCTTCTTCGCGCCGGAGATGGCGGAACGGCTGAAGGCCTTCCACGACCTGAAGCTCGGCCTGCACGACGCCCTGCGCCATGACGAATTCGAACTGTACTACCAGCCGCTGATCGCCACCGACGACGGCCGCATCCGCGGGCTCGAGGCGCTGATCCGTTGGCGCCATCCCGGGCGCGGCCTGATCAACCCGGCCGACTTCATCCCGGTGGCGGAGGAAACCGGCCTGATCGCCCCCATCGGCGAATGGGCCCTGCGCACGGCCTGCCGCGAGGCCATGCGCTGGCCGGACGGGATCGGGGTCAGCGTCAACGTCTCCTCCGTCCAGTTCCGCAACAAGGGACTGGTCGAGGCGGTGCGCAACGCCCTGGCCGAGACCGGCCTCGCCCCCGGCCGCCTGGAGCTGGAAATCACCGAATCCGTCCTGTTGCAGGACGACGACACCAACCTCCACACTCTGCGGGAACTGCGGGCGCTCGGCACCCGCATCGTCATGGACGATTTCGGCACCGGCTATTCGGCGCTGGGCTATCTCTGCCGTTTCCCCTTCGACAAGGTGAAGATCGACCGCAGCTTCGTCGCCGACCTGCCGCGCTGCACCGGTTCCACCGCCGTGGTGCAGGCAGTGGCCGGCATGGGCCGCAACCTCGGCATCGTCATCACCGCCGAGGGGGTGGAGGACCGGGCGCAGCTCGACGCCGTCCGCCGGCTTGGCTGTCACGAGGCGCAGGGCTACCACGTCTCGCGCCCGATCCCCGCCGCGGAGGTGCCGGCGCTGATCGATCGGCTCCAGGGCGGCCGGCTGCAGGGCGGCGGCTGACCACCCAGCCCTGCACCGCCGTCAGTCCAGATCCAGCAGCGGACCGAAGGCCTCCTCCAGGCTGGTGCGGTGCAGGCCGAGCTTTGCCGGGTTGCCCGGCGTCAGGTTCACGGCACGGATCAGGCGGCGCAGCACGCGGCCGTCGGCCACATCGACGTCGATGATGTTGATGCAGCCGTAATCCTGTTCGAAGGCCGACAAGGCGGACAGCCCGGCCCCACAGGCCCAGGACAGCAGCATGCGGTTCACCCCGTCATGGGCGGCCAGCGCCAGATGGGTCCAGCCCGGTTCCAGCACCAGCGCCTCGATGGCCGACACCACCCGGTCGCGGACTGCCGCGAAGCCGTCGCCGCCGGCGAAGCTGCCCTCCTCGGTGGCGGCGTCGAAGCCATAGACATAGGCGGTCTCGCGGTTTTCCTTCGGAATGCCGGCCAGCCGCCCGGCGCGGATTTCCAGGAAGGCCGGGTGATCCTCCACCAGCAGCCCATGCGGTTCGGCAACCAGCTCCGCCGTCTGCCGCGTGCGGGCGAGGCCGGAACACAGCACGCGGTCGAGCGGTACGGCGGAGAGCAGCCTGCCGGCCGCCCGCGCCTCTTCCCGCCCGCGCTCGGTCAGGGCGGCCAGCTTCGGGTTCAGCGGCTTGCCGTCGGCATCGTAATAGGAGACATGCCCATGGCGGAGCAGGTACAGGCGTCGCCGCGCGACGGTGCTGTCCAGCGGGGCGAAGGGGCTCATCGACCGGAACCCGGCGCTTCGGACCGGGACGTTTCAGCCGCCAGCCGCTTCGGATTGCTCACCGCCAGCCTTGCCCGCGTGATGTCCATCAGCACCGCACGAAGGGCCGCCTGCCGCTCGGGAGAATCGAACCGTCCGGCGTCGATGTCGGTGCAGAGCCGGGGCAGCAGCGCCCGCAGATCGCCCTTGGCATCGATGAGTCCCCCGATCGCAGCGGCAAGCTCCGCTTCGCCTTTGCCGCCGGCCGCCAGTTCGCGTTCGGCCACGCCGAGCGCGTTGGCGATCATCAGCGCGGTGAAGCGCTGGTCGGCAGGAATCACGGGCAGGATCGCTTCGCGGAAGCTGCGCAGCGCGATGGCAACGAGGTCGCCGGCCTTGGGATCGTCGTTGATCATACGAAACCTCCGCGCGCCGCGACGGCGTCCAGGTGCAGCAACAGGTCCATTTCGATCTCCGGCAGCATCCGCCCGGTCAGCGCCAGTTCCAGCGAAGGTTCGGTGCCGGAGATGTGGCGGTTGGCCTGCTGGATGGCGATCACCGCCCAGCGCATGCAGGCCGCCGCTTCCCAATAGGCGACGGCATGCGGGTCCACGGGACGGCCGGCGGTCTCCTCGTAGCCCGCATAGAAGTCGACCCGGTCGGCGATGCCGCCGGCCTCGCGGTCGTTGCGGCCGAAGCGCCAGCAGGCGGCGCAGAACCAGCCCAGATCCTCCATCGGGTCGGACCAGCCCGCGAACTCCCAATCGATGATCGCGGACAGCCGCCCGCCCTCGACCATATAATTGCCGGTGCGGTAATCACGGTGGCACAGCACGAGGTCGCCGGATGGCGGCGCGTTCCGCTCCAGCCAGCGCAGGCCATAGGCCAGCACCGGATCGGTCACGGCATAGCGCCCGGCCCAGCGGCGGAAATCCTCCACGGCCTGCAACGCCGCCGTCGGTTCGGGCAGGGCCAGGAACTCCAGCCCCGCGGTTCCCGGCCGCACGCGGTGGATCAGGCCGAGCTGCCGGCCGAGTTCACGGGCCAGATCGCGTTGCGGCGCCTCGCTCTTGACGATGCGGAAGCCGGCGGCGATGCCCGCCGCCCGCCGCATGATGTAGAAGGGCGCGCCCAGCATCGCCGGGTCCGATCCGACGAACAGCGGCTCCGGAACCGTGGCGCCGGCCGCGAAGACGGCGCCGAGAACCGCCGCCTCCTGCACCTTGCCGAGGCTGGCCGACACGCCGGAGGCGGAGCCGGTGCGCAGCACGCAGGCATGGCGGCCGTCCAGCCGTCCGCCGTCAATTTCCAGCGTCACCGCCAGGTTGAGCGAGATGGCGCCGCCGCTGAGCCGCCCCTCCTCCGTCACCGTCACGGCCCTGGCGCCGGCCTGCCGGACCAGCCAGGATTCCAGCGCCGCCTTGCGCTCAGCGGTCAGGCCGGTGTCGCCGCCGCTCATCGCCAGCCCCAGAAATCGTCGCCCTCGGCGAGATAGCTGCGGCTCAGCACCATCTTGTGGACCTCCGACGCGCCGTCGACCAGCTTGGCCTGCCGGGCGTAGCGGTAGATCCATTCCAGCACCGTGTCCTTGGAATAGCCGCGCGCGCCGCAGAGCTGGATCGCCGTGTCCGCCGCCTTGAACAGCGTGTCGGCGACCTGGACCTTGGCCATCGACACTTCCTTGCGGGCAAAGCTGCCGCTGTCGAGCGCATGGGCGGCCTTCATGGTCAGCAGCCGGCCGATCTCGATCTGCATCGCCGTCTCGCCCAGCATCCACTGCACGCCCTCATGCTCGGCCAGCGGCATGCCGAAGCTCTCGCGCTCCTTTACATAGGCCGCCGCGATCTCCAGGCAGCGCTTGGCAAGGCCGGTCCAGCGCATGCAGTGGGTCAGCCGCGCCGGACCCAGGCGGATCTGCGTCGCCTTCAGCCCGTCGCCGACCTTCATCAGCACATTTTCGTCCGGGATCTCCAGCCCGTCGAAGATCAGTTCGCAATGGCCGCCATGCTCCTCCGGCCCCATGATCGGGATGCGGCGCTCGATGCGCCAGCCGGGCTGGTCCTTGTCGAACAGGAAGGCGGTCAACCCCTTGCGCGGATCGTCCGACGTGCGCGCCATCAGGATGAAGTGCTGCGCCGCGTCGGCCCCGGTGATGAACCATTTGCGGCCCGAGACGACCCAGCGGTCGCCCTTGCGCTCCGCCCTCGTCTTCATCATCGACGGGTCGGAACCGCCGCCGGGATGCGGTTCGGTCATGGCGAAGGCGCTGCGCACCCGGCCCTCGACGATGGGGGCGAGCCAGCGCTCCTTCTGGGCCGGCGTGCCGACCATGCTCAAGAGCCGCATGTTGCCGTCGTCGGGGGCGGCGGCGTTGAAGCAGACCGGGCCGAAGATCGACCGGTTCATCTCCTCGTAGCAGGCGGCGACGCCGACCATCGGCAGGCCCTGCCCGCCGACCTCCTTCGGCAGTTGCAGGGTCCACAGCCCGGCGGCCTTGGCCTTGGCGCGCAAGGTCGCCAGGGGGGCGTCGGCGATGTTCTCGTGCTCGTCCCAGTTGGCGCGGTCGGCCTCGACCGGGAGGATCTCCTCCTCGACGAAGGCGCGCACGCGGCGGCGGTAGTCGTCCAGCTCCGGGGGAAGGGTGAAATCCATGGAACGGCTCCGTTCGCTTGAGTGCGATCGGTTCGGACGGAAACGTCCGAAGCGTGAATCGCACGAAAAATCATAAGCCTAGAGTCCGTCAGATGCTTCAGTAAGCATCTGACGGACTCTAGAGGGAGGACACCAGATGGCCGCCGTCGACGGCGAGAACCGATCCGGTCATGTAGGCGCCGGCATCCGACGCCAGCAGCAGCAGCGGCCCGTCCAGATCGGACAGCCGGCCGAGCCGGCGCTGCGGGATGCGCTTGACCAGCGCCTTGCCGGCGTCGCTGGCGAAGAAATCGGCGTTCAGTTCGGTCTCGACATAGCCGGGGCAGAGCGCGTTGACGCGGATGTCGTAGCGGGCCAGTTCCAGCGCCATCGCTTTGGTCAGATGCACCAGACCGCCCTTGGCCGCGATGTAGGACGACACATGGCCGGCAACCCGCATGCCGAGGATGGAGGCGATGTTGACGATGGTCCCGCCCCGCCCGCCGCCCTGCGCATCGTCGCGCATGCGCCGCGCAACGTCGCGGGCAACGCGGGCGCAGCCGGTCAGGTTGGTGTCGATCACCCGGTCCCACTCCTCCTCGCTCATGTCGAGGAAGGGGCGCGTGGCGGTCACGCCGGCATTGTTGACCAGGATGTCGATGCGGCCGAGCCCATCCCAGGCCTGCCCGACCGCCGCGGAGACGGAGCCGGCATCGGTGACGTCCATCGCGACCACCAGGGCGGTGCCGCCGGCCGCCTCGATTGCGGCCTTCGTCTCGGCCAGCGCGTCGGTGCGCCGGGCAGCCAGCGCCACGCGGGCGCCCGCCTTTGCCAGCACCCCGGCGAAATGGCGGCCCAGGCCGCTCGACGCGCCGGTGATCAGCGCCGTCCTGCCGGTCAGGTCGATGGTGAAGCTCATGCTTCCTCCCGTGATTGGGCCGTGGTTGGGATTTCTTTGCGGACGCCTCCGCAGGCACCCTGAACAGCGCTCTTGAAAAAACGAGCGAGCGCTCGCTTTATATCCCTGACGCCCGCCTTGTGCAAGAACGATTGCCGTCACGAACGATAGGACCCGACCGCATGAGCAGCTTTCAGGAGTTCCAGGCCCGGCACGACCTGTCGATGGAGGCACTGTGCGCCCGCATCCTGGAACGCCATGCCGCGACCATCCGGGTGAAGAAGCCGGCGGTCGCCATCGCCAACCTCGCGCGCATCGTGGAGACGACGCTGACGCTGGCGAACCGCAAAGGCTTCCATTCCATGAGCCTGCGCGACCTGACCGAACAGTCCGGGCTGAGCATGGGCGCGCTCTACGCCTATTTCGACAGCAAGGACACGCTGCTGATGATGATCCTGGGCCAGGTGGTCGGCGTGGTGGAGGAGGTGCTGGGCCGGCCGCCGGAGGCACTTGCGACGGATCCCGCCAGCCGGCTGCGCTGGCTATTGGAAACGCATCTCTATCTGACCGAGGCGATGCACCCCTGGTTCGTCTTCGCCTATATGGAGGCGAAGGCATTCCCGAAAGAAGGACGCGAACTTGCCGTCAGCAGCGAGATGATGACGGAATCGATGATCGCCGACGCGCTGGCCGACGGTGTCGCCCGCGGGCTGTTCGCGGTGCCGGACGTGTCGATGGCCGCGGTGCTGATCAAGCCGATGCTGCAGGACTGGTACGTCAAGCGCGCCAAGCACCGCCGCCGCGGCGTCACCCCCGACCTTTATGCCGAGCAGTTGATCGCCTTCGTCGAGGCGGCGGTGAGACTAAGGACGATGCAGGCGGCGGGGCGCTGATCCGCAACGGAACAGCGCCCCCGGCCGCGGACTTACTTCACCAGCGGGCAGCCGCCCTTGTCCATCGGGCGATAGGCCTCATTGCCCGGAATGGTGGTCAGCACCTTGTAATAATCCCACGGCCCCTTGGATTCGGCCGGGGTCTTCACCTGCATCAGGTACATGTCGTGGACCATGCGGCCGTCGGCGCGCAGCGTGCCGCCCTTGGCGAAGGCGTCGTTCACCGGCGTCTCGCGCATCTTCACCATCACCGCCTTGGCCTCGTCGGTGCCGGCGGCCTCGATGGCCTTCAGGTAGTGGCGCACGGCGGAATAGCTACCGGTCTGGATCATGCTGGGCATCTTGCCGGTCTTGGCCATATAGGCCTTGGCGAAGGCGCGGGCATCGTCGTCACGGTCGGCGTTCCAGCCATCCATCAGCACCAGCCCCTGCGCCGCCTTGAGACCCAAGGAATGCACATCCGTCGGGAACATCAGCAGGCTCGCCAAGGTCTGCCCGCCCTGCGGCAGGCCGAACTCCTGCGCCTGCTTGATCGAGTTGGCGGTGTCGCCGCCGGCATTGGCGAGCGCGATGACCTTCGCCCCCGACCCCTGCGCCTGCAGCAGGTAGGAGGAGAAGTCGGCCGTGTTCAGCGGATGCCGGACGGAGCCGGTGATCTTGGCGCCGTTGGCCTTCAGCACCTCGGTCAGCGACTGTTCCAGCGCATGGCCGAAGGCGTAGTCCACGGTCAGGAAGTGCCAGCTGTCGCCCAGGATCTTGGCGCCCGCCTTGCCCATGCCCTGGGCCAGCGCGTAGGTGTCGTAGGTCCAGTGGGCCGTGGTCGGCGAACAGGCCTCGCCGGTCAGCTGTGCGGCACCGCCGCCGGAGATCAGGAAGACGCGGTTCTTGCGCTTGGTGATGTCCTGCACCGCCAGCGCGACTGACGAGGTCGGAACGTCGACGATCACGTCGACCTGCTCGGTGTCGATCCACTTGTTCACCAGCGACGCGCCGATGTCCGGCTTGTTCTGGTGGTCGGCGAAGATCACCTCCACCGGCTTGCCGGCGACCTTGCCGCCCATCTCCTCCACCGCCATGCGCACCGCCTCGACCGAGCCCATGCCGGTCGGGTCGGCATAGACGCCGGTCATGTCGTTCAGGACGGCGATCTTGACCTTGCCGTCGGAGATTTGAGCTTGGGCAGAGGCTTGAGTGGCCCCCGCGATCAGTGCGGCGGAACAGACACCGGCGGCCAGAATCCAGCGTTTCATGGATGTTTCCTCCCTGTTTGGTTGGTTTTTCGGGTGGTCAGAAAGCGACGTTGTCGCCGCCCTTGGTCTGCAGCATCGCCCGCGCCTCCTCCGGCGTGGCGATCTCCAGGCTCAACTCTTCGAGGATGCGGCGGATCTTGGCGACCTGTTCGGCGTTGGAGGTCGCCAGCTTGCCGCGCCCGGCATAGAGGCTGTCCTCCAGCCCGACGCGGACGTTGCCGCCGAGGATGGCGCTCAGCGTGACGAAGGACATCTGGTGGCGCCCGGCGGCCAGCACCGACAGGTAATAGTCGTTGCCGAACAGCCGGTCGGCCGTGGCCTTCATGTGCATCAGGTTTTCCGGATCCGGGCCGATGCCGCCGAGAATCCCGAAGATGCATTGCGTGAAGAAGGGCGGCTTGACGATGCCGCGGTCGGCGAAATGCGCGAGAGTGTAGAGATGGCCGACGTCGTAGCACTCGAACTCGAACCGGGTGCCGACATCGCCCAGTTCGCGCATGCCGCGCTCGATCTGGGCGAAGGTGTTGGACAGGATGAAGTCGGTGGTCGACTCCAGATAGGGCTTCTCCCAATCGTGCTTGAAGCTGTCGAACTTCGCCGCGGCGCCGGAGATGTTGAAGTTCATCGACCCCATGTTCATCGACGCCACTTCCGGCTGCGCCCTCTTGGCCGCGGCCAGCCGCTCGTCCAGCGTCATGCCCAGCCCGCCGCCGGTGGTGATGTTCAGGATGGCGGCGGTCTGCTGCTTGATGCGCGGCAGGAATTCCATGAACAGATCCGGCGAGGGCGAGGGCTTGCCCGTCTCCGGATCGCGGGCGTGCAGGTGGAGCATCGCCGCACCGGCCTCCGCCGCCGCCACGGCGTCGCGGGCGATCTCGTCCGGCGTGACCGGCAGATGGGGCGACATGGTCGGCGTGTGGATCGAACCGGTCACCGCGCAGGTGATGATGACCTTGTCGGCGCGTTTCATCGGGTGTCTCCTCCCTTGTTTTCCGTAATGTCGAGTGCGGTCAGGAGCCGGTGCGCAGGGCCCGGCGTTCCTGCTGGAGCGTCTCGATCAGCGCCAGGAGCAGTTGGTCGCGCTCCTGCGCCAGATCGGCCTGGGACCGGCCGTGCAGCGCCTCCCGCATGCCGGCGGTCAGCTGGTCGCGCAGCTCCGGCGTCAGCGCCGGGGTGCCGAGATCCCGCCACCAGCCCTCCATCGCCGGGCCGATATGGTTGAGGAAATGGGACATGCCGCCCTCACCGCCGGCGAGGTTGAAGATCATGTTCGGCCCCATGATCGCCCAGCGCAGGCCCGGCCCCTCCGCGATGGCGGTGTCCACATCCTCCACGCTGGCGAGCCCGGTGGCGACCGCATGCACCGCCTCGCGCCAGAGCGCCGCCTGGAGCCGGTTGGCGAGATGGCCGGGCACCTCGCGGTTCAGGCGGATCGGGCGCTTGCCGACCGCACGGTAGAAGGTCATCAGCCATTCGATCGTGCCGGCCGTCGTGTCCCGGCCGCCGACGACCTCGACCAGCGGGATCAGGTGCGGCGGGTTGAACGGGTGGCCGACGGCGAAGCGTCCCGGCATGCGGCGGCCCTGCTGCAGTTCGCTCATGATCAGGCCGGAGGTGCTGGAGGCCACGATCACCTCGTCGTCCAGCACCTCTTCCAGCGCGGCGTAGAGCGCGCGCTTGACGTCGTCGCGCTCCGGCGCGTTCTCCTGGACGAATCGGGCGCCGCGCGCCGCATCGCGCGGGTCGGTGTGGAAGCTCCACGTCTCCGGATCGGCGCCGGGGGCGAGGCCCAGCCGTTCCAGCGCCGGCCAGGATTGGGCGATCAGGCCGCGCACCACCGCTTCCGCGGCGGGATTGGGGTCGCTGACGGCGACGCTCATCCCCCTGGACAGGAACAGCGCCGCCCAGCTGGCGCCGATGGTGCCTGCGCCGATGACGGCGACGCGACCCACCGCGTCAGGATGAGGGACCACCGGCCCCTGAAGGTCCGTTCTGGTGCCGGTCGGTCTGGCCGCCGGATTGGCCGCTGGGTTGGCCCTGGGATCGAGTGTCATGGTCCTCCCCGGATGTTCTTGTTTTGCCCAGGCCGTTCATCAGCAGGTCGATGCACTGGGCGGCGATGTCGTGGGCGCTGAGGCCGCCGTTCGGCTGGTACCAGCGGCCGATCCAGCTCAGGGCGCCCGCCACGGTGAAGGCGGCGATCTTCGGATCGCAGGGCGCGATGCAGCCCTCGGCGATGCCGCGTTCGATCAGGCGGCGGAACTTGCGGTCGATGCTGCGCTTCAGGGACCGCAGCGTTCGGCGGCTTTCCTCCGTCAGCGGTTCCTCGCCGACGCGGATGACGCACATACCGAAATCCATGGTGACGATCTCGGCGTATTTGCGCATCACCGCGATCAGCTCCTCATAGGCGCTGCCGCCATGGCCGATCACGTCGTTGGAGGCCTCGTCGAGCATCTCCAGCCCGATGCGCACGCACTCGAAAAGGATCTCCTCCTTGTTCCTGACGTAATAGTAGATGGTCGGCTTGGTGACGTTCAGACGCCGCGCGATGTCGTCCAGCGAGGTGTTGTGGTAGCCCATCTCGTTGAAGGCCCGCGCCGCCGTCCGCAGCACGGCGACGCGCTTCGCCTCCCGCTCCGTCTGGCGGTCGGATGACGCCTTCCATGGCGATTGGCTGTCCAAAGATTCCTGCATCGCGTCAACACTCCGTTCCGGCACGCGCTCTTCCCCCAGCCTTTGCATTCCCCTCCGCTTCTGTCCATCGCCCCGACGGCAGCAATAGCGACAGCCGCAGCAGCCACAGCCGATTGGTCGCCACACACACTGTTGACCATCGCATCAATCTGCCTCATCCTACTCGCAAGTAACATGCCTTCCAACAAGTATGTTGAGGGCGCAAACATCGAGGGAGGAGGAACGCATGGACAGCATCGCCCTGGCCCGGACCGACAGCATCGGCGCAGCGCTGGCCCGCAGCGCCCGGCGTAACGCCACGCGGACCGCCCTGACCTACGAAGAGCGGGACTGGAGCTTTTCCGGACTGCACCGTGCCGCGCTGCGGGTGGCCCGGCGGCTGGGCGACCTGGGCATGCGTCCGGGCGACCGGGTGGCGGCCTATGGCCGCAACTCCGACGCCTATGTGATCGCCTGGCTCGGCTGCGCCATCGGCGGCTTCATCCATGTGCCGATCAACTACGCCCTGACCGGAGAGGAGCTGTCCTACATCGTCGAGCAGTCGGGCGCCCGCATGCTGCTGCACGACCCCGACCTCGCCGCCAACCTGGAGGGCGTCCACGCCGCTGGCCGGGTGGAGCAGTTCGGCACGCTGACGGTTGGCGACGCCGGTGGCCTGGACATCCTGGCGGTGGCGCTCGACGAAACGGCTCCGGCGGAGGTCGACACGGCGGTTCGCGCCGACGACGTGGCGCAGCTTCTCTACACCTCCGGCACCACGGCGGCGCCGAAGGGGGCGATGATGACGCACGGCGCGCTGCTGGCGGAGTATCAAAGCTGCATCTACAGCTGCCGCCTCGACCAGGACGACCGCTCGCTGGCCGCCTTGCCGCTCTATCATTCGGCGCAGATGCATGTGTTCGTCATGCCGCAGCTGCTGATCGGGGCGACGACGCGGCTGATCCAGGCCCCGGCGCTGAAGCGCTGCCTGGAGCTGATCGAGCGCCACGGCATCACCTCCTTCTTCGCGCCGCCGACGGTGTGGGTCGGGCTGCTGCGCCATGCCGATTTCGACGCGCACGACCTGTCCTCGCTGCGCAAGCTCTATTACGGCGCCTCGATCATGCCGGTGCCGGTTCTGCAGGAGCTGCGCCAGCGGCTGCCCAACGCCCAGGCCTTCAACTGCTATGGCCAGAGCGAGATCGGGCCGCTCGCCACCGTCCTGCGGCCGGAGGAGCATGAGGCGCGTCCCGCCTCCGCCGGGCGTCCGGTGCTGAATGTCGAGACGCGGGTCGTCGATCCCGACATGAACGATGTGCCGCCGGGCACCCATGGCGAGATCGTCCACCGCTCCCCCCAGCTGATGGTCGGCTATTGGGGCAAGGAGCAGGAAACGGCGGAGGCGTTCACCGGCGGCTGGTTCCATTCCGGCGACGTCGGCTATTTCGACGAGGAGGGCTATCTCTACATCGTCGACCGCATCAAGGACGTCATCAACACCGGCGGCGTCCTGGTCGCCAGCCGCGAGGTGGAGGAGGCGATCTACACCCATCCGGCGGTGGCGGAGGTGGCGGTGGTCGCCCTGCCCGACCCGAAATGGATCGAGGCGATCAGCGCCTTCGTCGTGCTGCGCGACGGCCAGACCGCGACGGAGGAGGAGCTGGTCGCCCATGTCCGCCAGCATCTGGCCCACTTCAAGGTGCCCAAGCGGATCGAGTTCCTCGACACCCTGCCCCGCAACACCGCCGGCAAGCTGCTGAAGCGCGAACTGCGCAAGTCCCACGGCGCCTGAGCGTCTTTGCCGCTGGATAAAGCCCCTCTCCCCTTGCGGGAGAGGGGTTGGGGTGAGGGGGCGCAAGCCTGATTCCCTCCAGCCTTTGGCCGGCAGCACCCCTCATCCCGCCCCACAAGGGGAGAATGGCATCCGATCCAGATGCGTTGCTGTTCAAGTTTCAATCGCGATAGCCCGAACCGACCACCCGTACTCAAGGATCGAGAGCGATGAACCAAATCTTCGCCGCGGGCCGCACCCGCTTGCCCGCCACTCTCCCGGAGCACGCGTGATGGAAAGGGCAATCCGCAAGGTCGCGGTGATCGGCGCCGGCTCCATGGGATCGGGCATCGCCGCGCAATTCGCCAACGGCGGCGTGCCGGTTCTGCTGCTCGACGTCGCCGGCCCTGAAGACGACCGCACCGCTCCGGCCCGTGCCGGCGTGGAACGGCAGCTGAAGGCGCAGGGCTTCATGGACCCGTCCGCCGCTGAATTGGTGAGCGTCGGCAGCATCGAGGACGATCTGGCCGCCGTCGCCGACGCCGACTGGATCGTCGAAGCGGTGGTGGAGGATCCGGCGGTCAAGCGCCGGCTGTTCGCCCGGCTCGATGCCCTGCGCAAGCCGGGGGCGGTGGTATCCTCCAACACCTCCACCATCCCGCTGGCACAGCTGACGGAGGGGGCGTCGGAGGCGTTCCGCCGCGACTTCGTCATCACCCATTTCTTCAACCCGCCGCGCCACATGCGGCTCATGGAGCTCGTCGCCGGCCCCGGCACCGCGGCGGAGACCGCCGCCCTGGTCCGCGATGTTGCGGAGACCGTGCTGGGCAAGACCGTGGTGGATTGCCGCGACACGCCCGCCTTCATCGCCAACCGGCTGGGCTGCCATTGGATGTCGGTCGCCGCCATCGAGGCATTGCGCCACGGCCTGACGGTGGAACAGGCGGACGCCGTGGCCGGTGCGCCCTTCGGCGTGCCGCGCACGGGGATCTTCGGGCTGCTGGATCTCGTCGGCATCGATCTGGTCCCGCTGGTGTGGGGCAGCCTGCTGGGCGCCCTGCCCGCCGGAGATGCCCACCACCGCCACGATTTGACGGCCGAGCCGTTGATCCGCCGCCTGATCGCCGAGGGGCGGATCGGCCGCAAGGCCAAGGGCGGCTTCTACCGTCTTGCCCCCGGCGGCAAGGCGCGCGAGGCGCTGGACCTCGCCACCGGAGAGTACCGTCCACAGGCGGACGCCGCAGCCAACCGCGATCTGGCGGCGCTGATCCGGCAGGAGGATGCGGCCGGACGCTACGCCTGGGCCGTGCTGTCCAACAGCATCGCCTACACCGCCGCCGTGGCGGGGGAGATCGCCGACGACGTGGCGGCCATCGACACCGCCATGCGGCTCGGCTATGGCTGGGCCGAGGGGCCGTTCGCGCTGGCCGACCGGGTGGGCTGCGCCGCCATCGCCGACCGGCTGGCGGCGGAGGGGCGCGAGGTGCCGCCGCTGCTCGCCACCGCCGCGGCTGAGGGAGGCTTCTACCGCCGCGCCGCCGCCGGGCGGGAGACCCGCAGCACCGTTGGCGTCTGGACACCTGTCCGCCGGTCGCCGGGCGTGCTCGACCTCGCCGAGGTGAAGGAGCGCGGGCCGCGCTTCGCCGGCAACGGCTCGGCCTCGGTCTGGGATCTGGGCGGCGGCGTCGCCTGCCTCGAATTCCACACCAAGATGAACGCCATCGACCAGGGCATCCTCGCCATGGTCGCGGAGGCGGCGGAGCGGGTGCCGTCGGCGTTCCGCGCCCTCGTCCTCTACAACGACAACCCGCGCGCCTTCTCCGCCGGGGCCAATCTCGGCTATTTCGTCGAGCGGCTGGAGGCCGAGGACTTCGCCGCGCTGGAACGCTTCGTCGAGCAGGGGCAGGCGGCCTTCCGCGCGTTGAAGCATGCCGCCATCCCGGTGGTCGGCGCGCCGGCCGGGCTGGCGGTCGGCGGCGGCTGCGAGGTGCTGCTGCATTGCGACGCCATCCAGGCCCATGCCGAGACCTACATCGGGCTGGTCGAGTTGAAGGTCGGCATCGTTCCGGGATGGCGCGGCACGGCGGAGCTTCTGCTGCGCTGGGGCCGCAGGACCGACCGGCCCGCCGGTCCGGAGGGAAATGCGCAGGCGGCCTTCGGGACCATCGCCGGCGCGCGCATCACCGGTTCGGCGCTGGAGGCACGGATGCTCGGCTACCTGCGGCCGGAGGACGGCATCACCATGGGCCGCGACCGGCTGCTCGGTGACGCCAAGGCAAGGGCGCTGGCGTTGGCCGAGGGCTACCGCCCGCCGGGCGTGGGCTCCGTCACCCTGCCGGGTCCGGAGGGGCGGGAGGCGCTGCAGGCCATCGTCCGGGGCTGGCGGCAGGACGGGCGGGCCAGCCCCCATGACGAACTGGTCGCGGGCTGGCTGGCCGGCGTGTGCTGCGGCGGTCCCGAAGCCGGTCCGCAGACCCCCACCGACGAGGATACCCTCGCTGCATTGGAACGTGAGGCCCTGTCCGCCCTGATCCGGGAACCAGCCACCCGCGCCCGCATCCGGCACATGCTGGACACCGGCAAGCCCCTGCGGAACTGAGGAGCACACCCATGGCCGTTTATCAGCCGCCGCTTCAATCCATGCGCTTCCTGGTCCATGAGGTGCTCGACGCGCCCGCCGTGCTGGCGGACGCAGGGTGGGAGGAGATGTCGGGCGACCTGTTCGACGACGTTCTCGCCCAGGCCGGCCGCATCGCCGCGGAGGTGCTGTTCCCACTGAACCGGTCCGGCGACGAGGAGGGGGTGCGCGTCGAGGCGGACGGCGTGCGCATGCCCGCCGGCTTCGCCGACGCCTACCGCGCGTGGCGGGAGGGCGGCTGGAACGGGCTGGCCGGTGATCCCGCCTATGGCGGACAGGGCATGCCGGCGCTGCTCGACACGCTGGTGACGGAGATGGTGTGCGGCGCCAACCTCGCCTTCAGCATCGTGCCCGGCCTGACCCAGGGCGCCATCCGCGCCATCGCGGCGCATGCGGGCGACGCGTTGAAGGACGTGTATCTGCCGCGGATGATTTCCGGCGACTGGACCGGCGCCATGGCCCTGACCGAGCCCCACGCCGGCACCGACCTCGGCCTGCTGCGCACGCGGGCGGAGCCGGGGCCGGACGGCAGTCATCGCCTGACAGGCCAGAAGATGTTCATCTCGTCAGCCGACCACGACCTGACCGACAACCTCGTCCATCTGGTGCTGGCCCGCCTGCCCGATGCGCCGCCGGGCACGCGGGGCATCAGCCTGTTCCTGGTGCCGAAACGGTTGCCGGACGGCTCCCGCAACGGCTGGACCGTGCTGTCGTCGGAACAGAAGATGGGCCTGCACGCCTCGCCCACCTGCGTGGTGTCCTACGAAGGGGCGGTGGGCTGGATGGTGGGGCAGCCGCACCGCGGCCTGCCGGCCATGTTCACCATGATGAACCACGAACGGCTGTTCGTCGGCATCCAGGGCATCGGCGTCGGCGAATGCGCCGCCCAGTCCGCCCTGGCCTACGCGCGCGAGCGCGAGCAGGGACGGGCGCCAGACGGTCCGCGCAATCCCGATCGGCCTGCCGATGCGATCATCCACCTGCCCGACGTGCGCCGGATGGTGCTGACCGCCCGCGCGCTGACCGACGCCGGCCGGGCGCTGGCCGCCTGGACCGCGCTGTGGATGGACCGTGCCCATCGCTCCGACGATCCCGCCGTGGTGGAGGAGGCGGAGGATTGGGCGGCCCTGCTGACCCCGGTCATCAAGGCGGCCGGCACCGATTTCGGCTTCGAGGCGGCGGTGCTGGCCCAGCAGGTCATGGGCGGCCACGGCTATATCCGCGACAACCGGGTGGAGCAGCTGGTCCGCGACGTGCGGGCGACGCAGATTTATGAGGGGACGAACGGCGTCCAGGCGCTCGACCTCGTGCAGCGCAAGCTGACTCTGCATGGCGGCCGGCCGGTCGCCCGCCTGTTCGCGGCGATCGACGCGGCGGCGAGGGACCTGGAGGCCGAACCGCTCACCCGCGACATCGCCGGCCCGCTGCGCGACGCGGTGGAACGGCTGCGCGGGACGGTGTCCTGGCTGGCGGAGGCGGGGTCACACAGCCCCCTCGCCCCGGCGGCAGCGGCGACGGACACGCTGAGGCTGATGGCGCTGGTGGCCTATGGCTGGATGTGGGGGCTGATGGCGGCGGCGGCGGCACGGCGGCCGGAGGGCTACGACGGTGCCTATCTGGACGGGCGGATCGGACTCGCCCGCGTCTTCGCGAACCGCCTGCTGCCCGAGACCGCGGCGCTGGAGCTGCGTATCCGCAGCGGCCACGACAGCCTGTTCGATCCCGGCCTGCCGGCCGACCTTGCCGCCTTGGACGGTTAGGGCCGAAGGAGCATGGGTTGACGCAGGTCAAGGCGGATTCCGCGGAGATCTGCTTTGCTTGTGGAATGGCACCGGTTCGACCAGGAGCGCCCCGATAACGGCCGACGCCGTCTGCTTTGGGAGGACGCGACATGAAACTGCGGATGCTCGTTCCCCTTCATACCTATCCCGATGGCAATCCCGACAGCATCGCCCGGCTGGTGGCGATGTACGCCCGTCACCTGCAGGCGGATGTCTGCGCTCTCGCCTGCAACATCGACCTGCCGAACCCATCCAGCATCCTAGGCTCCCTGGCCATCAACGTGCCCACGATGATCCGGGAGGCGAAGGCCGGAAGCCGCGCGCGGTCGGCGGCCCTGATCGACGCCATGAGGGCCGAGCTGGACCCGTTGGGGATTCCCCTGCGCACCATGGAGGCCGAGCGCTATCCAGCGGAGTTCGGCGACGTCATCGCCCGTCAGGCGCGCTATCACGACATCGTCCTGTTCGGCATGGGCCAGCGCGACGGCATATCGCGCCTGACCGCCGAAGCCGTGATCTTCGGGTCCGGCCGCCCCACTCTTCTGGTTCCGGACTCCGCACCGGCGAGCCCCCCGGACCATGTGGTGATTGCCTGGGACGGCGGGAGTGCCGCCGCGCGGGCCGTGTCCGATGCCCACCCGTTCCTGCGCCGCGCCGGAACGGTCACCATCGTCACGGTGGCCGGTGAGAAGCCTCTGACGGACGACCATGCGGGCGAACGGCTGGCGGAGTATCTGGCCGATCACGACATCAAGGCCCAGCCGTCCCGGCTGCAGGGCGACGATCGACCCATCGCGAACATCCTGCAGGCGCATGTGCGCGATGTGGGCGCGGGGCTGCTGGTGATGGGAGGCTTCGGCCATTCCCGGATGAGGGATTTCGTCCTGGGCGGCGCCACGCGGGGAGTATTGGAGGATCTTCGGGTTCCCGTGCTCGTTTCGCACTGATTGCGGCAGACACCGCATTCACCGGGACGCCGCGGTTACTCGAGCGCGACCGGCGGTCAGGGACGCAACGCCTTCAGGACCAGTTCCACCATATGGGCGAGCCGCTCCTCCCGCGCCGGCTCGGCCAGCAGGTCGCGACCGAAGATGACTGACAGGGTGTGGACGTTGGACAGGTAGAAATAAGACAGGCCGGCAATGGAGATGTAGAGCTGCACCGCATCCACCCCGGCCCTGAACACCCCAAGCTCCACCCCGCGCGCCAGCACGTCGGCGATCATCTGGACGAAGGGCGAATGCATCGACTGGACATGGGCGGAGGTCTTCAGCAACTCCGCCCGGTGCAGGTTCTCGATGTTCAGCAGCGCCATGAATTCGGGGTGATCGATGAAATACTGCCAGGTGAATTCGATCAGCCGCGCGATGGCGTCGGGCGGATCCAGCATCTCCAGGTTCAGCGTGCGTTCGGTGGCTCGGATATGGGCATAGGCCCCCTCGAGGACCGCCAGATACAGCTCCTCCTTGTTGCCGACATGGTAGTAGAGCATGCGCTTGTTGGTGCCGGCCTGCTCGGCGATGCGGTCGATGCGGGCGCCGCCCAGACCGTAGCGCGCGAACTCCTCCGTCGCGGCGGCCATGATGCGGGCCCGCGTCCCTTCCGGGTCACGGGTCGCCTTGGCCGGCGCGGCGGCTCTGTTCGGCGTCGGTGCGGGCGGCACCGGCTCGGGTGCGTCGGTCAGGCTGTCCATGCGGGAAGCCGGCTCCTGCGATACGGGAAGGGGGCGGTCTTCCCCGATGGTAGAGCGTCGGCCGGCGAATTCAAACCACGCTGCGGTGCCGTTCGATGCAGGTGTCCAGCACCTCGCCCATCGGCCGTTCCCACCAGTTGTTTTGCGAGAAGATCTCCACCTCCGAAAAGCCGGCGAAGCCGCACTCCTCGACCCAGCCGCGGATGCGCGGGATGTCGATGACGCCGTCGCCCATCATGCCGCGGTCGAGCAGCAGGTCGGTCGTCGGCACCAGCCAGTCGCAGACATGGAAGGCCAGCAGCCTCTCCTTGCCGGCACGGCGGATCTGCGCCTCCAGCTGCGGATCCCACCAGACGTGATAGACGTCGACCGCCACCCCCAGCACCCCGGTCCGCGCCGGGTCGAGCCGGTCGCAGAGGTCGAGCGCCTGGGCCATCGTGTTCACGCAGGCGCGGTCGGCGGCATACATCGGGTGCAGCGGCTCGATCGCCAGCGGCATGCCGGCCTTGCGGGCATAATCCAGCAGCTCGGCGATGCCGTCCTCGACCTGTGAGCGGGCCAGCGCGATGTCCTTGCCAGGCGCCGATCCGGGGCGGGAATATTGCGGCAGGCCGCCCACCACCAGCACGAGACAGACGGCACCCAGCGCCGCCGCCTCGTCCACTGCGCGGCGGTTGTCGTCGCGCACCTCCGCCGCCTTGGACGGGTCGGCCGGAAACATGCCGCCGCGGCAATAGCCGGACAGTGCCAGTTCTCCCGCCCGCACCGCCCGCATCGCGGCGTCCAGCCCCACCGCCGCCACCTGATCGCGCCAGGGCGAAACCGCACGGATGCCGCGGCGGGTGCAGGCGTCGAGAATCTCCACCAGATCGCCCTGCTTGCGAACGGTGGCGGTGTTGATAGACAGCCAGCGGTGATCTCCGGAAAAGTCGCGCATCACGAAATCCCCCGCACCGCCAGAACCGCTGCCATCCGCCGCGCCGCCCGGTCGGGATCGGACAGCAGCCCGGCCTTGTCGGCCAGCCGGAACAGTTCCGCCAGATGCAGGGTGGAGCGCGTGCTCTCCTGCCCGCCGACCATGGTGAAATGGTCCTGGTGTCCGTTCAGATAGGCCATGAAGACGACACCGGTCTTGTAGAAGCGGGTCGGCGCCTTGAAGATGTGGCGCGACAGCGGCACGGTGGGGGCGAGGATGTCGTGGAATCCCGCCTCGTCTCCGTCGGCCAGATGGGCCAGCGCCGATGCTGCGGCCGGTGCGATGGCGTCGAAGATGCCGAGCAGCGCGTCGGAATGGTGCTGCCCGTCGCCGGCGATCAGTTCCGCATAATTGAAGTCGTCGCCGGTGTACATGCGGACGCCGCCCGATCCATTGGCGGGCAGCCGCCGCCGCATGACGATCTCCTTGTCCTTGTCGAGCAGCGAGATCTTGATGCCGTCCACCTTGGGCGCGAAGTCGCCGATGATCGACAGCGCGGTGTCCATCGCCGCGTCGATGTCGGTGGCCCCCCAATAGCCGGCCAGCGCCGGGTCGAACATGTCGCCCAGCCAATGCAGGATCACCGGCCGCTTCACCTGCGACAGAATGCGGCCATAGACGCGGATGTAATCCTCCGGCCCCTTGGCGACGCGGGCCAGCGCGCGCGACGCCATCAGGATGATGCGGCCGTCGAGCGCTTCGATCGCCTCGATCTGCTCCTCATAGGCGCGGATGACGTCGTCGATATCGCGGGCGTTCTCCGGCGGCAGGTGGTCGGTGCCGGCGCCGCAGGCGATGACCCCGCCGCGCGCCTTGGCGGCGGCGAGCGAGCGGCGGATCAGCTCCAGGGACGTCGGCCAGTCCAGCCCCATGCCCCGCTGCGCCGTGTCCATCGCCTCGGCGACGCCAAGGCCGAGATCCCACAGATGCTCACGGAAGGCGATGGTCCGGTCCCAGTCGATGGCGGGGGCCAGCCACGGATCGCAGTTTGCCAGCGGGTCGGCGACCATATGGGCGGCGGCGAAGGCGATGCGGGTCAGCGGCCGGTCTGTGCGGGCGGGAAAGCCGCGCGGCGGGGCGAGGGTGTAGCTTTCGATGCTGCGGTCGGGGCGGGGGAGGCGGATGGTGGGCATGGGTATTGTTCCTGGAAGAGTCGCGGCGACGAGCCCCATCCCCATCCCTCCCCCACCTTCGGTGGGAGAGGGGGTAGAACGCTTGTCGGCGTGACTTGATCGCGTAGCAGCGGCAGTCCCCTCTCCCGCAAAGCGGGGGAGGGTTAGGGTGGGGGTCTAACTCGGCCGACGCCTCACCCCTCGATGGCCGGCACATCCACCCAGCGGCGCTCGCGCCAGCTCTGCAGCGCGCATTCCACCAGTTGGACGCCCTTGGCGCCTTCGATCAGGCCGTGCCTGTAGGGCGCATCCTCCACCACATGGCGGATGAAGGACTCCCACTGCACCTTGAAGCCGTTGTCGAAGACGGCGTTGTCCGGCACCGGTTGCCAGGTGTCGTAGAAGTCGATGGTCTGCTTCTGGTCGGGGTTCCACACCGGGCGCGGGGTGCCCTGGCGCGGCTGGATCACGCAGTCGGTCAGGCCGGCGACCGCCGAACCGTTGGTGCCGTCGACCTGGAAGGTCACCAGATCGTCGCGATAGACCCGCGTGCACCAGGAGGAATTGATGGTGGCGATCACCCCGCCCTCAAGCTCGAACATCGCATAGGCGGCGTCGTCGGCGGTGGCCTTGTAGGGCTTGCCCGTCTCGTCCCAGCGTTCCGGAATGTGGGTGGCTCCCAGGCAGGAGATGCTCTTGACCTGCCCGAACAGATTGTCGAGCACATAGCGCCAGTGGCAGATCATGTCGAGGATGATGCCGCCGCCATCCTCCTCGCGATAGTTCCAGGACGGGCGCTGCGCCGGCTGCCAGTCGCCCTCGAACACCCAGTAACCGAACTCGCCGCGCACCGACAGCATGCGGCCGAAAAAGCCGCTGTCACGCAGCATGCGCAGCTTTTCCAGGCCAGGCAGGAACAGCTTGTCCTGCACCGTGCCGTTCTTCACCCCGGCCTCCGCCGCCAGCCGGACGACGCGCAGCGCCTCGTCCAGGTTGGTGGCGATGGGCTTCTCGCAATAGACATGCTTGCCGGCGCGGATCGCCTTCTCCAGCAGGGTCGGCCGCATCTGGGTGGTGCCGGCGTCGAAGAAGATCACGTCGTCGCGGTTTTCCAGCGCGGCGTCGAGATTGTCGCTCCAGCGCTCGATGCCGTGTCGGCGGGCCAGCTCCTGCATCTTCTCGGCGTTGCGGCCGACCAGGATCGGGTCGGGCATGACGCGCGTACCGTCGGACAGGGCCACACCGCCCTGGGCGCGGATCGCCAGGATCGAGCGGATCAGGTGCTGGTTCATGCCCATCCGCCCGGTGACGCCGTGCATGATGAGGCCAAGGCGCTTGGTGCTCATGGGGGAACTCCTTCGGAAAGCGCTGATGTCGGGTTTGAAAGGGGCGACAGGCCGGACCAGTCGGGATCCGTTGAATGGGCGAAGCCGGGACTGCGTAGCGGAGCCGTCGGCAGCCGGCCGGAGCCGGTGGCGAGCCGGACCGTCCCGTCGGTGTCGCGGGCGTAGAAGCCGGGATGCGCGGCGAGGAAGGCATCGGCCTCCGCCTCGCTGCCGAAGCCCTCGCCATACTGGTGGCCGTTGCGTTCGGCGTGCGGGATGCCGAGGACGGCGACCAGCGCGGTGTCCTGCTGCACCGACAGTCCGGCTTGGCAGGTCAGATCCTCGGCGGAGATGAAGTGCGGCGGCCCCCACGCCGCGCAGCGGGCGCGGTTGAGCATCGCCTTGTACAGGCCCTTGCAGGACTTGGACGACACGCCGCGATAGCCCAAGGCGCGGGCGCACGGGAAGGCATCATAGCCGTCGTCGGATTCGTCGATGATGACCGGCACCCGCTCCGCCACCGCGCCCAGCGGCCGGGCGAGCGCCGCCTCCCGTGCGATGGGCTGCTCCAGATAGGCGAGCGCCCTGCGGAAGCCCGCCAGCGCCGGGGCGGCGTCCATCCGGTCGAGAAACTCCGCGACATGGCCGGCATCGCGGTACTGCTCGTTGCCGTCGAGCGTGGCGCGATGGCCGGGAACGGCCTTCTCCAGAACGGCCGACAGTTCGCCAAGCCGGTCGATGTCGGCGGAGATGTCGCCGCCCAGCTTGATCTTGAACCAGCGCAGCGGTGAGCGCTCCAGCAGGGCGCGTAGGTCGTCGGGCTTGTCCAGCAGGCCGACGGTGTGACGCAGTTCCACCTCGGCAAGTGGGGAGAGGCTCTTCAGGAAAGCATCCAGATTGAAACCGGCGAGGTCGGGCGTCAGCCGCGCATCCAGCCCGGCGACGTTGGCGCCCAATCCCTCGAACGCATTCAGCCCCAGCACCCGCAGAAGCCCGTCCAGAACCGCCTTGTCGATCTGCGCCGGACCGAAGGCGGCGGCCAGCTTCGGCTCCAGCGTCGGCGTGAAGGCGGCGTGATGGCCGAAGGCGGTGTCGAGGCGGCCGTCGGACAGATAGGCCTCCCGCGCTTCCACCAGCGAACGGCGCAGGCCGTCCACCGTGTCGGCCGGGCTGCGGTCGGGACGCTTGTCGAACCATTTCGGCATCATCATCTCGGCCGTCGCCCCCCAGGCCTCGCCATGCCCCTCCACGTCGACCAGGGCACGGACGAAGGCCTGCGGTGCGGCCTCCACCGTCACCGCGCCGAAGCGGAACGGCTTCACGAAGCGAACGGGCCGCTCGTACAGCTCGATGGCGCGGATGCGCAGACGGGGGGCGGGCATGGAATGGTCTTTCGTGGTGATGGTGTCTGGCCCCCACCCTTCCCATGCGGGCGCATGGGCCCCTTCCCTCCCCCGCCCAGCGGGAGAGGGTCAGGGTGGGGGTCTAACGTGGCTCCCTAATCCAGATGCCCCTGCGCCGCGAAATGCTTGCGAATGGTCTGGGTCAGCTGGATGAAGACGGGGTCGCCCATGACGTCCAGCGTCCGCGGGCGCGGCAGCGGGACCTCGTAGGTGGCGGCGATGGTGCCGGGGCGTTCCGACATCACCATCACCCGGTCGGCCAGGAACACCGCTTCGGGGATGGAGTGGGTGATCAGGATCACCGTCTTGCCGGTCTCGAACTGGATGCGCTGCAGCTCGACGTTCATCCGCTCCCTGGTCATGGCGTCGAGCGCGCCGAACGGCTCGTCCATCAGCAGGATCTTCGGGTCGTGCACCAGCGCCCGGCACAGGGCGGCGCGCTGCTGCATGCCGCCCGACAGCTGCCAGGGGTATTTGTTCTCGAACCCCGTCAGCCCGGTCATCCCGATCAGCTTGTGCGCACGCTCCAGATAGCGCTCCCGCGGCAGGCGGCGGATTTCCACCGGCAGCATGATGTTACGCAGCACCGACCGCCAGGCCAACAGGGTCGGGCTCTGGAAGACGATGCCGGTGTCGTCGTGCGGCTCCGTCACCGTGTCTCCTTCGATGCTGATGGTGCCGCTGGTGACCGGCAGCAGCCCCGCCAGCATCTTCAGCAGGGTGGACTTGCCGCAGCCGGACGGGCCGACCACCACCAGGAACTCGCCCGGCCGCACGTCGAAGGTGATGGGGCGGAGCGACGGCACCTCGCCGTCGCGGCTGCGGTAGGTCTTGGTCACGCCGTCGATGCGGATCAGCGGCGCGCCGGATAGGCGCTGCGTTTCCGCTTCGCCCACCAGTTTCAACTGAGGCTGTGCCATGCTCTCCTCGTCGTGCCTTGCGGGGGGCCGGTCGGTCGCCACGGGTCGGTCACTTGGCGGCGGCGTTCATCGCCTTCGCCGCGGGGTCGGCCGGCAGGAAGTCGCGGGTGTAGAAGCGCTTGGGGTTCTCCTTGGCCGAGGCGTCCAGCCCGCCATATTCGACCAGCATGTCGACCGTCTCCTTCATGTTGGCGTCGGTGACCTGGAAGGGCCGCATCCCCTGCGTTTCCTTGGTGCGGTAGAGCGGAATGGTCAGCTCGAAGCCTTCCTGCAGTGTGTCCGGCTTGCCGCCCTTCGGGTTGGCCTTCAGGATGGCCGCCGCAGCCTCCTTCGGCGCCTTTTCCGCCTCCTCCACCGCCTTGGTGGTGGCGGCCATGAAGCGGCGGACGAGGTCGGGGTTGTCCTTCAGCGTGTCGGTGTTGGCGATGATGCCCGACGAGACCATGTTGACGCCGTAATCGGCGAAGCGGATCGGCGTCACCGACTTGCCGGTGGCGTCCTTGATCTTCATGCTCTGGTCCATGACGTAGCCCAGCAGCAGATCGGCCTGTCCGTTGATGACGGCGTTCAGCTTGGTCTGCGCGTCGCCGGACACAACTTCGAAGTCACGCTCCTTAAGGCCGGTCTTCTTCAGGAACAATGGCCAGATCTGGGACATGCTGTCGCCCGGCGTCATGGCGACGATCCGGTTCTTGATGTCCTCGGGCTTGCGGATGTTCTTGTCGGTGAAGCCCATCGCCGACATCGGGCTGGTCTGCAACAGCACGCCCGGCGAGGTCACCGGCGCGCCCTTCATCGCCGCCTTGATCATGGTCGGCACGTCGACATAGCCGAAGGTGACGCCTTTGCTGGCGACCAGCTGCGTCGTCACCGCCGACCCGCGGCCCTCCTGGATTTCCAGGTCGATCCCTTCGGCCTCGTACAGGCCCTTGTCCTTGCCGTAGTAGAAGGGCGCGTGTTCGCCGTAGACGTACCAGTTCAGCATCAGCGTCACCTTGTCGGCGGCCTGCGCCGGCAAGGTGGAGGCGGCAAAGGCGCAGAGCGCCGCGACGATGGTTTTCTTCATCACGACCGGTGTCCTCCCATGGGTGGTGGATCGCCCCGTCGGCCGGCGCTGTGCGGCGTCGGGGTTCTTGTCGGTGAATGGAGTTTTTTGGTTTCGCGTCAGACGGTGGGGCTGAACTTGTCGCGCTGGCTGGCGTGCCAGGGGATGGCGAAGCGTTCCAGCACATCGATGACCCAGAACAGCACCACGCCCATCAATGCCAGCACGGTCAGCGCCGCGAACATCAAGGGCAGTTCGAAATTGCCGATGGAGCGTTGCAGGACGAAGCCGATGCCGGAGTTGGAACCGACGAATTCGCCGACCACCGCCCCCACCACCGCCAGGGTGATGGAGACCTTCAAGCCTGCGAAGATCGCCGGCAGCGCATGCGGCAGGCTGACCATCCGGAAGGTCTGCAGCCGCGATGCCTTCATCGAGCGGGCGAGGTCCATCATCTCGCCATCCACCGACTTGAAGCCCTGCACCGCCGATACGACGACGGGGAAGAAGCCCAGCAGGAAGGCGGCGATCACCTTCGGCATCAGGCCGAAGCCGAACCACACTACGAACAGCGGCGCGATGGCGACCTTGGGGATCGACTGCGAGAAGACCAGCAGCGGGTAGACATAGGCCTCCACCGTGCGCGATCCGGCGATCAGCATCGCGATGGGAATGCCGAACAGAACCGACAGCGCGAAGCCGCCCAGCGTCGCCGTGAAGGTCGGGACGGATTCGGACAGCAGCCGCGGCCATTCGTCGATCATCGCCAGCACGACGTCGCCGGGCTTGGGCACCAGATAGGCGGGCACGCCGAACAGCCGGACCGACAGATCCCACAGAACCAGCAGGATGACCATCAGCAGGATGGGGCGGACCCAGTCGGAATTGAGCAGGCGCAGTGCTGCGCCCGAGCGTGAGCGACGTTCCATGCGTCTTCTCCGGCCGGCGGGCTCGGGCGGCCGAAGGAGCGGCCGCGGTGTTTTAACCGGCTGGTTAAAAGTACGCCCGCGCTGCCGTTCCGGTCAACGCTTACAATGGTGGTAACGGACTATTTTGCATGCTGACGGTTTGCGGCTGGCGCCGGGGCATCCGCGGCCTGGATTCCGGGAAGCTCGACCTTTCCCATTTCCACAACTCAGCCGTTAAAATCTATCCATAAAATTATAGGGTTTGTTTAATACATCTTTAGGGAAAATAACCCAGCGTGACTGAAGAAAGATCGCGGTCCGTTTGCGTATCAATCAGACGACTCTCATCTCCACCCAGGCTACATCAGTGCGGACCCTAGAAATGAATGCCGCTACATTCACCCAGCTCCAAAGTCCTTTGGCTCGTGGCGAGCAGAACATTTATGGATCTTCTGGAATAAATCTGAAGTTGCATTCTTTGCATAAATCCATGTCGGAGCAAGGTGCGCAGTCATGAGTCAGGAAGAAGCCCGGCTGGACGCGCTACGCGAACTGAACCTGCTGGATACGGCGCCAAGTGAGAGCTTCGATCGCATCACCCGCATGGCAAGCCAGCTGTTCGGCCTGCCGATTGCCGCCGTCTCGCTGACCGACAGGGACCGGCAGTGGTTCAAGTCACGTGTCGGCGTCGACCACTGGCAGATCCCGCGTGAAAAGGCGCCGTGCGGACAGGTCGCGGAAAGCTGCGACCTTGTGGTCATTCACGACTTCGACAAGGACGATTGCTATCGGGACAGCCTTCTGGCCCGGTCCGGCATCCGGTTCTACGCGGGCGCTCCTCTGATCACCCGCGAAGGACACACGCTCGGTGCGATGTGCGTGCTCGGTACGGAGCCGCGCGCGATCACCAGTCAGGAAACGGCGGCGCTCAAGGATCTTGCAGCGATGGTCATGGCGCAGATCGAACTGCAGCATGCCCTGGGACGGATCGATCCGGTCAGCGGTCTGCCGAACCGCACGCAGTTCATCGAAGACATCGAGGATCTCGCACGGGATCATCCGGGGGAGCAGCGGCATGCCATCCTGGTCGATCTGATCGACGTCGCCCAGCACACCGCCACGCTCCGCGCCATCGGCCCGGCCTTCACCGATGACCTCGTGCGGGCGGCCACCCGGCGTCTGCGGCGCGTGGTCGGTCCTGACACAAGGATCTATCAGATCGGCACGACCCACCTCGGCTATCTGCCGCCTGTCATGGGCGAACAGGAAATGATGGCCGCCGCCGCCAGGATACCGACCGAGTTGGGCAAAGTGAGCGGCGCGCAGGAAACGCCTGTGGTCATCCGCGCGGCCATCGGCGTGGCTCCGTTCCAACTGGGCGCGGCCACCCCACAACATGTCCTGCGCATGGCCTACAGCGCTCTGCAGGATGCCCGCGAGGCGGACAGAGGGGTCGGCATCTATTCCGCGTCGCTCGACGACGCTCACCGTCGCCGCTTTCAACTGCTGGCCGATTTTCCCCAGGCGCTCGCCGCGGCCGACCAGCTGACGCTCGTCTTTCAGCCGCGCGTGGACATCCCGACCGGCAGATGCGTCGGTGCGGAGGCGCTGCTGCGCTGGTCCCATCCCGTTCTCGGCGCAATCCCGCCTGGGGAATTCGTCCCTATCATTGAGCAGACCGCTCTCGCCGACGGCATGACCGACTGGGTCGCCCGCACCGCGCTGTCACAGCTGGCGGCGTGGCAAGCCGCGGGCATCGATCTGACGCTTTCCATCAACATCTCGGCATCGAACCTGGACCAACAGGATTTTCCCGCCCGTCTGGCCGGTTTGGCCAAGCAGTGTCACGTTCAACCGGATCGCATCGAACTGGAACTGACCGAAAGCGCCATTCTCCGCAATGGCGAAAACGCTTTGCAACGGATGGAAGATCTGAGATCGACAGGCTTCGGGATCGCCATCGACGATTTCGGCACCGGGTACAGCAGCCTGTCCTACCTTGAAAAAATACCGACGGACGTGGTGAAGATCGATCGCTCCTTCATCCAGGGACTCGGCGATCAGGACCGCAGCTGTACGCTGGTAAGCGCGATGATCTCCCTGATCCATCAGCTGGGCTATCGGGTCGTTGCCGAAGGGGTGGAGAACCACGCCGCTTTGGGCATGCTGTCCGAACTGGGATGCGACGAAGTCCAGGGCTACCATATCGCGCGCCCGATGACGGCGGCGGTGTTCGAAGGTTGGCTGCGCGATCACTCGGAAGGTAGGGGGTGACCGCCGTGGGGAGCCACCGGGCGATCAACGGCGATACCGTCCGTCCCCCCATTGTCCTTCAGGCCGAGACCCGCTGCCAGCCCAGCCGCTTGTAGCGCGCTTCCAGAATGGTCGGCGTCGCGCAGGCGTAGCCGAACCAGAGCCCCACCAGCATGAGGGCCCCGCTGGGCCAAAGCAGCAGGGCGACGACGGTCAGAACCGCGTGGATCGCGCTGTGCATCCACTCGCCCTTGGACGCGAAATAGAACGGGCCGCACAGGAACGCCCAGACACCGGACCTGTTGGACACCGCTTCCGTCTGGCCGGTCTCGGGGTTTTGGAAGATGGTGGCTGATGACGGCGATGCCATGTTCGTCTCCTTGGCTTGCCGGACCCAGTCTGGACGACGGTCGCCGCACCCGTCGCTTCCGCCAGCCGGCTTTCCCGCATGGTGGACAATCGGGCGCCGCGATGGCCGCTCGTCAGGCCTCGGCCGCGCTTTCCTCGTTTCCGGTTCCGCGCAGGACCTCCAGGAAACGCTCCAGCACCAGATTCGGCTGGGCCCCCTTCTTCGTCACCACCTGAAACTTCAGGGCATGATGGTAGGTGTCGGGCAGCAACGCCCGCATCATGCCGCGCTCGACCCATCGCCGCGCGTAATGGGTGGGCAGAAAGCCGACATAGCATCCGGTGAGGATCAGGAAGGCCACCCCTTCGCGGTCGGTCGCCGTCGCGGTGTTGTTCAGCTCATGGGGAAGCTGCGCCTGGGTCGGCGCCACGGCGTCGGCGGCCTCGACCTCCTCCCGCATCACCGTTGCGTCGGGACGGTCGAACAGCGGATGACCGTCGCCGCAGTAGAGCAGGGATTCCTCCTGGTAAAGCGGAAGACCGGCCAGTCCCGGCAAACCACGGCGGACCGGTACGACGCCGACGTGCAACTGCCCGTCGAGCACGCCGCGCTCGATCTCATTGGGTGGGATCATGCGGATGTTGACGCGAACCTCCGGCGCCAGTTGCTTCAGGCTGCGCAGGGCGTGGGTCACCCGCATCTGCGGCATGGTGACGAGATTGTCGGTGATGCCGATGTTCAATTCGCCGCGCAGGCGGCCATGAACGGTGTTGATCTCGCTGCGGAAGCTCTCGGTGCTGGCCAGCAGGCGCAAGCTCGCCTCATAGGCCAGATGCCCTTCGTCGGTCAGCCGGAAACCCGCCCGCCCGCGCCGGCACAGCGTCAGGCCGAGCCGCCGTTCAAGATCCGCCATGTGCTGGCTGATCGCCGCCCGGCTGATGTTCAGCTCCACCTCGGCAGCGGAAAAACCACCGCACTCCACCACCGTCCGGAAAACACGCAGCAGCCGGATATCGGCATCGCCGATCGGGGCCAGGGACCGGGTGGGCTTGCTCATGCTGGGACCATGTCTTGGGGCAAGATAGTTAAGCGCTGGGTTATGTGAAGTTCTTATAGTTTGAATTTAATCGCAACCGGGAAGCGCGCACACTTGTCGCTGACAGCGCCCCTGACAGATGCGGCCCTTAACAGAAGCGGCCTCTAACAGAAACGGCCCTTAACAGAAGCGGGAGAACAGCGGATGGCCCCCCTGGACAACGATCATGCCCAGTCCCTCGGCAAGGCTGCCGGACTAACGCGCGAGGAACTCGACGCCTATTGGATGCCGTTCAGCGGCAACCGTCAGTTCAAGAACAACCCGCGCATGATCGTGAAGGCGGAGGGGACCTGGTACTGGGACGCCGAAGGCCGCAAGATCTATGACAGCCTGTCCGGCCTGTGGTGCAGCGGCGCCGGCCATTGCCGCCGCGAGATTTCCGAAGCGGTGGCCCGCCAGATCGCGGAGCTGGATTACAGCCCGGCCTTCCAGCACGGCCACCCGGCCGCCTTCAAGCTGGCGCACAAGTTGGCGTCGATGACCCCGGCCGGCCTCGACCATGTCTTCTTCGTCGGTTCGGGCTCGGAAGCCGCCGACACCTCGCTGAAGATGGCGCGGGCCTATTGGCGGATGAAGGGCCAGCCGAGCAAGACCAAGCTGATCGGCCGGTCCAAAGGCTATCACGGCGTCAACTTCGGCGGCACCAGCCTGGGCGGCATCGGCGGCAACCGCAAGCTGTTCGGCACCGGCGTCGACGCCGACCACCTGCCCCACACCCTGCTGCCGCAGAACCTGTTCGTGAAGGGCATGCCGGACGAGGGCGCCTTCCTGGCCGACGCGCTGGAGGAACTGGTGGCGCTGCATGACGCCTCCAACATCGCCGCGGTGATCGTCGAGCCGCTGGCCGGCTCGGCCGGCGTGCTGCCGCCGCCGAAGGGCTACCTGCAGCGGCTGCGGGAAATCTGCGACAAGCATTCCATCCTGCTGATCTTCGACGAGGTCATCACCGGCTTCGGCCGCATGGGCGCCCCCTTCGGCGCCGACGCCTTCGGCGTGGTGCCCGACATCATGAACGTCGCCAAGGGCCTGACCAACGGCGCCGTCCCGATGGGGGCCGTCGTGGCGAAGCGCGACATCTACCAGGCCTTCATGGACAATGGCGGGCCGGAATACATGGTGGAGTTCCCGCACGGCTACACCTATTCCGCCCATCCGGTCGCCTGCGCCGCCGGCCTCGCCGCGCTCGACATCTTCGAGCGGGAGAAGCTGTGGGAAAAGGCCGCGGCGCTGGCGCCGCACTTCGAAAACCTGATCCACGGGCTGAAGGGGCTTAAGAACGTCGCCGACATCCGCAATTACGGCCTGACCGGCGCCGTCACCATCGCGCCGCTTCCGGGCGAGCCGGCCCGCCGGCCCTACGAGATCGGCGAGAAGTGCTGGAAGGCCGGCTATTACGTGCGCTTCGGCGGCGACACGCTGCAGTTCGGCCCGCATTTCCACAGCGAACCCGCCGACCTCGACCGCCTGTTCGACGTCGTCGCCGACGCCATCCAGGCCACGGCGTAAGGGCGACGGCGTAAGGGCGCCGGCCCAAGAGCGCCGGCCGCGCATTGCCCCCACCCTTCCCGCGGCTGACGCCGCGGGCCCCTTCCCTCCCCCGCTTCGCAAGGGAGGGGCTTACGCGTTGCGGCGGAGTTCCCTCCCCCGCCCAGCGGGGGAGGATAGGTGGGGGTCTAACTTCGCAAAGACGAACCCCCCAGGAAAGCCCGACCATGACCATCGTTGCCCACCTGATCGGCGGCAAGACCGACGCGCCCGCCGGCACCCGCACCGCCGACATCGTCAATCCCGCCACCGGTGACGTGGCAGGTCAGGTGGCCCTGGCCTCCCGTGCCACGGTGGAAGAGGCCATCGCCGCCGCCGAGGCCGCGTTTCCGGCCTGGCGCGCCACCCCGCCGGCCAAGCGCGCCCGCGTCATGTTCCGCTTCAAGCAGTTGCTGGAGGAGAATGCCGACCGAATCTGCGCGCTGATCACGGCGGAGCACGGCAAGGTCCTGGACGACGCCTTTGGCGAGTTGACCCGCGGCATCGAGAATGTCGAATATTCCTGCGGCGTGCCGGAGTTGCTGAAGGGCGAGTTTTCCAAGAATGTCGGGCCGGCCATCGACAGCTGGTCGGAGTTCCAGCCGCTGGGCGTCGTCGCCGGCATCACGCCGTTCAATTTCCCGGCGATGGTTCCGCTGTGGATGTACCCCATCGCCATCGCCTGCGGGAACACCTTCGTCCTGAAGCCGTCGGAGCGCGACCCAAGCTCCGCCCTGTTCATCGCCCAGCTGGCCGAGCAGGCCGGCCTGCCGCCGGGCGTGCTGAACGTCGTCAACGGCGACAAGGAGGCGGTGGACACGCTGCTGACCGATCCGCGGGTGCAGGGCGTCAGCTTCGTGGGTTCCACCCCGATCGCTGAGTATGTCTATTCGACGGCCAGCGCCAACGGCAAGCGGGTGCAGGCTCTGGGCGGGGCCAAGAACCACGCCATCGTCATGCCCGACGCCGATTTGGACAACGCGGTCAGCGCGCTGATGGGCGCCGCCTACGGTTCTTGCGGCGAGCGCTGCATGGCGATCTCCGTCGTGGTGGCGGTGGGCGACGAGGTGGCCGACCGGCTGAAGGACAAGCTGTCGGTGGCGCTGCGCGACTTGAAGGTCGGCGCCGGCACCTCGGCCGGCTGCGAGATGGGGCCGCTGGTCACCCGCGCGCATTGCGAGAAGGTGAAGGCCTATGTCGACCAGGGCGTCGCCGAAGGGGCGGAGCTGGTGGTGGACGGCCGCGGGCTGGTGGTGCCGGGGCATGAGAACGGCAACTTCCTGGGCGGCTGCCTGTTCGACCGCGTCACCCCGGACATGACCATCTACCGCGAGGAGATCTTCGGTCCGGTCCTCTGCCTCGTCCGGGTCAAGTCGATGCAGGAGGGAATGGACCTGATCGACGCCCACGAGTACGGAAACGGCACCTGCCTGTTCACCCGCGACGGCGAGGCCGCCCGCTATTTCAGCGACATGATCAAGGTCGGCATGGTCGGCATCAACGTGCCGCTGCCGGTGCCGGTCGCCTACCACAGCTTCGGCGGTTGGAAGCGGTCGCTGTTCGGCGATCTTTCGGCCTATGGTCCGGACGGCGTGCGCTTCTACACCCGCCGCAAGACCATCACCCAGCGCTGGCCGACCGGCGGCGTTCGTGAAGGCGCCCAGTTCTCTTTCCCGTCGATGAAGTGAAGCAGCTTTGGCTGTCGCGACGCCGGTGCCGGTGCCGGTGGCGGAGATGGCGCGCCGCCTGGGGGGCCGCCCGATGTCACAGCCGATCGCTGTCGATCCGGGGGGGCGATCCACGGATGTCAGACATCCGCGTCCTCCCGCCCCCCGTCGGCCGATGTCGTATGGAACAGAGCCAGGATACTGCCAGCCGGATTCCAGCCCAGCACCCGCGACAGCCCGACATAGCCGACGGACAGGCGCGGGTTCACCTCCACCACCACCGGACCGTCGGGGCGGTCGATGAGGTCGACGGCGACATAGCCGCGCAGCCCCGGGATCGCGGCGGCGATGGCGTGGGCCAGCGGCTCCCAGTCGGCACGCCGGTGCTCCATCGCCCCGACCTCCACGCCATGGAAGGAAAAGCTTCCATCCCCACGCTCCACCTTCTGGCGGTTGCAGCCGAGCAGCCGCACCCCGCCTGCAGCGTCGACCAGCATGGAAAGGCTGCACGCCTCGCCATCGACCAGCGGCTGGACGATCCAGCGACCGGCATGCGGCGGCGTCCAGGCGGCGATGTCGTCGACGACGAAGGTATCGAGGCAGCCGGCGCCGTCGTCCGGCTTCACCACATGACGGGCGGCGGGCGGCGCCGGGGCGCCGAAGGGAACGGTGGGAATGGCCGCGATGCCGTGGGCGGCCAACCGTGCCGCCGTCGCCGTCTTCGACGACGCGAGAGCGATGGCGTCGGGCGCGCAGGCGACCACCGGCCGGCCGGTGCCGCGGAACAGAGCGGCGACGTGACCCGACAGCCCGTCGCTTTCCGGCGCGATCGGCCAGACCACGTCGCACAGGGCGGCCGCCGCGCGCCAGCGCACCTCCGCGTCGTCGCCCGGTGCAACCGGGAACAGGGCGCCCTGGTCGGCCGGGAATGAGGGTGGAGCAAGGCGACTATCCCAGCACAGCGTGACGTGTATTCCATCCAGAGCGATCAAATCGCCGACCAGCGCCGCGACCATCGCCTGTGCATCTGCCATCAGATCCGTCGGAAGCGGCCCGTTGCACAGCGCGCCGCCGGTGACATACTCGCAGACCAGAACCCGACGAAGGCTGTTCTCCATGGACATCGTTCCCGTCATCGACCTGCTGGGCGAGCAGGTGGTTCATGCCAAGCGGGGGGAGCGCGACCGCTACCGCCCCATCGAAAGCGCGCTGACCGCAGGATCGGCACCCCAGGATATCGTGGCCGCGCTGCTGGCGCTGCATCCCTTCCGCGCCTGCTATGTCGCGGACCTCGACGCGATCCGCGGACATGGCGACCATCGCTCCACCGTTGCGGCGCTGCAGGCCCGCTGGCCGGAGGTGGCGTTCTGGGTCGATGCCGGTCTGGCGACGCCGGACGATTGCCGCCGCTGGCTCGGTGCCGGGATCCGCAATCTGGTGATCGGCAGCGAAAGCCAGGCGGACGGCGCGACTCTGGAAGCGGCGCTGGCGCTCGCCGGAGACAACCGGGTCGCGCTGTCGCTGGATGTCCGGCGGGGGGAACCGCTAGGGCCGGTGGCGCTGCATGAGGAGCCCGCCCGCTGGCCCAAACGGGTGATCGCCATGACGCTGGACCGGGTCGGTTCGGGCGAGGGGCCGGACCTGGACCGCATCGCCACGCTGGCGGCCCGACGCCCGGGGGTCCGGGTGTGGGGAGCCGGCGGCGTGCGCGACGCGGCGGATCTGGACGCGCTGACCGCGCACGGAACCGATGCCGTGCTGGTGGCCAGCGCGCTTCACGACCGGCGCCTCGACGCCGGGACGCTCGCCCGCTTCGCCTCCGGCCAACGTCCCTCCGGTCATGAGACGGCGAACGGGTGAAGCGCGGCGGCCTCGCCATCCAGCATCGACGGGGCGGCCGGATTGCCGGCGCTGTAGAAGCGCCACGCCGTCGGGAACGCTTGAACCGGCCCTTCATGCTGATCGCGCCGAAGCACTCCAATCGCCGTTGAGAACAAGCGCTCTCAGAGCAAAATAACCATTCGAGACTCTATATGGAGAAGGGAGCGCCGACGTCGATGGCTATCTATATCGTCCCAGATGTGTTGCTATTGAAGAATGATCATTCCACATCATCTCCTCATCGCCGAGGATGAAAATCTTGCGGCAATGGTATTGATAGAGATTCTAGAAGCCGAAGGCTTCCGGGTCACGCTCGCTCATAACGGGGTTGAGGCGCTGGAGGTCGACGAGAAGGACCCCGCCGCCCTTCTGTTGACTGATATGCGGATGCCCGTCATGGGCGGCGGGGCTCTGATTCGAGCGATCCAGCGGCGGCGTGCCGATCTGCCGATCATCGTCATGACCGGCTACACCGAATATCTCCCACAGGAGGTGCCGGGACGGCTGGTCGTCTTGCACAAGCCCTACAGTCTTTCCGCTTTGGCCGGCCATGTCAGAGCCCTCCTGTCCCGCCAGGAGACGGCTGAACATTGATCGAGGAAGTCCGCTCCCCGTTTCCCTTTGAACCGCCGGCCGGCACCACCACGCTTTTTCAAAGGAAAGTCATCATGCGCATCCGACTGGGTTACCAGCTGACCTTCAACTTTCCCGCTCCCACGCCGATGATCGTGATGCTGAACGTGCATTACTCGCGCGTCGGGGACCTGGAGCAGCCCGACCACATCGTCACCAGCGTACCGGCACCGATCCAGGGCTACCGCGACAGCTTCGGCAACTGGTGCAGCCGGCTGGTCGCGCCCGCCGGGCCTGTCACCATCAGCGCCGACAGCATCATCCGGGACAGCGGGATCCCCGACCCGGTCGAGCCCGGCGCCGTGCAGCACCGTGTGGACGAACTGCCGGCCGACACCCTGCTGTTCCTGCTGGGCAGCCGCTATTGCGAGACGGACGTCCTGTCGGACGAGGCGTGGCGGCTGTTCTCGGGCACCGCGCCGGGCTGGGCGCGGGTCCAGGCGATCTGCGATTTCGTCCACGACCATGTGACCTTCGGCTACGAACATTCGCGCCCGACGCGGACCGCGGCCCAGACCTATGCCGAGAAGCGCGGAGTCTGCCGTGACTACGCTCATCTCGCCATCGCCTTTTGCCGCGCCATGAACATTCCCGCGCGCTATTGCACCGGCTACATCAGCGACATCGGCCAGCCGCCGCCCTATGCGCCGATGGATTTCGCGGCCTGGATGGAGGTGTATCTCGGTGGCCGCTGGCATGTCTTCGACCCACGGAACAACGCCCCCCGGATCGGACGAATCCTGATCGCGCAGGGACGCGACGCGGCCGACGTGCCGCTTACCCACACCTTCGGCCCCAACACGCTGACGGGATTCCAGATCTGGACGGACGAGGTGGTCGCCTGATCGGTCCGTCCGGTCGTTGCCGGCTCGCCGCGGGCGCTTCATAAATCCGCTTCATAAGTCAGGCGGTTCCCGGCTCCAAGGGCCGGTCCGTCAGAGCGCGTCGCATGGCGGTCAGCAGAGGGTCAGGGCTGAGCGGCTTGTGCAGCAGCAGGAAGCCGCTGGCGCTCGCCTCCCGGATGCGCGCGGGCGAGGTGTCGCCCGTCAGGAGGATTCCGGGCAGCCGGGTGTCGAAATGCCGCTCCAGCCGCCTGATCGCATCCGATCCGGTTTCCGTTCCCTTGAGCCGGAAATCGGCGATGACCAGGTCTGGCGCCCGCCCCCCCAGTCGCTCCACCGCGGTGCCGCCGTCGGATGCCGCCACCGCATCATATCCCAACTCTTTGAGGAAGGCGGTAACCCCGTCGAGAACGGCCGGGTCGTCGTCGATCACCACCACCCGCTCGCCGTTGCCGCCATCGGGAATCGCCGTCTCCTCGTCCTTGGGAAGGGGATCGTCCGGACTGGCCAACGGCACCAGGATCTCGAACATCGATCCCCGCCCGGGTGTCGAATGGACCCGGATCGGGTGCTGAAGCAGCGTGGCGAGGCGTTCCACGATGGCAAGCCCCAGCCCCAGGCCCTGCCGCCGGTCGCGTTCCGGGTTGTCGACCTGATGGAACTCCTCGAAGATCGAGGCCAGCTGGTTCGGCGGAATGCCGCGCCCGGTGTCCCAGACCTGCATGCGCAGGTTCGGGCCGGCGCGGCGGCACCCCACCAGGATGCGCCCCTGGTCGGTGTATTTGATCGCGTTGGCGATGAAGTTCCGTAGGATGCGCTCCAGCAGCTTGGGGTCGCTCCGCACCGTCAGGCCGGTCCGAACGTTGTGCAACGACAGTTCGGCAGCCTCGGCCAGCGGCGCAAACTCGGCACACAGCGAGGCGATCGTCGTCTGGGCCGGACACGACCGGAACATCACCTCGATGATGCCGGCGTCAAGGCGCGACACATCCAGGATGTCGTCCAGCATGGCGGTCATGGCGCCCAGCGCGTTGCCCATGTTGACCAGCAGCTTGCCCGCCGCCTCGCCTTGATGCTGCATCGCCACCAGATGATGGAACATGATCAATGCCTGGACCGGCTGACGCAGATCGTGGCTGGCGGCGGCGAGAAAGCGGGTCTTGCTGGCGCTTGCCTGTTCGGCAGCCGCCTTGGCGGCGGCGAGGGCTTCGCGGACACGCACCTGCTCGGTGACGTCCTCCAGGGCCAGCAAGATCAGCCCGCCCGCCTTGTTCAAGCGGCGGGCATTCAGCAGCAGGGTGCGGCGTCGGGCGAAATGCCGGTCATCGGTGTCTTGGCCGCCGGACTCCTGACCGTCCGGCTCTCGACCAACGGTCAACTCCAGCGCCTCGATGACCGTGCCGTCGGGTATGATCCGTTCCAGCGCCCGGTGAAGTGCGGAATCGGCCAGCTGACCGCCGGCCATCTCCGCCAGATCGGCACCGAGCACGCCATCCGGCGTGGTGGCGAAGGATTGGTGGAAGGCCGCACTGGCGCCGACCACCCGCAACGTCTCGTCCAGCACCAGAAGCGGTTCGCGAACCGTATCGACGATGGCCTGGGCGAAATCGCGCTCCGCCCGCGCCGCGCGCAGCACCCCGGCCCGTTCGATGACCAGGCCCAGCACGCTGGCGATGGCCTGGACGAATTCCCGGTCGGCGTCGCTGAACCGCCCGGCCGTGTGGCTGAGCACCGCAAGGACGGATGGTCCCCGCGCCTCGCTGCCGAAGGGGACTGCCAGACCGCTGGCAGTCCGGCAGCCGGGCAGCGCCACGGCGGAACGGACGCGCCGGTCGGTGGCGAAATCCTCGACGATCAGCGGCTGCCGGGACCGGAACACCCGTCCGACCAGCGTCGCCATGTCGCTGGGGATCCTGACCGCGGAATCCTGCGGAAGGGAGAAGCCGACACTGCCGAGCAGGATCAGATCCTCGGCGTCCCCGGTGCGGCGGCCGGAGGGATCCTCGCCGGGGCCGAGGATGGCGACGCCGTCCACGTCTAGCCCCTCGGCGATGAGGTGGGCCGCTTCCGCCAGCGTCTCCGGCCCCTCCGCTCCGACGGGGTCCTTGCGCCCGAGATCGGCGATCAGCTTGTACTGGCGGGCGCGCAGGGCCATGGCCAGACTGGTGCGCTTCAGCGGCGTCACGTCGCTGAAGGTGATGACGACCCCCTCCACCCGTGCGTGCTGCGTGCGGTAGGGCTGGATGCGGCGCAGGTAGGTGGTGTCGCCGTCCATCGACACCTCCCGTTCCGAAGGCGTCATGGACGACAACACCGACCGGATGTCGGCCAGCAGGTATGGGTCGGAGAAATGGCGGGTGATGTCGGTGATCGGGCGTCCGGTATCCTGCGGCAGCAGAGCGAACAGCCGGGTCGCCGTCGGAGTGAAACGCTTGATCCGCAGGTCCGACGACAGGAAGATCGTGGCGATGTCGGTGCTGCTCAGCAGATTGCCGAGGTCGTTGGTGGTCGCCTCCAGCTCGTCGACCTTCTCATGGAGCTGGGCGTTCAGCGTGCAGAGTTCCTCGTTGAGGGATTGCAGTTCTTCCTTGGAGGTCTCCAGTTCCTCCGTGGTCGACTGGTACTCCTCCCCGATCGACAGGATCTCCTCGTTGGCGACCCGCAACGCCTCGCTGGTCGCGCTGAGTTCTTCGATCGTGTCGTTCAACTCCTCGCGGGTCATGCGCAGCTCGCTTTCGAGCTGTTCGACGCCGTCCATATCGGCCGGCGGCGGCGCGGCCTCGCCGGCCGGCATGCTTGGCGCCGTGTCGCCTGCCGTGAAGGTGACCAGGAGCAGATCGCTGCCGGCACGGGGGAAGCGCACCGGGATCACCAGAATGGTCACCGATACCACGACGCCCTGGCGTTTGTGCCTGATCCCGGAAATCTGGACACGGTCGTGCGAGGCGAGCGCCTGGGCGACGGCGCGGCGCAGTTGCAGGCGCAACTCCCCGCGCGTCATCGCCGTCAGATCCCAGGGCGGCTCCCCCGTCGGCAGGTCGAGGAACTCGCCGGTCGGGCCGAACAGGTATTGGACGCGATGCAGCCCGTCGATCAGAACCGCCGCCGGCGCGTATTCGAGCAACAGGGCCTGCCGGATGATGTCGGCCGGGCTGGTTCCACGCAAGGAGGTGGGCGGTGCCGGCACCGTGATCGCAGACCGCCCGCCCGTCGGCGGCACCGTCATCGCGGTACCGCGTGTCGTGCCGATTCTCCGGTAAAGGCGCCATTTCTTCGATAATGGCGCGAACAGGTCGGAGCGCGCGTCGACGGATTCCGCGGTGCCGAGGAGCAGGCCGCCATTCTCGACCAGAGCGAAATGGAACAGTGCGAAAATGGCCTTCTGCACGTCCGGCTCGATGTAGATCAGCATGTTGCGGCAGCTGATCAGATCGATCTTCGAAAAGGGCGGGTCGCTGAGCAGGTCGTGCTGGGCGAAGGACACCGCGTCGCGCAACGGCTTGGCCACCTTGTAGCCGCCCTCGGCCCTGGTGAAATAGCGGTCGAGCCGTTCGACCGACACGTCGACGGCGATGGTTTCCGGATAGAGGCCGGTGCGGGCGATGGTCAGCGCCCGGCTGTCCACGTCTGTGGCGAACACCCGGAAGTCGGGGGATGACCCGCTCTGCGCGCAGGCTTCCATCAGCAGGATGGCGATGGAATATGCCTCTTCCCCGGTGGCGCAGGCCGGGACCCAGACGCGGATCGGCTTCCCCGCCGGCCGGTTCCGCACCAGCGGGGCGATGAAATCGCCGGCCAGGACCTCGAAGGCCGGATCGTCGCGGAAAAAGCGGGTCACGCTGATCAGAATGTCGCGGGACAGCAGCTCGATCTCTGCCGGGTGCGTGCCCAGAAAGGATCGATATTCCGGCATGTCGGCGATGTGGTGAATCCCCATGCGCCGTTCGATGCGGCGGGTCAGCGATCGCGGCTTGTATGCCCGGTGGTCACGCTTGGTCTGGGCGTTCAGCAGGTCGAGGATGGCGCTCAGTGCGCCGTTCGGTGCGTCCAACTGCTGTGCCGCCACCGGGCCGAGATAGGGCTGGTGAACGAAATCGACGATGGCGCCGGGCATACGGTCCGGCGCCAGGATGTAGTCGGCCATGCCGGTGGCGATGGCACTGCCCGGCATGCCGTCAAATTCGGCGGTTGTCGGGTCCTGCACGACCACCAGCCCGCCGTATTCCTTGATCGAGCGCAGACCGTTGGAGCCGTCCGCCCCGGTGCCGGACAGCACGACGCAGATCGCCTTCTCCTGCTGGTCGGTCGCCAGCGTGCGGAAGAAGATGTCGATGGGCAGGGTCGCGTCGGTCGACAGCTGCGGTTCGCGAATGCGCAGCTGGCCGGCCTCCATGGTCGGCACCCGGCCCGCCGGAGCGATGTAGATGTGATCGGCCTCCAGCAGAATGCCGTCATGGGCCGTCTGGACCGACAGCGGCGTCACCTTTGCCAGGAGGTCGGACAGCAGCCTTTCATTGTTCGGAATTCGATGCTGGATCACCACGAAGGCGAGGCGACTGGCCGCCGGCACGGCGCTGAGCAGGGCGGTGATGGCCTTGAGGCCTCCGGCCGAAGCGCCGATTCCGACGATCGCCAAGGGGCCGGACCGCGTGTCCTGCCGTTCCGTCCGAGCCCCCTCTGTCCGGGCCCCCTCTGCCCGAACCATGGGCGGAATGCACTGGCAATGCCGATCCCTGCCGTCATCCGCTGACATCTTGACCGCCTCCTGCCCCATACCACGAACCCCGCCCACGTTGGTCTTAGCCAACAGCCACTGTTCTGCCCCACCGAATATTCATGGTGGGAGGGCATCTGCGTGGGAGGTTGTTAGGCCGGTACGCGGATATTCATCAATTCAGATGCTTGAAAGCTTACGACAGATCGACGAGTGGATGGGAACATTAAAACAAACGCTGCGGAATTTCATATACACGCCCCTGCAATCTCATTGATATTTCCGAAGATATTTCCGAATTCCAGAGCGTAAATTCTACACGATCGAGGGACTGAGTCCGAGGCTAGGCTTGGCAGTCCACGGCGGCGTTCGGAGTCATGGGTTCGGAGCCGTGGCGTCCAGGCCCCTGAAGGGCGGCGGCGGGACCGGTGCGCGGGCGCGTTCCCGGCTTGGCAGCAGGGCAATCCGATGCAAATCCTCCACCCAGGGCGACGGGTAGCTGTCGGTGCCGAAGACCCAGACGGTGGCGGTGACGCCTTTCGCCGTACGCATCAGAACGCGGGCGTCATGGCCGTCCTTTCCGGCATGGTTGGCGGCCTGTACCGCGGCAATCAGGGCGCCGACCTGTCCGTTGGGGAAGGGGCCGTAACGCTCCCCCTCCAACCCGATGAACCAGCCGTCCGTCCGGCACGACACGATGTAATGGGCTGAGAGGCTCATGAGGTCACAGATCCTTGCGGGCGGTTGCGCCGGCCGCGGCGCAGGCCATGGTGAGACGGGTCAGCATGGCCCCTCGCATCAGGCTGGCTTGTCCCGGCGGCGAAAAAGCGGGGGGAAGAAGGTCAGATGGCGCGCCGTGGAACGCCGGATGCCAACGGCGCTCGGCATTCGTCCAACGCAGCTGTTCACGCAGCACGTCGGCGCCATGGGCACATCGCCCTTCGATGGAGTGGAACAGGGCGGTCATGGGCGTTCCTCCAGTGTGGATGTGGGCGGTGGAGATGTGGCCGACGCGGATGTGGACTTCAGGAGATCCGCCATGCCCGGAACCGCCGGATGCGGTGAGCCGGCAATCGCCTGTGACGCTCCGCCGGCCGCTCCGCCGATAGCCGCACAGCACCAGCGGACATGGCAGCGCTCCCCTGCCGCCGATTGCGCCAGCACGACGCTGGCGAACCCGAGCCGTTCCGCCGCCCGCGCTTCACGAATGGCTTTGGCGAGCGCATCGGCCTGACTGGCGCAGGGCGGATAGACGAACCCGTCCACACGGACGATCCAGCCGACGCGGGTTTGCAAAATGAAGAAGGCAAGCCTTGTGCGGGCATCCATGGGCGGTCTCCGATGTGGGCCGGTTGTGTCGGCATTGGCAGCGGCCATGCCGTCCGGATCGAGTCACACCAGGAAGGGCCCAGGATTTGCGGCCCACAGCAAAAATGAGCAAGCCTGGGGTGGCTTCAGCAGACTCCAATTGGTGATCCACAAGACAGTTTGCAATGGACACTATGCAAAAGCGATGGCACTCGATGGCTTTTCACCGATCGATTTCGTGTATCTATTCGTTGTGTATTTTAAAAAAAGGGCGCTGAAAACTTCGTGAAGTCTCCACCGCCTTAGCCATTCATTCCGCCACAGCTTAAGTCGGCTGCAGCGGGAGGCGGCCGGATCGCCGCCCCATCATGGTATGCGCGCTTAGGGTCAGCGCTTGTTGCCGGACTTGCCGCCGACGGGCTCCACCTTGACGTCGGTGCGGCGGGCGGTTGCCTCCACGGCCTGTTCCCGTTCGGAAGCGGTCTTGGACAGCACGACCTCCTCGACGACGCGGGCCTCCTTGGTGATCTCCGGCGTTTCGGTGGTCGCCGTCAGTTCGACGGTCTTTTCGCCGAAGGCGGCCTTCTCCTCGTCGGGGCTCAGGGCGCGGTCAACCTTGCGGTGCTCCACATCCACCGTCTCGTCACGCAGCGTGACGGTGTCCCGGACCGGCGTCTCGGTGACCTCCGAGGTTAGCTTCATCCCACCCTTGGCGACCCGGCGCTTGCCGATCTCGACCTCCTCCTTCACCGACTGGAGGGTCTCCTGCTCGACGGTGCCGCCATTGCCCGCCTTCTTGTTGCGGGCCTTCTGCCCTGCGGAAGCCTCGGGCAGGTCGATGGCGCCGTTCTCGTCGAGGATCGCCTCGGCAGCGTCGGCGTCATCGTCGGCGATGTCGGCCGCGACCAGGGTGTGGCCCTGGCGGACGGCAGCGCCATACTGTTCGGCCAGCTCCTTCTCGAAGCCGTGCCCCAGCAGTCCCTGGGCGGCCTTGTCGGCGCTGTCGGCGCCGCCGAAGGTTTCGATGTCCGTTTCCTGGCAGCCCGCCGCGATCAGGGCCTGAAAGGCCTTCTTGGCGGAACCGGTTTCCTTGTAAAGTCCAACGACGATCGTGCTCATGGTGTTCTCCAGTGGGATTTCGAGTAATTGGGATTTTTTAGTGCGGTCTGGACCGGTCAGGCCGCGGGGTCGTCCGGCGCCGGGTCCTGGTCGACCACGACTTCCTGACGGCGCAGCGTGACCTCGCCGGTCATCTTGCGGCTTTCGGTGCGGCGGGTGATCCGGACCTCTTCCACCAGTTTCAGGCGGACCTCCACGATCGCCACCTCTTCGATCACCGAGATGACGGTGGTGTCGCCGTCCTGGCGGTCGGGGATCGGCCCATCGACGAAGCGTCCGACGGGCACCCGTTCGACCTCCAGCGTCTCCACCGACAGGTCGGCCTCGACCGGCTGTTCCCGCTCGTGGCTGAGGGTGCGGGCGCGGACGGTCCCGGTGACCTGCCGGCGCTTGGCGACGCTCACCTGCTCTTCGACGGTGAGAAGCGTCTGCGGTTCGTTTTCCGAACTGGTCAACGGAGATCCTCCTGCGATTCCTGGGCTGCGGTTCCTGGGGGGCTGGGGTTCCCGGGGGCGGCGTCAGGCGTCAGGGCTGTGCTTGGCGTCCTGGGTCAGACGGGATGCGGCCTGGGCGACGCGGACATTGACCTCGAAGAAGGCAAGCCACCCGCCGAGCAGGTAGCGGTTCCCCGCCGTCACGATGTCCTGCGGACCACGAGCCTGGAGCATGCTGCCCATCATCTCGTTCTGACGCTCCACGGCCTTGTTCATGAAGGAGACGGCTTCCGAAATGGCCGTTCCATAACCCGCCATCAGGGCGCCGCCGAGCGCCATCGCCCGGCCGCCGCCGTCATCGAGGCCCTGGTTCAGTGCGCGTTCGAACCTCTGGCCGGCGGCCTGGACGGTTTCCGGGAAGCCCTGGTTGCCCGAGGTGCCGGGCAGCTTCGGCGGCCAGGGCCTCGGCTGCTGACCGAAGCCACGGCCGGCTTTCAGCGCGTGCTCTTCACTGGCGCTACGGATGGTGGCGCCCTTTGGCGCATGTTTGCCCGCCGGGGTTTCGTCGCTTGCGCTGCGAATGGTCGGGCGGGTGGTGGGGGCGGTGTGCGTGCCGTCGTCCATATCAATTCCATATCTGTTTGGGTTTGGTGTCCGGGAGCGCTGTGCTCGACCTGATTGACTAAGGCTTATATTATGCTGCAGCGCAGAAATTCAACGCCGCAGGAAATAAAATTTGAAAGTTCATGCGATAAATCGCAGAATAGAAAGAGGGTGTTCTTTTGATTATTTTTGAGATGAGATTGTATGTATGCAGGAAGCCCAGGAAAGACCGCAGGGGCATCCAGTAATATATTTGTCGCTCCGAGGGATTGGGCCATGGAATGGGCTCCGCACCTCTTCACCTGGGAAGGCTGCGCCGTGCAGCTATATCCCTTAAGCAGAAACGGTTGGACCAGGGAGCGTTGCATGCCCGGTAATTCCCGCGATCAGAAGGACGCAGAGAAGATGGTCAGGGAGGAGGAGGCGCGTGGCGGCCCCTTCGTGGTCGCTGCGGAATCGACTCTGATGCCGATGCTGATCGCCGATCCGACCCTGCCGGATGTGCCGATCGTCTTCGTCAATGCCGCGTTCATCAAACTCAGCGGCTACGCGCGGGAGGAGGTGCTGGGCAGGAGCTATCATCTCCTGTCCGGCTCAGACACCGACCCGGAGGTGGCGCGCGCCATCGATCTGGCCTTGCGCGCCGGGGAGGCCATCGTGCGCCAGGTGCAGCTCTACCGGAAAGATGGAAAGGAGCTTTGGGTGCTCCAGCATGTCGCTCCCGTCTTCGAGGAGGGCCGCATCCGCTACCACTTCGGGTCCTTTGTCGACATCACCGAACGCAAGGCGGCGGAAAACGAATTGCGGAAACTCAACGAGGAACTCGACCGCCGCGTCTCCTTGCGCACCGAACGGCTGGACGAGCTCAACCGCAAGCTCGCCGATGAAGTCGAGCGCCGCATCGAAGTGGAGCGGGTGCTGCGCAACACGCTTCACGACAAGGACTTGCTTATGCGCGACAAGGACGACCTGATGCGGGAGGTGAACCACCGCGTCAAGAACACCCTGCAGATGGCCTCGTCCTTCCTGCGCATCCAGCTGAGCGTTGCCCATAGCCAGGGGCCGACGGTGCAGGAGGCGCTGCACAGCGCCGTGGAGCGGCTGGACCGCATGGCCGAGATCCACGAGAAGCTCTACCGGGCGCAGGGGCTGCAGGAGATCGAATTCGGCGGCTATCTGGGAATGCTGTGCCGCGACCTGCTGGCGTCCTTCGGGACCGAACCCAGGTTGAACATCGCGCTGGACGTCGATGCCGACGAGGCCTTCCTGAAGCCGGACCAGGCCATCCCGCTCGCCCTGATCGCCAACGAAGCGATGATCAACTCGCTGAAATACGCCTTCCCGGATGGACGCTCCGGCCGCATCGCCGTCTCGTTCCGCCACACCTCGCGCACTCTGCTGTGCATGACCATCGTTGACGACGGCGTCGGCATGTCCGGCGAACGGAGGGTCGGTTCGCTCGGCCTGACCTTGATGGAGTTGCTGGCCGAGCAGATCGATGGCGGCGTGACCGTCAGGTCCGACAAAGGCACGACCGTCACGGTGTCGATCCCGGCATGACCGGACCGGTGCCGCCCGCCGGAAAGGTGAGGAGCGATGCCGCCATGGGCCCGGTCATGAACCGGCATATCCCGACATCCGAGGTTCTGCGTGGCTTGCTGGCCGAGGCGCCGGCCGACTGCGTGACGTTCGGCTGGCTGCTGGACAAACTCCACAAGCGCTCCTTCGGCATCGTTCTGCTGCTGCTGGCGCTGATCGGGCTGGCTCCGGGAACGTCGCCGGTCGTCGGCCTGCTGCTGACGATTCCCGCGATCCAGATGATCCTGGCGCGCGAGAGTCCGGCCTTTCCCCGGATCATCGCTTCCCGGCGCTTCCCGACACGGCGCCTTGTCCGTCTGGTCGATCGTGCCGTGCCGGTGTTGAGGCGCATGGAGACGGTCATACACCCGCGCTGGAAGACCCCGTTCGAAGCGACGACGCGCGTGGTCGGGCTGGTCGTTCTCGCATTGACAAGCGTCTTCTTCGTGCCGATTCCACTGAGCAACGTCGTTCCGGCCGTGACGATCATGCTGATCGCCCTGGCCTATCTCGAAGAGGATGGGGTGTTGCTGGCCTTGTCCTTGACGGCAGCTGCCGCCGTGATCCTGGTCGGGGCCTTCACCATCTGGCAGTCGGTCGAGGCGGTCCGTTCCATGACGTCCTGAGCCGTGCATCGCACGCCGCGCGGCTGCGGCCAGACAGCAGTCCGCGGTTAAATTCAGAAACAATCATAAAATCATGCTGCAGCGAGGGAAATTGGCCATCAGTGCGCACCTAGTTGACAGGATTATGATTATTTCAAGCTCTTCATTGCAATAAAATATCTCATCACCATATTCAATATTAAAGTTTTGGAGGAAGATGGCCATGGCGATCAGACACATGACGTTACCGGAATGGGCGGAGTCGGAGCGTACAGCCTGGGCTTTGTCCGCACCGAAATGGAAGAACACGGCTTATCTGACACTTGGCATGTCGATCGGCTTTCTTGCGGGATTGCTGTTCGCCGGCTTCGGCGTATAGCCACCGCTTCAAGCCGCAAGCCTTGCAGAGCCTAAAGCCATCCACCGGACACGCATGGGAGTACCCTTCGATGACCTCGGCATTCACCCGCACGACCAGCAGGACCGTGACGTTCACGCATCCCTTTGCCTTGAACGGCGTCGACGGAGTCCAACCGGCAGGAAGCTATGTCGTGGAGACCGACGAGGAGTTGGTCGACTCGCTCTCCTTCCCCGTGTATCGGCGCACTGCGACCTGGCTCCATCTGCCGAGGTCCGATGGCGGGACCAACAGGGGAATGGCGATGTCGCAGACTGCGCTCATCGACCCGGATGAACTGGATCGGGTCCTTCAGTCGACGGAAAAGTGAAGCCACTCACCAGGATGAGCCCGCGGCAAGCTATGCGTCGCTCAACGGCTTAGGGAGTTCCAGTAGATACGCTTTACACTCATGTATAGCGCAGAGGAGACATCGCCATGCAAGCCGTCCATCCAAGCAACCGCTCATCGTCCATCCATTTCCTTCACAGGAAAATGTTCATCCAGACCGGGTCTTTGTTTCCATCGACCGTGACGGTTGCCGGCGAACGTCAACGCCAGCGGGAGCGTGGCTCCCAACTTCGCAACTGGGACGACGATGGTGGTGCGCAACCGCAAGAGAATGCTAAAGAGTGAGTTGACCGTCGGCGTCAGAATTTGGCATCGACGGTAGAGGAGAACGCCAACCGGGACGCCGGGCTGCCGGACCGGGGGGTCGTCTCAGTGAACCATCGAGAAATGCGCTGTCGGCAAACACGCCATCAGCGGCACCCTCAGACGATATCGGTTCGGTCCTTCGGGAGCCGCGGAAGGGCAGTACCATGAGCGATAAGGCATCCTTCCCGATCGTCGGCATCGGCGCGTCCGCCGGCGGGGTGGAGGCCTTGGAGGGACTGTTCCGCGCCTTGCCCGCCGACAGCGGCATGGCCTTCGTGGTCGTCACCCATCTGGCGCCGCAGCACGAAAGCCTGTTGGCGGACATCATCGGCCGATGCACCCCCACACCGGCGCGCGAGGCGCGTGATGGGGATGAGGTCGAACCCGACCGCATCTACACCCTGCAGCCGGGAACCCTGCTGACCATCGAGAATGGCCGGCTGCGTGTCCGGCCGGACAATGCCGCCCATCGCAAGCGCAACCCGATCGACATCTTCCTCGGCTCCCTGGCCGACGACTGTGGGGAAAGGGCCGTCGGCATCATCCTGTCGGGCAGCGGCAGCGACGGTACCCTGGGCGTCAAGGCGATCAAGGAGCGGGGCGGCTTCACCATCGCCCAGGGCCATGACGGCATCCCCCGCCATGACGGAATGCCGAACAGCGCCATCGCCACCGGTCTCGTCGACCTTGTCGCGCCGGTGGAGACGATGGCGGCGACGCTGGTGGACTACACGCGAACCGCCACGCCGCTGGGCGACCTGACGAACGAGAAGGATGTGCGTGAGGACCCGCGGCTGGAAGCTGCGCGCCGAAGCATCACCACGATCCTGCGCAACCAGATCGGGCACGACTTCCGGGGCTATAAGCACAACACCTTCCTGCGTCGCGTCCAACGCCGGATGCAGGCCCTGCGGCTGACGGACATCGATAGCTATGTCGACTATCTGCGGGAGGATCGCACCGAAGCCGCGGCGCTGTTTCGCGACCTGTTGATCGGCGTCACCACCTTCTTCCGCGATGGCGAGACCTTCCAGGCGTTGGAGGAGCAGGTCATCCCGCATCTGTTCGCCGGGAAGAGCGTCGGCGATGCGGTGCGCGTCTGGGTTCCCGGCTGCGCCACCGGCGAGGAGGTCTACTCCATCGCCATGCTGCTGTCGGAGTATGCGGAAACTCTCCACTCCGTGCCCAAGATCCAGGTCTTCGCCACCGACATCGACGAGCATGCGCTGGAAGTGGCCCGCACCGGGCGCTATCCCGCCAGCCTGGTGCGGGATGTCCCGGCGGACCGGCTCAAACGTCATTTCATCGAGGACGGCACCAGCTATGTCGTCCGCAAGGAGGTGCGCGACCTGTGCATCTTCTCGGCGCACAGCATCGTCCGCGACCCGCCATTTTCGCGCATCGACCTGATTTCCTGCCGCAACCTGCTCATCTACCTGGGGGCGGAGCTTCAGGATCAGGTCATCCCGATGTTCCATTATGCGCTGCGCCCCAGTGCCTATCTGTTCCTCGGCGTGGCCGAGACGATCGGGCAGCACCAGGCCCTGTTCGTGCCCATCGACAAGAAGCACCGTCTGTTCCGCCGGGAGGACACCGTCTCGGTGACCATTCCGTTCGCTTTGGCGGAGCATGGCGGCCGCTCGGTTCGTGGAACGGCCGATACGCCCCGCTCCATCCAGTCCAATGCCGCCAACCTGCGCGGGCATGTGGAGGCGCGCGTTCTGGAGCGCTTCGCCCCGGCCCATGTCGTCGTCAACCAGAACGGCGAGGTCGTCTACTACTCCGCCAACACCGGCAAGTACCTTCAGGCGCCGCCGGGCGCCCCGAACCGCCAGCTACTGGCGCTGGCCCGCAAGGGGTTGCGGCTGGATCTGCGCGGCGCCCTGCACGAGGCGATGCAGACCCACAAGCCGGTGACCCGCAAGCACCTTGCGGTGGAGGTGGACGATCGCGTCCAGGTGCTGGATCTGACGATCGAACCGTTCGACCGCGACGAGGAAGCCTATTTCCTGGTCCTGTTTTCCGATGTCGGCCGCCCGAGTCCGCCGGAGGAAATTTACGGCAGGGAGAGCCAATGGAATCAGGATCCCGTTGCGGTGGAGCAGTTGGAGCGTGAGCTTCGCGATACCAAGGAACGTCTTCAGAGCACGATCGAAGAGTACGAGACCTCGCTGGAGGAGCTGAAGTCCGCCAACGAGGAACTCATCTCGGTCAATGAGGAGCTGCAATCGACCAACGAAGAACTGGAAACGGCCAAGGAGGAAACGCAGTCCGTCAACGAAGAGCTCCATGCCGTCAACATCGAACTCAACGGCAAGGTGGAGGAACTGGACCAGTCGAACAACGACCTCCAGAATCTGTTCAACAGCACCCAGATCGGTATCGTCTTCCTGGACCGGTCGCTGCAGATCAGGAGCTTCACGCCGGCGGTCACCCGAATCTTCAATCTGATCGCGAGCGACCGCGGCCGGCCGCTGACCGATATCGCCAGTCATCTCGATCGGGTCGATCTGGATCAGGATCTCGGTCATGCGCTTTCGGGGCCGGAGCCGGTGGAAAAGGCGGTCCGCTCCCGTGACGGCACCAGGCACTACATCATGCGCATCCTGCCCTACCGGAACGCCCGCAGCGATTTGGAAGGCCTGTTGTTGACCTTCGTGGATGTCACGTCGCTCAAGGAGGCCGAGGAGCAGCAGCGCCAGTTGATCGGCGAGCTCGACCATCGGGTCAAGAACATGCTCGCCGTCGTGATCGCCCTGGCCCAGCAGACGCTGAAGACGATCGCCAACGCACCGGAATGCACGGCGTTCCTCGGACGCCTGCAGGCGGTTGCCGGCACCTACGATCTGCTGACCCGTGACCGATGGGGGAATATTCCCCTGAACGACATCGTGCTCAACGAGGTGAAACCCTATGCCGGCAGCGAAGGACGGTTCGTCGTTGAAGGACCCGCGGTTCAACTCCGGCCCAAGGCCGCGCTGGCGCTCGGCATGGTGATCCACGAGTTGGTGACCAACGCCGTGAAATACGGCGCATTGTCCGTGGCGGAGGGCCGCGTCGTCGTGAGATGGGAGACCGGTCAGGGGGATGCCGATCCGGCACTGCTTGTCCATTGGCGCGAGACGGGTGGTCCGGCGCTGTCGCCGCCCTCCCATCATGGCTTCGGCTCCAAACTGATCACCCAGCAGATCCGCTACGAACTGCGTGGCGACGCCGTGGTCGATTACCGTCCGACCGGCCTTGAGGCGACCTTCACCATACCAATCGCCCAGTTGAGGAGCGACGACGAAGCACCCGACCTCCCCGAGAAAGCCCGATGACCGAAAGCACGACGATCGATAGCCCGAGGATCGACAGCCCGATGTCCGGCAAGCGCCTCGATGGATGCCGGATCGTGATCGTCGAGGACGAATTGCTGATCGCCATGGCGTTGGAGGAAATACTGCTGGATGCTGGGGCCACGATCGTCGGCATGGCCGGCTGCGTGGCGGACGCTCTGGCGCTGATCGAGCGGGAAGATTTCGACGCCGCCGTCCTGGATGGCCGCCTGGATGACGAGCGGGTCACCGCCATCGCCGACGCGCTGGAAGCCGGCGCGAAGCCCTTCATCTTCCACTCGGGATATGGACCGGAACATCTGCCGCCACAGCACCGGCACCGGCCCTTGCTCCGCAAACCGTCAGATCCCGCTGCCATTGTCCGCGTGCTGTACAATGTCATCGCCTGAACGGGGAGTGGCGAACCCGGCTTGGCTGATCGGGCATGACGAAAATTCGAAAAGGACGGTGCGGGACGGCCGCGTCCGCCGTTGATCCCACGATGATGATCGACGGAACCGAACGATAAGAGTCCGGCATGGATAGGCAGACTCGGGACATTGTCGTGGTTGCGGCCTCCGCCGGTGGCGTTCAGGCGCTCCAGCGGCTGGTCAGCCAACTTCCTGGTGACTTGGCCGCGACCATTTTCGTCGTCGTACACATCGGCGCCCACCGCCCAAGTCTTCTGCCCCATCTCCTGAGCCGAGCCGGCCCCATGCCGGCCTATCATCCCGTTCATGGCCAGCCCATCGAACGTGGCCGGATCTACGTTGCGCCCCCCGACCTCCACATGCGGCTGCAGATGGGGGTCATTCACCTCGATCGAGGGCCCAAGGTCCGCCACACCCGCCCGGCAGCGGACCCGCTTTTCGAATCGGCGGCAGCGGCATACGGGCCGAGAACGGTCGGAATCGTGCTGACCGGCGGGGATTCCGACGCAACGGCGGGAGCCAGAGCCATCAAGGCGCAAGGCGGCCTCATGATCGTTCAGCAACCGCACGAAGCCGAAGCGCCCTCGATGCCGCTCAGCGCACTGCGTGACGATCACCCCGACTACATCCTCCACATCGACGACATGCCCTCGGTTCTGGTGGAGTTGGCCAAAGGGATGTAGGCCGCCGCGTCGGGCAACGGTGAATGTTCGAGGAACTCATCACTGTTCAATGCGCTGGAGACGATCATCCGCCTTCGGTCATTTCATCACCTCATGCAGCGCCTGCACGACACTGGATGACAGCGATGGCTTGCGCAGCAGCGGGCGATGACGGTGGGCGCTTGGGAGATGCTCGGGGCCGTATCCCGAATGAAATACAAATGGGATGTTCCGCGCGTCCAGCGCCTCGGCAATGGCGGTGACCGGCTCATCATCCAATCGGGCGTCCAGAAGTGCGACATCGAAGCTCTCCGCTTCGATCAGCGCAAGTGCGTCCGCGGTGGAAGCGGCGAGCCGAACAACACTGGCACCTGCCTCCTGGACCGCCGCCTCCAAAACGACGGTGACGAGGAATTCGTCCTCAACGATGAGGACCCGTCGCTCACTCAGCAGCTTTCCAGACATCCATCACTCTCCTGGCTCAGGACTTCTGTAGACCATATGCCTGCGGCCTTCGATGTACAGTGGGACAAAAGCCATGACCGCACATGACCCAAGTGCGGCGGTTTGCATGCGGCGGTTTGCATAAAGATGTGGCGCAACGGCGCCGCGGGCGCCAAAAAGCGGGCGTCGTTCCCACGGAAGGCGTCCTGCTTGCCAGAATTAATCAGATCGTCAATTTCTTGGCCTGGTATGGCCTGAACATTTCCCCGGCAACGGCGCCTTTCCACACAGCTTCGGACAGAACCTCCATGGCAGATTTCTTCCCGCGTTGGCCGCTTGCGACCGGCCCCGTCGTCCAGCCGGACGAGCGCCTTCCCTGGGGCTCGACGATGACGCTCGGCATCCAGCATCTGGTCGCCATGTCCGGCTCGACCATCCTCGGGCCGTTGCTGATGGGGTTTGATCCAAACCTCGCGGTGCTGTTTTCCGGCATCGGCACGCTGATCTTCCTCGTGCTCACCGCCGGGCGCGTGCCGAGCTATCTCGGCTCCTCCTTCTCGTTCATCGCCGTGGTGATCGCGGTGACGGGGTACAGCGGCCAGGGCGCCAATCCGAACATCGGGCCGGCGCTGGGCGGCATCATCGCGGCCGGCGTGCTCTATGTCCTCATCGGCCTGCTCGTGACCTACACCAGCACCGGCTGGATCGAGCGGCTGATGCCGCCGGCGGTGACCGGCGCGGTGGGGGCCGCAATCGGCCTCAACCTGTCCCCCGTGGCCGTCAAGGGCATCGAGGGGACGGGCCCGCACACCCTCGTCGCCCTGTTCACGCTGGTCGCCACCGCCGTCATCGCGGTCTATGCCCCACTCGCCATCCGGCGGCTCTCGATCCTCGCCGGCATCGCGGCGGGCTATGTCTTCTATCTCGTGCTGGCCAACGGGTTCGGCCTGCTGCCGCCGGTCAGCTTCGCGGAACTGGCCGCCGCCCCGTGGTTCGGCATGCCGGAGTTCCGCACGCCCAGCTTCGATGCCGGCGCCATGGCCCTCGTCGCCCCCATCGCCTTCATCCTGGTCGCCGAGAATCTCGGCCACATCAAGGCCATCGGCGCCATGACCGGGCGCAACCTCGACCGCTACATCGGCCGCGGCTTCATCGGCGACGGCATCGCCACCATCGTCTCGGGCAGCGGCGGCGGTACCGGTGTCACGACCTATGTCGAGAACATGGGCGTGATGGCGGTCACCCGCGTCTTCTCCACGCTCATCTTCGTCGTCGCCGCGGTCGCCGCGATCTTCCTGGGCTTCTCGCCGAAGTTCGGCGCCCTGCTGCGAACCATTCCGGCCCCGGTGCTGGGCGGGCTGGCGACGGTCGTCTTCGGCCTGATCGCCGCGGCGATGGTGCGCCTGTGGGTCGACAACCGCGTCGACTTCTCCGATCCGCGCAACCTCATCACCGTCGGGGTGACGCTGGTTCTCGGCGCCGGCAACTTCACCATTTCTGCCGGAGGCTTCTCCATCGGCGGCATCGGCACCGCGACCATCGCGGCGCTCGGCCTCTATCAGCTGCTCGGGATCGGCCGTTCTAGCGAGACCTCCCGCACCGCCCCCTAGCCGGCAGCTACGACGCTCCACTGACGTCGAAACTCCCTGCGGGACGCTCCCGCACGCACGGTCCGACGAAGAGCAGAGCAAGAGGGGAGCGCGTCCGCTCCCCTTTTCCCCTCATTTGACGAGCGGACAGCCGCTGTCCTTCGGGTCGATGTAGGCTTGAGCGGCGGGCACGGTCTTGACGATCTTGAAGTAATCCCAGGCATATTTGGACTCGGCCGGCGTCTTCACCTGGGCCAGATACATGTCGTTGAAGATCCGGCCGTTGGCGGCGATCTTCGCGTCCTTCATCATCATGTCGGTGATCGGCATGGACCGCATCTTGGCCGCCACCTTGTCGGTATCGTCGGTGCCGGCCTCCTTGACCGCCTGCAGGTAATGCCGGACCGCCGAATAGACGCCGGCCTGGTTCATCGACGGCTTGCGCCCGGTGCGCTCCTCGAACTTCTTCGACCAGGCGCGGGTCTCGTCGGTCATGTCCCAGTAGAAGGAGTTGGCAAACATCAGGCTCTGCGCGGTCTCCAGCCCGAGCGCATGGATGTCGTTGACGTTCAGCAGCAGGCCGGCAAGCGTCTGGCCGCCCTGGGGAATGCCGAACTCGGCCGCCTGTTTGACGCCATTGATGGTGTCGCCGCCGGCATTGGCGAAGGCCACCACATCCGCACCCGACGCCTGTGCCTGCAGCAGGTAGGAGGAGAAGTCGGACGCCCCCAGCGGATGGCGCACGCTGCCCTTGACCGAGCCGCCGAGCTGCTTGACCGTGTTGACCGCTTCGGCTTCCAGCGAATGGCCGAAGGCATAGTCGGCGGTGATGAAGAACCAGCTCTTCCGCCCCTGCTCGACCAGCGCACGGGCGGTGGCCGACGCCACGGCATGATTGTCCCAAGTCCACTGGAAGCCGTAGGGGCTGCATTCCTTGCCCGTCAGGTCGGTGGAGCCGGGGCCGGACATCAGGAAGAGGCGCTTCTTGTCCCGTGTGATCCCTTGGACGGCCAAAGCGGCGGCGGAATTCGGCACGTCGGCGACGACATCGACCTTTTCGGTGTCGATCCATTGCCGCGCCAGATTGGCGGCGATGTCCGCCTTGTTCTGGTGGTCGCCGACGATGATCTCGATCTTGGTGCCGTTCACGGCGTTGCCGAACTCCTCGGCCGCCATCCTTGCGGCGATGGCCGATCCTTCACCGTTGATGTCGGCGTAGATGCCGGACCGGTCGGACAGCATGCCGATCTTGATGACGCTGTCGGACATCTGGGCATTCGCCGTGCCGGTGGTGGCCAGCGTGGCCAAAGCGGCGCCGGCGAGAAGGACTTTGCGCATGTTTCACTCCCAATTCTGACAGTTCTTGGTGCTTGGGGCAGTCGCCGGCGACGGCGGCGCCCGGAGACTCTCGGGACGAAGGCTCAATGGGTGGTATAGCCGCCGTCCACGGGGATGACCGCCCCGGTGATCGATGCCGCGGCGTCGGAGCAGAGGAAGGCGATGGCGGCGGCGACCTCTTCCGGGGCGATCAGCCGACCGGTCGGCATCTTTTCCAGGAACACCGCCTTCAGGACCTGATCCTCGGGCAGGCCGGTGACCTGCGCCTGCTGGGCGATCTGCTTCTCGATGATTGGGGTCAGCACGGTGCCGGGACACACCGCGTTGCAGGTGATGCCGTGGGGGGCGAGTTCGATCGACACGGACTTGGTCAGGCCGATGATGCCGTGCTTGGCGGCGACATAGGCGGGCTTGTGCGGGGCGCCTACCATGCCCAGCACGGAGGCGGTGTTGACGATGCGCCCCCAGCGCCGCTCGCGCATCGCCGGCACGGCCGCCTTGATGGTATGGAACGCCGCGCTCAGATTGACCGCCAGCAGCAGGTCCCACTTGTCGTCGGGGAACTCGTGCAAGGCGGCGACATGCTGGATGCCCGCATTGTTCACCAGGATGTCCACCGGTCCCAGCAGGTCCGCGGCCTCCGCCATCATGGCGCGGGCCTCCTCCGGCCGGCTGAGGTCGGCGCCCGAATAGACGATCCGGGTCCCGCTTTGCTCCGCGATCCCGGCACAGGTCCGGTCGATCTCCGCACGGTCGCCGAAGCCATTGACCATCACATGGCAGCCCCGGCCGGCCAGTTCCCGCACGGTCGCCAGCCCGATGCCGCTGGTGGAGCCGGTGACCACGGCGTTTCTGTTCTGCATTTATCGTCCCTCGGTCAGAAAATGGTGCGGCTCAGAACGCCACCTGGTCGGCGCCCTTGAGGTCGAGCATGGCGCGCGCCTCGGCGGGGGTGGCGACCTCCAGCGACAGCTCCTCCAGGATGCGGCGGATCTTCGCCACCTGCTCGGCGCTGTTCCGTGCGAGCCGGCCCTTGGCGAGATAGAGGCTGTCCTCCAACCCGACGCGGACATTGCCGCCCATCACCGCGGCCATGGTCGTGAAGGGGATCTGGTGGCGGCCGGCGGCCAGCACCGACCATTGGTAATCCTTGCCGAACAGGCGGTCGGCGGTCTCCCGCATGAAGACGAGGTTGCGCTCCTCCGCCCCGATGCCGCCGAGAATGCCGAAGATGGTCTGGATGAAGAGCGGCGTCTTCACCAGCCCGCGGTCGAGGAAATGCGCGAGGTTGTACAGGTGGCCGACGTCGTAGCACTCGAACTCGAAGCGGGTGCCGCAGCCCTCGCCCAGATGTTCAAGGATATAGGCGATATCGCGGAAGGTGTTGCGGAAGATGAAGTCGTCGGTGCTGCGCAGATAGGGTTCCTCCCAGTCGTGCTTCCAGTTCTTGTAGCGGTCGGCCAGGGGGAAGATGCCGAAATTCATCGACCCCATGTTGAGCGAGCACATCTCCGGCTTGGCCAGAAGCGGGGCGGCAAGCCGTTCCTGCACCGTCATGTTCAGCGAGCCGCCGGTGGTGATGTTCAGCACCGCATCGGTGGACTGCTTCAGCCGCGGCAGGAACCGCATGAACACCGCCGGGTCCGGCGTCGGCTGGCCGGTGCGGGGATCGCGGGCGTGCAGGTGCAGGATCGCCGCCCCGGCCTCTGCCGCGCCGACACCCTGCTCGACGATCTCGTCGGGCGTGACCGGCAAGGCGTCCGACATGGTGGGCGTGTGGATCGATCCGGTCAGCGCGCAGCTGATGATGACCTTGTTCCGTGTTGCGGCCATGCATGGCCCTCCTATGTGGGTCCGGCCGGTGAGGCTGCGGACGATTGAAACTCAAGCATCGCCAAGCGGTCGTGCCGGCGGTCAGTTGCGGTCGACGCCATCCAGGCGCCGGAGGTGGGCGGCGAGGCCGTCGGCGACCTCCTGCCGCTGCGCCTCGGTCCAGGTCCGGAATCCGGCGCCCGCCTTCATGCCGAGCCGCCCGGAGGCGACCAGATCGCGCAGGAGATTCTGCGGGCCGGCGCTGCGGTCGAGATCGGCAAGGAGATGCTCGTGCACCGCCAGCGTCAGGTCGGTGCCGACGAGATCGGCGTTCTCCAGCGGCCCCAATACGGCGAGGCGACGGCCGAAGCTTGCCTTGACCACGGTATCCACCGTTTCGGCATCGCAGACGCCGTTCTCAACCAGGGCGATCGCCTCGCGCCACATCGCGTGCTGCAGGCGGTTGCCGATGAAGCCGGGGACATCCTTGCGGACATGCACCGGCTTCTTGCCGATGGACGCCAGCAGGCCGATCATCGCGGCAATCGCCGCATCGCCGGTGTCCCCGGTCTGGATGACCTCGACCAGCGGGATCAGATGGGGCGGGTTCCACCAATGGGTGCCCATGGCACGGGTCTTGTCGCCGAGCGGCTCCATGATCCGGGTGATCGGGATGACCGACGTGTTGCTGGCCAGAAGCGCGTGGGCGGGAGCGGCAGCCTCGACAGCGGCAAGGACGCGTTGCTTGAGGGCAAGATCCTCCGGCACCGCTTCGATCACGATGTCGGCGTCGGCGACGGCGTCCACCAGCGCTTCCCGAGGGTCGATCAGGTCGGCGGCCGCGGTGTCCTCTCCCAGGATCTGCAGATTGCGACGGATATGGCCGAGGATCGCCGCCCGGCGGCCGGCATCGGGTTCCTGGATCGCGACGCGATGTCCGGCGGCGGCGAAGGCCTGCGCGATGCCGTGCCCCATCAATCCGCCGCCGATGATCGCGATGCGCTGCTTTGTCATGGCGCGTGCATATCCCCCTCTGCCTGACCTGACGCCCCTGTCCTGCCACCCTCCGCACATAAGACGTAAAGCGGATTGTTTGGGTGGGCCGCCTTGTGGAAAGTTGGAGAGCAACGCGCGTGCCAATCGGACAACCAGTTGAAAGAAAAGGGTTTTGATTGCGCGATGTGCGATGTGGGAATGCAGGAGACATGGATTTCGGACAGTCCGCCCGCTGACGCGGCCGGACACCCTTGCAAATGGGCGCTTTCGCCCTGTTCATTTTTCTGACAGATAATGTACAATATATTGACAATCTGCGATGCGGAGGACTGTCGCATGCGGTCGGAACCTGCCGGTCACTTCGCCGCGGCACGTGCGCTGATGGTGATGATCGACGAGATGATCGACGGCGCCATACTGGTCGACCGGGATGCGCGCATCGTCTGGTCCAACGACAAGCATGTCTGGTTCAACGACAAGCTGATGGCGCAACTCGGACTGCGATCGACCGCGGACCTGATCGGCCAGCCGGTGGAGCGCGTCATCCCGCACAGCCGGATGCGCGAGGTGGTGGAAACCGGCCGGTCGCTGCCGCTCGACATCATGCGCTATGGCGAGCACACGCTGCTGGTCAGCCGCCTGCCCCTGCGCGACGAGCGGGGGGAGGTCATCGGCGCCCTCGCCTTCGCCCTGAAGAACAGCCTGACTTATCTTCGGCCCATCGCCGACCGCTTCAACAAGCTGCAATCGCGCCTGACCCGCGTGGAGCAGGAATTGGCGGCAAGCCGGGCCTCCCAATACACGGTCGAAAACCTGATCGGCTTCAGCCCGGCCATGCTTCAGGTCAAGCGGCTGGTGCGCCGGGCGGGCCAAATACGGTCGGCGGTGCTGCTGCTGGGAGAGACCGGGACCGGCAAGGAACTGGTGGCCCAGTCGATCCATGCGTCCTCGGACCGGGTCCATCGCCCCTTCGTCGCGGTCAACACCGCCGCCATTCCCGAAAATCTTCTGGAGGCGGAGTTCTTCGGCGTCGCGCCGGGGGCCTATACGGGCGCAGGGCGCCAGCCGCGCCCCGGCAAGTTCCAACTGGCCCATGGCGGGACGCTGTTCCTCGACGAGATCGGCGACATGCCGCTGCCCTTGCAGGCCAAGCTGCTGCGCGCCCTGCAGGAGCGCGAGGTCGAACCGCTGGGGTCCAATCAGGTCGTCAAGGTCGACGTCCGCATCATCGCGGCGACCAGCCGGCCGCTGGCCGACATGGTGCGGAGCGGCGCCTTCCGGTCGGACCTCTACTATCGTCTCAACGTCTTTCCGATCCAGCTGCCGGCACTGCGTGACCGCAAGGACGACCTGGAGATCCTCGCCTCCCTCTTTTCCGAAAAGATCGCCATCAGCCTCGATCAGCCGATGCGCGAACTGACGGCTGCGGCGCTCGATGCGCTGCGGCAGCATGATTGGCCCGGCAATGTCCGTGAATTGGCCAACGTGATCGAACAGGTCTATGTGCGCACCGAAGGCGAACGCATCCTGGCCGAGGATTTCGCGGACATCCTTCCGGGCACGACGATCCAGCCCCCTCCCCCGCCCGATGGCAAACGCTCCCTGGCCGCGGCGATGGACGAGTTGGAGCGGGCGCTCATCCTCGAAGCGTTGGAGGACAGCCGGGGGAACAAGCTGGAGGCCGCCCGCAGGCTCGGCCTGTCGCGCACGAACCTCTATGCCAAGCTGCGCAAGCACGGCATCCCGTCGCAGCCGGACGACTGACGCCGCGCAACCGTGAACGGCACCAAATCGCTTCCCGCTTGTTATCCCGCTTCAGGCGGCGGCCGGTCCTCACCGGCCGGCCCTGGCTCGCCGGGAGGAACAGATGGGTATCACCGTGAACGGGACCGACGTGGAGTTGCCGGATGATCCACGCGTCTCCCTGCTCGACCTGCTTCGCGAAACGCTCCACCTGTCCGGCACCAAGAAGGGCTGCGACCAGGGAGCCTGCGGCGCCTGCACGGTGCTGGTCGACGGCCAGCGCATCCTCTCCTGCCTCGCGCTTGCGGTGCAGTATGAGGGGCGTTCGGTCACCACGATAGAAGGCATCGGCGCCGACGGTGCGCTGCACCCGTTGCAGCAGGCCTTCATCGAGCATGACGGCTTCCAGTGCGGCTACTGCACGCCCGGCCAGATCTGCTCGGCCATCGGCATGATCGAGGAATTGCGGCGCGGGGTGCCCAGCCACGTCACCGGCGACCTCCACGCCACATCGATCCCCTACAGCCGCGACGAACTGCGCGAGCGGATGAGCGGCAACCTGTGCCGCTGCGGCGCGCACAACGGCATCATCGACGCCATCGCCGAAACCTATCGGGCCAATGCACATCCGGAGGCCGCGGAATGACGCCCTTCACCTACACGCAGGCGGCCGATGCGGATGCCGCGGTCCGCCTTGCCGGCGGTCAGCAAGCGGACGCCCGGTATCTCGGCGGCGGCACCAACCTCGTCGACCTGATGCGCGAGACCATCGAACGTCCCACGGCGCTTGTGGACGTTACCGGCCTGTCGGACCGGATCACGGAGACCGATGGCGGCGGCCTGCTGATCGGCGCGGCGGTGCGCAACACCGCCCTTGCCGAACATCGGCTGGTCCGCAGCCGCTATCCGATTCTGGCGCGGGCGATCCTGGCCGGCGCCTCCCCGCAGATCCGCAACATGGCGACCGTGGCCGGGAACATTCTCCAGCGCACGCGCTGCGCCTATTTCTACGATCAGGCCGGATCGCGCTGCAACAAGCGGGAGCCCGGCCAGGGCTGCGACGCCATCGACGGCTTCAACCGCATGCATGCGATCCTCGGCGCCTCGCCATCCTGCGTCGCGACCCACCCGTCGGACATGTGCGTGGCACTGGCGGCCCTCGACGCCACCGTTCACCTGACCGGGATCCAGGGCGAACGCCGCCTGCCCTTCGGGGAGTTGCACCGGCTGCCCGGCGAAGAGCCCGACCACGACACGGTGCTGCGGCCGGGCGACCTCATCACGGCGGTGGAACTGCCGGCCCTTCCGCCGCTGGCGCGCTCCACCTACCGCAAGGTCCGCGACCGGTCGAGCTATGCCTTCGCCCTGGTTTCGGTCGCCGCCGCGCTGGCGGTGGAGAACGGGACCGTGACGGATGTGCGGCTCGCGCTCGGCGGCGTCGCGCACAAGCCCTGGCGCGCATCGAAGGCGGAGCAGGCTCTGCGCGGTCAGCCCGCGACCGAGGTCACCTTCCGGGCCGCCGCCGCCGCTGAACTGGCGGAGGCCACCCCGCTGCGGGACAACGCCTTCAAGATCGAACTGGCGCAACGGGTCATCGTCGCCGTGCTCGGCGAGTTGGCGGAAAACAGGCTGGCGGGAGACGGGGCATGAGCATCGTCGACAAGGGCAAGGAAGCGGCGCAGGGCATCGCGCAATCGGTGATGAAGAAGGCCGTCGAGCTGGCGCCCGGCGCCCTCCTGCCGGGCGGTCGTCCAGACCCGCTGATCCGGCGCCAGCACGGCCATATCGGCAAGCCGGTCAGCCGGGTCGACGGTCCGTTGAAAGTGCGGGGCGCCGCCCCCTTCGCGGCGGAAATCGCGCTGGACGGCATGGTCTACGCCGCACTCGCCTACAGCACCATCGCCAAAGGCCGCATCGTTACCCTCGACACCGGAGCGGCGGAGGCGGCGCCGGGCGTGGTGCTGGTGATGACCCACCACAACGCGCCGCGCCTCAACCCGCCGCCGCGCTTCCTCAGCGGGGACAAGGCGGCGGCGGGCGACGATTCGCCGGTCATGCAGGACGACCGGGTGCGCTGGAACGGCGAGCCGTTCGCCCTGGTGCTGGCCGAAACCCAGGAACAGGCCGACCATGCCCGCTCGCTGATCCGCGTGACCTATGCCGAGGAGCCGGCGGCGACCTCGCTGCCGACGGCCGACGGGTGCGAGGTCGGAACCTTCATGGGCGAGCCGTTGCGCGCGGTGGTCGGCGATGCCGATGCGGCCCTGGCTGCCGCTCCCCACAAGGTCGAGGCGGTCTTCGCCACGCCGGGACACAATCACAACGCCCTGGAACTGCACGGCGCGACGCTGGTCTGGCGGGGCGACGAGCTGTTCGTCCATGACGCCACGCAGGCGGTCGCGCACACCGCCTGGTCGATGGCGCAGATCTTCGGCCTGGAGGAGGCCCAGGTTCATGTCAGTTCGCCCTTCGTCGGCGGCGGCTTCGGCGCCAAGGGGCTGTGGCAGCACCAGATCCTCGCGGCGGCGGCGGCGCGGCTGGCCGGTCGCCCGGTCCGCATCGCCCTGTCGCGCGAGGGCGTGTACCGCATCGTCGGCGGCCGCAGCCCGACGGAGCAGCGGGTGGCGCTCGGTGCCGATGCCGATGGGCGCCTGACGGCGATCATCCACCGCGGCGTGACGCCGAAGACGCGCCACAGCCCGATGCCGGAGCCCTTCATCCTGCCGACCCAGAGCGCCTACGCCGCCCGGACCTTCGCGCTGGAAGTGCAGACCTGTTACCTCGACATGGTCGCCAACACCTTCATGCGCGCACCCGGCGAGGCGGTCGGCACCGTGGCATTGGAATGCGCGATGGACGAGCTGGCCGAACAGCTCGGCATGGATCCGATCGAGCTGCGCATTCTCAACGAACCGGAGAAGGATCCGCTGTCCGGCCGGCCCTTCTCCTCCCGCAACATCGTGGCGGCGTACCGGGCCGGCGCCCAGCGCTTCGGCTGGGACCGCCGGAACCCGGTGCCCCGGTCGCGGCGGGAGGGAGAGTGGCTCGTCGGCATGGGCTGCGCCACCGCGACCTATCCCTACCATCGCATGCCCGGCGGTGCGGCGCGCATCACGCTGGACGCCGCCGGGCATGCCCGCATCGACGTGGCGGCGCACGAGATGGGCATGGGCACCGCGACCACCCACACGCAGGTCGCCGCCGACCGGCTCGGCCTGCCGCTGGACGCGGTGACGGTCCGCTACGGCGACTCCTCGTTGCCCGGCGTCATCCTTGCCGGCGGCTCCCAGCAGACGGCATCGGTCGGCCTCTCCGTGATGATGGCCCACCAGGAACTGGTCGGCGAGTTGCTGAAGCTGGCCGGCAACGACTCACCGCTGGCCGGCCTCGGTGCCGACGAGGTCGAATGCGCCGATGCCGGCCTGCGCAAGCTGGATGAGCCCGGTCGGTTCGAGAGCTACGCCTCGATCCTGGCACGGTCGGGGCGCAGCGAACTGGTGGTGGAAGGCAGCGCGCCGATGCCGCTGGAGACGATGCACTGGTCGATGCATTCCCACGGCGCGATGTTCTGCGAGGTGCGGGTCAACGCCATCACCGGCGAGACGCGGGTCAGCCGCTTCCTGGGCTCCTTCGACTGCGGCCGCATCCTCAACCCGAAAACGGCGGCGAGCCAGTTCCGCGGCGGCATCATCATGGGGCTGGGGCTGGCCCTGATGGAGGAGACGCAGTTCGACGGGCGGAACGGCCGGATCATGAACCGCAACCTGTCCGACTATCACCTTCCCGTGCATCTGGACGTGCCGGAGATCGAGGTGATCTGGACCGACATCCCGGACCCCCATGCCCCGATGGGCGCCCGCGGCATCGGCGAGATCGGCATCACCGGCACCGGGGCCGCCGTCGCCAACGCCATCCACAACGCCACCGGCCGGCGGGTGCGGGAGTTTCCGATCACGCTCGACAAGCTCCTGTGATCACTCCTCCTCCGGCAACGCGCGGATCGGCGTCGGGCGGACCGGGGCTTGCGCGCGCAGGCGTCCCACGTCGCCGGCATGGGCAAGCCCGCCGGTGGCGGCAATCAGGTCGGCCGCCGCAAGCTGGCAATAGCGGCCCTGGCAGCGCCCCATTCCGGCACGGCCCAGGGATTTCACCCGGTTGACCTCCGCCCCGCCATAGGCCGCCGTTTGACGCACCGCACCCGCGGTGATCCCCTCGCAACGGCACAGGACGGCGGCGTCGGACAGGGCACGCACCTGTTCGGCCGGCCAGGGGAAGGCGCGGGCGGTCGGGTGAAGCCGTCGGGCGGGCGCCGGTGGATCTGCCCGCCGGCCCGCGCCCCCTCGTCGATCACCGTCGGACGCAGTCCGGCCGCCGCCAACGTTTCCGCCGCACGGATCCCGGCAGGGCCGGCGCCGACGATCACGACACCCGGTTCGGTGGGCGCGGTCATGGCCAATCCCCCCGCGTCCGGGTCAGCAGCCGCATGCCCTCGGCCACCGGGGTGGAACAGGCGCGGATGCGCGCGCCCTGTTCCTGCCAGATCCAGCAATCCTGGCAGGCCCCCATCAGGCAGAAGCCGGCGCGCCGCTCCGAGCCGAATTCCGCCTGACGCAGCGCCGGGGCGTTGGCCAGGATCGCCGTCAGCACCGTATCGCCCGCCAGAGCCGTCCGTTCCACGCCGTCCAGCAGGAAGCGGACCGGCTCCCGCCCCATCTCGGCCAGCCTGACCAGCCGGCCGCCCCGCTCATTCCGCCGCCTCCCGGACCATGGCCTTGGAGCGGGGCATCTCGGGGAACCGGGCATAGACCTCTTCCAGCGCGGCCTCCACCCCATCGGCACCGGAGCGGCCGGCCATGCGGCTGAAGATCTCCGTCTTGGCGAAGAAGCGCCAGTGGATCGGCAGGCCGTCCAGAGTCCGCGTCAGGAAATCATAGGCGTCCTGGGTCCATTGCCGCTCGTACCCCTCGCGTTCGGGTCCGAAATGGAAATGCCCGGTGGGTGCCGGCCGGTCCACGCGCAGCCGGTCGGTGGCCTCAGTGTCGAGCGCGCCGTCGCGGATGACCACGCCATACTCCCGCTCCGCCGCCTCGACGGAGACATAGCCGCGTGCCACGTCCCGGGCCACCCGCCATGCCTCGCGCGTGAACGGATCGCCCTGCCCGTCGACGCTGGCGACCGACCCGCCGCCGATGGAGCTGACCGACACCGAGGGGATGTGCAGCGGAAACTCGCCGATCATCTCGCCGGTGCCGAACTGGGCCTGACCGTCGATGATCAGGGCGAAATCGGCCGAGGTGCCGCCGATGTCGAGCGTCAGGATGCGCGGCTCCCCCGCCTGCCGGGCCACCCACGCCGCGCCGTTGAGACCGGAGGCGGCGCCGGACAGCAGAACTGTCGGGCGGCCAGAAGCAGCGGGTGAATTTCGCCCGCGCGCTGACCGCCGAACCGAAGCTGATCCTGTGCGACGAGATCATCGTGATGTACCGCGGACAAACGGTGGAGACCATCATTCCCTCCGCCCGGCACCAGCCGCAGCACCCCTATTCGAAGCTGCTCTTCTCGTCGGTGCCGAAGCTGGACCCGACCTGGCTCGACCCGCTGAACCTCGACGCCGACCGGATGCGGGTGGCGTAAACGGCCGCCCCTGCGCGCGGCCACCCGGTCGAACAGCTTGAACCCCAACTGATCTTCGGCATGCAGCAGGATCTGGCTCAAGGCCGGCTGCGAAATGTTCAGCATCGCCGCCGCCCCGGTCACCGTTCCACAGCGCATCAGCATGCAGAAGACTTCCAGTTGGCGGGCTTGCATTCACGATTCCAGACGCTGGCGAAGAGGAGGCGGCCCCGGCACGGCCGGACCACGACCATAGCGACCGGCGAGCCCAAGGGTCGAGAAGCAACAGCAAGGAAGCGGCCAAGCCCCAGCTGTAAACAAATTCCAGAGGTCTTAGAAAAAAAGCATGGTGAACACAGGTTGGCACCGTGTTTTCGCCACCTCTATGCCGAAGGGTCGATGAAGATAGCGCAGGCTGCGCTCTGTCGCGCGATGCGTTACATCTGGGCGACCGTATGTTCCGGTCAGGATCGATGTCTGCAGAACTGCCTCCGTCCACTGATCCTCCGCCCCATCCCGGTGCCGTTTTGCGCAACCGCGTGTTGCCCGAACTTCGGCTGACGGTGACCCAGGCCGCCCATGAACTGGCGATTGCGCGCCAGACGCTCCACCGCGTGCTTGCCGGCACCGCCGCCGTCACGCCCGAGATGGCTGCCCGGCTGGCCCGGCTCTGCGGCATATCCGCCCATTTCTGGCTCGACCTTCAACTGGCGCATGATCTTTGGCATGCGCAGCGCGCCCTTGCCGATACCTTGGACCGCATTCCGGTGCATGCGCTGCCCGACACCCTCAAGACGGATATCCTGGCCCGCCATGCCCGCACCCACTGAACTGCCGCGCAAGGCGCGAACCGGCGTTGCCGGCCTCGACGACATCCTCGCCGGCGGTCTCGCCCGCGACCGCGTCTTCCTGCTCGAGGGCAGCCCCGGTACCGGCAAGACCACCATTGCCCTGCAGTTCCTGCTGGACGGCGCCGCGGCCGGTGAAACCGGACTCTACATCACCCTGTCGGAAACCGAGGGGGAGCTTCGCGACGCCGCAGCCGAACATGGCTGGACGCTCGGCGAGGCGATCACGGTGTTCGAACTGGTCCCGCCGGAGAGCCTGCTCGACGAGGCGCACCAGCAGAGCCTGCTCTACTCCTCCGATCTCGAACTCGGCGAGACGACCAAGCTGATGTTCGACGCGATCGGGCGGTGCAAGCCGATGCGGATCGTCCTCGACAGCCTGTCGGAGATCCGGCTGCTGGCCCAGAGTTCGTTGCGGTACCGGCGCCAGATCCTCGCCCTCAAGCATTATTTCGCCCGGCATGGCGCCACCGTGCTGCTGCTGGACGACCTGACCACCGACACCATGGACAAGACGGTCCACAGCATCGCCCATGGCGTGATCCGTCTGGAGATGGTGACGCCGGCCTACGGCGCGGAGCGGCGGCGCTTGCGGGTGCTGAAATACCGTGGGCAGGCCTATCGCGGCGGCTACCACGATTGCACCATCTCCACCGGCGGTTTCAAGGTGTTCCCCCGGCTGATCGCCGCCGAGCATCGGACCGGCTTCGCCGGGGAGCGGCTGGCCAGCGGCATTGCCGAACTCGACACGCTGCTGGGCGGCGGCATGGAGCGCGGGTCGAGCGCCCTGATCATCGGCCCCGCCGGAACAGGAAAGTCGCTGCTGGCGCTTCAGTTCACGGTGGCCGCCGTCGCGCGGGGAGAGCGGGCGGCGCTGTTCGTCTTCGACGAGGAGCTTGGCCTGCTGTTCGCCCGGACCAGGGCGATGGGCTTCGACCTCGAAGCCATGCGCGACCGCGGCAGCCTGATCATCGAGCAGGTGGATGCGGCGGAACTGTCGCCCGGCGAGTTCACCCACCGGGTCCGTGCCTGCGTCGACGACCACCAGATCCGCACCGTGGTGATCGACAGCCTCAACGGCTATCAGGCGGCGATGCCGGAAGAGCAGCTTCTGGTCCTGCATCTTCACGAATTGCTTCTGTACCTGAACCGCCAGGGCGTGACGACCTTCCTCACCATCGCGCAGCATGGCCTGATCGGCGACATGCAGTCCCCGGTCGACGTCACCTATCTGGCCGATACCGTCGTTCTGCTGCGCTACTTCGAGGCGTTGGGCCGTGTCCGGCGGGCGATCTCGGTGATCAAGAAGCGCGCCGGTCCGCACGAGGACACGATCCGCGAGTACCGCATCAACGACAAGGGCATCGCCGTGGGACCGCCTCTGGACGAGTTCCAGGGGGTGCTGCGGGGCGTGCCGATCTATATCGGCCAAGGCGGACCTCTGATGCAGGACGATCCGGCTTGAGCGAATCCGCCATCATGGAGCGTGCGCTGATCCTGGCGCCGCATGGACGGGATGCCGCCGTCGCTTCCGCCTTGCTGGGCGAGGTCGGGATCGCCGCGCACGCCTGTCCCGACCTGCCGGCACTGTGCACGGCGCTGGAGGACGGGGCCGGACTGCTCATCCTTGCGGAGGAGGCGGTGCGGACCGCCGATCTCCAGGGTCTTGCCGGCTGGATCGGCGCCCAGCCGCCCTGGTCGGACCTTCCCGTCATACTGCTCACCTTGCGAGGCGTCGGTGTCGAACGCACGCCCGAGGCGGCACGGCTGACCGAGCTGCTGGGCAACGTCACCTTTGTGGAACGCCCCTTCCACCCGACCACCCTGGTCAGCGTCGTACGGACCTGCCTGCGCGGCCGACGCCGGCAATATGAGGCGAGGGCGAGGCTCGTAGAGCGCGAACGTCTGCTGGCGGACCTCGCCGACGAAAGGGCGCGCTTCGAAACGCTGGTGGAACACCTGCCGGTGGGGGTCAACCTGATGGGCCTGAACGGCCAGACCATCCTGTCCAATCCCGCATTCCGCCGCTTCCTCCCGGACTCCGTCATTCCGTCGCAGCGACCGGATGGCAAGGAGGCCTGGATCGGCTACGATGAGCAGGGCCGCCGTCTGTCCCGTGATCGCTATCCCGGAGCGTGTGCCCTGCGCGGCGAGACCGTCAGCGGCATCGAGTTCATCTATCATCCTGCCGGCGGTCAGCCGGTCTGGACCCGTGTCAGCGGCATGCCAGTTCAGGACTCCACCGGCAAGACAGCCGGTGCGCTCGCCGTCATCGTCGACATCAGCGACCAGAAGGCGGCGCAGGAGGCTCTGCAGCGCCTTACCGCGACGCTTGAGACCAAGGTGCAGGAACGCACCCGGGAACTGGCGGCGACGCTCGACCAGCTACGCGACGAGATCCGCGACCGCGAACGCGCCGAAGAGCAATTGCGCCAGACGCAGAAGCTGGAGACGCTCGGCCAGCTTACCGGCGGCGTCGCGCACGACTTCAACAACCTGTTGATGGCGGTGCTCGGCAATCTGGAATTGCTGCGCAAACGCCTTCCCGCCGATCCGACGACGGAGCGCCTTTTCGACGGCGCCATGCAGGGAGCCCAACGCGGAGCGACGCTGACCCAAAGGCTTCTGGCTTTCGCCCGTCGCCAGGATCTGCAGCCGCAGGCGGTGGACCTTGCCGGGCTGCTGGACGGCATGAAAACGCTGTTGGAGCGGTCTGTCGGCCCGCGCGTCGTCATTCGCATCGACGCTCCGCCGGCGTCGGTGCCGGCCCTGATCGATCCCAACCAGCTCGAACTCGCGATCCTGAATCTCGCCGTCAATGCCCGCGATGCGATGCCCGATGGCGGCACGCTCACCGTGACCGTGGACGAGGCGCCGGTTTCCGTGGCTTCGGGGTTGCCGCCCGGTTCCTACCCTCATATCAGCGTGCGGGACACCGGTACGGGAATGGATGGGGAAACGCTTGCGCGGGCGGTGGAGCCCTTCTTCTCGACCAAGGGGATCGGCAAGGGCACCGGGCTGGGGCTGTCGATGGTCCACGGTCTGGCGGTGCAGTCCGGCGGCGCGTTCCGGCTGTCGAGCGTTCCGGGCCAGGGGACGGTCGTGGATCTGTGGTTGCCGAAGGCCACCACTCCTGCCCAGGCGGCCGAGTTGCCGGCGCCGCCGGTGGTCGACGTGTCTCCCGCCGTGGTCCTCGTGGTCGACGATGACGCGCTGATCGCCATGAGCACCGTCGATATGCTGGCCGACCTTGGGCACACGGTCCTCGAAGCGAGTTCGGGCACCGAGGCGCTGGAGCTTCTGCGCAGCGGCCAGGCGGTCGACCTGATGCTGACGGACTATGCGATGCCGGGCATGACCGGCGTCGAGCTTGCCCGGGCGGCCCGCGCCATGGACCCGGACCTTCCGGTTCTGCTGGCGACGGGATACGCAGATCTGCCGGAAGGCGTCGTCGCCGACCTGCCGCGGCTCGCCAAGCCATACACGCAAAACCAACTCGCCGTTGCGACGGCCAAGCTGTTGGCCGAAATGGCGAGGACCTCGGCACATGCCAAGCGGAGTGACGGCCTCCACTCCGATTAGCGCGCCGAATTCCGGAACTTGTTTGCAGCAGGATCGCCCCGATGGATGGCCCGTCGGGCGGTCCGTCAGCGTTGCGAGACCGACCCCGCCGCCGCCACCACCAGCGGAGCGAACCGTTCCTCCATCTCCTCCGGAGTGAAGCGTGCGCGGGAGACGGCGATGTTCAGCGCTCCCACCGGCACTCCCCCCGGCCCGGTGATGGCCGCCGCGACCGAAAGGTCGCCGTGATAGAATTCCTCGAACGCGGTGGCATAGCCGCGGACCGCCGATTTCGCGATCTTCGCGAGCAGATCCTCCCTCTGCCAGGTGGTGTGCGGGGTGTAGGGCTTCAGATCCATCCGGTCGATCAGGGCAGCCGCATCCGCCGTCGGCAAGCGCGACAGGATGGCGATGCCCGGGGCGGTGCAGTAGGCCGGCATCCGCGTGCCGACGATGACGTCGGTGTTCAGGACGTGCCGGCTCATGAAGCGCGACACGAAGACGATCTCCGGCCCGTCCATGACGGTCAGGTTGATCGTCTCCTCGGTCGTCTTGCTGAGATGCATCAGGTACGGCATCGCGCGTTCCAGCATCGCGTTGCTGCGAAGATAGTGATGCGCGAGATCCAGCGTGCGGACGGTCAGCTCGAACCGCTTGGTGACCGGATCCTTCCGCAGATAGCCCAGCTTCTCCAACGTGTAGGTGAAGCGCTGCGCGGCGCTCTTGTCCATGCCGACGGTGGCGGCGACCTGGGTCAGGCTCATGGATGGGCGGCTGTAATCGAAGGCGTGCAGCACGCGAAACGCCTTGTCCACCGACATCACCATCAAGGGATCGGCGGCCCGGCCCTCCTGGCCGTCGTTTTCGACCTGCGCATCTCCGGCCGGGGAGCCGGTCGCGGAAGCGCTTTCGGCAGTCCCGCCATTCGCCTTGCCGGCGGCCTTGGGTGAAGAGGTGGTGGATCGGCGCGGTGCCATGTCGGTCGGTCCTGAAAGTGCGCGGTGAGAGATACCGTTGACAGCGTACCGAAAGCAAGCCAAGCTAATCAATACAAAGTATTGCTATTCAATACGACGCGCGGTGATCCCGCCTTCGACCCCCTCTCCCGCGGGGCATTCCGGCCGTGGGCGCAGAGTTGCGCCGGCTCCGGACTGCCCTGCCGTTCGACAGGAGCGCATCCGTGACCGACTTCATCCTCACCGAGACCCGCGGCCCGGTCGGCGTCATCACGCTGAACCGTCCCGAGGTGCTGAATGCCTGGAACAAGGCGATGCGCGACGCGCTGGTCGTCGCCTTCGACCGGCTGGAGGCCGACGGCGCCGTCCGCGCCATCATCCTGACCGGAGCCGGCGACCGCGCCTTCGGTGCGGGGCAGGATCTCAACGAAACCAAGAGCTTCGATGCCGAACGCGCCGAGGAATGGGTGGCAGAGTGGGAGCGGCTCTATCACCGCATGCGTACCCTGTCGAAGCCGCTGGTGGTGGCGCTGAACGGCGTGGCGGCCGGTTCCGCCTTCCAGGTCGCGCTTCTGGGCGACCTGCGCGTCGGCCATCCCGGCGTCCGCATGGGCCAGCCGGAGATCAATTCCGGCATCGCCAGCACCACCGGCCCCTGGATCATGAGGGAGATGATCGGGTTGGCCCGCACCATCGACCTGACCCTGACCGGCCGGCTGATGGACGCGCAGGAATGCCACGCCATCGGCCTGATCAACCGCATCGTCCCGCAGGAGCGCGTGATGGCCGAAGCGCTGGAGCTCGCCGGTGAACTGGCCGCGAAGCCGCCGGTCGCCATGCGCCTCGACAAGCAGCGCTTCCGCGAGATGACCGAAGCGGGATTCCGCGACTGTCTGGCCGCCGGCGTGCGCATCCAGCGCGAAGCCTACGCCTCGGGCGAACCGGCGCGGATGATGGAGGAGTTCCTGGCAAAGCGCGCCGCGCGCAAGACGGCGGCCTGACGGGGCATCCGCCCGAAACCGGACCGGGGCGGAGCGGGGCGGCCTGCGGCCGTCCCCGCCCCCCTTCGAAGCTTCCTCCATCAACCGGGCGACCACAAGACCCGGCCAGCGAACAGGGATTAGGACCATGGGCAAGACCGACGATTTCACCATCAACCGCCGCAGCCTGCTTGCCACCGCAGTGACGGGGGCGGCGGGCACCGCGCTGGGCGCCGCTCTGCCGGTCGCCCTATCGGCCGGCATGAGCCGCCCGGCGGCGGCACAGACCACCCAGATCACCGTGGCCGATCCGGGCGGACCCTACAGCCCGGCCTTCCGCAAGGCGTTCTACGATCCGTTCGAGAAGGCGACCGGCATCAAGGTCGTCAATGTCGCCCGCGAGGCCGAACCGACCGCCCAGTTCAAGGCGATCGTCGAAACGAAGTCCTACAGCTGGGACGTCTGCACCCTGACCCTGTCGGCCCGCGACATCCTGGCCCGCCAGAACCTGTTGGAACCCCTGGATTTCACGGCCGCCGAGGCTCCGGGGCTGATGCCGGAGGCGCTGACCGGCCAGTGGATGGGAACGGACGTCTATTCGACGATCCTCGCCTACCGCACCGACAAGTTCCCGTCCAACCCGCCGCAGAGCTGGGCGGATTTCTGGAATGTCGAGAAGTTTCCCGGCCGCCGTTCGCTGCGCAAGAACCCCATCGACACGCTGGAACAGGCCCTGCTGGCGGACGGCGTGCTGCTCGACCAGCTCTACCCGCTGGATGTCGAGCGCGCCTACAAGAGCCTGGAGCGCATCCGCCCGCACATCGCTGCATGGTGGACCGGCGGTGCCCAGTCCACCCAGCTGATCCAGAGCGGCGAGGTGGACATGATCGCCCTGTGGAACGCCCGCGCCCAGGCCGCCATCGACGGCGGCGCACCGGTGAAGATCTCGTGGAACCAAGGCCTATATTCAATCGAGGGCTGGGGCATCCCGCGCGGCAACCCGCGCGCGGACGCCGCCCGCAAATTCATCAAGTTCTGCGCCGATCCCCAACGCCAGGCGATCTTCACCGAAGCGCTGTCCTACGGCCCGACCAACCTGAAGGCCTACGACACCATCCCGAAGGAACGCGCGCAGGCGCTGCCCACCTTCCCCGAGAATCTGAAGCGGATGACCATCGCCCGCGAGGACTGGTGGGGTGCCAACCGGTCCAAGATGAGCGAGCGCTTCAACGCCTGGATCCTCGGCTGACGACCATCACAGGAGACCCGCCGCCATGTCCCCCTCCCACGGAACGGCCCCTCCCGCCTGCAAACTGCTGGTCGATGGCCTCACCAAGAGCTACGGCTCCGTCGTCGCCCTGCAACCCACCCGCCTGGAGGTCCCGGCGGGCGAGTTCCTGACCCTGCTGGGTCCCTCCGGCTCGGGCAAGACCACGCTTCTGCAGATGATCTGCGGGCTGGTGGAGCCGAACGGCGGGCGCATCCTGATCGACGGCCGCGACGAAACCCGCACCCCCGTCCACAAGCGCGACATCGGACTGGTGTTCCAGCATTACGCCCTGTTCCCGCATCTGACGGTGGCGGAGAACATCGGCTTCCCCCTGCGCATGAGGGGGGTCGCGGCATCCGACCTCGACCGCCGGGTGCGCGATGCGCTCGACATGGTCCATCTCGGCCATCTCGGCGACCGTTTCCCCAAGGAATTGTCGGGCGGGCAGCAGCAGCGCGTCGCGCTGGCACGCTGCTTCGTCTACCAGCCCTCCGTCATCCTGATGGACGAGCCGCTGGGAGCGCTGGACAAGAAACTGCGCGAGCAGATGCAGTACGAGATCAAGCGGCTGCACCGCGAGACCGGCGCCACCATCATCTACGTCACCCATGACCAGGAAGAAGCGCTGGCCATGTCGGACCGCATCTGCCTGATGAACCATGCGCGCATCGAGCAGATCGGCTCCCCCCACGACATCTACACCCGCCCGAAGACCGCCTTCGCCGCCGATTTCATCGGCGTGTCGAACATCTTCCGCGGCCGCATCCAGCAGGACGAGGGTGGTGCCCCCATCCTGGTGACCGGCGGAGGGCGCTTCCGCCTGTCGGCCGCCACCGCCGCCTCGGGCCGGGGCGAGGCGTCGCTGATCGTCCGCCCCGAGCAGCTCGACCTCGACGGCGAGGGCGACAACGAGGTGTCGGGCCAGGTGGTCGACACCGTCTATGCCGGGTCGGAAACCCGCGTCCTGGTGGCGCTGGGCGACCAGTCCACCATCACCGTGCGGCTGCGGCGCGGCATGTCTCCGCCACCGCTGGGCGACCGCGTCGCCGTGCGCTGGCGCAGCGACGCCGGGGTGCTGGTGTCATGAGCGCCGCCATCCTGCACGGCTCCGCCGAGGGCGGCTTGAGGCAGCGTCTGCGCTTCGGTCCGCTCTGGCTGGCGGCGCCCGGCATCGCCTTTCTTGCGGTCTTCTTCATCTATCCGGTCCTGCGGCTGCTCGGGCTCAGCGTCCAGGATGCCGACACCGGCGCCTGGACGGGGGACCATTACGCCCGCATCGTCGACACCGGCGTCTATTTCCGCGTCCTGATGGGCACTTTCCGCATCGCCGGGCTGACGGCGCTGTTCTCGCTTCTGCTGGGCTATCCGCTGGCCTACTGGCTGGCGCAATTGCCGGAGCGCAGGCGCGGCGCGATGGTGCTGGCGGTGATGATCCCGTTCTGGACCAGCTATCTGGTGAAGACCTTCGCCTGGATGGTGATCCTGGGGCGGAACGGGGTCATCAACGGCATCCTGTCGGCCGGCGGCCTGCCGGCGCCGGAGATGCTGCACAATGAATTCGGCGTGATGGTCGGCATGGTGCACGCGATGCTGCCGCTGGCGGTGCTGACCATGCTGCCGGTGATGACCGGCATCGACCGCAGGCTGGTGCAGGCGGCCGAAACGCTGGGGGCGGCGCCGGGCCATGCCTTCTGGCTGGTCTATTTCCAGCTGTCGCTGCCGGGCGTCGCGGCGGCGGGGCTGCTGACCTTCATCTCGTCGCTGGGCTTCTTCATCGTCCCGGCCCTGTTGGGCGGACCGCAGCAGACCATGCTGGCGCAGCTGATCATCACCCAGATCCAGGAGATGCTGAACTGGGCCTTCGCCGGTGCGCTGGCGACCTTCATGCTGGTGTCCGCACTCGTCACCTGCTGGGTCTACGACCGCGTCTTCGGGCTGTCCACACTGTCGGGCGAGGGATCCCGGCGCAAGTCGGGCGGCGGCGGCATGCGCAAGGCCGGCCAGCGCATCCTGTCGGCCCTGGCGGCGCTCACCGCCGCGGTGGCGCGGGTGACGGCGCCGGTGCTGGGCGAGCGGGGCCGCGACCGGCTGCCGGCGATCTATTCGACGCTGGTGCTGGTCTTCCTGGTAGCGCCGGCCGTCGTGGTGGTGCCGATCGCCTTCACCAGCTCGCCCTTCCTCGACTTCCCGCCGCCGGGCTACAGCCTGAAATGGTTCGAGGTCTATTTCGGATCGGACCTGTGGCTGGGCGCCACGCTGCGATCCTTCGGCGTCGCCTTCGCCACCGCCATATTGGCGACCCTGGTGGCGGGACTGGCCGCCCTGGCGCTCGCCCGCTCCACCTCGCGCTGGCGCGGGGCCATCTTCGCCCTGTTCCTGGCGCCGATGATCGTTCCGCGCATCGTCATCGCCGTCGGGCTGTTCTACCTGTTCGCCCAGATCGGGCTGGTCGCCACCGACCTCGGCCTGATCATCGGCCACACGGTGCTGGCACTGCCCTTCGCCTTCGTCGCCATCGCCGCCGTGGTGAAGGGCCACGACTGGCGCCTGGACCAGGCAGCGGCGACGCTCGGCGCCAACCGGGTGCAGACGCTGATGCGGGTCACGGTTCCGCTGACCCGCGGCGGTCTGGTGGCGGCCTTCCTGTTCGCCTTCATCACCTCCTTCGACGAGCTGACCGTGGCGATCTTCGTCAGCGGCGGGGTCAAGACCACCCTGCCCAAGCAGATGTGGGACGACATGATCCTGCAGTTGAACCCGACGCTGGCCTCGGTGTCGGTCGTCGTCTTCGTCATCGTCATGGCGCTTCTGCTGATCGCCGAACGGCTGCGCCGCTCCGGCCGCTGAGACGCCACTCTCAAGACGCCGCCATCAAGACGCCACCCCTGCCATCCTCTCAGAGATCCATCGATCATGTCCGATTTCGACACCGGGTTCGCCGGCCTGCTGATCCAGGCCGCGCGGACCGACGGCGAGCGCCTGTTCGCCCGCTACAACGGCAATCCGCTGTCCGTCCATGCGCTCGACCGCCAGTCGGACAGCGTCGCGGCGGAGCTTCGGCGGATCGGGCTGGTTCCCGGCGACCGGGTGGCTCTGATGCAGCGCAACAGCCCGGCGGTTCTGTCCACGCTGTTCGGCCTCGCCAAGGCCGGGCTGGTCTGGGTCCCGATCAACGCCCAGCAGCGCGGCGACGGGCTGCGCTACATCCTGGACCATTCGGACCCCGCCGCCGTGCTGGCCGACGCCGACCTCGTCCCGGTGATCGCGGAGTGCGGCGCCGACTTGTCCGGCAAGCCGCTGATCGTGGCGGGTAGCGGGGCTGGAGCCGATGCCCCTGCCGACGCCCTGCGGCTGGAGCCGATGCTGGACAGCGGCGCCCGGTTCGAGGGCGCGCTTCCCGGCCCCGACGAGCCCTTCGCCATCATGTATACCTCCGGCACCACCGGCCGGCCGAAGGGAGCGCTGGTCACCCACCGCATGATGCGGCTGGCGGGCGAGGCCGTGGCCCGCGTGTCCGCCGCCCGCGACGGCGACGTCCTGTTCGTCTGGGAACCGCTCTATCACATCGGCGGCGCCCAGATGATCGTGCTGCCGCTGATCCGCGCGGTGTCGCTGGCGATGGTCGACCGCTTCAGCGCCAGCCGCTTCTGGGATCAGGTCCGCGACTATGGTGCCACCCACATCCACCACCTGGGCGGCATCCTGCAAATCCTGCTGAAGCAGCCGCCGGGACCGCGGGACCGCGAACACCCCGTGCGCATCGCCTGGGGCGGCGGCTGCCCCAAGGAGACCTGGACGCCGTTCGAAGAGCGGTTCGGCGTCCAGATCCGCGAATGCTACGGAATGACCGAGGCGTCGAGCATCACCACCTGCAATGACGAGGGCATCGTCGGTGCGGTCGGGAGGCCGATGCCCTGGTTCACCGTCCAGTTGCTGGACGAGACCGGCAACCCGGTTCCCCAGGGCGAACGCGGCGAGATCGTGGTCCGCACCAGCGTGCCCGGCGCCCTGTTCACCGGCTATTTCCGCAACCCGGAGGCGACGGCGCGGGCCTTGCGGGGGGGTGCGCTGCACACCGGCGATCTCGGCTCCCTGCTGCCCGACGGCACCCTGCTGTTCCACGGACGGATGACCGACAGCATGCGCTGCAAGGGGGAGAACGTCTCCGCCTGGGAGATCGAGCATATCGCCGCCACCCACCCCGCCGTCGAGGATTGCGCCGTCATCGGCGTGGCGGCGGAGATCGGCGAACAGGACATCAAGCTGTTCGTGAAGCCCAAGGCGGGGGCCGCGCTGGACATTCCGTCGCTGTCCGACTGGTTGGGCCGGCAGCTGGCTCCCTATCAGAACCCCCGCTACATCGCGGTGGTGGAGGAGTTCGAGCGCACTCCCAGCCAGCGCATCATGAAGCACCGCCTGCCGGCGGCGGTGCATGACAGCTGGGACCGCCAATCGGCACGCCGATGACGGCCGGGCGACGCGGTTCCCGTCATGGAGCCGCGTCAGCGTTTCAGCATCGCAAAGGCCGGCATGGCGACGCGGTGGACCAGCGGGATCAGCAGCGCGCCGAGAAGAAGCCCGACAATGCCTGCGATTCCGGCGGCCACCAGCCATTCTATCACCGCCGCCCCCGCCGGAAGCGCATGGCCGACCGCCACGGCGGCGTCATGGATCGCGTGCCCGAGTTCCTCCAGGCCATAGCCTTCCAGCCCGTGGATGATGATGCCGCCACCGACCCACAGCATCGCAGCGGTGCCGACGAGGCTAAGCAGCTTGAGAAACAGCGGCATTCCATAGACGAGACCGCGGCCCAGCCCCTGCGTCAGTGGGCGCAGCAGCCGGTCCGCCCCCCCAGGCGCACCGGCGGCCAGCCGCCGCAGCCCGAAGAGGCTGGAAACGGGCCGGTCGTTCTGCGCCAAGGCAATGCCGGCGTCGTCGGCCTTCACGATCAGCGCCACAGCGCCGTACACCACGACCGTGATGCCGGTTCCGACGATGGCGAGGATCAGTGCCTGCATCCAGAAGGAGGACACCTCCGCAGCGACGGCGGACAGCGTGATCGCCATGATCTCGGCGGACAGGATCAGGTCTGTCTTGATCGCGCCGTTCACCTTGGAATCTTCGAACTGCCGGGCAGACTGCCCGCCGGCAACGCCCTCCGCACCATGGCCGTCATGAGCCTCGTGCGGCCAGATGGCTTCAAAGACCTTCTCCGCCCCTTCGTAGCAAAGGAAGGCGCCGCCCAGCATCAGCAGCGGCGTGATGGCCCAGGGCGCCACGAGGCTCAAGACCAGGGCGGCCGGCAGCAACAGGATCAGCTTGTTCTTCAAGGAACCGACGGCGATCCTGCCGATGATCGGCAATTCACGATCCGCCGTGAAGCCCACGACGTAGCGTGGCGTGACGGCAGCGTCGTCGACCACCACGCCGGCGGCTTTGGCTCCCGCCTTCGCAGCCTGCCCGGCGGCATCGTCCAGCGAAGCGGCGGCGATCTTCGTCAAGCCGACCACGTCGTCAAGCAGTGCGATCAGTCCTGTGCTCAAGGAAGCGGCTCCTCATGGTCCCGGAGCCATCCTAACAAACAACGTCCCGCAGCATTCCAATTTTCATGCCGATGCCGAGCCAACCCGCAGGACGCGGACTCCAGGGACCAGAGGCGATCACGGCCGGCATGGTCCGCAGCGCCGCCCTCCTTCCTTCGACGGCGTAAGGCCGGAACGGACGGTGGGATGCGCCACGGCTCGGTACGTCAGGGCAGGCGGGATCACTTCAGGGGAGCGTAGGTGCCGTTGTTCCAGGCATAGAGCACGAAGGGCTCGGAGTTCGGGTCGCCCTTCCGGTCGAACCGGATGTCGCCCAGCACAGTGCGATGGGTGCCGGCACGCAACGCATCGGCCAGCTTGTCGCCCTTCATCGTCTTCGCCGCCTTGGCCGCATCGGCCAGCACCTTTACGGCGGCGTAGGTGTAGAGGGTGAAGCCCTCCGGCTCGAACCCGGCGGAACGAAAGCGCTGGACCAGATCGGCGGTGCCGGCGTTGACGCGTGGATCCGGGTAGAAGGTGAACATCACCCCATCGCTGGCCGGTCCGGCGATGGAGGCGAACTCCGTGGTCGCCAAGCCGTCGCCGGCAACGAACCGGGTCTTGAGTCCCTGTTCGGACGCCTGCCTCACCAGCAGACCGGCCTCGGTGTGATACCCGCCGAAGAAGACCACATCGACGTTCAAGGCCCGCATCCGGGCGACCAGCGACGAGAAATCGCGCTCCCCCTGGGTGATGCCTTCGAACAGCACGACGTTGCGGCCCTGCTGCGCCAACTCCGCCCGCACCCCTTCGGCGATGCCCTGGCCATAGGTGGATTTGTCGTGGACGATGGCGATGGTCCGGCCGAGATCGCGGCCGACGATCTGCTTTGCCGCCACCCCGGCGGCCTGGTCGTCGCGCCCGCACACCCGGAACATGTTGGTCAGGCCGCGCTCGGTGATGGTCGGGTTGGTCGAGGCCGGCGTCACGATCACCAGCCCGGCTTCCGCATAGACGCTGGACGCCGGAATGGTGGAGCTGGAGCAGAAATGCCCGACCACCGCCTGCACGCCGTCGGCGACGAAACGGTTGGCGACGGCCACCGCCTGCTTGGGATCGCAGGCATCGTCGGCCACCTGCAGGACGACCTTCTCGCCGTTGATGCCGCCGGCCGCGTTGAGATCGGCGACGGCGAGGTCGGCGCCGCGCCGCATCTGCTCCATGAAGGAGGCGTATTGCCCAGTGACCGGGCCGGCAAGGCCCAGCTTGACGTCGGCCGCCGCCGCCGCCGGCACCAGCGCCGCAAGCGAGATGCCGATACGAAGCAGGTTGCCGCGGAACAGCTTGCGGATGAACGTGCCGGATCGAGACCCAGATCGAGACCCAGATCGAAACATTGATCGAGACATGGAACTTCCCCATTCGTTGACGCGGCATGTTGTCGTGTCGTTGCAGCCGCCCGCCGGGCCGCATGCGGCGGTCGTTTCTCGGCAAGGCCCGCCCTGCGGCGCGCCCGATGTCAGAAGGCCAGCACCTCGCGCAATCCGGTGAGATCGGCGAACTCGTGGTCCGGCCGGGGTTGCCATGGTCCCAGCCTGTCCTGCGTCCGGTTGATCCAGGCCACGCGCATGCCCAGCGGCTTCGCCCCGTCGATGTCCGCCCAGGAGGCCAGCGAAGCGTGCAGAACCTCGCCGGGGGCCAGCGCCAGCCGTTCCAGAGCCAGACGGAAGATGCGTTCCGACGGCTTGTAGGCCCGGGCCATCTCGGCGGTCGTGACGCTGGGGAAGAAGGAGGCCAGCCGGCTGCGCGCGAACAGGTCGCTGTCCATGTTGGTGATCGGCATCAGCGGGTATCTGGCCGCCAGCAGAGCCAGGATCTCCGGCACCTCCGGGTGCGGCGGCGCCTGTTCGACGAGGCCGGTCAGCAGCGTGTCGGTCAGGACCGCAAGCCGGTCCGCGTCCAGCCGCTCACTTCCGGCCCCGGCTCCAGCCAGTGTGGCGGCCAGCGCTTCGGCGGCGACCTCACGGTATCGGCGATAGGCGGACGAGCGGTAGAGCTGGACGGTGCGCATGTCCCAGTCTTGATAGAGTGCTGCGGCGTCCAGGTCGTCCCGCCCCAGCCTGGACAGAACCTCCGTCATTCCAGCGGTGCCGCCGGCATCGACGTCCACCAGCGTGCCGAAATAGTCGAAGGTGACGGCTTTGATCGCGTCCATTCCTGCTCCTTTTCTCAAGGCGACTTGCGGGCGGCGAAACGGGCGACGCGTTCGGCGGCTTCGGGATTGCCGAACGCTTCGATGGTGGCCGCCGCCTCCAGGTCCAGCGCGCGGCGCAGCGTGTCGGACAGGTCGACCGTCATCAGGCGTTTCAGCCGACCGGTGGAAGAACGCGACTTCCCGGCCACCGTAGCCGCCAGTGCCGCCGCGGTGTCGAGCAGCGCCTCGCGGGGGACCACCCGGTTGACCAGTCCGAGTTCGGCCAGACGCGCCGCCGATTGCCGTTCGCCCAGCAGCATCAGCTCCATCGCCCGCTGATAGCCGACCGCCAGCGGCAGCAGATGCGTCACCCCGCCGGTCACGAACTGGCCCCACTCCATTTCCGGGAAGAAGGCCTGGAGGTCGTCGGAGGCGACCACGAGGTCGCAGTTCAGCATCCATTCGAACCCGCCGCCCACGGCGAAGCCATGCACCGCCCCGACGACGATCTTCGACCCGAACATCAGGTCGTGGGTGATCTGCTGGATGCCGGCGATGTGGGCGCGGATCGCCGCATCGTCGCGGGTCTGCTGGTCGAACTCCTTGAGGTCGTCGCCCGCGCAGAAGGCCCGCCCGGCGCCGCACAGCAGGATGACCGACACGTCCGGGCGCTCCGCCGCTTCGGTCAGCGCGGCGTGAAGGTCATGCAGCAGGGCGGTGCCGATGGCGTTCATCCGGTCCGGCCGGTTCAGCGTCACGCGGCCGATGCCGTCCGCCACATCGAGATCGACCGTGCTCATGATGCGACCCTTTCAATCCAGTCGGTCTTGCCGGCGGTGCGCGGCAGCGCGTCGTGCGGGATCATGGTGACCGAGGCGGTCGCCCCGGCCTGTTCACGGACCGCCTTCTCCAGTTCCGCCGCTGCCGCGGGCCATGCCGTCTCGGGCAATCCCTCGGCCGCCTCGACGCGCAGCTGGATGCGGTCATACGGCCCCGGCCCGACCAGCCGGATGCGGAAATGGCCGGACGACAGCGCCGGCAGGCCGCTGACCGCTTTGCGGACCGCGCTGGGGAAGACGTTGATTCCGCGCACGTTGAACATGTCGTCGGTGCGCCCGCTGACCCGAAAGCGCCAGGACGTCCGGCCGCAGGCGCAGCGCCCGGTGCCGGTCACGGTGACGACGTCGCGGGTGCGATAGCGGATCAGCGGCTGGCATTCCTTTTCGATGTGGGTGCAGACCAACTCGCCGACCGTGCCTTCGCGGATCGGCAGGCGGTTGCCCTCCGCGTCGAGAATCTCGGCGAACAGATAGTCGCTGCCGTGGAAATGCAGGTCGGTGGTCGCCTCGCACTGGCTACCCAGCGTGCTCAGCACCTCGCTGAGGCCGTAATTGGCATTGCGCACGCCGAAGCCCCAGGTTTCCTCCATGGTGGCGCGGAAGGCCGCATTGTCCAGACCGGCCTCGCCGCCGAACAATCCGAGCCGGAGCCCGAGATCACGCGGCGCCGGACCGCCCTCGTCGCGCAGCAGCTTTTCCAGCAGGGCCGGATAGGACGGCGTGCAGGAGATGGCGGTGATCTTCAGGTCGAGGATGGTCTGGAGAAGCTGCTTGGTGTTGCCGACGCCGAAGGGCACCACCGTCGCGCCGGCCGCCTCCAGCGTCATGTGGTCGGTCACGCCGCCGGTCCACATGCAGTAGTTCAGGCAATGCACCACGCGGTCGGTCGCACGCAATCCGGAGGCATGCATCGCGCGGCCGCCGATAGTGGCGATGCGGTCGCAGTCCTGCCTGCTGTTGGCGAGGTTGAGCGCACGGCCGGTCGTGCCGGAGGTGCGGTGAAGGCGGACGATGCTCTCCTCCGCACAGGCCACATAGTCGCCGAAGGGATAGGCGGCTTCCTGGCCGGCGCGGAGATCCTCCTTGTCGGTCAGCGGCAGATCCTGGAGACCGTCGAGCGTCACCGGACGCCCGATGCCGGCGGGCAGCATGCGCCGGTACATCGCCGACCGGTCGGACACATAGGCCCATTGCGCCGCCCAAAGGCGATCCTGCAGGGCGCGGACCTCGCCGTCGGCCAAGGTTTCAAAATCGGGGTGGAGAAGATCGGAGGTCGGCATCGGGGCCTCGGTCTGGATGGTGGAAGCACCGGTCAGGAGACGGAGCGCGTGGCGGCACGGGATTCGGCACGGGATTCGATGGCGGATTGCGGCAGGATGGCGCGGGCGTGCCGGCCCTGGCCGATCTTGCCGCCTGCATCCTCCGACCAGACGTTGAACCAGTAGAGGGCGCCCTCGCGGCCGGTGAAGCGGGCGCTGGTCCTCACCTGTCCGCCGACCGGCGTCGGTGCCGTGTGCGACACGTCGAGTTTGGCCCCGACCGACAGTTCTCCGGACTGGAGCACGGGGCGCAGCAGGGCGGCGCAGGCGCGCTCCATCTCGGCGATCATCACCGGCGTGGCGAGGACCTGCGGATAGCGTTCGTTGGGCTCGCGGGCGAAGGCGTCGGCCGTCATCGACGCATCGACGACGAGCCGCACCGTTTCGACACGCTCCGGATCGAGAGGGCTTGTCATACGGGCGGTCTCCTGTTCAGGGGGCTCGCCCATCACTCCGCAACGCCTGTGCCAACCTTCGCCGGACTTCTGAAGGCAGAATTTTATATAGATATTTCAATGCTTTGTTATGAGGCTTGGAAAATCCGCCGATCCCGAAGGGCGTCACCCGCGAGAGTACCGTCAAGAAATGGAACGTTAGAAAATCTTACGATCGTTCAGAATCAAGACGCCTTATCCGCTCCGGCGCGTTGCAGGACGATGCCGTAATCGCGGATTTTGCTGTAAAGCGTCGGCCGGGCGATGCCGAGGATCTCCGCCGCCTTGGTCACGTTGTGATCGACATGGATCAGCGTCGCGGCGATGACGTCGCGCTCATGCTCGCGCAACGCCTTCATGGCAGGAACCACAGTCGAAGACGGAGGTGGCATCCGTGCATCGCCCGGCGGATCGAACTGCCGGATCTCCGTACCGTCGGACAGCACGACGAGGCGCTCCAGGGTGTTTTCCAGTTCACGCACGTTGCCCGGCCAATCATACGCGGTCATGGCCCGCAGGGCTGTGTCGGAGATGGTGAAGACCGGCTTGCCGGCGGTGGCGGCGTATTTGCGCAGGAAGTGGGTCGCCAGCATCGGGATGTCGCTTCTGCGGTCCTTCAGCGCCGGGATGGTGATCGAGACGACGTGCAAACGATAGTAGAGGTCGTCGCGGAACTCCCGCCGGGCAATGGCGTCCTTCAGGTTCCGATTGGACGCGGCGATGACCCGGACATCGATCGGAATGGGCCGGGTGGCGCCGATCCGGGTGACCTCGCGCTCCTGAAGAACCCGCAGCAGCTTGGCCTGGAGGTCGAGCGGCATCTCGGTGATCTCGTCGAGGAAGATGGTCCCGCCGGACGCCATTTCGAACTTGCCCGGCCGCCCGCCCTTCTGCGCCCCGGTGAAGCTGCCGGCGACGTAGCCGAACAGCTCGCTCTCGATCAACTCGCGCGGCAGGGCTGCGCAATTGACGGCAATGAAGGGGGCATCGCGGCGATCTCCATGGGCGTGGATGGCTTCGGAGTGGATGGCTTGGGCGAAAACCTCCTTGCCGGTGCCGCTCGGCCCGTTCAGCAGGACATTCGCGGTGCCGAGCGCCGCCTTGCGGGCATCGCCGATGGCCTTGCGCAGGCAGTCCGACGTGCCGATGATGTCGTCGAAGGTGTAGCGGGCCGGGCTGCCGGCGATCTGCTGGGCGATCCGCTTGGCGCGGTTGAACTCGCGGAAGGTGTTGACGACCGATTGAACCTTGCCCTGGGCGTCCTTGACGGGAATGGCGGTGTCGATCAGGTGCAGGTGACGCCGGCTGGAATCGACGATCAACTCACGGTCGTAATAACCGACGCCGGTGCGGAAGATCGGCGCGATGATCGGCTCGAAATCCAGAAGTTCGGCAAAGCGGCGGCCGACGCTCTGCTCCGGGTTCAGGGTCAGGATACGGCCGGCCGGCGCATTCATGTGGCGGACCCGGCCATCCTCGTCCACCACCAGCAACCCGTCCGAGATGCTGTCGATGATGGCCCGCTGCTCGACCAGCATGCGGTCGAGGTTGCCGCTGGTCTCCATCGCGCCCAACTGGGCACTGGTGCTCTCTGCGCACAGCAGGGCAAGGCCGTTCAGCGTGTCCGTTCCGACCGACGCGTCCGATACCAGCGCGATGGCACCGTGCAGGGCGTTGTTCAAGCCGAACAGGGGGGCGGCGGCGATCTTGACGTCCATCAGGCCGGCGCAGACATGCTGCCAGCCGGACGTGATCGTGGGGCGCCGTTCCCGCAGGCACAGATCGACGGCATTGGTGCCGACGGCATCCGCCGCCGCCGACCGTCCCTCCCCCAGACCGGCCGCATCCAGCTGCTCGACGAAGGCGCGGTCTCCGGCCACGCTGTGAATGATCAGATCGCCATCGACCAGGAGGATGGCGACGGGATGATCGCGGCCGAGGATCAGACGGATCGAACCGAGGATCAGCGCCCCGGTGGCGGCTATCCCGCCAAGCAGCCGATGCCCTGGCGGCGGCTCCTCGACCTTCAGGATGCGGTCGCGTGGCGTGTCCACAAAGGTGTCTCGCACCCTCACCGGCGGCTCCGTCACGCCGGTGGGGCAAGTGAGGGAGACGTCCGCGAAGCCGGCTGGGACGTGATATCGGCACCCGGATTGAGCAGCATCACCACCTCGCCAACGGCCGCTTCAGCGAATGATCCGGCCGAAAGAATGGGCTGGGTCGGGCAGGAAAGGCAAAGGAAATGCATAGGCCCGTGCCGGCCGGCTGCCGGCACATCGGGTACCCTGGCGCGTTATCGAGCACATCCGGCCGCTCTTGGCCATAAGTCGGGGGGGCAGTCGTCATGCTTGGTCTTCTGAACGACCTGCTGTGGAACTATGCCCTGACCATCGTGCTGGTTGCGATCGGCCTGGCCTTCACGGTGGTGTCGCGGTTCGTGCAGTTCCGTTACTTCGGGCGGATGTTCGGCACGCTGGTCGAGGCATCCCGGCGCACAAGGCGTGGTGCAGGCGCTCAGCGTCTTCATCGACACCCTCATCATCTGCTCGTGCACGGCCTGCATCATCCTGCTGTCGGGCGTCTACCAGCCGGGATCGGAGCTGAAGGGCATCGCGCTGACCCGGGCGGCGGTGGCCGGCGTGGTGGGCGAGTGGGGACGGTCTTTCGTCAGCGTCGCACTGATGCTCTTCGCCTTCACGTCGATCATCTACAACCACTATCTGGGCGAGAACAGCCTGAATTTCTTCAGCAACGAGAACCGGACCCTGTTCACCATATACCGTGTGCTGACGCTGGTTCTCGTCATGTGGGGATCGCAGCAGGATCTCAGCACCGTCTTCGCCTTCGCCTTCGCCGACCTCACCATGGATCTGCTGGCGCTGGTCAATCTCGCCGCGCTGGCAATGCTGTTCCGGGTCGGCATGCGCATCTTGCGGGACTATGACCGCCAGATCGCAGCCGGAGTCGAGGCGCCGGTCTTCGACGCCGCGCAATTCGCCGATCTGAACCTGGACCGCGAGGCCTGGATCATCGAGCAGGCCCCGCCGGCCACCGCGAAAGGCGGGCACGCATCCCCCGCAAGGCGGTGACACGGTCCTCTCCGACGGGGGATGTCCGACACGGGATCTCCGAGGGCGGCAAGCCTCATGAGGCCGCGACCACTCCACCGGAGCAAGTACACGCCACCGATGGGCATGGTACGCCTGGAGAACTTCGCTGTTTGGGAGGCGCGCCGTGCTGCTGGTCCTGCTGCTGTTGCTGTCCATCGCCTTCATCGTGTTCGCCACCGCGCGGCTGAACCTGCACCCCTTCCTGGCGCTCCTCATCACTGCGTTCGGCTTCGGCATCCTGTCCGGGATGCCGCTGGCCGACGTGGTGAAATCGGTGAACGAGGGGTTCGGCGGCACCATCGGTTCGATCGGCATCGTCATCATCGCCGGGACCATCATCGGCGTTTTCCTGGAGAAATCCGGGGGTGCCTTCCGGCTCGCCTCCAGCATCCTGCGCATCACCGGAGATCGGAACGCGCCGCTGGCCATGTCCGTCATGGGTTATCTGGTTTCCATCCCGGTGTTCTGCGATTCCGGCTTCGTCATCCTGTCGTCGCTGAACAAGGCTGTGGCGCGCAAGGCCGGGATCAGCCTCGCCGCCACCGCCATCGCGCTTTCTCTCGGGCTGTACGCCACCCACACCATGGTGCCGCCGACCCCGGGGCCGGTCGCCGCGGCCGGCATCCTCGGCGCCGACCTGGGGCTCGTCATTCTGTGGGGCATGGCGATCGGCGCCGTCGCCACCGCCGCCGGCTGGCTGTTCGCCATCCTGTTCGCCGCGCGCGTGCCGATCGAGCCGTACCGTCCCGACGAAGAGCCCGCCCGCGACGCGCCGCAGGCCGATGCCGATGCGCCATCGGCCGGCAAGGCGCTGGTCCCGATCGCGGTTCCCATCCTGCTGATCGTGCTCCGCTCCATCGGCGAACTGCCGGCCAAGCCGTTCGGCACGGGCGGCCTCGTGCCGGTCCTGTCCTTCCTGGGCCAGCCCGTCGTGGCGCTTCTGATCGGCGTGGGGCTGGCGCTGATGCTGCCCAAGCGGCTGACGCGGGAGATGCTGTCCACCTCCGGCTGGGTGGGGCAGGCCGTGATCGATGCGGCGATCATCATCACGATCACCGGGGCCGGCGGCGCGTTCGGAAAGGTGCTGCAGAACTCCGGCATCGCCAAGGTCATCGGCGAGAGCCTGGCAAGCGCCAACCTCGGGATCTGGCTGCCGTTCCTGGTGGCGGCCGGCATCAAGACGGCGCAGGGCAGCAGCACGGTCGCGATCATCACCACCGCCGGCCTCATGGCTCCGCTGCTGCCGGCACTGGGGCTCGACAGTGACACCGCCAAGGCGCTGGTGACCGTGGCCATCGGCGCCGGGGCGATGGTGGTCTCCCATGCCAATGACAGCTTCTTCTGGGTGGTCACCCAATTCTCGAACATGACCACGCGCGACGGCTATCGGCTGCAGACCCTGGGAACCCTGATCCAGGGGACGGTCGGCGCCCTTGCCGTCTGGGCCGCCGCCGCCCTGGTGCTGTAATACCGGCGGTTATTGATGATGACCGCCGGTATCCGTGCCGACTGGCGCGGCGGCGCCGACACGCTCCAGCTCTCCCGATCCCATCCATCCGGTCCTGCACTGGCTTTCACCGGCCGAACAATCCCTTCACGCCTTGCTCCAGCGGTCCCTTCAGAACATTGCCCAAAGGGCCGGCTTCAGGAGCGGCCGGCCGTGCGCCGGAAGACCCGCCGTCCTTACCGCCCGCCCCCGTCAGGCCGCCGAGGATATCCGCCGGAGATCCGCCCTCCTTCAGGCGCCGCACGGCCTCGGCCGCTTTTGCCGGATCCTTGATGGCGGAGAGCACGACTCCGCTGAAATCGGGCTGAATGGAGGGGGCGTCGAAGGTTCCCGAGACGAGGATCGGAATCGTCAGGCCGCTACGATCGAACTGCCCGCCTTGGCCCTGCAGAGTGGCCGTGGCCTTCGGATTGAGACGAAGGTCGAGCCGCCGGTCTGCCAGCGACACTGTCCCTTCGCCGTCCATTCGGAAGAGTGGCGCCAGCATGTGCAGATCTCCCGTGCGGGCGACACCGCCGTCGAGGCGGAAGGTTCCGCCAAACTCGGCGAAGTCGGTTTCCTGGGTGATGCCCTGCTGCCGTCCGGTGGCGGCCGCTACCGGATCCCGCAGGATCGCGGCAATGTTGACGCCCCGCAGCGCGCCATTCCGAAGTACGATGCGGGCCGTTCCGTTCAGGCCGGAGACGACAGCCTTCTGGCTGGTCCCGACGGCGGCAAGGTCGGCGTTGAGCGACACAGTGCCGCGAAGACGGTCTGTGCCGGCGAGAGCGGCCAGCACCAACTCCGCCTGGATGCCCTCGGAGGACGCCTTCAGCGCATAGCCGGCCGGTTGCCGCGTGGCATCGATCCGCAGCGCTGTGCTGGTTCGCCCGCCCAGGACGGGGACCTCCGACGCATCCGCGGCCAGGATGCCGTCCTGCAGGCGGAGCGTCGTCCGGCTCGGGCCGAACTTTATGTCCCGGACCAGGAGTCCCTGGCTCTCGATCACCGCGTCCAGGTTCATGCGCCGCAATGCGGAGACATCGATCGGCTCGTCGCTCCACCCGGCGGATGGCGAAGCAGACGGCGAAGCGGGCTGCGAGGCCGCCGGCGGGATGAAGCGATTGAGGTCGACAGGAGCGACGGAGGTGCGCACGGTTGCGGCCGGTATCCGGCCGGACCAGTCGGCCGCCGCGCTGCCGTTCGCCTTGATGTCGTCAAGCGCCAGTTGGAACTCGTCAAGCTGGGCGTTCCTGCTCCCGATAGTGGCCTTGCCGGTGAGATTTACGCTGCGCAAGGACAGGCTCTCGGCATTCGGCATGCCCAGCCAGGCCGCCATGGCGCGCAGATCCGGGACCGACACAGACAGTGGTCCGCCGGTACGTCCATCCGCTTCCGGCCGGGCCTCCAGACTGGCATTGAAGAGGTCGGATGAGACCTGCCCCTGTACGGTCGTCGGCCGCTGTTCGGCCAGCGCGCGTGGCGATTCCACCCTGGCCTTCAGCACAAGTGCCCGGTTGTTGACCTTAGCATCTCCATTGAGTTCGGCGGGCATGTCCAGGTTGGGCATACTCACCGCCAGCGCCCCATCGGCGACCTGCAAGGTTTGGCCGGTACCCTCGTCCTTGTAGGTGGCCTCCACGCCGCCGAGGCGGACATCGCCGAGTTGAATGTCGGGAAGGTCGAGCGGCTCCTGCGATGCCGGCTGTGGCGCGTCATTTGCCACTTGGTCACCCTCGCGGCCGAACTCCCAGTTGGGACGCCCGGCGACATCGACCAGGAGATTGGCCCGCAAGCCATCGACCGTCAGACGATCAACCTGCACAGTGCCGCGCAGCAGCGGCCACAAGGCTACCTCGAACTCGGTCGGCCCGAGTTCGAGCATTGCCGGACGTCCGCTGTCCGGCACATCGGAGAGCGTCGCCGACTCCACCCTGGCCTTGAGGTCAGGGAACAGGGACAGGGAGTTGATCCGAAGCGTGAGATCCCGCCCGGTGCGCTCCTTCACCGCAGCAGCCACCTTCTCGGCCACGTAGTTTCCCGTCAGGATGAAGGGCAGAGCGGCCACGGCGACGGCGACGGCAACGATGCCGACAATCACGATCAGCGCAATCAGGAGCTGTTTCATGCCGCCTCCCTTCGGATCCGCAGTGTCGGAGGATCCTCGGTGTCGCTGACCGGTGGAGGTGTCGGCGGGACCAGCCCCATGCCGTGGGCCGGAGCGGTGCTCAGTTCGGGCTACGTCACGACCCAGGACCAGCGTTCATAGGCACGAGGTGGACCATCCGTCTTTGGTGAACAACTGCCCATTGGGGATAGGAAGGCATGCCGACCCCAGACGCACGAACGCCCCGGCTCTTTCGAACCGGGGCGTCAAGTGTCGGTGGTTGCGGGGGCAGGATTTGGCCTTTGCCGAACTCACATTCTGCGCTGAGAGACCGCCCCCGCCTCTTCAATCAAGTCAGTCTCCGGCGAATCCGGCACCGCTGCTTGGAATGTGATGGTGAAGAGTGGTAATGGCCTTGAACGGCGTCGGTCGGATCGGAGGCCGAAGTGAGCTCCTGCGTTGCCGCCCTACTATCCGCAATCACCGCCTCATTTAATAAAGGCACATGTCAATATCGGATGACTATCGCCTGATATGTACTGATGGGCAATTCAGTTCTATAGGTTATCTGTTTTAGAACCAAGTTAGATCGGATGGTAGAAACAAAATCTATTTTTGACAGTTTTCTTACAATTAGCTGTTCAAGTTCCTCAACGTCTCGGACAACCACGCGCAGCAGGAAATCGCAGTCGCCTGTCATCCAGTTGCACTCCATTACTTCCGGGATCCTCTCGACAGCATCCCGGAAGCTCTCCAGCGCCGGTTGTGGCTGTTTATCGAGTTTGACTTGGATATAGGCATTGATTTCCAGTCCCATCGCTTTCGGATTCAGGAGGGTGACCCGTCGATCAATGATGCCGATCTGCTCCAGCTTCTTCACTCGCGTGAGGCAGGGTGAAGGAGACAGGTTGATTCTGCCGGCAAGCTCGACATTCGTCAGGTTTGCGTCCTTCTGCAACTCGTTGAGGATCTTAATGTCCGTTCGGTCGAGCGTCAGCGTGTTCATCATGATGACTCCCTGTTGTATTCTTGACGGCTTGGCTTGGAACGGAAGCGAAGAACGGCAGGAAATTCCGCGGAACAAACCCATTTGAGTGCAGCGCGCATTCCCTTCTGCCATTCGAACTGTACACACGGCAGAGTGTATCCGAGGCCAACCGGTGGCAGAATCTATGGGATTGCCATTTTATGTCGCGAAACTGTCAAATTCGGACCGAGGTCCGCATCGAGATGCACGGAGGCCGCAACATTGCCGAAGAGTGCGTGGATTGGTGCCAAGTGGCCGGAGGCCCCGGTGACCGGGGAAGCTCTACCGATGCCGTGGGATCCCATTGGACTGCGCATCAGCTTCGCCGCGGTGGATCCCGACGAGTTTGCCCGTCCGCTGGTCTCTTTCCTTGTCCGACGCAATGTGGATGACGACGAACTGCCGATCCACCGGCACCGCAAAGGCCAGTTGGTGGTGGCGGCGGAAGGCTCGGTCATGTGCCGGACGCTCGACGGACTTCGGATCGTCCCATCCAATGGAGCTGTTTGGATTCCGGGAGAGGTTCCCCACAGCGTTTCCATGTCTAACAGAGGCCGGTCATACTGCGTTTTCATCAATCCAGAGATTTCGCCCCTGCCGGATTCCTGTGCGACATTCTCGATCAGCCCGATGCTGCGCGAGATGATCTTTCACTTGGGCAACCTGCCGCCGCTTTACCCTCCGGAGGGTCCGACCAGCCGTCTGGTTCAGGTCATTCTGGACGAGCTTGCACAGATGAAAGCGGAGCCGCTCCACTTCCCGGTTTCCAACCATCCCAGGATACAGCGCATCGCCGCCCAGCTGTTGGAGGCGCCGGACGACCGCAGAACCATCCGGGATTGGGCGGCGGCAGTCGCGATGAGCGAGCGGACTTTGGCCCGGCTCATCCTGAAACAGACCGGGATGTCGTTCGGCCGGTGGCGCCAGCAACTCCATATCGTGATCGCGGTTCAACGGCTGTCGATGGGCGCCACCGTTCAGGCGATCTCCCAGGAACTGGGATATGATTCTCCGAGCGCCTTCACCGCCATGTTCAGGAAGCACATGGGGCAGCCTCCGCGCCGATACCTGCAGGATCGGTCCAATGGCGCTACGAACTGATGCTATATCGCGTCGGCCCGGATATTGCCCGGGTGCCGCTGCCGGCTGAACAGGCGCAGCACCCTTTTCATGCAGACGGCCCTCGATCCTGCCTGCCGGGATCGAGGGCCGTCTGCATGTTCGTGGACAGGCGTTGCGTTATCGCGTGGATGCCTGCCGCTGCTTACCATGTCAGCTGACGATATCCTGCCTGATGCTCTTCCGCGCCACCATGAAGGCCGCCGCCGCCAGGACATAGACGAGAGACGTGCTGATCAGCGCCCACCGAATGGCGTCACCGGACCCCATCGTCCGTGCGAGAAGATCGCTGATCAGGCCGACCGACAGCGGTCCGAGGCCAAGCCCGATCAGATTGGCGAAGAACAGGAAGATGGCGGTGGCCGTTGCCCTGGTGCGCGGGCGCACCAGACTTTGTACCGCTGCGAAGATGGGGCCGTAGTAAATGGACTGTAGCATCATCGGCAAACCCATCAGGCAAAGCGCCGCCACGGTGTTCGAGGTGGTGTAAGTCGTGAAAAGCGCGAAGGGCAAGCACAGGGCGGCCGCCGCCGGAATGGTCGCATAGGCGTTCAGGTTGCTGCGCACGCCGCGATCCGTCGCCCAGCCGCCCAGCCAGGTACCGGCGGCTCCGCAGATGCCGACGATCAGTCCCAGCACCGTGCCGAGAAAACCGGTGGTGCCCAGTCGGATTCCGGTTAGGTCGTTCAGCCCGACCGCCAGCGCACCCAGCCCTTCCGCGTGATTGCGCAGGAAGTGGGAGCTTTGAAAGGCAAGATTGCTGTAAATCCCGAAACTCATGGCCACCATCGCGACAGTGAGCCAGATATAGGTCCGCTTGCTGCCGAGTTCGTCCAGTGCCTCCCTCAGGCTGGGCGCGCTTTGCGCCTCGCTGGCCGCGAAGGAGGATTTTCGCGGCTCGGGCAGCGTGAAATAGGCCAGCAGCCCAAGGATGATGCCGGGCACCCCGACCAGCGCGAAAGATGCGCGCCAGCCGAGACTGTCCGCGATCAGGCCGCCGACCACCATCCCGACCAGGGAACCGGCTGGAATGCCCATGGAAAAGAAGGCCAGCGCGGACGCCCGCTTCTCTCTCGTCGTGTAATCGCTGATCAGGGATTGGGATGCCGGCGTGCAGCCGGCTTCGCCGACACCGACACCGACCCTGGCGAGGAACAGCTGGGCAAAGGTCTGGGCTACGCCGCAGACCGCTGTGAAAAAGCTCCAGGTGATCGCCGACAGCGCGACGATCCTAACCCGGTTCGCACGCTCCGCCCACCGCGCGATTGGCAAAGCCAGCGTCGCGTAGAAGATGGCGAAGGACAGTCCGGTCAACGACCCCAGCTGCCAGTCGGTAAGACCGAGTTCGCGCTTGATCGGTTCCGCCAGGATGTTGACGATCTGACGGTCGACGAAGTTCAGCATGTAAACGAGGAACAGCATGGTCAGGGCATAGCGTCGATGGTGGATCGATATGCCCATCGGTTTCGGCTGCGGCACCGACACCGTGGTCGTTGCGTCTTCGATCATACGGCAGTCTCCAAAAAGACCGGGCGCAGGGGGGCCGGGCCGGTTTCGGTCGGAACGCGGTGTCGGGTAAGTGCGGGGAATGCTTGCAGCCGGCCTGCGGCCCGGCATACGGTCAGCGTTTGACGCCCGTACTGATAAGAAACGCGTCATGGTCGGCGCGCCGTTCGCAGGGGCCGGCCAGGGTCGTCTAAGGTCAGGTTGAAGAGATAGCGGTCCTTGACCGTGCCATCGACCGCAAGCCGGAGGACTTGGCGCCCTTGATTGAACGCACCGTCACAAGACGTCCCTTTGACATCATGGGCGAACGCCGGCCGCGCGGAAACCGTTGTTGGAAGCCGGTTCCGAAGAGGTCAGACCGGCCATAGTGGCGGAAATTAGGGTCCGGCACCTGGATGATGTGATGACGAGAAGGCAGAGAATCAGCCCTACCGGCCGGATTCAAAATATTCCATTCGCCCGAACTTGCCCGAAGAGTAAATCAGTGGAACTTTGTCCTGATTGTGGTTCTGGTCGACAACGGCACCGATCATAATCGTATGGGTGGCGACTTCCACAGTGTCCTGTAGTCTGCAATCGAAGCTGCAAACGGATTGGAGAAGGACGGGAACCCCGGTAATCATTTCGTCCCATTCGGCAGAGGAAAAACGGGACGCGCCTTTGCTGCCATCCAACGCCGCGAAACGTTCAGCCAATTGGACCTGATCGGCGGAAAGGACATTCCAGGAAAAGGCGCCGGTCCCGAGAATGACGTCGTGAGCCTCGGCACTGCGGTTGATGCAGGCAAGAACCATCGGCGGATCGACGCACAGGGCAACCGCGGCGGTGACGGTCAGTCCACGCCTGTCGGCACCCTGACCCGACGCCACTATCGCGACCGATCCTACGACAGCCCGCAATGCACTTTTGAAAGCGGCCGTCTCCACGTGGTTTGGAACAGGGAAATCGTGTCCTGACATGGCGAACCTCACGCAAGGCAGTGGAATAGCTTGCCGCCGACCCAAGTTGGCACCGCAGGACTGGTCGTTCGGCATCGGTGTTGGACGCGGCGCTATGGGACGGCGAAGGCGACGGGCAGCGTCCGGTGCTCGACGATGTTCAGCCCATAGCCCCTGAGTGCGACCGGGACATGCTGCGAGTTGGACAGGAGGATCATGTCGTGAATACCGAGATCCGCAAGAACCTGGGCGCCGACGCCGTAGTTGCGCAGTTCGGCCTTGTCGACGAGCGGCTCTCCCGCCTTCACCCGAAGAAGCTGTGAGAGCGGGACATCACGGTTGAACAGCACGATCACGCCCCTCCCGTCGGCGGCGATTTCCTGCATGGACCGGGCGACGATGTCCCCGCGCTCGCCAGTCTGGCCGAGCACGTCCGACAGGATGTCCAGCGCGTGCATGCGCACCATGGTCGGCCTTTCATCGATCACGCCCTTCACCAGTGCAATCGCTTCCGTCTCGATTGCCTTGATGCGGAAGGTGATGGCGCTCCACTCGCCGCCCCATCGGCTGTCGAACTTCGTGGTGACGACACGCTCGACGTCATGATCGTGGCGGCGGCGGAAGGCGATCAGGTCGCGGATCGTGCCGATCTTGAGCGCGTGACGCTGGGCGAAGGCGACGAGATCGTCGAGGCGGGCCATCGTCCCATCCTCTTTCAGGATCTCGCAGATCACGCCCGACGGGTTGAGGCCGGCAAGGCGCGCGACATCCACCGCCGCCTCGGTATGGCCGGCACGGACCAGCACGCCCCCGGGCCGTGCCACCAGGGGAAATATGTGGCCCGGCGAGACGATATGGCCGGGACCCCTGGCCGCGTCGATTGCCACCGCCACGGTCCGCGCGCGGTCCGCCGCGGAGATGCCGGTGGACACCCCCTCGCGCGCTTCGATGGAAACGGTGAAGGCCGTCCCATGGCGGGTGCCGTTTTGCATGCTCATCAATTTCAGACCGAGCTGGTCGACCCGCTCCTTGCCGAGCGCCAGACAGATGAGGCCCCTGCCATGCGACGCCATGAAGTTGATCGCCTCGGGCGTCGCCATCTGCGCCGGGATCACGAGATCGCCTTCGTTCTCCCGATCCTCGTCGTCGACGAGGATGAACATTCGGCCGTTGCGGGCCTCTTCGATGATCTCCGCCGTCGAGGACAGGAATGGATGGCGTGGGGTGCAGGGCAGCATCGTCATGATCTTCCTCCGATCACCGCATCACATGTTCGACAGCGCCTGACGGATCAGCGAATCCTCGGAGTCGTCGTAGAGCGAATCGATCAGCGCCGCGTAACGCTCGTTCAGCACCTTGCGCCGCTTTTTCCGGGTTGCCGTCATGACGCCATTTTCCGCCGACAGCTCTTCGGGAAGGATCCGGAACGACTTTATCTGCTCGACGGGCGCCAGCCTCTGGTTCGCCTTGGCGACCTCCCCCTCGATCAGGTGGATCACCGCTTCCGACGAACAGAAATCCGAATAGTCGTTGATCGTTTCATTCCCCCCCTTCACCCAGTCGGTCATCGCGATGCGGTCGACCTCGATCAGCGCCACGAGGTATTTCCGCCCGTCGCCGCAAACCACGGCTTCCGAAATGTAGGGGCTTCGCCGCAACTCGTTCTCGATCTGCGCCGGACTGATCGACTTGCCGCCGGAGGTGTTGATGATCTCCTTTCTCCGGTCGATGATAGCCAGCTGGCCATCGGGCCGGACCTCGACGATGTCGCCGGTGTGGAGCCATCCGTCGCGCAAAGCCTCCAGCGTGTCGTCGGGCTTGTTCAGATAGCCCGTGAACAGGCCGGGTCCCGTCACCAGCATTTCGCCATCGCCAGCGATCCTCGTCTTCCAGCGCGGATCGGCAATCGGAACGCCGATGGTTCCGGGCTTCGACCAGTCCCGTATCTGCCCGGTGTTCGCTCCGACCAGTTCGGTCTGCCCATAGACCTCCTTGAGGTTCACCCCCCAGGTCTGCCACAGCTTCACGACGTCCGGCGGCATCGGTGCGGAGGCGGTGTAGGGGTATCTGAGCTGATCGAGCCCGATCTCCGCCAGGAGCGGCAGAAAGACCTGATCGCGGCAGGTCGCGAAAAGCGCCTGGAGAAAGGGATCGTCCGGACCGTCCGCCTGCCGGTCCGCCAGCGCCTTCTGGGCGATGGACATCGCGAAGCGGTAGGATTTCCTGCCGACCGTGGCCGACGCATTGATCCTGCTGACCAGTTCGGCGGCATAGCGCTGGTAGAAGCGCGGCGGCGCCATCCAATAGGTCGGCCTCACGTCGCGGATGGTCGTCGCGAAGTCCGCTCCGGTCTCGCCGAAATAGGGCGTGACCTCGCTGATGAGAGGAAGAACGATCCCCTGCCCGAGTCCCACGACATGGGAGAGGGGAAGATGGACGACCACCCGCTGGGGTTCGCGGAAAAGCGCCGGGCAAAAGCCTCGGATGGTCAGCAGCCCCTCGATCAGCGACCGGTGGGTGAGGATCGCGCCCTTGGGATTGCCGGTCGTGCCGGAGGTGTAGACGATGCTGGCATTGTCTTGCGCCCGCGCCTTGCCGGCCTGCTCGTCGAGCAGCGACGCACAGTCGGACGACGAGGCGGAAAACCGCGGCAGCGAGACGATGGTCTTCGATGACGGGACCGCCGGATCGAAGACCACGATCTTCTTCAGCGCCTCCGCCTGCCGGCTGCGGAGAAGGACGGCGAGTTCCTTCTCTCCGGCGACGAAGGCGAATTTGCTCCCGGAATCCTCCAGGAAATACTCCACCTCCTCCGTAGAAGAGGTGAAATAGATTCCGACCGCCACGCCGCCGGCACAGACCGTCGCCAAATAGGCGACCACCCAGTCCTGCGAGATGTCGCCCATGATGGCGACGTGGTCCCCTCTCTCCAGACCATGATCGAGGAGGGCACGCGAAAGCGCCGCGGCGTCCCTGGCGAATTCACCCCAGGTCGTGGCATGCCACGTGCCGGCACGCTTCTGGAAGAGCGCCACGGCCTCGCCCCTGCCGTCCCGGCGGTCGCGCAGCAGCGACGGCAGCGTCGCGTCCTCATGCGCGGCCGGTGGAGGATCGATGGCGGATGAGGCGATCGTGGAGGGGGCAATTGGGGGCAGGACGGGCGGGAAAAAGGAATGCGGCCCGCCCATCTCAATTGCCGCCTTCTGCAAAGCGTTTGCGCTTCTCGCGGAAGGCGGCGACGGCCTCCTTGCGCTCCGGGCTGTGGAAGGTGAGCATCTCGAGCGCGCCGGCGGTGTCGAGATTCAGATGCACCTGCTCCTTGATCAGCTTGTTGACGGCGTATTTGGTCCAGACGATGGCGTCGCGGGGGCCGGAGGCCAGCATCTCGGCATAGCGGACCGCATGCTCGACGACGGTTCCTTCCGGCACGACCCTGTTGATCATGCCGGCCGCCGCCGCGTCCTCCGCCGAAATGAAGTCTCCGGTCATCAGATAATGCTTCGCCCGGACCGGCCCCAGAAGGAGCGGCCAGATCACCGCACCGCCGTCCCCGGCGACGACGCCGGCCGTCACATGCGTGTCGGCGAAGCGGGCACCGGGCTCGGCGAAGACGACATCGCAGAACAGGGCGAGCGTGGCGCCCAGCCCGACGGCGACGCCGTTGACCGCGGCGATCAGCGGGCATTCCAGTTCGAGCATGTTGCGGATGAGATGACGCCCGGAACGGGTGGGCGAAATCGGCCCCAGATCGTCATCGAGCGCAGTCTGATCGCCGCCGGAGCAGAAACCGCGACCGGCACCGGTCAGGACGACGGCCTTGACCGCCCGGTCGTTGTCGAGGTCCACGAACAGCTCTTCCAGCGCGGAATGCATCGGCCAGTCGATGGCGTTGAGGATTTCCGGCCGGTTCAGGGTGACGACGGCCACGCCGCTCGGGCGTTTCTCGACGAGCAGGCCCGTATAGGTCTTGTCGGTCATGTGGGACTCTCTTCAGATCGGTCGACAGGGGATCAGGCCGAAGCGTTCACCGTCCGCATCCTGCGGATCTGGTCGAGGATCTCGTCGGTCGGACGCACCACATTGTTGCGGTCGTTGAAATGCGGGATGACGTAGCGTCCGACCAGTTCGATGGCCTTCATGATCTCGGCATGCGAAACAGAGTCGATGTGGAATAGGATTTCTTCGGCGCCGGTTTCGATGAAGCGTTCCAACTGGCGGATGACCGTATCCGGGCTGCCGCAAACCAGGCTGGCGGAGTCGTTCAGGAGATAATCCCAGTCGGTGGCCGCGCGCTGGAGCGCTTCCAGCCCCTCCCCCATGTAGGCGTAGTCGTCGGCGATCTTCGCCAGCCGCGGATAGGCATCGGTCGAGATGCGGGCGTACCGCATCAGCGGCTCGGCATAGATGTCCTTCGCCGCCTGATCCGTTTCGGCGATCCCGAGGAACACCGGCATGCCGAGACGCGGACGGTCTAGCGGGCCGTTCGGATCCCGCTGCCAGTTCGACCGGTAGGCTTCGACCATCTTCGCCTGGGCGTCCCAGCCCTGATAGAGCGTGTGGCTGAGGACGGCGAGCCCCTGGCGGGCCGCCCAGACGTGGCTGCGCTCGCTGGTCGCCGCGATGCCCATCAGCGGATAGGGCTTCTGGACCGGCTTCGGCACCAGCATGCGCGGCGGAACCTGATAATGCTTGCCCTCGAAGGTGAAGATGTCCTTGCCGAAGGCTTCGCGGATCAGCGCGATCCCCTCCTCCATCTGTTCGAGGGTTTCCGCGGGCTCCACATTGAAGGCGCGCATGGCGATGGTGGTGTTCGCGCGGCCGCAATACAGCTCCATGCGGCCGTTGGACAGGATGTCGGTGACGGCGGCACGTTCCGCCGTGCGGAGGGCGTGGTTGATCTTCTTGGGCATCAGGGAAACCGCCGGCCTCAGCCGGATGCGGGACGTGACCGCCGCGAGATAGCCATACACGACCTCGGGAGCCGAGCTGGAGATCCCGCCCAAGGCGACATGCTGCTCGGACAGGCTGACGATGTCGAAACCCATCTTTTCGGCAAACACCGCCTCTTCGACAAGCTCATGAAGCCGGCGCGAATAGCTTTGTCCGACCAGAGTTTCCTGCTCGGACCAGAAGCCGAACTTGACTGCCATTTGGTTGCCCCCTCGGGTTTGTTTTGGATGCCTCTTCGGTGATTGGAAGCTTGTCACGAAGCCGGCGGCAGAACCTGCTGAAGATCGGCCTCGCCGACTGTGCGCTCGGAACATTATTTTGTGGAGGAATGACCGGCTGGGTCGTCCTGGGAAAAGCGTTCGACGAGCAGCGAGGCGATGCGCTCGATGCAGTGCCTGCCGATGGTCGCCGAGGAACCGGCGGGGTCGCCGAGAATGCCGTTGGCGCTGACCGCCGCAAGCCCGTCGCGCCACATCAGTTCCAGGTCGCCCTGCGAAAGAAGCCCCAATCTGCCGGCCTCATAGCGCTCGGCGCGCACCCGCTCCGGGTGGATGTCGAGCATCAGCGAGGTTTCGGCGATGTCGGCATGGCCGCCGACCCTGACCGGCTCGCCGCCCGCCTCCTCCACCGCATCGCGCCAGCATTCCAGCCACGCCTTCGCATCGGTGAAGGCGGAGACGCGGCAGGGGGCGGGCACGGCCGACCGCAATCGTGGCAGCATCCTGGCCAATGGCGGAGAATTGCCGACATGGGCGGAGAAGATCAGAATGCGCTCGAAGCCGTGCCTCGCCAGACTGGTGCAGTAGTCCTGGCAGATCATTTCGAATGTGTTCTCCTGAAGCGAGATCGTGCCGGGAAATGCCAGATGGTGGGACGAACAGCCGACCCTGACGGTCGGCGCCACCAGCGCCCCTCCCACGCCCTTCGCCACCAGGATGCCGAGATGGTCCGCATGGTCGGCATCGACGCTGAGGGTCAGGTGCGGTCCATGCTGCTCCACCGCCCCGCAGGGGATGACGATGGTCCGGGTGCCGCCCGCAGTGGCGAGGGCGACCTCGGACGAGGTCATGAACTCAAGCCGGAGATGATCGCCGTCAGCCATGCTGCTGCCTCGTCTTGCGTTGGAGGAATCGGTCACGTGCCGCGGCCGTCTCTCCGCGGTTCAGGTACTCCTGCATGTCGCCGAGCGTGCGGGCCTCCAGCTCCTCGTCGGTCATCCGCGGCGCATCGCCGAAGGTCCGTTTGATCGCCGAGAACAGATGCATGTCCTTGAGACGAAGCGTCTCCGCAATGGCACGGGTCCGGTCCTGCAAGTCGCTGAAACCGACGACTTCATCGACGAGGCCCATCGCCTGCGCCTCCTGCGCCGATACGAGTTCCCCGGAATAAAGCAGGCGCTCGGCAGCCCGGCGCCCGAGGCGGTTCATCGCCTGCCGCATACCCTTCGCGGCAGGAAGCAGGCCATGATTGATTTCGGGAAAGCCGAATTTGGCGCTGTCGCTCGCCACGACATGATCCGCAAACAGCACCAGTTCCAGCGCCCCGCCCACCGCATAGCCGTTGACCGCGCACAGCAGCGGGCAGCGGTAGTTTTCGAGCGCGACAAGCAGCCGATGGAAGGCGCGCATCCTTGGAACCGCGGCATCCGCATTGATGGTGATTTCGCGAATATCGCCACCGGCACTGAAAAAGCGCTCGCCGGCACCGGTCAGTATCACGGCCGGCGCGTCGGCCTCCGACCCGAACCGGGCGAGGTCGCCTGCCAGCGCCTGGATCAGGTCGAATGAGAACGCGTTGGCGGGCGGCCTGTCCATGGTCAGCCGGACCAGCGTCGTGGATAAGCGATCCATCCGCAGCATGTTGCATCCTTTCAGGTCGCATCCTTTCAGGTCGCACGGGGGCTCCGTGCCGGCCGAGGTTAGCGCGGGCTCCCCGAGGGGTTCTTCCGAAGACTTCCCGCAAGCACGTCCATGAAAGGATGTTCTGGCGTGACCTGAGTGTTTGACGGCCGAAGATGCCGCGCGCTCCCGCCGCCGGCTACAGCGCGTCGGCGGCGGTTGCGGACTCGATGGCGACGGTCGCCGTCATGCCCGCCGCCAGTTCGACGCCGGGCGGCACCCGGTCGATGTGGATGCGGACCGGTATGCGCTGGGCGAGACGGACCCAGCTGAAGGTTGGCTCGACATTCGGCAGGCCGCGATGGCCGGGCGTTCCGTTGCTGTCCTCGATGCCCCGGCCAATGCTTTCGACATGGCCGGAAATCGGTTCATCGAAGCCCATCAGCATGATCTGCGCCGGGTTGCCGACACGGATGCACCGCAGCTTCGTTTCTTCGAAATAGCTGGTGATCGAGAAGCTGGTCGCGTCGAGGATGGCGATCTTCGTCACGCCGGCCGTGGCATAGTCGCCGGGGCGCAGTCGCAGATTGGTGACATACCCGTCGATGGGCGCCCGGATCGTCGTGCGTGCGAGATTGAGCTTGGCAAGATCGAGCGCCGCCACCGCACCTTCATAGGTCGCTGCCGCCTGCGCGGCGGCGGCGGCCGTCTGCTGCAGATCCTCCTGCGAAATGACCTCGCGGAGCTGGCTTCGCCGCCGCGCCGCCGCCTGGCGGACAAGCATGTCCTGGCGCCTGGCTTCGGCCTCGGCCTGCGCGGACGCCACCGCGAGCGAAAACCGCTTGCCGTCGATCTCATAGAGGATGTCGCCACGATGCACATACTGATTGTCGACGACGGAGACGGCGCCCACGGTCCCGGACACTTCCGGCGCGATCTGGACCACTTCCGCGCTCACCCGGGCATCTCGAGTCCACGGTGTCTGCTCGTGGCGGGTCCACACCTGCAGCGCCACGAGCGCGGCGACCGAGCCGAAGCAGAGAGTCAGGGCGTAGCGCCCGAGCAGGGACAGCACAGGTTTCATTGGAATGTTCCGCTGGATGGCAGAGCCTGCAGGAGCAGACCGTAGAGGAGGGCGAAAGTGGCGAGTTCGACGAGCGGTCGGCTGGCGGTCAGCCGGAAGAGTCCCGCGGCCGCAAAGAAACGGACCACTGCGATGGTGCCGACGAGGGCAGCCAGGGCGAGCACCAGCAAACCGGGGAGAAAGACGCCCCCGATGTCGAGATCGAGGATCATCGGTCGTTCTCCCGATACACCGCGCCGCCCGGACCGAGGGCGAACCGGAGGTCGATGAGCAGGTCGAGCAACAGAATGCGGTCTGCAATCGGGCTGTCGGCAATCCGCACCATCAGCGCTTCGATGCGCCGGTGCAGAGCGATGGCATCGGAAGGCTCCGCCCGGTATCCGGGGCCGAAGCGCAGGGCGATCGCGGTGAGAAGCTCGAACCCGTCGTAGCCGATCTTGCTGTCATCGTTGGCACCGTCATTGCCGTCGACATGCCGAATTGCCTGATAAAACCGACTGGCGGCGTGACCTACACGAAGATGGTGAAGGGTGTCGTCAAGCACATCCGGGTAGGATTTCCCGGACAGTCGAAGCCTCGGCAGCAACAACGCCGTCCGGTCGATCATAAGGCTTGTCCAGAGCGCTTCGTCGGAACCGCCCCCCAGGGCCCGCCGCCCGACATCCTGCCGGTTCAGTCGAATCATCCGGCCGATTGCCGCATCGACCGGGATGGTCTGGAACAGGCCCATGCTCACGACCGCGAATCCCGTCGCCGCGAACAGCGCGATGATGCTGTTGAGCGACCCGGCGAAGTCGCCGGAATAGGTGGCGCCCAGCCCCGACAGGATCGGGATCGTCAGGGTGATGCCGAGCGCCATGTATGTCGTCGGAGGCCGCGCTTGCAGGGAGCCGGCGAACAGGAAAGCCGGGGCAAGCACCGCGACGAGGCCGGTAAAATCCGTCACGCGGGGCAGAATGACGAAGCTGTAGACCAAGCTGATCGCCACCCCGGCGACCGAACCGACCATGTATTTGACGACATTCGGCGCCGGCGTGTCGACATTGCCGAACAGGGCGCAGCAGACGCCCAGGATCGACACCGCCATTCCGCCCTCCGGCCAGGCCGACCAGATCCAGAACGCGCAGCCGATCACGATGCCGGCGACCGCGCCCAGCGCGGACCGGGCTGCCATCCAGGGGTCGCGGTGATAGACATAGCCTGTCGCACGCCTTGAACGGAGGGGCGATGCGGCGTCCGGCGGCCGGGCGGCGGCTGTGGCGGTCCGTGTGCCGGTCCATGCGCCCCTCCGTACAATGATCCGTTCAAGCCGGTCACACTCGTGAAGCAGGCAGATCATCTCGGCGAGGTGTCCGGCGAGGTTGGCCGCGAGCCCGTCGCCGGCCGTCATGGCCTCCGCGGCCATGCGTGCCCGCACCGTCTTCGCGCGGTCGATCAGCCGGATCGCAACAGCGTCCCGATCAGCCGCATGGGCGGCAGCGACCCAATGCCCCACTCCATCCAGCAGCGCCGTCAGTTCGTCATGCAGGCGGTGGTCTCCGGTGCGAAGGGCATGGATGCGGTCCCCAACCTCCGTCGCGAGCGGAAGCAGTCGCGCAAGCCGGTCATGGATCAGTTGCAACGTCTCGCGGCTCGGCGTCACCGGGACCGGATCGTAGGGCAGGTGACCGGCCAGCCCTTGCAGGGCGAGAAGATCCCCCGCGAGCCGGTCGCGGTCGCGGCGGATCGCCTGCCCGGAGCTTCCGCGGAGCGCGTCGCCCGCCAGCCGGCGGGCATCCCGCAACGTTTCCGACAGCCTGGCGGTGAACTGGTCGGTCATGCGCTTCGGCAGGACGAAGCGATGGACCAGGACGGCGCAGAGGATGCCGATGGAGATCTCCTGGACCCGCACCGACGCCGTATCGAAGATGGCGGCGGGATTGAACACGCCGGGGAAGCCGATCAGGCTGGCGGTGTAGCCGGACAGAACGAAGGCATAGGCCCGCGCGGTGCGGTCCAGCAGCGAGAGGTAGAGGCACAGGCCGATCCAACTGGCGAGAACCACGCTGCAGACAATCGGATCGTTGACGAAGCAGGGGATGATCGCCACGGTCGCCACGGCACCGACAATCGTCCCCACGAACCGATAGACGCCACGGCTGAGCGACGCGCCGGCCGAATTCTGCGAAACGATGTAGACGGTGACGATAGCCCAAGAGGGTTTCGGCACTCCTGCTCGCAGAGCGATGTAGTAGGCCAGCATCGCCGCGGCGAAGCTCTTTGCCGAGAAGAGCAGCGCATCCGCATCCGCTCGCAATACCGGCATCCGGGATTGCAGTGACCATGCGCGCCCGATAGCCGCGATGCCGGTGATGGCGAAGAGCCGGTTCGAAGGTTGTTCGTTTCTCATGCCCAAGAGTATCGGCGCGTTGCGCAGCCGAATAAATTAGGTATCCTGTCAAAAAATCCCTTAATCATGCCAAAGTCGATCATGCCGAAACCTATGTCCGCGTCACGGTCGGCCGTTTCCGTCTTCGACCCCGATCTGGCGGATCGACCTGCGGTCGCACGTCGGCTCGACTTCGCGGAATACGGGGCGGAAGTGCCGGTGCATGTGCATCGCAAGGGACAGCTGATTCTGGCGCTGCATGGCGCCGTCACCTGCACCGCTGACGACGAGATCTGGATCGTGCCGCCCGACTGCGGAGTCTGGATTCCGGGCGGCATGCCGCACAGCGTCAGGACGACGGCGAATGCCCGGCTCAGCTACCTGTTCGTGGAGCCGGGAGCCGCAAATCTGCCCGATGTCTGCTGTACCTTGTCGATTTCTCCGCTGGTGCGGGAACTGGTCAACCGGCTGACCAGCGAGGTTTCGGACTATCCACTGGACAGCCATGCTGCCCGGCTTGCACGGGTGACGCTGGACGAGTTGGCCGGGATGCCGCGTGAACACTTCAACCTGCCCGTCTCCAACGATCCGAAGATCCGGGCGATCGCCGACGCTCTGACAATTGAACCGTCCGACCGGAGCACATTGGGGGAATGGGCGAAGCGCGTCGCGATGAGCGAGAGGTCGCTGGCTCGTTTGATGATCCGGGAGACAGGCCTGACGTTCGGACGCTGGCGACAGCAGTTGCACCTTGTCGTAGCACTTCGCGAATTGGCCAGCGGGGCGGCAGTGCAGACCGTGGCGGATTCGCTGGGCTATGAGTCGGTCAGTGCTTTCATCACGATGTTCAAGAAAGCTCTGGGAAGTACACCGGCGCAGTATTTCACCCAACGCAGGGTGAAGCTGTCACAATCCCGACTAATGACGAGCGCGAAAGATATGGGGCCGGAATTCACAACCGATAACTGAGAGCTTGTTCGTAGCATTTACGCGCTGACTGCCTGGGGAATGAGCCGCTTCAGACGGATGGACAGGATGGGAGATGAAGGCGATCTGGACGAAGGCAACGAAATGGTCCTTTGTCCGCTCGACGATGGTGTTCAATCGGCGGTAGCGACTGATCCAGATGAAGGACCGCTCCACCACCCAGGCGATTTCGGTGGGGATGAACATCCCGTCGCGGCCGCGGGCGATCGGCTGGACGGTGATGCCGAGCGTCTCCCCGGCGTTGGCGAGGCGCTCGCCGCGATAACCGAGATCGCCGATAGCCGGTCCCTGGAAACCGCACCCGGCGATCTCCCGCAGCACCGGCACGATGCCTTTGGTGTCGTGCACGTTGGCTGGCGCAGCATCGATTGCCAGCGGAATGCGGTACTTCTCCACCGCGAGATGGATCTTGATGCCGCGGATCCTCTTGCCGCCGTCTACGCCGCGGGCAAAACAGCTCCAAGCAGACGGGCAGGTGCGGCTGTCGATCACGGTGGCACTTGGTTCCGCCATATCGCCGCAGGCCAGCCGCCACGTGCGGCGCAGCCGGTCTAGCAGACGCCGCCACAGCCCAAGCCGGGTCCAGCGGGCGAAGAGGGCGTACAGCGTGCCGAAGGGCATACCGGAGAGCTGGCCGATGGCGCGCCATTGCATGCCACAAAAGCACACGCACCAGATCGCCATGATCGCCTTGCGCAACGCTGCTCCGGTAAACGCCGGCTTCGGCCCGGAACGGGTTGGGCGACTGCCATCGGCCGCCATCGCTGTCAGCTCGCTCAGCACCTCCTCGACGAAGGCCTCGACATCCGAGAACGCGTCCCAGGACGCTGGCGTGGTGCTTGCGGGACGAACGGCATTGCCCATAGAGTGCGTATCCAAGCGGTGAGAGCGAGGGCCGCGCCCCGTCGCAACACTCCTACTCAGCTTAAAGTAGCATCCCGATCAGCAATCCCAGGGATCCGCCTGCCACGAACAAGCTCTCATTCCCCAGGAAGTCAGCGCGTAAATGCTACGAACAAGCCCTTAACGTGACAATGCCATTCAATCACCAGGACCAGCGCAGTCCGGCCGACAGGCCGTGATTGCTCTCGCGGCGGCGAATTTCGCCGAGATAGCCGACCTGCAAGGAGAGCCGCTGCGTCATCGTCACTGTGAGCCCGGCGCCCACCAGAGCGGCGTCACGACCCCCTTGGCTGGACTGCACAGTGAAGCGCGCGCCGTTAAGGGCGGCGGTCGCCGACGTATCCACGTCGCGCCAGTCATGCTCCCAGCCCACAAGCCCGGTCGGCTCGACCACGGTCTCACCCAAGCTCAGCCGCGTACCGGCCCGCAGCCCGACCGAGCTGCGCAACAGGTTCCGTGTCGCCGTCTCCTCCGTCAGGCTCAGCAGCGGCGTGCCGCTTTCGGTGAAGCCGTCGCGCTCCAGCCGATCCCAACGCAGCCCGACGCGCGGCTCGACCCAGGTCTCGCCGTTCTGCGCCAGTCGGGTGCCAGTCGACAGCTCCGCCGAGAGTGCATTGCCGTTCGCCTCGCCCGAAGCCAACCCGGAGACATTGCCGAACGTCACCGACCGCGACGTCTCGGTGCGGCTATAACCGTAGCCCAACGCCGCATCGACGAAGATCGCACCCGGTGTCCAGCTTCCGTAGGCGGTTGCCTGATAGCTGTCCACCGTGCCCTTGCCCAGCCCGCCTTCCGCCTTGACCCGTGTGCGCAGGAAGCCCAGCGCCACGCCCGCTTTGAGCGTCGGATCGAACGCATAGTCGGAACCAACCATGAAGCCGCCGGTGAAGCGGTCTACCGTCCCGCCGTTGCCATCGTCCCCGCTACGACCCCGGCCGACCAGCGGCTGGCCCCACAGGCTGGCCCCGCCGGGTGTAGCCTTCACGCTGCCGTTGGGCCCTTCCGCCAAGCCAGAGCCAGACCGCGCCTTGCCATCGAACAGAAACTCCACCACGCCTGCCACCGGTCCCGGCGTGTTGAGCGTTCCACGCCCCGCCGCCTGACGGGCCTCCACGGCGTGACCGAACAGACGGCGGTTCGCTCGATCGGCCGCCAGCATGTCGGCATGTATGACGCCGGACAGCTGGTTGAGCGCCGGGCCGATCCGGCTGCCCGACAGGGTGTGGAGATTGTCGAACACCGTTTGCGTCGTCAAATCCGGCGCCTGCCCGCCTGCTACCGGACGGAAACTCTCCAGAGCGGCTCCGACAGCCTGCTGGTTGGCGCTCTGACTGAGACCCGCCGCACCGAGGTTGGCGTAGCTGGTGGGGGTCGCCACCAACGCGACGGCATTGGAGCCATAGAGCAGGTCCAACCGCGTACCGGCCGCCAGTCCGCCGCTCGGTTGATCGAGGGCGGCGAAGCGGCCGGAGACGCCGCCGTCGGCGGTGACCACGGTGAAGCTATCGCCCAGCGCCGGGGTGAAGCTGTTGGTCGCCGAGCCGGCGATGCCGCGCAGGATGGGCGTCAATCGTCCTCCGGCGGTGAAGGAGGCGCCGCGGACGATCACCTGATCGTGGTTGCCGGCGCCCGCCCCGGTGCCGGTACCGTCGATCTCGACCTGATAGATGGAACTTGCGGTGAGCCTGAGAGGGGCGATGAAGACCAGTGTACCTGGCGAATTGCCCGGCGCCAGAATACCGGAGACGGAAGTAGGGCCACCCACGAGGCCGCTGCCGCTGAGCGTCCCTCCGCTGGCAACGGTCACGGCGCCGGTGATCTCACCGTTCACCTTAGCCGAGCCGCCGCCTTCCACGCTCACCGACGAAGCGACCGTGCCGCCGCTGTTGATGGCGACGGTGCCAATTCCAACGGTGACCGGAGCGGAGACGCTACCGCCGTCGCTGACCGTCACCATGCCGCTGCTGACCGTGATCGGGGCGGCCACATTGCCGCCGCTGTTGACAGTGACCGTGCCCCCGCCGACGGAGACTGGAGCCGCGACGGTGCCGCCGCCGGCGACGGTCAATCCGCCCGACTTGACGTTCAGGCCGCCGCTGTTGGAGACCGTGTTGGAGACGATGAGCGAGCCGGAACCGTTCACCGTGAGTTGCCCCGCCCCGGTGATCGAGCCGGACAGGGTGACGGTCGATCCGTTGGGATCGATGACGCCGTTGGACGCCTCGACATTGACCGTCTGGCTCAGGGTCAGTGGTGCCACCGGCTTCAGTGTGCCGCCGTCGAAGGTGACGGTGGTGGCCCTGACCGCGCCGTCCTCGTTGGTGAAGGTCGGCTGGGAGCCGTCGATCACACCTGGGGTGACAGTGGGCGTTGTCGGGGTGGTCGGGGTGGTGACGACCGGCGGCGGCGTCGGCACGACCGGCGGTATAGGCGTGGTCACCACAGGAGGGGTGACAACTGGTGTCGTCGGCGTCGTCGATGTCACGGTGGCGACCAGCACCGTGTCATTGGCGGTGACCGTATAGCCGTTCAGGTCCACGGTGCCGACATATGCCGTGCCGGCCGCCGCCGTCCAAACCGCCGATCCGGTCGTCGCCACCGAAAAGGTCGTCCCGGTGAAGTTGGGTGCGGTGCTGCCGGCGTTGCCACGGATCAGGGCGACCGTCGCGCCGTTGGCGATGGTGACGCCGCTGAGCGTCGGCGTGACCGTGACCGTGCCGGCGCCTGGCGTGTAATTGGCCGTGTTGGCGGTGTTGACGATGTAGCCGCTGCCACCGCTGCCGATGGTGACGGTGATGCTGCCCATGCCGGTGATGTTGCCGCCCGCCGTCAGCACCGAACTGCCGAGAGCGATGGTGCCGCTGTTGACGATGGCGCCGGTGGTCAGGGCGCCGGTGCTGGCCAAGGTGGCCCCTACGGCGATGGTGGCGGCGCCGATGGTGCCGGCCAATGCCAGGGTTCCACCGCCGACGTTGACGGCGCCGCTGAGGTTTGTGACGCCCGACAGGGTTGCCACGCCGCTGCCGGCCTTCACCAGACCGCCGGTGCCGGTGATCGAACCCGACAGGGTCGTATCGGTGGCATCCCCGAAGGTCAGAGCGTTGGCGCCAAGCAAGACGTTGCCAGCGCCGGACAGCGCGCCGACCGTGATATTGGTGTTGAGCTGGAACGCCGCGCCGGAACCGATCGACATGGCCCCTGAGCTGGTGAGAGCCGAAGCGCTGCCGGCCACCAGCGTCCCGCCGGTGATCGTGGTTCCGCCGGTGTAACTGCCGGTCCCCGACAGGGTCAGCGTGCCGGTTCCCGCCTTTATCAGCCCGCCGGTGCCGGTGATCGAACCGCTGACAGTGGAGTTGGTGCCGGCGCTTGTCGTCAGTGTGTAGGCGTTCAATCCGATGATGCCGGCCCCCGACAGGGCGCCCACCGTCTCGTTCGCGCCGAGTTGGAGTGTGCCACTGGCACCGACGTCCAGCGTCCCGCTGTCGGCCAGTGCCGCTCCGCCGTTCAGGGTCAAGGTGCCGCTGTTGATGCTGGAGCCGCCGGTGAAGCTGTTGGTTCCAGACAGCACCAGAGTGCCGGCGCCGGTCTTGTAAAGTCCGCCGGAGCCGGTCAGGCTCGACGCGATGCTGGCGGTGACGCCAGTGCCGGCGGTGATCGTCGACTGCGACGCCGTCAAGCCGATGGTTCCGCCGGTCAACAGGTATCCGGTGGTCCCGAAGGTCATCCCGGCCGCCGAGACTGAGCCGGAAACGGTCACCGTCCCGGCGGTGCCCTGGAAGATCGGCGTGATTGTGGAACCGGTCAAGGTACCATTGGCAGAGCCGTCGGCTTTGGTCCAGTTGGTCCCGGCGCTGCTCCACGTCCCGTTGCCGCCATCCACCGTGTTGTTGGACGCGTTGCCCCCGGTGTCGCCATCCCAATAGAGGCGGCTTGGGTCCGTCAGCGTCACCACCAGGCTGTTCGTGGCGCTGACGACGGTGGCCGTGGCGATATCCAGGCCGGAGGACGGCGCGGTGACGGTGACGCCGCTGTAGTCGGTCGAGGTCGGACCGCTGACGATCGTGTAGGCACCGGCCGCCAGCGTTCCCGACGGCGCCGCCGTCATCACGATGGACGTGCCGCTGGTCAGCATCACGTTGCCCGACACGTTCAATTGGCCGTAGGTGGCGGTGGAGACGACGCCGATCTGCAGCGTCGCACCGGCCGGTTGGCTGTAGGCGCCGGAGAGAGTGGTGCCGCGTTGGACGTAGAGAATGCCCGTGTTGGTGATCGTACCCACACCGCTGGCGGAAGTGACGTTGCCGTTGAGGGCCGTGTTGCCGCTGAACGTGACGTTTCCAGCCGCGGTGATCGTGCTTGCCGAACCAACCGTGGTTCCCGTCAGCGTGCCGAAGCTGGTCCCGGTGCCGCCTGCGATAGACAGGCCTCCGGTCCGGAGATCGGTGATATTGCCGAGGATCGTCCCGGTGTTGGTGAAGGTGTCTATCCTGCCGCTGCTGGAGATCGAGAGCGCGTTTCCGCTGGAGGATGTGCCCTGGATCGTGCCGCTGTTGGTCAGGGTGGCGATCGTTCCGTTGAGCTTGATACCGGTCGCCGCTTTCATCAGACCGGCATTGTCGAGGAGTGTGAGCGAGGTCAGCGAGCCGAAGACCTGAAGCGCGGCTGCCGAACCCTGTGACCCCGTGAGCGTGCCGGTGTTGACCAGGGCGGCGGCGCTCGTGGTTCCGCTCATAGAGACCGGCCCGTTCGATCCGGTGGCGATGATCAGGCCGGAGTTCGTGATGGTGCCGATCGTCGCGTTATCGAGGTTGAGGCCGGTAGCGCCCGTAAGTGTTCCGGAGTTGGTGATGGTGCCGATCCGCGAATTCGATGACGCTTGCAGAACGTTGCTGGCGCCAGAGATGTAGCCGGTGTTGTAGATGCCGGCGATCGAGGCGCCGACCCCCGGCGAAAGAGCATTCGAGTTCACCGATACGATGCTGCCATCGTTCCAGACGGAACCGATGGTGGTGCTGCCGGGAATCGAGATGCCGGCCCCCGATGTCGGTGCGATCTTTCCGGTGGATGTGATCGACAGGCTGTTGCCGGACGTGATCGTCTGAATCGACGTGACGGTCGTGTCCGTGATGGTGTTGGTCGTCTGCGCCTGACCCGGCGACGAGCTCATGACGCCGGCCAGAGCGATCATCGACGCCCCCGCAAGGAGGGTCACACGCAGGGCTGCATACTTGCGGGCGGAAACGGTCGGCATCGTCGTCCTATCCTGATCGTTTACTCAGCCTTTGATTGAAGATATCGGATAGACGACCGACATCTCGGAACGAATACCCAATTCGGAGTCAGGTTTTTACCGACTAGGCAATGCCCATAAGAAAAATGGGTCAAATTCACGCTCAGATAAATGGGATTTTGGTCGTTAACGCTTTATAAGCAAATAAAGAATTTCTGATTTAATTTCAGCGATAATAGCACAGCAGCCTCAGCGTCAATGCAACATAATGTAACATCACAAATTTTTGGATATTCTGTGCGATTTATCAACTTACTGATTATATTAGAAATAAAGATTTTGACATATTCCGCCAATTAGGTGCACCGTGAAAGAAAAGCGATTGCACAGCGACTATATGCAGGAGCTATTCCGGTTGCCGGCTCTTATCCACCAGGGATTGTGCCGTGGGCGGAGTTCGATGGCCGCGGGCCAGGCCACGCGCACGATGCCATCCGTATGACGGTCCGTCGCCGGCGCACCGTCAACGCCACGGGAGCCGGGAAGGCACATCAATGAATGAAGGTGTCATGAAAGTCTGGACGGCCGCCCTGGTCAGCCTCGCCCTCGCCACCGGGTCCGCTCCGGTCTTTGCCGCCGATCCGCCGGCCAAGACCGACAGCGCCCCGCCGCCATTCTGGAGCAAGCGTTGCGTCACGGAGAGCGACGCTCGCGAAAACTGCTTCATCGAACAATATGCCGTCGCGATGCCGACAAACACCGTGCTGCTGAACATCCTGGTCGGCTTCCTTGCACCGGAAGGGAAACCGCGCCTGATCATGACGGCGCCGCTCGGCGTCCTGCTGGCACCGGGTCTGGTGATGAGCATCGATTCCGGAAAACCCGTCACACTGCCGTTCGAAAGCTGTCAGGCCGGCGGCTGCCGCATGGTCGCCGATCTCGACCAGTCCAGCCTCGACCAGTTCCGGCGCGGCGATAAGATGACGGTGCGTTTCGTCACCGGCGACCGCAAGGCCATCGACATTCCTGTCCCATTGAAAGGCTTCGACGCGGCCCTGAAGCAACTCAAGAAATAGGCCGTTCCATGCCTCGCTCCCAGCCTCCGGGAAAGCCCGGGCGTTCCCGTTCCTCGAAGAAATCCGAGCCGCAGGGTATCCCCGTCGAAACGGGTATCGAACTCGCCTATCGCCATTGGGAGGCGGGGCAGCTGCAGGAGGCGGAGATGCTCTGCCGGCAGGTGCTGGCGGTTTGGCCCGGTCAGGTCGACGTGCATCATCTGCTTGGCCTGATGGCGCATGCGCTCGGCCGGCACGACATGGCAATCGATCATCTGCGGCAGGCCTGCGCCCAACCGACGGCCCCCGCCGCCTATTTCAGCAACCTCGGGGAGCTGTGCCGCCGTGCCAGCCGCCTGGAGGAGGCGGAGCGCGCCGCTAGGCAGGCAGCGGCACGGGATTGGACAGCCTCCGGCATCTGGAGCAATCTTGGCATCATCCTCCAAGAAGCCGGAAAACTGGAGGACAGCCTGCGCTGCCTGAAGCGCGTGCTGGTGCTGGCTCCTGATTCTCCGGAAGGCCACAACAACCTTGCAAATACCCTGATCCTTTTGAATCGGCGGGAGGAGGCCGCTGTCCGCTATGGAACGGCCTTGAACCTCAATCCGTTCTATGCCGACGCATGCAGCAATTTGGGCAAACTGATGGGTGAGCTTGGCCATCCCGACGATGGCATAGACCTGCTGAGGCGGGCCATCGAAATCGATCCGCGCATGGTCGATGCGTATTTCAACTGTGCCGACCTGGAAGGCGGGCGCGGGCGCTGGGCGGAGGCGCTGGACTGGCTGGAAGCCCTGCGCGATTTCGCCCCCGACCATCCCGGTCTTGCACGCGCGTTCACCCTCATCCGGCTGCGGCAGGCTGGAAAGGAAACAGAGCAGGTCACGGCGGCATCCGGCAATCCCATGGAGAACGGGCCGGGATGACCGCGATGCAGTCGCTGGAGAAGGAAGGGCGCACCCTGCTGGCGGCCGGAAAACCGGAAGAGGCGGAACAACGTGCCCGGCAGGCTCTCGCCGGCGGCAGCGGAACGGTGGGCAGCTGGCATCTGCTGGCGGTCGCCCTGCGCACCCAGGGCCGTATCGATGAATGTCGGCAGGTTTACGAACTGCTGATCGACAAGCTTCCCGGCAACCTGAACCTCCGCTTCGAACTGGCGGAAATACTGCTGCTGATGGGGGAGTTCGAGCGAGGCTGGCGCGAATACCATCACCGTTACGGCATGCCGCACACCGCCCAACTCGAACGCCGGGTACAGCGCCCACGTTGGGACGGGCGGCCGATTCCCGGCAAGACCCTGCTGATCCACGATGAGCAGGGCTATGGCGACACCTTCCAGTTCCTGCGCATGGTGGCTTGGGCGAAGCAGCGCAGCCAAGCCCGTGTCGTCCTGCAGATCAACATGGATCAGATCGGCTTCGCCCGACGCTCGTCCTGTGCTGACGACCTCGTCCCACGCGGCCAGTTGCCCCCACCCTTCGACGTGCATTGCGAGATGATGAGCCTGCCAATGGCCATGGGGCTCAAGCTCTCCGATCTGCCCGGCAAAGTTCCGTATCTGAACGCGGATCCGGTGCGGGTGAAGCGTTGGCGCCGGCGGCTGGCCGGGTTGCCGAAGCCGCTGGTCGGCTTGGTCTGGGCCGGACGCCCCACCCATCTGAACGACGCTAACCGATCGCTAACGCTGGACCGACTGGCACCGCTGGCGATGACGGACTGCACCTTCCTGGCACTGCAAAAAGGGCCGGCCGAAGTGCAGGCGCTGACGCCCCCTTCCGGCATGCGGATTGAACACCTATCAAATGAAATCGGAGATTTCGAGGATACCGCCGCCATCCTGGCGGTCGCCGATTTGCTGATTTCGGTCGACAGCGCACCGGTGCATCTGGCCGGCGCTTTGGGCCGCCCGGCCTGGGTGATGCTGCCCTTCGTTCCCGACTGGCGCTGGCTTCTGAATCGCGACGATACGCCCTGGTACCCGAGCTTGCGCCTGTTCCGCCAGCCAGCCCGCAACGACTGGGCCAGCGTCTGCGAGCATCTGAAGGAAGAGCTTCAAAACTGGAAGGTCTGAAAGCGTATTCGCAGGAATTGCATAGCTGTCGGCAGGCTTGGAGAGAGCGGATGCTTGCGCGATCCATTCATTCCCGTGACAAAACTCCACAGACTTCCTGCACCGGCTCCTCCCAAAGGCCGGGATAGATTTGCCGGTGGAGCGTAACCGTCGGATACCAAGGGGTGTCGCTGCGTTCCAACTGCCAACGCCAGTCGGGGGCAAAGGGCAGCAGGACCGAAGTCGGCAGCCCCATCGCCCCACCCAGATGGGCGACGGCGGTATCGACGCTGACCAGCCGCTCCAGACCATGCAGGATTGCCATGGTGTCGTCGAAGTCTTCGATCTCCGGCCCCAGGTTGACCAATGGGGTTTTGCCGAAATACCGGCCGATCTCAGCCTGCGCGGGGCCGAGCTGGAGAGAGACCAAAGCCACAGTCTTCAAGTCGAACAATGCTGCCAACTGCCGCAGACGCATGGAACGGTGGTGGTCGTTGCCGTGGGTGGAACGCCCGGACCACACCAATCCAACCCGTCGCAGCCCCTTGGGCACAAGTTCGTCCAGACGGGTCCTCCACCTCGCCGCAAGTTCCTGATCGGCATGGATGTAGGGGATTTGGGCGGGAATGGTCATCAAGTTAGTGCCGAACAGCCGCGGCAGCCCAGACAAAGGACACCAGGCGTCGAAATGCGGCACTGCGTCCCACAGGCTGCGCGCGTTGAGACCGCCAGGCTGTTGCCGGAGGATGGGCAGCATCTCCGCGCTGCAAGCGACGATCGCGTTCGGACAAAGCTTGGCTGCCATCGGCACATAACGGGCGAACTGGATGACATCGCCAAAGCCCTGATCGGCAACCAAGAGAAGAGTGCCTTCCATCGGCTGGCCGTCCCATTGCCGACGATCGGCAAGGCCGCGCCCGGTCAGCCATTCCACCGGTATCGGCGGCGGGGCGTGCGGAAGGCGGTAACGCCATTCGTATTCCTGCCAACCCTCGTCGAGGCGTCCCGCAATCAGCAGGTTTTCCGCCAGTTCGAAATGCGGTTCCGGCGCGTCCGGAGCCAGCCGGACCGCGCGCCGTTCGCACGCGATGGCCTCTTCAATGTCCTGCCGGTCATGCAACGCGATCCCGAGGTTGTAATGAAAATCGGGGTTCCCGGGTTCGAGTGCGACGGCATGACGGCCATGGGCCACCGCCTCGTCCAGCCGCGAGCGCAGGCGCCGCAATTCGCACAAGCCGTGGTGGGCAAGCGCGTGATCCGAAGACAGGCGGATCGTCCAATAAAACCGTTGGGCGGCACAATCCGGATCCCCACGCTCGTGGGCAAGCACGCCTGCCTGATACAGCGCCTGACGGTCGGTCGGGTCGAGCATCAGCGCCCGCAACAGCGTGCGATCGGTCCCAGCGGGGTTCCCGGTTGCTGGCGGGGCGAGGACAGGGTGGGTGTAGGGAAAATTGCCCATCTCGACCTCAAAAGGCGGTACGGGGAACGGTCAAAACCGTCCTGTTCCTCGTGGTGCCATCGGGAGCCGCTGCAACGACGCTCGATCGGTATTGGGCGGTCAAAGACTGTATCCTAAATCCTGGATGGTGCTCTCCAAAATTGGAACGACCGGCTCCAGGTGGCGCATGTAGTGGCGGTGGCGGTAGAGGGAGCGGCTGTAGAGCTTTTCGGTGACCTGCGCGTAGCTCGCGGTACGGGCATGACGCCGGTTCTCGTCGAAACGCAAGCAGCGCCGGTCGAAGCGCAATCCGACGAAGCCCAGCAAGCGGCGAACGTTCGGTTCAAACTCCTGGACGAGATCCTCGTAGCGCAGCGGCAGGTAACGCAACGGCATTTCCCGGCGGTAATGCGCGACCAAGCCGAACATGCGCGCGCAATGGCGGGCCGCCGTTTCCAGATCTCCGGCGCAGTTGAAGCCGTGGGTCAGGTTGTGCGACATCATCGACAGAACGATGTCCAGCGGATGACGCAGGACATGCACCACGGGTACTGCCGGAAGCATCAGGGCGATCAGCCCCAGGTGAAGCTCGTTGAACGGCATCTTGTCGGTGAACAGCCTGGTGCCGGCGCCAAGCGGCACGAGCTTGCGGGCGCGGCGCAGATACTCGTCGCGCAGCCGGTCCAGCCCATCGCGCTGGTCACCCATCCACAGTTCCGACAGGGCGTCCGGATAGGCCAACGGGCTGCCGAGCATTTGCGGCAGGATGGGGATCAGCTGGGACAGCGCCGGCAACTCGTCGCCGGCGGCGACCGACGGGTGGGCCGAGAGGATCTGTTCGACCAGCGTGGTGCCCGATCGCGGGGCGCCGACGATGAAGACCGGCTGGGGACCGGCCGGCGGCGTCTCCGGCCGTGGCAGCAGCCGCAGGCGGGGGGCGATGAAGAAGCCGGTCAGGCGTTCGATCATATGCGACGCCTCCTGCTCCGCATAGAAATACCCGTCCCGTCGGACCAGTGCCTTGCCCGCGGTCATGGCGGCGAAAGCCTCATCATGGCGGCCCAGCCGATCAAGCACGCGCGCCTTCTCCAGCCAACCCGCGGCATCGAGGTCGGTCGGCGTTCCGGCTGCACCTTCAAGCACGGCCAGGGCGGCTTCGGGATTTCCTCGCCGCGCCAACAGTGCCGCTTCGAAGGCTCCCACCGCATGGGTGGGATCGAGCCGCTTGGTACGTTCGAGGAAGCGCGACGCGCCGTCCAGGTCACGCCCGGCCTCCTCGGTCTGCGCCCATCCCAGCCACGTCAGGAGAATGGCCGGATCGAGCGCCGTCGATTGCCGATAGAGCGCCCGGGCCTCTTCGATGCGGCCCTGCAGTTTCAGGTTCCAGGCGAGGTTCGCCAGGGTAACGGCGTCCGGCCCCGCGAGCGCAAGCGCCTGACGATAGTGGAATTCGCCGGCATGGGGTTGATGCCCCTCCGTCAGGGCCATCGCCATCAGCGCTTGGGAGGTTGGGTCGGTGGGGGCCAGCCGAATGGCGTTGCGCGCCTGGGTTTCCGCCTCCGGCAGTTGCACGGTGCACAGCAGCAGCCGAACCAGATCCTGCGTGGCCGCCAAATCGTCGGGCGTCAGGCGCTGGATACGCCGGAGCACGGCGATGGCGGCTTCGATCGGACCGGAGGCCTGCAACAGGCAGGCGAAAATGGTCAGTGCGTCGACATGGGCAGGGATCTGTTCGAGAATTTCCAAGCAGAGCCGGCGGGCGGTGTCTGCATCGCCACGGTCGAAGGCATCCGCCGCGTGTTCCGTTTCCGCTTCGGCCCAGTACAAGACCGAATTCGACGTCGGTTCGACCGCCGTCTGGTGGCAGCAACGGGAGGCGCGCAGTCCACTTCCGCAGTCGCAACGGTCGTCAGGAATCGGCGGCATCGCTGTGCGTTCCGGCGCTGTTGGGTAAGTCCGATTGTCGATTTGATAAAGACGGGGCCTTCCCGACGCAAGCGGGTGCATCCTTGCCGTTGGCTCCGCCATTGATCGCTGCCGGCTTTGGGTCTGGGATAATTTCTGTCGAAATGTGACAGCTATGCCGGGGCTCCAAAAAGGCAATCACTTTGGACAAAATCGATCTGTATTAAAAATCGGCCAACTTGAACAAATACAAAAACAAAATTCTGCAGCATAAGAATACATGAAAGAGAGGCTTTTACAGATCATCGTGGTTTAATCTTAAGTTAAATATCATAGTCTATGTGTTGTTTACGAATATTTTTAACAACTTTCAATAAATCACAAAGCCATCCCAGATATTTATTTAGAAGATATATCAGTATTATTATAATGGATATTGAGGCTATTGCCATACCATCGACATTTCGCTTAGTTCTTCGGAACGGGAAACTCCAGACCGCCAAGCCGCTCTCCTCCCCAAGGTCAAGATCAATGTCATCGATCCCATCCGTTCCCTCGTCCATTCGCAACCGCATTGCGGCTGGAAAACGCCTTCAGATTGCGGTTGCGGCACCGATTGCGGTTGGCATTTCCCTGGCCGGCAGCGTGGCGCAGGCCCAAAATACCGAGACGCTGTCCACCAGCCGGACGACGACTTTCTATCCGTCCTCGACGACCAGGAATATCATCATCACCGGCACCGGGGCCGTGAACGATACCGGGGTTGCGCCGAACGATCGGCTGTTGACCGGTGTCTACATCACGTCCGCCCCTGGCTGGAGCATGACGAACAACGGTACCGTCAGCATCAGCGAAGTTGGAACATTCCTTCAAGCGGATGGGGTGTACGCGCAAAATTCCGGCACATTGATCAACAGCGGGCTGATCAACGCTCCGAACTCCAACGGCGGCTTCTACGTCGGAAACTCCAGCAGTGCCCAAACGATGGTCACCAACACCGGGACCATCATCGGAAATTATTACGGGGTCGCCGTAAAGCACGCGGTCAATCTGGTCAATGGATCGGCGAGCGATGGATCGGCTCTGATCAAAGGAAATTCATCCGCGCTTTCAGATCATGCCGCCGTCTATGTCAGCGCTTTTCTCAACACCAACACGATCGTCAATTACGGAAGCATCGTGGGGGCGCGTGAGGGGATATCAGCCGGCGGCACCACGACCATCACCAATTACGGAACGATCGCCTCGGGAAACGGGTACAACGCGATCAATCTGAGAAACGCCCTGACGGGCAGCGGCGTGGCCCTCAAGGACGGCAGCCTGGTGGTCGGCAATATGAAGGCCGCCAGCACGGGTACCCTTCCTCCTCTGACGCTGGAAGGAAGCGGCACCGTCTCTGGCACGATCTCCGGCTTCTCGACGCTGACCATGGGCGGCACGGACTGGACACTGAGCGGCGCCACCACCATCGCGAACTCCGCGATCCAGAGTGGTATCCTGCGCCTTGGCAGCACGCTGACCAGTACGGTGCTGATGAGCAGCGGCGCCACCCTGGCCGGCACCGGGACCGTGGTCGGCGACTTGGCAGTGCCGAGCGGTGCCACGATCCTGCCGGGTTCGTCCGGTACACCGGCGACGCTGACGGTCAACGGCGCCTATGTCCAGTCGAGCGGCGCCACCCTGACCGTCCACACCACCCCGTCCGCCAGCAGCAAGCTGGCAGTCACCGGCTCCGCCACGCTGGGTGGCGCGCTGTCGGTCGTGTCCAGCGGAAACGGTTACAGCAACCCCACGCAGTTCACCATTCTCACCGCCAACAGCGTCAGCGGCACCTTCGGCTCGGTCACCGAAAGCGATCCCACCCTCACCCCCACCGTCACCTACGACACCGCCAACAACCAGGTTCTCCTGACGCTGACCGAAACGGTGTCGCCTCCTCCTCCTCCTCCGCCGCCGCCTCCGCCGCCGGTTTCGCCTCCCGTCGTGTCCCCTCCGGTGGTCGTGTCTCCGCCCGTGGTGTCGCCCCCTGTGGTCGTTTCTCCGCCCGTGGTTGTGTCTCCGCCGCCGGTCGTGGGTGTGATCGATACCAGCCAGACCAACTTCACCAACAATGACGGCGCGGTGCAGGCCAGCACCGTCACCTTCGACGGCGGCACGCTGAAGCCGAACTCACCCCTGACGCTGACCCAGGCGGTCACCGTCACCGCCAACAACGGCATCATCGCCCCGGCCGGCACTATTGTAACCCTGTCGGGAGCGATCGGCGGCAACGGTGGCCTCACCGTGACGGGTCCCGGTTCGGTGACGGTGGGGGGAACCGTCGCGAACAGCGGCGGCGTCGTCGTCGCAAACGGCGGCAGCCTCACCGTCGCCAGCGATGGCCGCGTGGCCGTCCCCCTAACCATGGACGGCGGCAGCAACGCCACCATTGGCGGGACGATGTCGGGCATCCTTTCGGTCGGCGGCGGCAGCGGCGTTACCCTGGTCAAAGGCGGCGTCATCACTGGCGGGCTGAACATCGCCAGCGGCTCCGCGACCGTCGGGGGCATCGTGGCCGCCCCGGTCACCGTGTCGTCGGGCGGCTCGATGACGGTCGTCCAGGGCGGCGGCGTCGGCGGCGCGGTGTCGATCAGCGGCGGCAGCCTGACCGTGGCGCAGAACGGCGCCGTCAATGGCACCGTTTCCGTCACCGAAGGCGGCACCGTCACCACCGGCGGCGCCATCATGGCACCGGTTAGCGTGCGCAACGCCACGCTTACCGTCGACAGCACCGGCAGCACCGGCGCGGTCACCGTCAATGGCGCAGGCGCAGCCAGGATCAACGGTTCGGCGCTCGGCACCGTTACCGTCAGCACCGGTTCCACGCTCAGCGGCGGCGGCACCATCGCCGGTGCCACCAGCGTTGCCGGTACCCTGTCTCCCGGCAATTCGCCGGGCGTATTGACAGTCAATTCCTCCGTCACGCTCACCGGGACCGCTGTCTATCGTGCCGAGATCGATGGCCCGACCGCCGGTACCGGTGCCGGGCATCACGACCAGTTGGCGGTTCAGGGGTCGACCTTCACCGCCGCAGGCACGCTCGAACCGGTGCTGCGCGGGATAGCAGGCGACGCCACCAACCGCTACACCGCAACGTTGGGCCAGAGCTTCGCCATCGTCACCGCCTCGGGTGGCGTGCTGGGCAGTTTCGACACTCTGGTGCAACCGTCGGAGGGCCTGGCTGCCGGCACACGCCTCGACACGCTTTACGGTCCCACGACCCTACGCCTGGTGGTGACGCCCAGCCGCTACGCCGCCCTGGGCAACACGCCCAACCAGCGCGCGGTCGGCACGGCGGTGGACGCCCTGCGCCCGGCCGCCGGGACGCGGCTGAGCGGGTCAATGGCTCCGGTATTCAGCGGCCTCTACGGCCTGAACACCGCCGGCGCGGTCGGAGCGCTCGACCAGCTGTCGGGCAAGCTGCATGCGGACACGCTGGCGGCGAACCTGACCAACCGTCGTCTGTTCGGCCAAGCCGTGGAAGACCGGCTGTCGGCGCTGCGCGGCGGCGCAGCAGGCAATCGCCTGAACATCTCCGGCGGCTCCGGCAATACCGTGGCCATAGGGGCATCGGCTGGGGATGCGAGGGAAATCGGCGGGGTGTGGGGCCAACCGCTGGCGGCTTATGGCCGCACCCGGTCCGACGGCAACGCCGCCGGGACGAACGAGCGTATCGGCGGCTTCCTGGTCGGCATCGACCAGGTCTATGAGGACGGCCTGAGCGCAGGTATATCCATGGGTTTCCTGCGCAACCGACTGTCTTCGCAGAACGGGTTTGGCAAAGGCCGTGCGGACAGTTATCAGGCGACCCTCTACGGGAGCTGGGATTTCGGCGGTCCCTATGTCGAAGGAGCCGTCGGTTATGGCTATGCCCATTACGACACGGAACGCTTCGTCTCCTTCGGCGGCTTTTCGCAGGGGGCGAACGCCAAGGCCAATGGCCACGACCTGTCGGCGGAACTGGTGGCTGGGCATCGGATGACGACGGGGCTTCTGGGCGACGCCGTTTGGATCGAACCGCGCGTCGGCCTGAGGCTCGACCGCATTACACGCGATTCCTTCAGCGAAAATGGCGGCGTGGCGGCCTTGGGGGTGGATGCATCCGCTTGGACCACCGTGCGAAGCAGCGTCGGACTGCGGACCGGTACCAACGTATCGCTGGGGGGGTGGAGTTTCCAGCCGAGCGCATCGCTGGCCTGGGCGCACGAGTTCGGCGATGCGACGGCCACCGCGGCCAATCGCTTGGCAGGGCTTGCCTTCACCGCCGATGCCAGCCGTCCGGGCCGCGACGCGGCGCTGATCGGCACCGACGTCAGCGTCCGGTTGGACGACCGGCTGAGCGCCAGCGTCAGTGTCCGGGACGAGGTACGCGTGCGTGAGAACACCGTCTCTGTCGCTGCAGGATTGAAATGGAAACTGTGACAATGTCGGTGTGAGAGCTTGTTCGTAGCATTTACGCGCTGACTTCCTGGGGAATGAGCCGCTGACCTGCCCTCCTGAACCCGCTCCAGCCCCTATTTGAGGGATGGGCAAATCAGGAGGAAGGTATGGCCCGTCGAAAGCGGCATACCCCCGAGCAGATCATCAGCATGCTGCGCGCCATCGAGGTGGCGGTAGCGCAAGGGCGCACGGTCGCGGAGACCTGCCGCGAGCACGCCATCTCGGAGCAGACCTACTACCGCTGGCGCGCCGAGTTCGGCGGCCTGAAGCTGGATCAGGCCAAGCGGCTCAAGGAACTGGAATGCGAGAACCAGCGTCTGCGCAAGGCGGTGGCCGACCTCACGCTGGACAAGCTGATCCTGCAGGAGGCGGCGCGGGGAAACTTCTGAGCCCCGAGCGGCGCCGCGCCTGCGTCGCGCAGGTCCAGCAGACCCTTGGCGTCTCCGAACGCCGGGCCTGCCGGGTGCTTGGCCAGGCACGCTCGACCCAGCGTCATGTATCCGTTGTTCCGGCCGACGAGGATGCGCTCACGGCGGCCATCTTGCGGCTGGCCGGTCAGTATGGCCGCTACGGCTACCGGCGCATCACCGCCTTGCTGCGTCAGGCGGGCTGGCGGGTGAACCACAAGCGGGTCGAGCGGATCTGGCGCCGTGAGGGGCTGAAGGTCCCCAAGAAGCAGCCCAAGCGTGGCCGGCTGTGGCTGAACGACGGCTCGTGCGTGCGTCTGCGCCCGAGTTGGCCGAACCACGTCTGGGCCTATGATTTCGTCACCGACCGCACCCACGACGGCCGGAGCTTTCGCATGCTCACCATCATCGACGAGTTCACCCGCGAGTGCCTGGCCGTCAACGTCGCCCGTCGGCTCACCTCGGACGACGTCCTGCACCGGCTGGCTGAGCTGTTCGTCGACCGTGGTCCACCCGACTTCATCCGCTCCGACAACGGGCCGGAATTCGCCGCCACGGCGGTGCGCGAGTGGCTGGCGCAGGTCGGCGTGAAGACGCTGTTCATCGAGCCGGGCAGCCCATGGGAGAACGGCTACAACGAGAGCTTCAATGACAAGCTGCGCGACGAGCTGCTCGCGCGGGAGATCTTCTACACGTTGCCCGAGGCGCAGGTGCTCATCGAGTGCTGGCGCGTCGCCTACAACACCGTGCGTCCGCACAGCGCGCTCGGCTACCGCCCACCGGCGCCCGCCGCGGTGGTGCCGGCTCCTGTCCAGCCCGGCTCCGCTACGCTCCGCCGGACTGGACAGGAGCCGCCGGGCGGTGTTTGGCTAACATAGTCTCTGGTGTCCCACGTGGGGGCAGGTCACGTGGTCGCCGCCTTTATTGAGGAAATGGTGGTGGCGCAACGGCGTGATCAGGCCGAAGCCCGGAACCTGCGCGGGGATCGGGAGCGCGCCCTCGCCGAGGTTGACCGGAAGATCGCGTCGATTCTGGAAGCGGTGGAGAAGGGGCTGTACAGCCCATCGCTGAACGCGCGGCTGTCTGCACTGGAGGCTGAGCGCGCCGCGCTCGCCGCCGAGATCGGCACCCTGGCGACGGAGGCGCCGGAGATGCTGCTGCCGGCCAACTTGCCGGAGCTGTACCGGCGGAAGATCGCGGCGCTCGAGTCCGTGCTCGGCGACGGCGACGAGGGAATGGCGGCGATGGAGATGATCCTGTCCATGGTCGACCGCGTCGTGCTGTCCCCCTGCCCCTCGGGCGCCGGACTGGAGGCGCAGCTTCATGGCGACCTGCTGGCAATCCTGGGTAAGCGGAGCGTGATCGCACCGGATCAGGCGTTGACAGCTGGCTTCCAGTTCCAGGGGAGGAGATCGGCGAGGCGGTTGGCGGGATAGCCGTTCACCATGCGCTCCAGGACGTCGCGCAGGTAGGCGAACGGCTCGACGCCGTTGAGCTTACAGGTCTCAACCAGCGAGGCGATCACCGCCCAGCGATGGCCGCCGCCCTCCGAGCCGGCGAAGAGGCTATTCTTCCGGCCAAGGGCTACCGGCCTGATGCAACGCTCCACCGTATTGGTATCCATCTCCACCCGGCCGTCATCCAGGTAGACGCACAACGCCTTCCAGCGGCCGAGCGCATAGCGGATCGCCTCGGCCAGCTTGGAGCGGCCCGGCAGGCGGGGAAGTTCGTGCTCCAGCCACGCCTTCAGCTCCGCCACCTGGGAAGCGGCCTCGGCTTGCCGAAGCTGCCGGCGCTCATCGGCCGTGCGGCCGCGGATGCGCTCTTCGATCGCGTAGAGCCGGGCAATGCGGCGCAGCGCCTCCGCCGCGATCGGCGAGCCGTTTTCGGCCAAGTCGTAGAAGCGTCGACGCGCATGGCTCCAGCACGCCGCCAGCACGACCCGATTGCCGGCAGCCAGCCGCTCGAACCCGGCATAACCGTCCACCTGCAGCACCCCGCGGAACTCCCGCAGGTGGGCGGCTGGGCGTTCGCCTTTGCGATCGCCGGTGTAGGCGTAGATCACCGCCGGCGGGTCCAGCCCCTGCCAGGGCCGGTCATCGCGAGCATAGGCCCACAGCCGTCCGGTCTTCACCCGGCCGGTTCCCGGTGCCAGCGTCGGCATCGGCGTGTCATCGGCGAATAGCTTGGTCGAGGCGAACAGGGCCTTGGCCAGATCCTCATGCAGCGCCTCCAGCCACCAGCAGGCCTGTCCCGCCCAGCCCGCCAGAACCGAACGATCAACGGGAAAGCCGTTGCGGGCCAGGATCTGCGCCTGGCGGTAAAAGGGCAGATGATCGCAGTAGCGGCTGGTGATGACGTGCGCCAGCATCGCCGGCGTCGCCATCCCCCTAACGATCGGCTTCTCCGGGGCCGGCGCCTGATGCAGCGTGCCGCAGCCGCGGCAAACGTATTTGGGCCGGTGGATGCGCAGCACCCGCACCTGGGCTGGCACGTAGTCGATCATCCGGGCCACCGTCTCGCCGGCATCATGCAACGCCCCGCCGCAACAAGGGCAGACCCCGGTGCCGGACTCCAGCCCGGGCGGCTCCAGCGTGAGATCGTGATGCGGCAGGTGATCGGGCAAGTCGCGGCCACGGCTGGCCGGTTCTGCCATGGCCCGCGGTTCCGGTTCAGGGGCGGCGAGCTTGGCTTCGACCCGGGCGATGTCCGCCTCCAGCTCCTCCAGTCCGAGATCGAGTTGATCGGGATCGAGCCGTTCGGAGCGCCGCCCAAAGACGGTGCGCTGCATCTGCCGGAGCTGCTGCCGCAGAGCCTCCAGCTCCGCCAAATCGGCCTTTTGGCGCTCAACGACCTCGGCCAAATCGCGCACCATCTGCTGCAGCAGGGCCGGATCGGCGGGCAGGTTGTCGAGGTCGAAGCGCATGAGCGATTATACCCCGGCTCACGGTCTCAGGCCAGCCAAGCCCGCGGTTTTCCTCGCTTTTTCTCCCGTTCATCCCGCTGCGGTCGGCCACGACACCGGTACGGTGTGACGCCAGTCCAGCCCCTCCAGAAGCAGGGACAGTTCCGCCGGCGTCAGTACCACCGTGCCGCCCGGAGTGCGGGTGGTTGGCCAAACGAAACGGCCGCGCTCCAGTCTCTTGGCGAACAGGCACAGGCCGTTCCGATCGGCGTAGAGAATTTTCACGCGGCCAGCACCTTTCCCCCGAAAGATGTAGAGGTGGCCGCAGAACGGATCCTTGCCCAGCGCCTGCTGTACCAGCAGGGCCAGTCCGTCGAAGCCGCGGCGCATGTCGCAGGGCTCCAGCGCCAGGTAGATGCGCACGCCGGCCGGGGTCGACAGCATCATGGCCGCTCCAGCACGCCGATCACCCGGCGCAAGGCTTCGGCATCGACATCCCGCCCGACCCGCAGCCGCCGTCCGCCGGCCAACTCGATCTCGATTATGCCGGCACCGGATGAAGCCGGCGGCGTGAGTGGGAGGGCCGGCGTGGTGTCCGCCACCTCCACCGGCGCAAAGACGGGTGGCGGCTCGACCGGGGTGAGCATCTGGCGACGCCAGCGGAACAGCAGGCTGGGATCGACCCCACGCCGACGGGCGACCAGCGACACGCTCACGCCCGGCTCGCAGGTTTCCGCCACCAACTGCTCCTTCTCCGCCGCCGACCACCGCCGCCGGCGGGGTGCCGCCTCGACGATCTCCATCACCAAGGGAGCGCTCGCCGTCATAGGGACAGCACCAGGACTATCCCAATGACAAGGAGCGCTCACCTCCTGCGCAGCGGCAAAGCGGCGCGACCACCGCCCCAGAGCCCAGCGTCCAATCCCATGGGCTTCAGCATAGGCTTTCAGCGTCAGCCCGCTGTCCTTCCAGGCATCGACATGACCGCGCCAATAGCTCTCCAGATCCTGACCCGACATCCTCTTACCCCGCTGAGCTGTGACCAGCGGAATATTTCATGAACCATGATCAGGTCGGATGTGTCGTCACACAACGCTTACAATCCTGGAGGCTTGCGCAGAAGCGGACCCGAAACGCCGACAGCCCGCCTCGTTGGAGGCGGGCTGTCAAGCGTCAGTGGTTGCGGGGGCAGGATTTGAACCTGCGGCCTTCAGGTTATGAGTTCGTTTCCAGCCCCCTACGCGCACGTTTCCGGCACCACGCCAAAGTATCCGATTGCACTATAATACATTGTTTCTATTGATGTTTTCTCGTAGATAAACTACGCTTCAGTTTCGTCGGAAGCGCTCTCTTTTCCTCCCGAGTGATTCCGATTTGATTCCGGAGATTCCGGCGTTCGTGGGGTGCTCTATGGCCAAGATCACGAAACGGTCCGTCGATGCCGCCGTCCCCGGCCAGGAAGAGTTCTTCCTCTGGGACGAGGAGCTGAAGGGCTTCGGACTGCGCGTCTATCCCTCCGGCCGGAAGATGTATCTGGCCCAGTTTCGGGCCGGCGGTCGCCTTCGTCGCGTCAACATCGGCCCCCATGGCGTCCTGACGCCCGACGTCGCCCGGACCGAGGCCATGAAGCATCTGTCCGATGTCCGGCGCGGCAGCGATCCGGCGTCCGAACGCGACCGGCGTAAGGCATCCCCCACCATGAAGGAATTCGGCAAGCGCTTCCTGGAGGACTACGTCGCCTCCCACTGCAAGCCGACGACCCAGGCCGAATACAAACGCTCCATCGAACTTTTCATCAATCCTAAGCTCGGCAGCCACCGCATCATCGACGTCAGCCGCGCTGAGGTGGTCGAACTCCACCAGTCCCTGAAAGCGACCCCCTATCAGGCCAACCGAACGCTGGGCGTCCTCTCCGTCATGTTCACCGTCGCCCACACCTGGGGGGTCCGGACCGACGGCGTCAATCCGTGCTGGAAGGTGAAGCGCTACAAGGAGGTCAAGCGCGAACGCTACCTCACGCCGGACGAACTCGCCCGCCTCGGCAAGGTGCTGCGCGACTCCACCTCCGAACCGGAAGCGGTCAACTGCATCCGCCTCCTCCTTCTGACGGGCTGCCGCCTCAGCGAAATCCAGAAGCTCAAATGGGAGCATGTCGATCTCACCGCCGGCGTGCTTCGGCTGCCGGATTCCAAGACCGGGGCGAAACTGGTGACGATCGGGAAGGCCGCCGTCGAGGTGCTCAAGGGCATCACCAGGGTGACGGACAACCCCTATGTCATCACCGGCCAGGTCGAAGGCCAGCATCTGACCGACATGCAACGTCCCTGGCGCCGGCTGCGCAAGCGCGCCGAGCTGGACGACCTGCGCATCCACGACCTGCGGCATTCCTTCGCCTCCGACGCGCTGCAACTCGGCGAAGACCTTCCGATGATCGGGCGCCTGCTGGGACACACCCAGGTCCAGACGACCGCCCGCTACGCCCACCTCAAGACCGACCCGATCAGGGTGGCCGCCAACAAGGTAGCGGAGGCCATCGCGAACGCCCTTACCCGTCCACCCAAGAAGGACGACACAGCGAAAAGCGACAGCCGGAACCTGGGGCAACCGGGCGGATGAAGACTTCCACGTCCGGTAAGAGGGGCACAACCTCGGGCATCGACGTTGCGCGTCGAGATCCCCTGCCCGTGCACCTTTTGGATCACCGCGATCAGCGCCTTCTCCGCGGTACACCACGGCTCCAGAACGGCCGGGAAGCAGGAGCCGCGCCACAGCTTGGGAAAATGCGCAGGTCGATGGCGTCGCGCGTGTCTCCCAGGTTCGCGCGTGATATCCGCTCTACTTGTTCTGGCGGTCGTCGCTGCACTCGCCGCCGTAGCCGGCGCCGCATTGGCTCTCGCCCTCCAGTTCCATCAGCCGCTGGGCGGCGAAGCCGACTATCTCGCGCAGAAAGTCGGCGTGGGCGCTCTTCCTAATCAGTTCCTGAAGAGCGATCCTGTCGTCGGTGATCGTGGTCTCTGTTCCAGTTGATGGTCGTCAAGCAACCTCAACTTGCCAAAGATACACGGTAACCGCCCGCTTCCGGACGATCCGCCCACCTGTATCAGCTATGCGGTTGATCCGGACGGCTTTGTCCTCGATTACTAGCAACCCGGCTCACGGCTTTAGACAAGCTGCTCAGCAATGGAGCGGGTCCGTGGCGTCTCAACATCCCCGGTGTGCTTTGTTGTCACGGGTTCGACCAGCAGGACCCAACACTCCTCATCGGCAACCGGATTATGCATCACTCCACGGGGAATCACACACAGCTCGCCGGGTGAGAGCACCGTTTCGCGGCCATCCTCGAACTGGATGCGAAGGCGGCCGCGGATGACCTGAAACAACTCGTCCTCGTTATCGTGCCTGTGCCAGACAAACTGGCCGAGAAGCTTGGCAACTTTCACATACTGGTCATTCACCTGCGCAACGACCTTCGGTGACCAATGGTCTGTAAGGGCGCTCAGCGCGACTTCGAAGTTGATGGACGGGATCATGAGTGCTCCTCGAATGACGCGGTTGTAGCGTTGCGGATGCACTCTGGATATCCCTATCCAAACCTTGATCACATCTAATTCTGGAGATAGTTCGCATTAGCAGTCATAATGGATGGATGGTGCGGAACCTCGACATCACTCTGCTGCGCAGCTTCGTCGCTGTTGCCGATCTCGGCAGCATGACGGTGGCGGCCCAGGTTCTTAATTTGACCCAAGGAGCGGTCAGTCAGCGGATTGCTCGCCTAGAGGCATTAGCTGGCGGCCCCCTATTTTCTCGGGACCACCGTAGCCTACGTCCGACGGCACTGGGTGAACGCCTGCTGGGTAAGGCGCGTCGCTTGCTATCATTGAACGACGAGATCTGGGCCGATATCACCGGCGGCGCCGTCGATGGGCCAGTCCGGGTTGGCGCGCCATTTGACTTGGTCGGCCCCTGCGTCGCACCGATGCTGAAAACGTTCGCAGCTGTCTGTCCGCAGGTGGACCTGTCATTGTTCTGCGGATCGTCGGTGGAGTTGGCGGCCCGTGTCGCCGGTGGCGATCTTGACCTCGCCGTCCTGGAAGAACCGTTGGAAACGGCAGCGGGTGAGCATCTGGCCGCCGATCGCTTGGTCTGGGTCGGAGCCCGAGGCGGCCACGCCTATGCGACATCACCGCTACCGCTGTCTCTGGTTGTCGAGACCTGCATTTTTCGGCCAGCAGTTACCGCCGCTCTACGCCGGCAGGGGAAGAACTGGCGCATCCTGTTCGAAAACGGCGGGCTCGATGCCACCTTTGCCACCGTACGGACGGACCTCGCCGTTTCCGCGTGGCTGGCCTTCACCGTTCCGCCCGATCTTGAAATTTTGCCACCGGAAAGTGGTCTCCCAGACCTTCCATACTTCGCTATCACGCTGCACCGGCCGGATCGGCCACCCACTTTGGCAGCGACCGAATTGAGCCGTCACATCCGTGACAGCTTTGGCCGACTGCGTCGAGCTATATGACCCGTTCGTACTCTTCTATCACCCCGCAAGCGCACAGATCGCCATCCCGACGGCGCGTAAAAAGTACCGGTATCCGAAGAAAAACTCCCTGCTCCATTACTTCCCATCTTCAAGCAGGTGGAACAGCACCACCTTAACGGAAGCCTTCAGCCACCGTCGGTATCAGATACCACTCGGTGGAACACGGCCGGGCCAAGGGCGAGACCATCGGCAAGGTCGCGATTCGCGGCGGCAAGGACGGGAAGCGTGATCCATATTGCCATCAATCCCGGCGGTCCGACGCCGTGCTCGCTCACCACCCGCATGATAGCCTGCGCCGGGAGCGGCATGCCCCGTGACACCACGCACGTTCCGTCCGACAGCACAGAGTCGGAAACGGCACATACCGCCTCGCCCCCTTTCCCGTCCTCCTTGCGACTCCAATCGCCGACGCCGGCCTCCATGGCCTTCCTACGCAGTTCATCCTCTGTGGGGCGGCCTTGGCCGGCGGCCGGGACAGTGGGGCAGGTCCGTTAACAACCGAAGCATTGAGGGAATAGCATGCATTTATTTTAGCATGCCGCGCCCGGCGAAGCGGGATGCGGAGCCCAGCTGCTCCTCGATGCGGATCAGCTGGTTGTACTTGGCCAGCCGGTCGGATCGGCTGAGCGAGCCGGTCTTGATCTGGCCGCAGTTGGTGGCGACGGCGAGGTCGGCGATGGTGCTGTCCTCGGTCTCGCCAGAGCGGTGCGACAGAACGGCGGTGTAGCCGGCCTTGTGCGCCATGTCCACCGCCTCCAGCGTCTCCGACAGGGTGCCGATCTGGTTGACCTTCACCAGGATCGAGTTGGCCACGCCCTTGCGGATGCCTTCGGCCAGCCGCTTGGGGTTGGTGACGAACAGGTCGTCGCCGACCAGCTGCACCTTGGAGCCGATGGCGTCGGTCAGCGCCTTCCAGCCCTCCCAGTCGTCCTCCGACATGCCGTCCTCGATCGAGATGATCGGGTAGCGGCCGGCCAGATCGGCCCAGTAGGAGACCATCTGCTCAGGCGACAGCGACTTGCCTTCGCCGGCCAGCTCGTACTTGCCGTCCTTGAAGAACTCGGTCGAGGCGGCGTCGAGCGCCAGCATGACGTCATCGCCCGGCTTGTAGCCGGCGGCCTCGATCGCCTTCATCACGAAGCCGAGCGCCTCGTCGGTGGAGGCGAGGCTGGGAGCGAAGCCGCCCTCGTCGCCGACGTTGGTGTTGTGGCCGGCATCCTTGAGCTTCTTCTTCAGCGACTGGAATATCTCCGAGCCCATGCGGATGGCGTCGGTACCGGTGGCGGCGCCCACCGGCATGATCATGAATTCCTGGATGTCGATCGGGTTGTCGGCGTGGGCGCCGCCGTTGACGATGTTCATCATCGGCACCGGCAGCAGGGTGGCGAAGGCGCCGCCGACATAGCGGTAAAGCGGCAGGCCGGCATCCTCGGCCGCCGCGCGGGCGACCGCCAGCGACACGCCCAGGATGGCGTTGGCGCCAAGCCGGCCCTTGTTCGCCGTGCCGTCGATCTCGATCATGGTCATGTCGAGCACGCGCTGGTCGGCAGCGTCGATGCCGATCAGGGCCTTGGACAGCTCGCCGTTGACCGACTGGACGGCCTTCAGCACGCCCCTGCCGCCGAAGCGGCCCTTGTCGCCGTCGCGCAGCTCGACCGCCTCGTGAGCGCCGGTGGAGGCACCCGAGGGGACGGCGGCGCGGCCGAAGGCGCCGCTTTCCAGCGTGACGTCAACTTCGACGGTCGGGTTGCCGCGGCTGTCCAGAATTTCGCGGGCGTGAATCTCGGTGATGGCGCTCATGGTCGGTGATCTCCGCCTTGGGGGCTTGACGTTCAGAATCCAGCCGACACCAAGTCTCGAGGCGAGCAATCCATCGGGATTTGGCGTCGGCGGTGATTAAAACCAGGATCCGTTATCAGTACACCAACATGGTGAATGGCCACACATAAGCCTGCGCAAGGATAAACAGCCCGACGAGCCCCGCCAGAGCCAACGAATGGAAGAACACGTAGCGCAGGATGTCCCCCTCATGTCCGTACCAGCGGGTTGCGGTCGAGGCGACAACGATGCTTTGGGCATCGATCATCTTGCCCATCACGCCGCCTGAACTGTTCGCCGCTGCCATCAGGACCGGATTCAGCCCCAGCTGCTGGGACGTGACTTTCTGCAAACCGCCGAACAGGACATTGGAGGCGGTGTCCGACCCGGTCAGGGCAACACCCAGCCAGCCGAGCATGGTGCCGAACAGCGGGTAGAGCCAGCCGGTCTGTGCGAAGGCCAAGCCCAGCGTCGCGTCGGTGCCCGAATATTTGGTGACGTAGCCGAGCGCCAGCATGCCGGCGATGGTGAGAAGCGAGTAACGGATCAGCACGAAGGTCCTGACATACTGGCGAACCAGTGCGACGGGGGAATAGCCCATGACCAGGCCGCTGACGACCGCCGCGACGAAGATGCCCGTTCCGGTTGCAGACAGCAGATTAAACAGGTAGACGGCGGCTTCGGTGACAGGTGCCGCCGCCACGGGCGGAACCTTCTGCACCAGATTGTGCAGTCCGGTCACGGGAAGTTTGGCGATCCACAGGCTGTCCAGCAGGGCTTTCACCTGTGGTGTTCCCCACAGGAAGACGCAGACGCTGAGGATCAGCCACGGAACCCAGGCCTTGATGACCTGCGCCTTGGTATAGACGGCCCCTTCCGCGCCGCTGGTCGCGACCACGGCCGGTGATACCTGCGCCCCCACGGCCTTGGCCTCCGCCATGGTGTTGTCCCGCGTGGTCGACAGCCACAGATCACGGGGTTGCCAGACCCGCAGGAAAGCGGCCAGCGCCACCATCGACACGATGGCCGCCACCACATCGACCAGCCAGGGACCATGGTAATTGGACACGAGGAACTGCGGCACCGCGAAGGACAATCCGGCGACGAGCAGAGCCGGCCAGATCGCCAGCATGCCGCGGAAGCCGGCAAAGGCCCAGATCAGCCAGAAGGGCACGATCAGCGAGAACAGCGGCAACTGCCGTCCGATCATGCCGCTCAACTCGTGCAGATCCAGACCGGTCACCGCTGCCAGCGCGATGATCGGCGTGCCGAGCGCTCCGTAAGCGACCGGAGCCGTGTTGGCGATCAGCGAAAGGCCCGACGCCGCCAGCGGCGAGAAGCCCAACCCGATCAGCATGGCGCCCGTCACGGCGACCGGCGTACCAAAGCCGGCCGCCCCTTCGAAGAAGGCGCCGAAGCAGAAGGCGATCAGCAGAAGCTGGAGCCGGCGGTCCCGGGTGATGCCGGCGATGCTGTCCTGCAGAATGGTGAACTGACCTTTCTCGTTGGTCAGCTGGTACAGGAAAATCACGTTCAGAATGATCCAGCCGATCGGCATCATGCCGTAGGCGGCACCGTAAGCCGCCGCCATCGACGCCATGCCGGCGGGCATGCCGAACGCGAACACCGCCACCGCCAGGGATGCGAGCAATCCCAGGAGCGCCGCGACATGCGCCTTGATGTGGAAAAGCCCGATGGCCCCCAACAGCACGACGATCGGGATCGCCGCAACCGCGGTGGATAGCGCCATACTGCCAAACGGGTCGTAGACCTGCGCCCACATGGACGTCCTCCCATTTTTGTGTGTTTGTAATCAATGCCTTGATGATGGCGACCGCCGACGCCTTTCAGCCGACCTTTCAGCCGACGTCGGTCAGCAGGAACGGCGCTTTTGCAACCCCACCGCCACCGGCAGGCACGAAGGCCGCTTGTCCGGCGAGCGGCACCGGAAGAGGGCCCCCGGTCGCCCAGTCCAGCAGTTCCACCGTATGGACCACCGGAACGCCGGTGCCCGACGCGATCTGGGTGATGCAACCGATGTTGCCGGCAGCGACCGCGTCGGGCCGCAGGCTCTCGATGTTGCGGACCTTCCGGTCGCGCAGCTGCGTCGCCAGTTCGGGCTGGAGCAGGTTGTAGGTGCCGGCCGAGCCGCAGCACAGATGCGCCTCGGGCACACCGCGGACCAGGAAGCCCGCCTTCGACAGCAGGGCCACCGGCGGCGCCTTGACCTTCTGGCCGTGCTGCAGCGAACAGGCGGCATGATAGGCGATGACCTGACCGGTCGGCCGCGAGACGGCGGGAAGGCCATGTTCGTCGAGGAATTCGGTGATGTCCCTGGCCAGCGCCGAAACGCGGGCCGCCTTGTCCGCCCAGTCCGGGTCATGCCGGAACATGTGGCCGTAGTCCTTGACCGTCGTGCCGCAGCCCGACGCGTTGATGACGATGGCGTCGAGCCCGTCGCCCTCGATCTCCCGCGTCCAGGCGGCGATGTTGGCCAGGGCGGACCGGTGCGCCGGATCGGTCTTGCCCATATGGTGGGTCAGGGCACCGCAGCAGCCCGCCCCCGCGGCGACCACCACCTCGACGCCGGCGCGCGCCAGCAACCGCACCGTCGCCTCGTTGACCGAGGGGGCGAGCACCGGCTGGGCACAGCCGGACAGGATGGCGACCCGCTTGCGCCGCGGCCCGGCAGCGGGAACCACCTGCGGCCGGTCGATGGGGCTGGGCAAGGGAACCCGCCGGGGCGCCAGATCGAGCATGGCCTTCAAGCGCGCCGGCAGCCAGCCGGAAGCGGGCTTGACCAGACGCGCCGCGATCAGCGCCAGACGAAACAGCCCGGGCCGCGGCAGCAGCGCGGACAGCATCCAGCGTTGCAGCCGGTCGGGCAGCGGGCGGCTGTGCGTCTTTTCGACGTGAACGCGGGCGTGATCGACCAGATGCATGTAGTGGACGCCCGACGGGCAGGTCGTCATGCAGGACAGGCAGGACAGGCAGCGGTCGATGTGCCTGACGACCTCCGGCGTGGCCGGCCGGTCGTTCTCCAGCATGTCCTTGATCAGGTAGATGCGCCCGCGCGGGCTGTCCAACTCGTCGCCGAGCAGTGTGTAGGTCGGACAGGTCGCGGTGCAGAAGCCGCAATGCACGCAGGAGCGGAGTATGGCCTCCGCGTCCTTCAAGGCAGGGTCGGCGAGTTGCGCCAGGGAGAAATCGGTTTTCATGGCGAACGGCTCCTTCGACCGGGCGTCACAGCCAGGCGTGCATGCGGCCGGGATTGAGGATGCGCTTGGGATCGAAGCCATCCTTGATCCGCCCGGTCAGGGCGGCGAGCGCGGCCGGCAGGGGGTGGAAGACGTCGGCGGCGGAGCGCAGGGCCTCGCTGCCGCGCACGAGGGTGGCGTGCCCGCGGTTCGGGGCCAGAACCGCCCGAACCGAGGCCGCATCGATCTCCGCCGGCGCCTCGACCCACAAAAGCCCGCCGCCCCAATCGTAGAAGGCGTCGATCTCGCCCAGCCGGCGCAGATCGGCGACGATGCGGGCACCATCACCGGGCCGGACCGACAGTCTCCACACCGTGCGCGGGCCGGTTCCGGCGAAACAGGCAACGTCCCGGATTTCCGTCCACAGCGATGCGGACTCCGCACCATCAAGGCACGCGCCGTCGTCATGACGGTCCAGCCGGGCCGCCAACGCGGAGGAACGGGCGGCGACCGACGGCCCGCACCCCTCAAGCCGCAGTGCGGTCACCGGCTGCCCGGCCGCCGCGACAGGCGCCACGGCCGAACGCCGGGCGACGGACGCCGGAAGGTGGGCGGCTCCGGACAGGTCGACGGCGCTTCCCAGCAGATCCGACAGCAGCGACAGCGCCGCCCGGTCATCAAGGCCGTACACCAGATGGGTCCGCTCCGAATCCGGCACCGGCAACACCTTCACGGTGAGCTCCGTCAGCAGCGACAGCGTGCCGTAGGAGCCGGTCAGCAGCTTGCAGAGATCATAGCCGGTGACGTTCTTCACGACCCTGCCGCCGGCCTTGTAAGCCTCTCCCCGCCCATTGACGGCCTCGCAGCCGAGCAGATGGTCGCGGGCGGCGCCGTCCTTGATCCGCCGCGGCCCCGCCAGATTGCAGCCGATGATGCCGCCGATCGTCGCCCGCCCGGGCGCACCGCCCAGCAGCCCGCCAAGGTCCGGCGGTTCGAAGGCCAGACGCTGCCGCCGTTCCGACAGGACCGTGCCGATGGTGCGCAGCGGGGTTCCCGCCCGAACGGTCAGCGTCAGTTCCTCGGGCTCGTAGGCCACGATGCCATCCAGCCCGGTCGTGTCGAGGGTCATCGCCGCCTGCACCGGCCGCCCAAGACCGCGCTTGCTCGCAGCGCCCCGGATTTCCAACGGTTCGCCCACCGACAGGGCATGGCGCACCACATCGGCGGCCTGCGCCGCCGTTTCTGGTTTGAAGGTGGTCATCGGCGGAGTCCTCAGAAGCGGGGAATGTCAGGAAACGGCAGCGCGCCCTGGTGAATGTGCATGCGGCCGAGTTCCGCGCAGCGATGCAGCTTCGGAAACATCTTGCCGGGATTGAGCAGCCCCTTCGGGTCGAACGCGCATTTCACGCGCTGCTGCTGGTCGAGGTCGATCTCGGCGAACTGGTAGAGCATCAGGTCGCGCTTCTCGACGCCGACGCCGTGCTCGCCGGTCAGCACCCCGCCGACATCGACGCAGAGCTTCAGAATGTCGGCGCCGAACGCTTCGGTCCGCTCCAACTCGCCGGGAATGTTGGCGTCGTAGAGGATCAGGGGATGCAGGTTGCCGTCGCCGGCGTGGAAGACGTTGGCGACGCGCAAACCGTAATGGGCCGACATCTCCTCCATCCGCTGCAGCACCAGCGGCAAAGCCTTGCGCGGGATCGTGCCGTCCATGCAGTAATAGTCGGGGCTGATGCGCCCGACTGCCGGAAAGGCCGCCTTGCGCCCGGCCCAGAAGGCCAACCGTTCCTGTTCCGACGTCGAGATGCGCAGGGATATTGCACCCAGCGTCAGCGCGATGCGCTCCACCTCGCGGACAAGATGGTCGACCTCGGCCGATGGGCCGTCGAGTTCGACGATCAGCAACGCCTCGACATCCCGGGGATAACCGGCCTTGGCGAAATCCTCGGCCGCGGAGATGGCGAGGCGGTCCATCATTTCCATGCCGCCCGGAATGATCCCGGCGGCGATGATTCCCGCCACGCAATCGCCGGCTGCGGCGCTGGACGGAAAGCCGATCAGCAGTGCGCGCGCCGTTTCCGGCTTCTTCAGGATGCGCACGGTCACCTCGGTGACCACACCCAGCAGACCCTCCGATCCAGTCATCAGGCCAAGCAGGTCGTAACCCTCGGCGTCGAGATGACCGCCGCCCAGCCGGACGACCTCGCCGTTCATCAGGACTATTTCGAGCCCAAGAACATTGTTGGTGGTCAGGCCATATTTCAGGCAATGCACGCCGCCGGAATTCTCGGCGATGTTGCCGCCGATGGTGCAGGCGATCTGGCTCGACGGGTCGGGGGCGTAATAGAAGCCTTCATGCGCGACCGCGTTGGATATGCCGAGGTTGGTCACGCCCGGCTGCACGGTGACGCAGCGGTTGGCGTAGTCGATGTCGAGGATCTTGTTGAACTTGCCCATCCCCAGCAGCACGCCGTCGGCCAGCGGCAGGGCCCCGCCCGACAGCGAGGTGCCGGCCCCGCGCGGGACCACACGGACGCCTTCATCGCTGCAATAGCGCAGGATGCGACTGACCTGCTCCGTGGTGGTCGGCAGGACGGCCAGCAGCGGCGGTTGGCGATAGGCCGTCAGCCCATCGCTTTCATAGACCTGCAATTCCCGTTCTTCTGCGATCACCCCCTCGCCGGGAACGATCTGCCGCATGGCCTCGATGATCGCACGGCGGCGCGCGATCACGCCCGCGTCCGGCGTTGGCATGCGCATCGCGGAACCTCCCTTGATTTTGATAAGCCGGGGGCGTTGTCCGCCGCATCCGGACGCATTCGACCTTTGATCGTGAAGTTGCTGCTCAGGCCACGGGAGCCGGGATATCGCCGCCCACCGCCTCGGCCATGCCCACATGACGGGGTTCGGTCACCGCCACCCGCAGGATGTTGGTGGCGCCCGGGGTGCCGAAGGGAACGCCGGCGGTGATGACCAGACGCTGCCCCGGTTCGGCCAACCCCTCGTGAATGGCGGTCCGGCAGGCGTGGTCGACCATTTCGGAGAAGCTGCGCACATCGGCGGTATGGACCGCATGCACTCCCCAGGCCAGGGCCAGACGGCGCGCAGTGGGCAGGCTCGGCGTGAGGCCCAGCACCGGAACCGCCGGACGCTGGCGCGCCACACGCAGGACCGTCGATCCCGAGGTGGTGAAGGCGGTGATCGCTGCGGCCGACACCGTGCCGGCAACCTGCCGGGCTGCGGTGGTGATGGCGTCGGCCGTCGTGGCCTCGGGCTCGGGCAGACCGGCTTCGCTGATCCGGCGGTGCAGCGGATCCCGCTCGACCCGGCGGACGATGCGGTCCATCATCGCCACGGCCTCCACCGGATAGGCGCCGGAGGCCGATTCCGCCGACAGCATCACGGCATCGGCACCGTCATACACGGCGGTCGCCACGTCGGAGGCTTCCGCCCGTGTCGGCGCCGGGGCGGCGATCATCGATTCCAGCATCTGCGTCGCAACGATGACCGGACGGCCGAGCGCGCGGCATTGAGCGACGATGCGCTTCTGGGCGCTGGGAACGTCCTCCGGCGGCATCTCGACGCCCAGATCGCCGCGCGCCACCATCACCGCATCCGACAGGGCGACGATGCCGTCCAGCGCCGCCATCGCCGCCGGCTTCTCGATCTTGGCGACGATCCCGGCACAGCCGTCGATCAGGTCCCGCGCTTCGGCCACATCCTCCGGACGCTGGACGAAGGACAGGGCGACCCAGTCCACACCCAGACGAAGCCCGAACTCCAGGTCTTTGCGATCCTTCTCGGACAGCGCCGACAGCGGCAGCACGACGCCGGGCAGATTCACTCCCTTGCGGTCGGACAGGACGCCGGAGGTGACCGCGACCGTCTCGGCGAAATCGGCGCCGCACCGCTCGACCCGCAGCCGCATCTTGCCGTCGTCCAGCAGAATGTCGACGCCGGGCGCCAGCACATCGTAGATCTCCCGGTGCGGAAGCGCTACGCGCGTGGCATCGCCCGGCGCCTCGGCGGTGTCGAGGCGGAAGCCCTGCCCGGCCTCCAGCCGGATCCGCCCTTCGGCGAAGCGGCCGATGCGCAGTTTCGGCCCCTGGAGATCGAGAAGGACGCCGATCGGCCGCCCCACCTCGCGTTCCAGGTCGCGGATGATGCGGTGACGGTCCGCGTGATCCTCATGGCTGCCATGGCTGAAATTGAGCCGGAAGACATCGACTCCGGCGTCGTACAGGGCGCGGATGGTCCCGGGTGCCGTGCTCGCGGGGCCGAGGGTGGCGACGATCTTGGTGCTTCGCTGACGGGGCATGGCTCAACTCTTCCCAGAGAATCGCGGCGCGCCGCCGCCGATCAGGATGGCGCGGAAATCATTCACGTTGGTCAGGGTCGGCCCGGTCACGACGAGATCGCCGAGCGCCTGGAAAAATCCGTAACCGTCATTGTCCGCCAGCCGGGCCTTGGCATCGATGCCGAGCCCGGCCGCGCGCACCAGCGTGTCGGGAGCAAGCAGCGCCCCCGCGTTGTCCTCCGTTCCGTCGATCCCGTCGGTATCGCCGGCCAGTGCGTGGACACCCGGCATTCCGTCGAGTGCAACGGCCAGCGCCAGCAGAAATTCGGCGTTGCGCCCACCACGGCCGTGGCCGCGTACCGTGACGGTGGTCTCGCCACCCGACAGCAGCACGCAGGGCGCCGTGACCGGCTGGCCGTGCTCCACGACCTGACGGGCGATGCCGGCGTGGACCAGCGCGGTCTGACTTGCCTCCCCCTCGATGGCGTTGCCCAGGATCAGCGGGGCATAGCCGGCCGCCGAGGCCACCTCGGCGGCATGCTCCAGCGCCATTTGCGGGGTGGCGATCAGGATCGTTTTCGCTTCGACCGCTCGCCGGTCGGACCGGACAGCACTCTCGCGCATGGCCGTCAGATGCCGGACGACTGCGGCCGGGGGATCGATTCGGTAGGTCTCCAGGATTCCCAGCGCATCGCTGGCGGTGGTCCGGTCGGGCACCGTTGGGCCGGAGGCGATCACCGAGGGATCGTCGCCCGGTACGTCGGAAATGATCAGAGACAGGACGGGTGCCCGCGTCGCGGCGGCCAGACGGCCACCCTTGATCGCCGACAGTTGCTTGCGCACGCAGTTCATCTCGTCGATCGACGCACCCGACCGCAGCAACGCCCTGGCCACCGCCTGCTTGTCGGCAATGGAGATACCCGGCGCGGGAAGGGCGAGCAGCGAGGAACCGCCGCCGGAGATCAGGCACAGCAGCAGATCCTCCGGCCCAAGCTCGCCAGCCAGCGCCAGGATACGGCGGGCGGCCTCCTCCCCGGCGGCGTCGGGAACGGGGTGGCCGGCTTCCACCACCTCGATGCAACGGGTCGGCACGGCGTGACCATAGCGGGTGACCACCAGGCCGGACAGCGGGCCGGACCAATGGTCCTCCACCGCCTTTGCCATCGCGGCGGCGGCCTTTCCCGCGCCGACGACCACCGTGCGCCCCTTCGGGGGAGCGGGCAGATGCGGCGGCACGCACCGGGCGGGCGACGCCGCCGCCACCGCCGCCTGAAACATGGCCTGCAAAACTTCGTTGGGCTGCGCGCTCATGGCGGCCAATCCTTCAAAGGGAGGGCGCCGGCACCATTCCGCCGAACCGCCGTCGGGCGGCGGAGATGGCGCACGGCGTCCGGGATCAGACCGCCGGAGCGGCGTCCTGGCCGATCTCGTGATTGGCCATCAGTTCCAAGGCACGGACCATCGCCGAATGGTCCCACGCCTTGCCACCCTGGGCGGCGCAGGCGTTGAACAGTTCCTGGCAGGTCGCGGTGTTGGGCAACGACACCCCCAGCGCTCGGGCGCCGTTCAGTGCAAGGTTCAGGTCCTTCTGGTGCAGTTCGATGCGGAAGCCCGGATCGAAGCTGCGCGTCACCATGCGTTCGCCATGGACCTCCAGGATGCGCGAGGAGGCGAAGCCGCCCATCAGCGCCTGACGGACCTTGGCCGGGTCGGCGCCGGCCTTGGAGGCGAACAGCAGGGCTTCGCCCACCGCCTCGATGGTCAGCGCGACGATGATCTGGTTGGCGACCTTGGTGGTCTGGCCGTCGCCGTTGCCGCCGACCAGCGTGATGTTCCGGCCCATCGCCTCGAACAGCGGTTTGACCATGTCGAACGCCGCCTGCGGGCCGCCGACCATGATGGTGAGCGAGGCGTTGCGCGCCCCGACCTCGCCGCCCGACACCGGAGCGTCGAGATAGACGCAACCCAGGTCGTTGATCCGCTTGGCATAATCCTTGGTTTCGATCGGCGAGATGGAGGACATGTCCACCACGATCTTGCCCGGCGAAAGCCCTTCGGCGATGCCGGTTTCGCCGAACAGAGCGGCGCCGACATGGGGCGTGTCCGGCACCATGGTGATGATGACATCGGCGGACCGCGCCACCTCGCGGCCGGAACCGCAGTCGATGGCTCCCTTGGCGAGCAGTTCGTCGGGCGCCGGCTTGATGTCATGGACATACAGCGTGTGGCCGGCGTCGATGAGGTGCGCGGCCATCGGCCGCCCCATGATGCCGAGTCCGATGAATCCGACCTTCATAGCGTTTTCCTTCTCCTGGAAATCGATGCTGTTCGTTGTGCCGTTCCGGGCGATGTCGTTCAGACCGCGGCGGCCGGCGCGGAGCGCCAGGACAGGCCGACGCTGGTGTTGCCGGCCGGCTTGTATTCGCAGCCGACCCATCCCCGATAGCCGAGACGGTCGAGTGCCTTGAAGACGAAGGGATAATTGATTTCCCCGGTGCCTGGCTCGTTGCGGCCCGGATTGTCGGCGACCTGGATGTGGGCGATCCGGTCGAACAGCCGCTCGATGGTCGGCACCAGATCGCCCTCCATCACCTGCATGTGGTAGACGTCGTATTGCAGGAAGAGGTTGTCGGACCCGACCGCGTCCATCAGCCGTTCCGCCTGGGCGCTGGTGGCGAGATGGAAGCTGGGGATGTCGCGGGTGTTGACCGGCTCGACCAGCAGGCGGATGCCCGCCTCCTTCAGGGCGCGGGCCGCAAAGGACAGGTTGTCCACCAGCGTGCGCTCCACGGCGTCCGCGGCGATTCCGGCGGGTGTCTTGCCGACGAGGCAATTGACTTGGACGCAGCCCAGCGCGGTCGCATAGTCGATCGCCCTCCCGACCCCATCCTGGAACTCGCCGACGCGGTCCGGCAGCACGGCGATGCCGCGTTCCCCAGCCTCCCAATCGCCCGCCGGCAGATTGTGGAGAACCTGCGTCAGCCCGTGCCGATCCAGACGGTCGGCCAACTCATCCTTGGGATAGGCGTAGGGGAAAAGATACTCCACCCCGGCGAAGCCGTCCTGCGCGGCGGCGGCGAAGCGGTCGAGAAATGCGTGCTCGCCATAGAGCATCGTCAAGTTGGCGGCAAATTTGGGCATGGTTCGTCGTCTCGCGGAAAGATACCGGGAAGTGCGGAAGAATCCGGCCGGTCAAACCAGGATGGTGGCGGTGTCCTCGACGGGCAGATCCAGCGTCTCCTCGAACTCGGTGACGTTGTCGATCTCGGTGCCCATGGCGATGTTGGTCACCCGCTCCAGCACCAGTTCGACGACAACCGGCACCTGATACTCGTCCATCCAGGCCTGCGCCTGGGCGAAGGCGTCCTGGATGCGGTCGGGCTCGGTGACGCGGATCGCCTTGCAGCCCAGCCCTTCCGCCACCGCGACATGGTCGACGCCATAGACGCCGATCTCCGGCGCGTTGATGTTCTCGAAGGAGAGCTGGACCTGGAAATCCATCTGGAAGGCGCGCTGCGCCTGCCGGATCAGCCCGAGATAGGCGTTGTTCACCAGCACATGGATGTAGGGCAGCTTGTGCTGGGCGCCGACCGCCAGCTCCTCGATCATGAACTGGAAGTCGTAGTCGCCGGACAGCGCCACGATGCGCCGCTTGGGATCGGCGACGCGGACGCCCAGCGCCGCCGGCAGGGTCCAGCCCAGCGGGCCGGCTTGGCCGCAATTGATCCAGTGGCGCGGCTTGTAGACGTGCAGGAACTGCGCGCCGGCGATCTGCGACAGGCCGATGGTGGTGACGTAGGTGGTGTCCTCGCCGAAGGCGCTGTTCATCTCCTGATAGACGCGCTGCGGCTTCATCGGCACCTGATCGAAGTCGCTGCGGCGGTGCATCGACCGCTTGCGGCCCTGGCAGTCCTTGACCCAGCCGCCCAGATCCTTGAAGCGCCCTTCCGCCTTCCACTCCCGCGCCACCTCGATGAACAGGTCGAGCGCCGCGCCGGCGTCCGAGACGATGCCGAGGTCGGGCATGAAGACGCGGCCGATCTGGGTCGGTTCGATGTCGACATGCACGAACTTGCGGCCCTTGGTGTAGACCTCAACGGACCCGGTGTGGCGGTTGGCCCAGCGATTGCCGATGCCCAGCACGAAGTCGGACTTCAGCATGGTGGCGTTGCCGTAGCGGTGGGCGGTCTGCAAGCCGACCATGCCGGCCATCAGCGGATGATCGTCGGGGATGGTACCCCAACCCATCAGGGTCGGGATCACCGGCACGCCGAGCAGCTCGGCGAACTCCACCAGCTTGTCGGAGGCGTCGGCGTTGATGATGCCGCCGCCGGCGACGACCAGCGGACGCTCGGCCGCCGCGAACAGCGCCAGCGCCTTCTCGACCTGGGTGCGGGTGGCGGTCGGCTTGTAGACGGGGAGCGGCTGGTAGGCCTCCTCGTCGAACTCGATCTCGGTCATCTGGACGTCGATCGGCAGGTCGATCAGCACCGGGCCGGGCCGGCCCGAGCGCATCAGGTGAAAGGCCTGCTGGAAGACATAGGGCACCTGCGCCGGCTCCAGCACCGTCAGCGCCCATTTGGTGACGGGGCGGGCGATGTCCGGCACATTGATGGCCTGGAAGTCCTCCTTGTGCAGGCGCGCGCGCGGCGCTTGGCCGGTGATGCACAGGATGGGGATGGAATCGGCGATGGCCGAATAGAGGCCGGTGATCATGTCGGTGCCGGCCGGGCCGGAGGTGCCGATGCACACGCCGATGTTGCCGGCCTTGGCCCGGGTGTAGCCCTCGGCCATGTGCGAGGCGCCCTCCACATGCCGCGCCAGAACATGACCAATATTGCCATCGGCTCTCAAAGCTGCGTAAAACGGATTGATCGCAGCACCGGGCACGCCGAAACAGATGTTAACACCTTCCTTTTTCAGGACACGGACTGCGGCTTCTGCTGCGCTCATCCTGGACATGGCACAAGTCCTCTTGAAATCTCCGACTATCTTGGCCGGAGATGAAGGTTTTGTTTGAGATGCTGATGGTTTTATATTATCGCTCTGCGAGCCGACAGCCCCTCATGTGGCAAATCATTCTTGCAGCGAGGGGCAGATAAGGAGAGGTGATGGACTATCTCAGCGCCATGAGGGCGTTTGTCCGGACCGTGGAACTTGGCAGCCTGTCACGGTCGGCAGCTGAAAGCGGAGCCAAGGTTTCGACCGTGTCACGCTACATCGCCGCCTTGGAGGCGGATGTCGGCGCCGCCCTGTTCAACCGGACGACGCGGCGGCTTCACCTGACCGAAGCCGGCATGACCTTCTACGAGCGGGCCGCCCGCATCATCGCCGACGTGGACGAAGCCCGGCTGGCGACCTCGTCGCTGAACAGCCGACCGCAAGGGCTCCTGCGGATCAACATCCCATCGGCGTTCGGACGGCGCCATGTGCAGCCGCATCTTCCGGACTTCCTGGCCGCCTATCCCGACATCCGCATTGACGCCACCTTCACCGACGCAACCGTCGATCTGATCGATGCCGGAGCCGACATTGCCATCCGGATCGGTGCCCTGACGGATTCGACGTTGGTGGCGAAGCGGCTGGCCCCCCACCGGCGCGCCCTGTGCGCCAGTCAGGATTATCTGGCACGGGCCGGAATGCCGGACAGCCCCGAATCGCTCGCCACGCACAACTGCCTCGCCTTCGCTCTCCAACCCTCCAACCGCTGGTATTTTTGCGAGAAAGGCACGGCGAAAACGGCGGAGGTGGTCATCGGAGGACGGCTGCGCGCGAACGACTCCGAGGCGCTGCTCGGCGCCGCTCTGGCCGGCCTGGGGATTGCCCTACTGCCGACGTGGCTCGTCGGACCGGAGATCCGCTCCGGACACCTCGTGTCACTTCTGCCGGAATGGGAGGGAAACATTTCCGTCGGACCGGAGCGGAGCATCTGGGGCGTCTATCCCCCCAAGAAGGTGGTGTCGCCGAAGGTCCGCGCTTTCCTGAGCTTCATCGAACAGCGCTTCGGCCACCCCCCTTACTGGGATCTCGAAACAGGCCTGCGGGTTTCCCCGGCAAGCACGGCCGGATCATAGCAAGGACGACGACCGGGCGGGGCATTCCCCGGACAACCACCCGTTTCAGCAACAATGCTTTCCCGCGCCGGTGCTTCATTCTCCGGGCAGCATCCGCCATCTTCCGGTGCGTCAGGAACGGCGGAGCATTCGTTGTTCCGACTCCCTCGGTCCTGGCGTCGACACATCGCAAGCCCCGCAAGCTGCGCCTCCGACACGCAACGAGGAGGCCCTTGTAAACGGAGGTTCCATGCTGACCGTATTCGCTCTTTTCATCGGCTGCCAGCTGGCCGGCGAGATCCTGCGGATGGCCTGCTCCCTGCCCTTGCCCGGTCCGGTGGTGGGAATGTTCCTGCTGACCACCTTGCTCATCATCAGGGATGCGCATGGAAATGACAGCACACGCCAAACCCAAAAGGCGGAGACTCCAGACGACATCGACCGCCTCGCCAATGGGCTTGTCGGTCACATGGGGCTTCTCTTCGTGCCGGCTGGCGTCGGCGTGATCACGGAATTTCCGATATTGCAGCTGGAATGGCTGCCGGTTCTGCTCGGCGTCATCATCTCCACACTTCTCAGCTTGGTCGTGACCGGCTGGGTGATGCACTGGGTGTCCTGTACGACCGAGCCTGACAGGGCATGCAGCAAGTCATAGCCGATTGAGGAGAAACACTGTGATGTTCCCCCACTTACAATGTGATGTTCCCCCACTTACAATCTGTGTGGTCGCCGCTGGAGCCGACCCCGCTGCTGTGGCTCGTGATTACCCTTACTGCGTATCTGATCGGCTGCGGCGGGCAGCGCGTGTGCCAGGGATCACCTCTCGTCAACCCGGTTCTGATCGCCATCGCGATCGTCGCAGCGCTGCTGATCGGGACCGGCACTCCCTATGCCACCTACTTCGCCGGCGCACAGTTCATCCATTTCCTGCTCGGTCCCGCCACCGTCGCTCTGGCAGTCCCCTTGGCAAGGAATCTCGCGCATGTTCGCCGCAACCTGCATGGGATCGGTCTGGCCTTGCTCGCGGGTGCATTGACATCGACAACCAGCGGCATCGCCTGCGTCTGGCTGTTTGGCGGCACTCGAAGCATTGCGATGTCGATGGCTCCCAAAGCGGCGACGACACCAATCGCCATGGCAGTTGCCCAGGATATCGGCGGTATCCCATCTCTGACTGCCGGAATGGCAATTGCTGGTGGCATCGTTGCTACCGCCGTCGGGCGCTTCATCCTGCAGCGGTTGCAGATTGAGGATTGGCGCGCTCATGGGCTGGCTGCAGGAGTTGCCGGCAGCGGTGTCGCCGCTGCACAGATTGCACATCGCAACGGACTCGCCGCTGCGTTCGCGGCAGTCGGGATTGCCTTGAACGGACTGCTGACGCCATTGCTGATTCCGTTGGTGATCGAGGCATGGCCCGCTCAGTAAGAGGTCGTTCGAAAAAAGTTGGCATGTCTGGTGACAATACGTCCTCTGTAGATGGAGCGTGACCTGGGCAGCCAGCTTGGCTCTGGAAACGCCCTAGAACCATGGCTAATTACACAAGCATCTAAAAATAATGGGAATAATTTTTAGGAATAGTGCGTCCATAATATTCTATTTCAACTTGAAATTTTACTTTCCCGATACCACTCTTTGCGTGCTGAGAGATCGAAATGGATCTACGTCATCTCCAACACTTTAATGTATTGGCTGAAACTGGCAGCCTACACCAAGCAGCTCGTAGGCTTGGTTTGGGTCAGCCGGCGCTTAGCCAATCAATTCGATCGCTTGAAGCCGATGTGGGTACAAGTCTGGTCGTACGCAGCCCAAATGGGACGCGCCTTACTCGGGCAGGAGACGCCTTTCTGAATGAGATTCGTCTAGTCCTGGCCGCTCTTGACCGGGCCATCCACATCGCTAAGCTCGCCGTCGATACCCCTGCTCCATTGCGTCTTGGCATCACTCCGGATGTTACTACCCGTCGATTAGCAGAATTATTGCGTGAGTATAGACAAGATCACCACAATGGTGGCATAATAATTATCGATGGATCGACGGCTCATTTGCTATCATTGCTCAATTCAGGGTTCCTAGACCTTGCTTTATTTCCAATTACTGCAATAAATTGTGGCGTCGAGAGCGCAGAAGTACTTTGGAAAGAGGAACTTTACCTCGCTCTACCAACTTCCCACCCGTTGGCGTCCGAACCATCGATCGACCTCCGCTGGTTGACGGAATTGCCAGTGATTTCCAAAGCCGGTCAGGATCCGGATGCCGCCACGCGGTCGTTGCTGGAAGGTTGCCTAGCAGCGAAGATCTCACCGCAAGTCACTGCCACGATGCAACATACCGAGTCGCGGCTGACGTTGGTCGCCGCTGGCTTCGGACTAACCGCCCTACCCGCCAGCGGACTTGGGGGAGAAAGGGATGGTATTATCCATCGACCGACCCGACCATCACTTTATGTAGGCGTCGCTGCTGCATGGCCGACGTCTGGTCAAACTGTGCAGGCTCGACGCTTCCTCGACATGGCCCGCACGCCAATCACCACCGAAACTCATCCGCCCGAAGCGCAACACGCAGCACCAGAATGACCGGCTTGCCGGCGTCGAGCGTGATGACAGGCGCCCGGTCGAGCAGGTCCTTGGCGGCCTTGTCGAGCGGACGGTCAATGCTGTGTCCGAGGATGCCGCCGATCAGGCTGCCGCCGCCGGTCAGCGCCGCCGCAGCAACATCCACCGCGGTGCTGGCGGCGATCAGCAACCCGGTCTGGAGCCACGGCACCTCCACCGACCCGGCCAACCCCGCCGCGCCGGTGCTGTCCGTCCCGATGGCGGCGACACGGACCGTATCGTTGCGCGGCCAAGGCCGGGTGATCACCGGGTTGGCCACCTCGATGCGCTTCTGACCTTTGCTAACGCCGCTGCCCACGTCCAGCGTCACCACCGATCCGGCCGGCACCGCCAAGCAGGCGAAACCGGCGTCCCAGACGTCCTGCGTCACCCGCGCCGTGACGATGCCGCCGCGTTCGGTCACCACTCGGTTCACTGTGAGCAAGGGGATCGGCGTGCCCGACGGCACGAGGCAGTCGGACCCGGCGGCGGCGAAGTCCGACACCCCGGCCTGGGCGGAGGCGACGGTCGTCCCCTCCTCCTTGCGACTCCAGCCACCGACACCGGCCTCCATCGCCTTCTTGCGCAGTTCGTCCTCCTTCGGGACAGTCTTGGCCTGCGACCGGGGTGGCGGGGCCGGCTCCCTCTTCTCGATGCGGGGCGTCGGCGGCGGGACCGGCACCGGCTTGGGCGCCATGTCCTCGTAGCTGGGCAGCCGCGGCTCCGGCTGCGTCGGGCCGAGGGCGACGGACAGCTTCGGCAGTCCGCCGGCCCCCTGGCTGCGGCCCAGCATGTAGGCAATTAACCCCAGGCCGATCACGATGGCCGCCACCAGCAGGATGCGGACGACGTGCGGACCGGAGGTGATCACCCGGTGGCGGGCCAGCGGATCGGGCGGCAGCGGCGGCGGGGTGTCATTGACCGATGTCACGGGCGGGTCCTCCGGATGTGCACTTCCTGCGCGCCGATCGCCAGCAGCAGGTGGTTGTGGATGCCGGCGACGCGGTAGGTGGCGTTCATCCGGCCATACTGGACGGGGATGCGGGTGCCGTCGGCGCCGATGCGCCAGAGGATCGGCGCGCCGTAGGCGCCAAGCGCACCGGGGGTGAAGTTGATGATCGTCACCTCGCCGTCGTCGCACACCGGCGGCTGGCCGTCGGGGGTCGGCACCGGCCGCCACTCGGGTGTGTCGCCGTCCATCGTGTAGGTGCAGCGCCGGTCCCGATAGGCCAGCTCGGTGGTGCGGTCCCGCCGGTCGCCGGCCGCAGCCGGGAGGGCGGTGGCCTGACCGTTCAGCGTCGCGAGATAGTCCTCGGGGTAGCGCCAGCGCACCTCGACGTGGTGGACCCGCTTGTGGGTCTCGACGTTCAGGTCGTATTTCCGCTCGCTGGTGAACAGGGAAATCTGCTGGTTGAGGCCGGCACGCCGGGGCATGAAGGCGATGCACTCGGTGCGCCGGGCGCCCTTGCCGAAGCTGTAGGGCTGGTGGGGAATCCACACCTGGGCGCCGGGCGCCACGATGTCGCGCACCACCTCGCCGGGCTTCAGGCAGACCAGCGTCTGGTTCCCCTCGGCCATGTAGACGAGGTAGTGCAGGTCGGGCTGGTACCAGTATTCGCAGCTCTTGCCCTTGAAGCAGGTCAGCGTCGGCAGGTCGAGGGCCGCCTCGTTGGCCTGCCCGACCCAGCTGCGGGTCTGCGCCCGCGACGGCCGCGGCCCCGCCTTCTCCGTCGGCTCACGCTCCATCGCCGTCGACGGGATGTGCAGGTCGGCCAGGGTGTAGGGGCGCTGCGGGGTGGCGGGGCCGGCGGCCGGCACCGAGGGTGGCTCGGTGGCGCAGGCGGCGAGCAGCGGCAGCGCCAGCAGGGAAACCGGGAGTCTCATGGCTGGGGCTCCATCGTCTCGGATTGGGGGATGGGGTGGGCTTTGGCCGGCTCCTTGGCCTCGGCCTTCAGCGGCGTGCCGCTGGGCTCGGAGAAGCCGGAGATCGACACGCCGTCGAGCGCGCCGTCCCGCGAGGGACCATCGACGGTGACCACGGCGGCGCTCATCATCGCCTTCGCCCGCGGCTTGAAGTCGCGGTAGACCGTCTCGGTCCACACCACGTAGAAGGCGGAAGTGCCCGTTTTCGGGTCGGCCTCGCGCTCCTGGACGCGGATGTCGGCAATGTCGCGGGTCCAACCCTCGGCCGGGGCGAGGTCGGCCGCCAGCAGGGCGTCCCACTTGCGCTCGGCCCCGCCGGTCAGCCGGGCGCGGGCGGCGGCGCGGTCCCTGGCCAGCATCACCGGGTCGGTGCCGATCTGGCGCTGCCAGCGGACGAACCACTGGACGGCGTTGATCCGGGCCCCCTTGGTCACGGTGAGGGTGTTGTCCAGCAGCACGAGGCGCTGGTGGCCGTCCATCTCCTGCTCCACCCGGTACACGGGCTTGTACCGGGCGATCTCCACCAGCCGGCCGGCGATGCGCAGGTTGTCCCAGGTCATCAGCGAGCCCCAGGACAGGCCGAGCACGGCCAGGGCGAAGGTCCAGCGCTTCAGCCGCAACGCCTTGGCCTCGCGGCTGGCACGGTAGGTCATGGCGGCGAGGTACTTCGCACTGTCGGGCACGGCCGCCGGTGGCGGGTCGTAGACGTTGACGACGCGCTCCTTCATGACGGGTCGGTCTCCTTGTCGTCGGCGCGTCGATCCGTTCCGGGCGTCCTACCCGGCGGGTCCTGCGGCCGTTCGGTGGCGTTGGAGGCGGTGCGGCGCAGCCACGAGTCTTCGCCGCCCCAGCGTTCGATGAGCCGGCTGGCTTGCCCGCGGGTAAGGTCGGGGTCGACGGTGCGGCCGGCGGCGAGGCGGTCGAGTTCCCCGCGCTGGGCGTCGGTCATCGGCTTGTCCCAGCCGCTGCCGCGCGAGGCCGAAGCGCGGGACCCGCCGAAACGGCCGGCCGGGTAGCGGCGCCCGGCCGAGGCGCCGGCGGACCCATTGCCGGACCCGCCACCAGCGCCGCCCCCGGTCCCGCCGGTGCTGCCGACGGACGAAGCCACCCCGGTCGTCACATGACGCAGGCCGCTCCACAGCGCCGAGGCCCCCACGGCAAGGCTGCCGGGCGTCCCGGTGGTGGCGGCCGCCGCCCCGGCCATGGTGCGCATGCCGAGCCAGCCGGCGGTCCACAGGGCGGCCAGCGCCGTCATGCCGTCCATCACCGGGCCGCCGTTCACCAGGCCGGCGGCGGCGCGCGGCGCCTTGATGGCCAGCACGAAGATGGCCGCCGCCAGCACCGCCACCCCGAAGGCCTGGGCCAGGGTTGGCGTGCCCTGGAAGGTCAACCCCAGCAGCGTGGCGCTGCACATGGCGATGACGCAGCCGAGCACCAGCAGCTTCAGCGCGGTGGCGGCGATGTAGCCGATGGCGCGCTCGGCCACGAAGCTGGTCGGCCCGAGCACGGCGAAGGGGATCGCCAAGTAGGCGGCGAGCGACAGCAGCCGGTATTCCAGGAAGGCGAGGAACACCTGGATCGCCAGGATGCAGAAGCTGACGATCACCACCAGCGCGGCCAGCAGGAAGATAACGATCTCGACGAAGTTCAGGAAGAAATCGACCGGCCCCAGCATCTCCTTGACGCGCTGCATCAGTGGGATCACCGCCTGGATGCCGAGGTGGGCGATGTAGCCGGGATCGTCGAGGGCGAAGCCGCCGCCCGGCACGAGGTTGAGCCCCTGCTGGGCGGCGGCCTGCATCAGGGCCGCCGAGCCGGCGGGGAACCACTCGACCAGGGCGCCGATGGCGGCGAACTTCAACAGCATGCGCAGGAAGGGGCCGTGCACCGCCGCCTTGCCCTCGAACAACCAGAGCAGCAGGGCCAGGGTGTAGGACAGCATCATCAGCAGGCGCAGGGCCGTCCGCACGTCCGGCCCGAGCAGGCCGAGGCCGGTGACCACGGCGGCGGTGAGCTGGTGCAGGACGACCGACAGGGCGCTGACGTCCATGGCCGGTCACTCCTGTACAGAGCGGGCCGGCACCGGCCGCTCATACCGGCCGATGCCCTCCCAGGCCGGGTTGCTGCGCTCCAGCCGCTCCAGGGCCGAGGCTCCCGTGTCGGAGCGGACGTAGAGGACCAGAGCCACAGCGCCGATGACGCTGACGACCAGCATCGCACCGAGAGCGAGGAGAATGTGCCGGAGTCCCATGGCTCAGCTCCCCGGTGCGCCGTAGGTGTCGAGGCCCCGCCAGTTGATGCGCGTGTGCTGGCGGGCGCGCTCGACGGCGGCCTGCTCGTAGTCGAGCTGGGCTTCCGCCGCCCGGTGGTGGGCCGCCTGCATCATCAGCAGCTGGCCGGCGACCTCGGCGTTGAGCAGCGTCGCCTGGGTGCCGGCGTCGATGGCGCAGGTCTGGCCGTCGCACGCCTTCAGCGCCGCCATCAGCGCCCGGGCGCGGGCCGGGTAGTCCTCGATGCCGGTCATGACGTCGGCCGAGACCAGCTTGCTCGCCCGGCTGGCGTCCCGCGCCAGCCGCGCCTGCTCGGCCTGGTGGCCGGCGAGCGCCGCGGCGGACATGCCCTCCGGCAGGGCGTCGGGGTAGAGGTCGGCGAACTGCTGCCCGACGCCGTCCAGGCTCCACAGCACCCGGTCCACCAGGCCGGCGGTGCGGCGGGCGTCGCCGAGCCGGACGGCCACGTCGACGCGGGTGTCGAGGTCCGACAGCCGGCGCATGCGGATCATGTTGTCGATCTGGGTCAGCATGTGCGCGGTCTGGGCGATGATCTCGACCTCCTGGCGCTGCACCATCTCCTCGACGATGCGCGGCCGGCTCTCCACGATCGGGCAGCCGGGCGCCTGGGAGCCGCCGTTCCCCATCAGGCTGGAGCCGGCCCCCACGGCGGCGCCCACCGGACCGCCGGTGACGTAGCCGGCGACGGCGGACAGCGCGGTGCCGAACAGCCCGTCGCCCTCCTCGGAAAAGCAGCCTCCTCCGCCGCCACCGCCGAAGAAGCTGTTGAGCAGCCCGCCCAGGAAGGCGTGGGCCGGAGGCGGGCCGGCGGTCAGGCCGACCGTGAGGGCGAGCGCCGCCGTGGCGACGCGCAGGGTGCTGGTCCTCATGGAATTTCTCCTTCATGGATCGTCTCCAGGGGGTCGGCGGCGTCCTTCAGGCCGTTGCGGCGCAGCCATTCCGCGGCGAAGCGCTGCGGCCCGACGTCGCTCCTCAGCTCGAAGGCCCGGCGCTTGTGAGCCGCCCCGCCGCAGCCGCAGACGGCCAGGGCGGCGGGATCGAGGGTGAGCTGACCGAGCCGGCTGCCCTCGGGCGTCTTGAAGAAGAGGTCGCGGCGCGGCATGGCGCGGGCGACCTGAGCGGCCTGGGTGGCGTTCAGTCCCCAGTCCCGGAGAATGGAGCGCTTGGCGGCGTTGGGGTCGGCGAGCAGCACCAGGACCTGGATGGTCTTCAGCATCGCCGCGATGGCCGAGCCCTCGATGTCGTCGAGCTGGTGGGTGGCCAGCACCAGGGCGACGTTCTTCTTCGGCCCGCGCCGGCGCAGTTCGTCCAGCTCGGCCGGCTGGTGCTTCAGCGCCTTGAACGCTTCGTCCACCAGGAACAGGGTCGGCCGGCCGTCCTCGAACAGCCGGTAGAAGCGGCGGAACAGCGCCTTGATCACCGGGGCGGCGCCGGGGCCGCGGTCGATCAGCGCGCCGATGTCCACCGTGGTCCAGGCCGAGCCGAGGAAACGGTCCTCCGCCGCATCGACGAGGTCGCCGTAGGGGCCGCCGCGGCAGTAGGGTTCCAGCGCGATGCGGACGATGTTGTCCTGCACCAGATGGGCAAGGTGCGACAGCGTGCGTTCGGACGGCGGCGAGACGGCCAGCAGGTGAAGCGCTGCGTCCACTGCGTCGCCGGCCTCGGCGGCCGACAGGTTGCCCGGCGCCAGGACGCCCTGGAGGCGCAGCAGGTCCATGACGAAGCCGTGGCTCCAGGCGAAGCCGTTGGAGGTGTCGACGTCGGCCAGCGGCTGCAAGGCGAGGTCGCCGAGCGCCCCGTCACCGGAGCCCATGGACAGGAACTCGCCGCCGGCTGTCCAGGTCGCCACCAGCGACGTGCTCTCCGTGGCGTCCACATCGATCCACACCACACGGGCGCCCGGCACGCGGGCGAGGAACTGGTGGCCCATGAAGGCCAGCACAGTGGACTTGCCGGTGCGCGGTGGGCCGATCACCAGCGCCGCCCCGTCCTGGCCCTGGTGGATGTCGACCATCAACGGGGTGCCGCCCTCGGCCTCCAACTGCATGAGGGGATCGCACTTGAGGTGCGGGTTGCGCTCCGGCCCGCCCCAGGCCGAGGAGAGGATGAGGAAGTCGGCAAGCTGGACCTGGGTCAGCGGCACCTTGCGCGGGTTCGGGCGCACGTGGCCGGGCAGCGTGCCGTACCACGCCCGCTCGGCGCCCCAGGTCTCCTCGATGATGGTGAAGCCCAGCGTGCGCAACGCCTTCACCAGTTCGTCGCGGCGCTCCTCGACCTCCTCCACCGAGCGGCCCCACAGCACGGCGGTGGGCGTCATCCAGCCGGAGCTGGTGCCGGCCTGTTCGGCTTCCAGGCGGGCGGCCTCGGCCTCCAGCGCCTCCATGACGCCGACCGGGTCGTGGCGCAGGGCGGCATAGCCGCCGACCGCACGCAGTAGCACCGAACGCCAGTCGTAGGAGGTGTCGTCGTGCTTGCGCCACAGGGCGGCGAAGACGCCGCGCGCCTGGACGTGGTCCATCGCCTCGAAGCGCACCGACCAGCGGAACTCGAAGGGCAGCTTGTCGAGCACGTTGAGCAGGCCGGGGTGGCTGACCTTGGGGTAGCCGCCGATGCCGATCATGCGGACCGGCCATTCGGTCCCGCCGTTGCTCCAGGCCGGGAACGAGCCGGGCTTGAAGCCGACGTCCACGAGGTTGGCCTTGATCGGAAAACCCGGAAGGTCGGGGGCGGTGACGTGGCGCTGGTACAGCGGCGAGACGCAGTTGTGCAGCAGGGTCTGCACACCGTCATCGTCCAGCATGCGCGCCCACCCCACCGCGCGGCCGAGCAGGGACGCGAACTGGAGCACCAGTTGGCGGAAGGGCTCGACGTGATCGCGCATGACATCCGGCCGGGCGCGTTCCGGCGGGTTGCGGGTGAACCAGGAGGCCACCGTGCGGGTGGTCGGCCGGGACGGCGTGTAGGTGATCGCCACGAAGGTGCGGGTGCGCAGTTGGCACCCGGTTCCGTCCAGCCGGGCGCGGCGCTCGCCGTCGATCAGCTCGGAGACAGGGTGCGAGCCGGTGGAGCGCGGGTAGCCGCCGACCTCGCGCCGCTGCATCTCGAAGTGGAAGGTCCAGCCGCCGGTAAAGGGGAACAGCACGTTGCCGGCAGCCAGCGCCGTCTGCATCCGCTCGGCCGGGTCTTGACCGTCCTGGTCGCGGCCGCCGTACTCGACGACGGCCATCAGCGCGCCGTCCTCCTCCAGCAGCACCACGCCGGGCCAGACGAAGCAGTCCCACGGCAGGTGCCGGGACAGGGCGTCGAAGCCGTCGTCGAAGGCGGTCAGGTCGAGCATGCCTCACCTCGGGGCGCGGTAGGACGAGAGGGACAGCGAGCGGCCGCGGGTGCGCAGCGCCCGCAGCAGCCAGGCCGAGGCGTTCTGGCGGACGATCTCCAGCCACCAGGGATCGCGGCGCGTCAGGTAGCGCGCCGTCAGGAAGACGAGCAGGAACCCCGCCACCGCCTGGAGGATGGCGCCCAGCGCCAGCCACAGTTCCGCGGCCAGCCAGACGGCGATGGCCAGCAGTTCCATGGGCACGCCGAGCGGCATCTTGGTCGGCCGCACCGAGGTGCGGCGCACCGGCTTCTCCCAGCCGTCGGGAACGGACGGCGGCGGCAGCGGGGAGTCCATGCCTCAGCCCCCCGCCAACGCAATGATGGCATCGCGGGCGCCGTAGGCGGCGGCGCCGGCCACGGTGAAGACGAACACCACCACCCCGGCGATGCGGGAGAACATCGCCGCAACCAGCGCCAGCAGCAGCCCGGCGGTGACGGCGATCGGCACGAAGTTGGTGTCGAACACCGCCTGCCAGGACAGCAGCTCGGCGCCCAGGTTGGCGATCACCTGGGCGTGCGCCGGCAGCGCCGTCCACGCCAGCACCAGCGCCAGGACCAGCCCCCGGCGCGCGTTACCGTTGCGTCGCATCGTCACCTCCACCGTCAAGCTCCCCCGCCCCCAGCGGACGGAGGACGAAGCCGTGGTCCGGGTCGAAGCGCTCGACCCGGACGATCTCGTTCACGAAGCGGCGCCCGTCGGGGTAGCGGGCGAGGTGCACCACCACGTGCACCGCCTTGGCGATCCAGCGCATCTGCAAGGCGTCCATGACGACGCCGCCGAGGCCGACCATCTGCGCGATACGGTCGAGCGCGTCCCAGGCGGAACCGGCGTGCACGGTGCACAGCCCCGGATGCCCGGTGGTCCAGCCGACCACCATCTGCCGCGCCTCGGCCCGGCGCACCTCGCCCAGCACCAGGTGCGTCATCGGCACGCGCAGCGCGTTGGCGACCAGCGTCTCCAGGGTGACCGGCGGCTCGGCCCACGGGTCGGCGACCATGGCGTAGGCGTGCGGGCACGGCGGCTCGAACTCGTAGGGGTCCTGGAGCACCGCCGGCAGGCCGTCCCGGAAGGCCGGTTCCTCCAGGCAGGCGCGCAGCAGCGTGGTCTTGCCGGTGTCCACGTCGCCGGCGATCACCACCGTGCGGCGCCCGGCGATCAGCCGGCGGAGGATCCGCGCCTGAAGTGTTGTCGCGGCGCCGGACCGCACCCAGTCGTCGAGGGTGATGCGGCCGCGGTAGGGCTTGCGGATCGAGCAGGCCGGGCCGGTGGTGACCGGCTCGATGTCGGCGTGGATGCGCTCGCCGGTCTCCGGCAGGGTGACGTCGAGCGTCGGACGGTCGCGGCGCAGCTCCTTGCGCTGGAAGCCGGCGACGGTGGCCAAGAAGCGGCGGACCTGGTCGGGATCGGCCTCGCGCACGAACTCCGGCGACGGGCCGTTCTTGACCAGCACCCGGCAGTTTCCCTGCCCACGAAGAGGCGGCAGCACCAGGACGTTGGCGACGTCGTCGCGGGCCAGCAGGTCGCCGAACAGATCCTCCCGCAGCCGGCCCAGCGACGCCAGCAGCAGGGCCTGACGGTCGGGATCGGACCCCGCCGGCCCGGTCATGGCGCCCCCCCGGCGCCGGCCTCCTTCGGGTGGAAGCCGTCGCGCACGCTGGGCACCGTGCGGCGGGGATGGCCGAGCCGCTCGTGGATCGCCGCCTTGGTCTCGGCGACCACCGCCGGGTCGAGATCGTGCACCAGGTTGAGCACCGCCACCACGGTGATCAGCAGGTCGTCGATGCGGGCGACGGTGGCCTCCAGCCGCTCCGTCTTCGCCCGCTCGTTCGCGATGGCGTCGAGCCCCTTGTCGAGCACATGGATCAGGGCATCGCTCAGCGTGCGCAGCCCCTGGCGGGTCTGCACCAGGGCGAGCTGATCGGCCAGCAGCGCCGGGATGCGGGCGGAGATCGGCCGGGTGGCCGGGTCGTCGGGGGTGTCGGTCATGGCCAGAGCCTCGGGGGTATGCCGGGACGGCGCGGCGCCGGCGGAGCGGGTGCGCGGTCGGCCGTGCCGGCGGGGTGACCCGTGCCGAACCAGCGGTTGGCGTCCGGGTTGGGAGTCCAGGCCGCCGCGGTGCGGCCGTAGAGCGGGCGCCACAGCGGATCGGCGTAGGGGTGCAGGCGGGTGGCGCGGATCGGCTTGCCGTAGCCGAAGACGATCAGGTCGTTGCCGTCCATCTCCAACGCCGCGTGCATCGGCAGCACCGGCCGGCGGTCCACCCGCACCCCGCGGCTGACCGTGGGGAACAGGTCGAGCAGGCCCTTGGAGGTCGAGCGCGTCGGCACCTCCTCGATGGCCTCGCCGACCATGCGGCTGATCCGTTCGGCCTCGTCCGAGGAGTTGGGGCGGAAGACCAGCAGCCGGCAGTTGGCGGTGAGGCCGCGGCCGTACTCCTCCTCCACCTCCGACAGGCTCTGGGCCAGCAGCAGCAGGCGGATGCCGTATTCGCGGACGTACTTGATCCACTCCGCCGCCTCGCGCAGGTGGAACTGCAGGAACTCGTCGAGCGCCACCAGCAGCCGCCAGCGCCGCGCCCGGCCGTCGTCGGCCAGGCTGCGGTCGATGGTGAGGAAATCCACCATCTGCGTCAGGATCAGCTTGAAGACGCGCTTCAGGCGCCGGGCGTCGAGCGGGCGGGCGACGATGTAGAGGGTGACCGGCCGCTCGCCGGCCACCAGGTCGGAAATGGAGAAGTCGCTGACGGCGGTCTGGGCTTCCAGCACCGGGTCTTCGAACTCGGCGAGCAGCACCGAGGCGGTGACGTAGACCGACTTGCGGTAGTGCAGGCTCTTGTCGGCGCCGCCGCCCCGCCCGCCCTTGGGCTTGCCGGCGGCTTCGTCGCGCTCGGCGGTGTCGGCGGCGGCGAGGCTCTTGTCCCACAGCTCCTGGGCGGCGCGCTGGGCGGTCGGGTGGACGCCCTCGGCCAGCATCAGCGCCAGCCCGTCGTCGCCGAGCAGGATGTGCCGGCGCGCACCGGCCAGCGACTTCTCGCCGTCGGCCGCCGCGGTGAGCAGGTAGACGAAGACGCCGGTGAGGTAGGAGAAGGCGGCGTTGCGCCAGTGCCCCTCCTGCTCGCCCTCGGTGAGGATGCGCGCGGCGTGCTGGCAGTCGGGGACGAGGTAGGGCTCCGGCCGCACCGCCATCAGCGGGTTGTAGCGGGGACCGCCCGACCGGGCGAGGTCGAGCACGATGACGTCGCCGAAGCGGGTGCGGGCGCGGCTGGTGTCCTCGGTGACCGAGCCCTTGAAGTCCCAGACCACCGCGCTCTCGCGCCACGCCGCCAGCAGCGTCGGATGGACGACCGTCGTGGTCTTGCCCGAGCCGGTCGGACCGATGACGAGGACCGGCTGCATGGTGCGCTCGCGCAGCGGCTCCCGGCCGTAGGCGCCGAGGATGATGGCGGAGGGTTCGGTCATCGCCGTCCCCCTCCCAGCAGGCCGCTGCGCCGGACGTCGGTCCGCGTGGCCCAGCGGCCGGCGCCGAACCCATGGGCCCGGTTTCCCCGGAGGTCGAGGCCGGCGCGCACCGCCAGGGCCAGCGCGCAGGCGCCCGACACCAGCGTGGCGCCGTCGACGATCCAGCGGTGGCCGGGGGCCAGCAGGCCGCGCCAAGCCAGGAACTGGCCGGGTCCGTACAGGGCGATCGGACCGACGCGCCACCCGCCGAAGACGGCCGGCCAGGCGAACAGCCAGCCGACCAGCTCGGTGATCGCAAACAGGGCAACGAGCCAGACCAGCAGCAGGGTTCCGAAGCGGACGATGGGAGCGGTCACAGCTCGTGCCCTCCCAGGTCCTGGAGATCGTCACGCCCGGCCTCGCGGCCGCGCTGCTGCTCGCGCAGCCGCTGCATTTCGACGAGCTGGCGGTCGAAGTCCTGGCGCTCGCGCTCGGTCATGTAGCCGAGGCGGTCGGTGGTGACCTCGATGGCGTCGTGACGCAGCCAGCGCGAGACGACGTCCGGGTCGAGGTAGAGGTCGCGGTCGTTCTGCACGCCGCGCACCATGATGTGGAGGTGCTGGTTGCCGTCCGGGTGCGCCATGTCAGGCTTGCGCTCGACCGAGGCCACCCACTCCAGCGGGCCGACCCGGCGCTCCCAGGCGGCAACGACATCACGGCCGTAGGACACCATGTCGTCGATGCGGTGGCCGTCGTTGGGGCTGACGATGACGTGGAACACCCGGCGGTCGGCCAACCAGGCGTCCACGATCTCGGCGGTGTCGATGCCCAGCCGGTCGCGGTCGAACAGCGGGCCTTCCTTGGCCAGGTAGTTGGCCAGAACCGCGACGGTGTTCGGGTAGGCGCCGCGGGCGCGGTCGTGGTAGAGCACCTTGACGGTGACCGGGCGGGCGTAGGGACCGGCCTGCGGCGGCGCGCCCTTGACGCGGACCTTCTGCATCGGCCGGCGGGTGTAGGCGCGGGCAAGGCGGCGGCCGCGGTCGGCCAACGCCTTCATCCGCGCCTTGAAACCGTCATCGTCGAGGATGCCCGCGAAGAGGCCGAAACGCTGCCCCATGCCCTGCCCTCCCATGCCACCACCCAAGTCGTGGCGTCACAGAAATATCGCCGCCGGCAGAAAATCATCAATCATTCTGAGGGGTTATCGGGATATCGAAGCCTGTATGCACCGGCATACCACAGACCTTCCTGAATACAGGCAAGCCATTGAAAAGCAACGACGGACGATCCCGCTGCATACGCTCTTTTATCTTGCTGACCGTTGATTTCTCTTCTTCCTCATACCCTCACGTAAACCCGCCAAAGCTTGGACGTCCTGTCCGGTTTCCTGTCTTTGCACGCCGTAGTGCGATCGGCTTCGCTCCGGAGACGGAGCGGGCCGCTGCCCTGCCCGATCAGCCCGCCACCGGGACCGATCCCAGGCCGAAGACCTCCGAGACGAGACCGCGGACGTCGGCTTCGGCCCGCCCGGCCATCTCCAACTCCGGCACCAGCAGCCCGGTGTTCCGGCTCGTCGCGAACACCATCCGCCGACGCACCACCGCCTCCGACACCGGCAGGCGCAGGCCCAGCACCTGAGCCTCGGTCCCCGGTTCGACCAGCACGCTCTCCGGCGCCTGGGTCAGCACCAGGGCCGCAGTCAACGCCGGCTCGGCCGCCAGCGCCTCGACGACCAGCTGCATGGTGGCGGCACAGCGCCCCACCGCCTTCCGGTCCGGCGGCGTCGGCATCAGCACGGTCTCCGCCACCAGCAGGGCCGCCCGCACCGCCGCCGGCGAACGGGCCGGGGTGTCGATGACCACGTGGTCGACGCTGATGCCCAGCCCCCACAGCCCGCAGCGCAACTGGGCGCTGGTAATCGTGACGGTGTCGAACAGGGCCGGCAGGTCGTTGCGCCCGCGCATTCCCGCCCAGTCCCGCACGCCCGAAGCGCCATCGACGTCGAGCAGCGCCACCCGCTTGCCTTGCAGGGCCAACTCGCCGGCCAGGTTGACCGCCAGCGTGGTGCGGCCCACCCCCGGCGCCAGGTTCACCAGGGCGGCGATCATCGCCCCTCCTCCCCGGCGAAGCGGGCTTCCAGCAGCTCGCGCAGCAGCGCCGCCATGGTGACGCCGCGCCGGAAAGCGGCGATCCTGATCCGCCCGCGCAGCTCCGGTGTGATGTCCACCGTCAGCCGCGCGGTGTAGACCTCCGCCTTGGCCGGCCCGCCCTCGCCCCGGCGCACCCAGGCGTCGGGCGCACCGGGGCGGGCGCCGAAGCCGATCCGTTCCGCGCTCATGGCCCGGTTCCCAGCAGCTCGGCGGCCAGGGCCGCGATCTCCAGCGCCGCCGTGGAACCCGGCTCGCTCTCGAAGGCCAGCCGGCCGGAGCGCACGCAGCGGGCGAAGACGACGCGCTGGCCGACCGACGCCGCCATCGCCGGCGGCACCACCCCGGCCAGTTCGCGGCGGGCTTCGGCCAGCAGCCGGGTCCGGGCGATGCAGCGGTTGAGCAGGAAGCGGGCGGTCAGGCCGGGCCGCCAGCCGCGCGCCTCGTCGAGCAGGCGCAGCAGCTCGGCCGAAGCCCAGGCGTCGAACGGGCTGGGCTGCACCGGGATCAGCACCCGCTCGGCGGTCAGGATCGCCGAGCGCGCCAGCGCCGTCACCCGCGGCGGCCCGTCGATGACCACGTGCTCGACCCCGGAGGCCAGGTCGGGCACCTCGCGGTGCAGCGTCTCGCGCGCCAGCCCGACCATGGCGAACAGCCGCGGCAGCCCCTCGCGGTTGCGCTGCTCGGCCCAGTCGAGCGCCGAGCCCTGGGGATCGGCGTCGACTAGCAGCACGCGATGGCCAAGCCGGGTCAGTTCTCCGGCGAGGTGGAGGGCGAGCGTCGTCTTGCCGACACCCCCCTTCTGGTTGAGGAAGGCCACGATCATCGCCGCGCCCTCCCCGTCTGGAGATGGTTATCCACAGGGAGAGGATTCGTGGAGTCAGCCGCCAAGAGTCTGTTATTGTTTAAGTTATATAAGTTATAGGGGCGAATCGGTGAGGCGGGACAAGGGCTTGACTCCGAGTCGGGGTGGCGTTCTCCCGCGAGTCGGCATGGCGATCTCCCGATTTCCGATAGATGTGATGTCCCGTCATCATTCACAGGCTGTCCACAGGAGGCTGTGGACAGGTTCGCGGCGGTCCGTTCTCGGGAGAACAGCAGGCGTTCCTCGCCGCCACCCCGCTCGATGGACAGCTGGTAACCCGGCAGGCCGGTGGACGCGATCCGCCGGATGTGGCGGGCGAACTCGGCCAGGCGCACCGGACTGCCGCTGCGGGCGTGCAGGCGGCGCAACCCGATGGCGCTGCCGCCGTGCTGCCGGCCGCCCATCTTGCGCACCAGCCGGTACAGCCAGCGCGCCACCCCGCCGGTGAGGTCGAAATAGCTGGAGTCCAGCGTCAGCACGCGACGCTCGCACACCGCCGTGAACAGCCACTCCGGCAGCGTCAGGCGGACGCCGGCCGCGGTCGGTTCCCACCCCTCCAGCCAGCGGAAACGGGCCGCCCCCTCCGGCCCGGCGCGCAGCGTAGTCTCGACGCGGGTGGCCGCCAGCCGGTCAAAGGCGGCGCGCAGCAGCGCGTAGTCGTGCCGGCCAACGCCGCGGCCGAGGAAGCGCAGAAGCGGATACGCCGGGGTTTCCAGATGCCGGCTGGGCGTCCGGCCGGCGTCGAGGGCCTCGGTCAGCTGGCTGACCGCCCAGACCAGCGCGTCGGCGTCCCAGAGGGTGGCGATGCCGAGGCCGCCGGCCGGCTCGACCCGGATGCGCACCGCCCCCTGCTCGAAGACGATGGGCGCGTGGCGTGGCGATTTTGCGAGGCTGAACCACGGCCAGATCATCAGGTCGGCCACGTCGCGCACCGCGATGTCGGTGCGGCGGGCGGGAAAGCGAGGGTCGTCCATGCTCCCCTCCCCTCAGCGGCGGGCCGGCCGCACGGCGCCGGCGCCGGGGTCGGAGGTGGAGGTGCGCAGGCCGCGGTCGGCCCAGGCTTTCAGGTCGTCGAGCGCGTAGACGACGCGGCCGCCGATCTTGCGGTAGCGCGGGCCGGTGCCGTAGACGCGGTGCTTCTCCAGCGTCCGGCCGGACAGGCCGAGGAAGTGCGCGGCCTCGGCCGTGCGCAGGAAACGGTGCGGCAGGTCGTCGGCGGTGTCGTGCATGGTCGAGCCTCCGTGAGCCGAAGCGCACCGCCGGGAGCGGCGGGGCGCGATGGCGGAAGGCTCGCGGAAACACGGAAACGCCGGGGAGGGGAAAGACCAGCGGGGCCGGAGTCCCCCGGCCCCTTCCTGCGGCGGTCTACCGCTGGCCGCGCCCGAGGCGGCCGGCCAGCAGCTCGCGGTAGCCGCCGGCCATCAGCCGCCGGCCCCGGCGGACCAGGTAGCGGACTTGGTCGCGCAGGGGGCTGGAGCGAAACCAGTCGGCCGCCACCCGCTTCGGACCGAACACCGCCTCGGCGGTGTCGCGCAGGCTGGCGCCGGCCAGGGCGGCGTCGAGCGCCTGCAGGGCGTGGCGCAGCAGACCCGTCTGGTACGGCGTCAGCTCGGGCGGCGGTGGCCGGCCCGCCATCAGCGCCGCCAGCCGCTCGATCCCGGCGACCTGCGGCGCCCGCGGCCGGTCGAACGCCACGGCGGCCCACATCGCCGTTCCCGGTGCCGGCAGGTCGGGCGCCAGGACCAGAAACCGCCGCTCGCAGGCGCCGTCGGCGATCACCACGTGGAAACCGTCCGGGGTCGGCAGCACCGCCCGCCGCCCCGGCCCGGCCAGCGGATCAGCGTCCGGAGCCACGGGGATCGGCTGCATGGGAACCGGGACCAGCCGCACCAGGTCCGGCAGCAGGTCCGGCGTCCAGAAGATCGCCGTGTCGTGGGCGGTCCGGTCCGGGTCCTCGGCGAAAGGACAACCCCCAGCGCCGACCGACGGCGGCGTGCTCGGGCGAGCGCGGCGCGGCGGCCCGCGTCGCGGCCCTGTACTCCGGATTGCGGCGCAGGAACTCCCACGCCCAGCCCGCCACCGGCAGCGACGCCGTGTCGGCGTAAGCGGCGGCGGACCGCCAGTCTCTCGTGCCTGTCATGAAACCGTCCTCGTCATGGATGAAGGGACGGATGCGCATCCAAACGCTCAGGTTGCGAAGGGCCGAACGCGCCGGTAGGCCGGTGCGGCGTATCGGGGGATCGATGCAACCGGCACACCCCGATCGAAAGGGGAGGAAGCGCTTGATCGGACAGGAAAAGAGCCGTCAAGGCGGCGTTCGGCACTGCCGGACGCGCCGGACGGCAATGGCGGCTTAACCTGAAACGAGCAGGTGGCGGTAGCCGCTTTCGGTCATCCAACGGGCGCGGGCAAGGTGGCTGGCGTGGGCACGCCGGGCGCGCTCGGGCTCCTCGTCCGGGTCGATGCGCAGCACGATCCGGGCGACCTCGTCGGGGTCGGCGCCGTCCGCCGCGGCGTCGAGCAGGCGCAGGTAGGTCACCAGATGCAGCCGGTCGTAGTCGGTCAGCGTCTCGCTGGTGGGCGCCACGTCGAACACCGGCGCGTCGATGCGCGGCTTCCTCATGCGCAGCCTCCTTTCCGTTCAGCCATGCAGACCACTCGGCAGCCGGGGGCCCGCGTCGGAATGGTAGATGTATCCCGTGGAGACTTTCCCCGCAATGGGGCTCCATCCTGGCGATGGAGGACCTGCCCGACATCCTGGCCGCGAACATCCGGCGCCTGCGGCGTGAGCGCGACATCACGCAGGAGGAGCTTGCGCATATCTCGGGCATCGACCGCAGCTACGTCGGCCAGATCGAGCGGGCCGAGCACAAGGCGAGCGTGGTGACGCTCGGCCGGCTGGCGCGGGCGCTGAAGGTGCTCCCCGGCGATCTGCTGGCGCTGCCCCCCGATCACCCCTTCCTCTCCGAACTGGCCGGCCCCACCCGGGACGGCGATGGCGGTGCGTGACGACATACGTGGGTAGGACGCCACGTTTCCGCCATCATTGCTTTTGGGGGTGAAGGGTTGGCAATGCCAACGGTTTCCGGGAGAGGTGCGTGTCTTTTTAGGCATATGCCGGCCAAATCCGGACTGCGGCCGAGGTGCATTGCCGTATTCTCGGGAGCCCGGATTTCCGGATCGGCGGAAGTCCGGATCAGTGGAAAGCCGGATATATGGACCGCCGGCTTCCCGTAAATCCGGACAGGAGAGGAGCCGTGCGCCCGATGACGGCGGCCGGCAGAAGGGCGGAGGATCACCGGCGCAGCGCCGGACAGACGCATGGCGAAACAGAGCGCGCCGGCAGGCGTCCTCCGGCCACACGACGAGGCTCTTGGCCGCGACGCACGGCGCCGCCTCAAGCGGGCGGCGCCTCCCCGATGAACACCGCCGCATCGGCGGCGCGGTCCATCCTCGCCTGCCGGGCGAGGAGCTGGTCCAGTTCGGCCCGGGCCTGGGCGCGTTCGCGGCGGGTCAGGGCGCAGGATGCCAGCTCGGCCCGCAGTTCCCGGACTTGGTCGTGGATGGTGAGCATCGTCCCCTCCTCTGGTTTTGAAGACGAGGGGGCGTCACGATGCCGGAGCGGTCCGGGTCGAGGATCGCCACAGGCGACCGGCCTGCCGGCGAGCGGGGGAGCCAAAAGGCGCAGCCTTTTGGGGGAACCGCTCGTCCTCGAGGCGGGCCGCTCCGGCATGGTAGGCTGGGACGTCCGAAGAGACAGACGGACTTTCGGGAGCACGGGACTCCCCCATCTCGGCCCGTGATCGGTCGCACGGCGATCACGGCCATCATGAGCGCCAGCGCCAGCCGCTCGCCGCGTTCCAGCACGCCCGTTATGGCCCAGAGCCGGTTGCGGCGCCCCGGGGGAGTGCCGCAACCGGTGGCCGGCCTCAGCGGGACCAGATCAGGACGTAGCCGCCGTCAACCTCGACTAAGCTGGCGTAGATCGGAGCCGGGAAGCTCGGATCGTCGAGCTTGACCGAGTGGTAGTCGCGGCCGGTTTCCTTGGCGGTCTTGCGCCAGCCGGCGCCGATCTCGATCCCGTTGCTCTGGGCGCGCAGGTCGGGAGCCTTGTCGCTGTCCTTCGCGGCCGGGACGAAGCGGGCCTTGATGTTGAGGGTGAGCGTCCGAATGGTCCCGGTAAAGGAGCCGTCGTCGTTGCGGGTGAAGGTACCGATCTGAGCCATGGTCGCCTCCTGCGGGGGTCGGCCGCGACCACCGCGGCCTTGATGGCGATCACAAGGGCGCCGGGCGACCGGCCTGCACGCGCAAGGGCCGCAGCGCAGCGGAGGACGGCCGGGGGCCGGGCTTCTTGTCGCGCGAGGAAGCCGCGCACAGGCGCAGCCGGGCACGGCGGGGAAGAAGGCCGGCCCCCGGCCGTTGCGGGATCGAGGTCGGGCTGCCCCGCAGCCGTACCCGGCGTCAGGGTCGCCAGCAGGAAAGGCCGCCGTGGTCGAGCCGCGAGCCGTTCCGCCGGAGACGACACCGCTCACGGCGCCGCAGCGCAACGCCGGATGCAATCTTACCGGAAACGGCACGGTTCCCCGATCACATGGCCTCGGCCTGGGAGAAGGACCATGAACGGCTCCCACCCGCCGTGGTAGCGTCGCCCGATGGAGCGGCTCGGCGGAGATGGATGCATTACCCCGGAGCGGTGCCGGTTCTTCCGCCGTCAACTGGGATGGTCGCAGGAGGCCCTCGCCGAGAAAGCGACGCTGTCGGTGTCGGCGGTGCGTTCCTTCGAACTCGGCAAGGGCTCGTCGCAGGGCTATGTGCCGGGCAGTCTCCGGCGGGCCTCCGAAGCCGCGGGTGTCCGCATGGACAGCGACGAAGCATCGCGAACGGCCACGGTGGATTGAAACCTTCAGGCACAGGGAATGGCCGGTGGCGAGCGGTCGCCATGGGTAAGGTGCCGGAGGCTGACGATGACGGAGTGTCGTCGGAGGAAACCGATCGCCCCATCACGGTTGGGATCGCCCTGCACCCGGACCCGGATCCTGCCGTCGTCCCCCTTGCAGGAGGAAGGCACGTCGCGGGAGATGCGCCAGGGATCGACGGTCGTCAGACTCGAGACACCGCAGGTGGCTCGATTCACGAGAGCCCGGCGCGCGGGCTTGCCCGTGCGGGCGCCACCACAACCGTCCGGTTACAGGCCGCAGTCGGCCGAACAGTCCAGCGTGAGCACGCATCGGCACCGTTCACCTATTCCGGCGTGCACACTGAAGCGGTATGATTGCACGATTGAGCGCGATGTTTCACAAGCGAAGCAACAGCATCCGGCGGGCATTGGGGGTGGGATGAGCGCCTTGGTTTCGACGACCGGGTTGTGGAGCAACGATAAAGCAGTCGGCTTGACCACCCACACCAGGCACAGACATGGTCCAAGCCCGATATCGCTGCACTTCACTGCACCAAATGCCACGCCAAGTCTTATCTTTGGCCCGATGGCGCTGGCGGCGGCGGTAGCGAGAACGGCAACGACGCGGGAGGCCCGTCCCCGGTTGTTGGCAGGGCTGCAGAAGAGCGCCCTGGCCCAGCTGGAATGCCTGATCTCCGATGACCCGGTCTTCGAACTGTCGGCCGATTTCAACGATCTGGCCGATACCGAAAGAACACTCTTCGCCGCGCGTGTCGGCGCCGGCATCACCGATCTTTACATGAACGCACTGGGATATGTGTGGCGCGCCAATGCTGCCTGCTTGTCCAGGACGCTCGACCCCCACGCGGACTTTATCTATGACGGCGGAAACGCGGACGGACATGGCGTGGTGCTGGCGGAGGCCCATGGGTCGTTCGCAGCCAAGGCAACCGCCAAGAGTGTAGCCGCGCAGGCCAAACGAAAATATGCGCGACAGGTAAAGCCCTATCTCGCAAAGACATCGCCCTATGGCCAAGTCGTTCATGGCTATTCCATCGCATTCGGTTCAAAGCCCGGAACGGCGGGGGCATTCCTGAGCTTGGCCGAGACACGAATTCCAAAGCCCGGCAAGAAATCACCACCACCGCCCGCTCTCCAAGCGCCCACGGGCACCGGGGCGACGCCGACCATGATCGCTCTTGCCACGCACCGTTCGAATTTTCTCCTGATGGGCGCCAGCCAAGTGGTCGATTGGATCGACTGGGTTCGCGCATCTGGTGAACTGCCCGCCGACCGTGCCCCGGTGACGTTCCTGAGATTCGGTTACGCGGGCCGCTGGTATCTCGGGAGTCCGTCCTACGTCTGGCCGCTGTTTCCACGATGGTGGCCTGACATGTACTGGGATGACCCGGCCCTAGGGGACTGGATCGAGCATAACACGCTTGCCCGGAGACCGCGGGGCGGACCGCCGACAGGCTGGTTTGTCATGGAGGAAACAGCCTGCGTGTCGTTCCTCGACGCGCTCAGCGGCATGATCCGCGATGGCGGTGAGCGGCGCCCCGAACGGCTCGAACTGCCGACCTTCGACCCGATCGGTTTCGGTGCCGGCGGGGATGATCGCGTCCTGGATGCGGAGCACCCAGACTACGATTACGCGCTGTTTCGTGACGGCCTTGCATTGATCGACGCTCCGTTCCGATGGACTGGACGCCACATCAGGAGATGGCTGCCTAAGGAAGGATTCGAAAGACAGGCCTGACGACGGACAGCGCGACGGCTGGTTCAAGCAAGACCATTCAACAGATAATGGCTGAGTTCCGGTGTCTGCGCCCATCAGGCCTGACAACGTGTCATCGGCACCGGCGTTCGTACGCCTATGCAGGGCATGGGGCGGTCACCGCATTCAACGCCGGAAGATGGCCGGGCGTCGAGCATATGTCGGCTTGGGGCATGTGCGCCGGATCCTGCTGGCGTTGAACGGCTCCGAGGACGCTGCGATGCGCGCATCGTCCGCCAGCAATCACCGGAAGCGGAGCTTACGCGCGCCCCACCGAATCACCGGACCGGACGACCAACGCGTCCGGCTTGTCGGTGGGGGGATCGGGGTTGCGCATGCCGGAAACGTTCTGAGACAGGGGCGGCGACCGGCTCAGCCGGACAGTGTCGGACGCTCCTGCTCCGCCACCGCCAGGGTGACGAGGTCGGACAGCACGCCGCGCAGAAACGGCCAGGGAAGGTCGTCGCCCTCCGGTTCCCGCTCTCCCCATTGCTCGATGACGACGAGCTTGGCAATCGCGCCCATCAGCGAGTGGGCCGGCGTCACAGCGGCCATGCGCAGCAGCTCATCGACGCGGTGGTCGGCGGCAACCTCCGACCGGATAACCGCGGTGAGCCCACAGGCGGCGGCTTCGGCGTTCCAACGGGCACGCGCCGCCCCCAGAGCGCGTTTCAGGCGGCGGCGTTGCGCCAATGTCACCGGGTCCGTGCCCAGCACCCGGTCGATCTGGCGCGGATCCGTTGCCCGGACCATCGGCCGTTCGGGATCGCTCATCGGGATCTCGACGGTCGGCAAGCCGATGCGGCCGATCAGGTGACGTTCCAGCCGTTGCGCCTCACGGCAGAGATGCTCCGACAGAGGAAAGGCAGCCCGCCATTCCCTCCAGAGAACGAGGAGGGGCTCCGCATCATTCCCGTCCGGGGCGGCGTCCAGCACCCGGATCGCCGCGGACAAGGCCGCGTGACGTGATGCTTTGCTGGTCCTCAATCTTGGCGTGCGCGTCTCCCGTGGCATGATCGGTCCCCTCCATTCCGGCCGGGTCACTCAGCGTCGCTTCAGCGCCGACTCGCATGGGGGCTACGGCCTGTCGGCCAGGACACCAGGGGCATACCCACGCGAAGCCGAGCTCCTGACGGTTCAGATGAGTGCGCATTTTTCGCACTTATGCGTATAGAGCGCAAGCGCATTTTCCGTCTCCTTGCGCTTTCTGCGTACCCGCCTACCATCCGGCACATGAATCTGACGCCCGCTCAATGCCGCGCCGCCCGCGGTCTGGTGAACATGACCCAGCAGCAGCTCGCCGAGGCGAGCGGCGTGAGCCTGCGCACCATCACGCATTTCGAGAAAGGCGGGCGCACCCCCATACCCGCCATTCTGCGGGCGCTGAAGGACGCGCTCGAGGCGGCCGGCGTCATCTTCATCCCCAGCAATGGCGAAGGTGTCGGCGTCCGCCTGCGCAAAGGCACCGAGCCACCGGCGGGGCTGAACCATGGTGGGAATTGAGGCGCGCCAAACGCGCGCCCATTCCCGCCGTCACCCCGTCGGACCTACCGGCCGGTCGGATCGCCCCGGTCGCCACCGGTGCCATTGCCCACACGGACCACGCCCTGAGGCATGATCCGGCGGTTCGTTTTCACAGGCCGCCGGTTTCCCGTAAATCCATCATTCCGGGTATCCGGATCGCCGCCGAAAAGGCAAAGCGGGAAAACGTCGTTGTGGTTGTGCATCCGCACGCTGTAGAAGTTTTCGCGACGGTTGCATCGCCTTTGAAGTGAACTTCCTCCTTGCTGTCCCAAGCTCTCGACGCGCTCCTCAGGAAACGGCAATCCCGCACCCCGCTGTCCGATGCGAGCGTGGACACCTATCTGGCAAAGACGCTGTTCATCGACGTCGAAGCCGACCGTGGCGGGCGCCCGAATGCGGTCGGTGCGGTGCTGGACGACCGGATCTTCCGATGGGAGAAGCGTGGTTCCAGGTCCTTCGCCTCCGCTGGACTGGAAGGATTCGTCCGCGGCGCCGAGCGCATCGCCGGCCACAACATCCTGGCACACGACCTGCCGATCTTGCGCGACGCGTTGCCGGGACTGGCCGCATGGACGTTGCCGGTGGTGGACACGCTGGTGCTCTCACCGCTGGCCTTCCCGGCCAACCCCTATCACCGGCTGATCAAAGGCTACAAGCTCGAGAAGGATGCGGTGAACGATCCGGTCGCCGACGCCCGGCTGTGCCGGGCGGTGCTGCGCGACGAGATCGATGCCTTTGTCCGCCTGGTGCGGCAGACTACGGACGCCGCCGCGTTCCATCGCTTCGCGCTGTCCGGTCCGGGGCAGAGCGGCATGGCCGACCTGCTCGGCCTGTGCGGCGCAGCCCTGCCGCCGACGGCATCCGCGGCCTTCACGCTGTGGATGCGGTGCGCGATGGCACGCGTCTGCACGACCGCATCCTCCCGCCTCGGTGCGGCCGACCTGGAACCGTCCGCGGCGCGCCTCGCCTTCGCCCACGCGCTGGCGTGGCTCGGCGTGGCAGGCGGCGCCTCGGTGTTGCCGGCCTGGGTGCGCCATCAGCACCCGGCGGTCGGGCCGCTGCTGCACGACCTGCGCGACACGCCGTGCGACGATCCCGCGTGCGCGTGGTGCCGCACCGCTTTCAGCGCGACGCATTGGCTGCGGGAGAGCTTCGGGTTCGACGCCTTCCGGCCCACGCCGGCCGCGCCCGACGGCGGGAGCCTGCAACAACGCATCGTCGAGGCCGGCCTCGCCGGGCGGCCGGCGCTGGCGGTGCTCCCCACCGGTGGCGGCAAGTCGCTGTGTTTCCAGGTGCCGGCCCTGGCCCGCCACCAGCGCACCGGTGCCCTGACCGTGGTGGTGTCGCCGCTGCAGGCGCTGATGAAGGACCAGGTGGACAATTTCCGCAGCAAGACCGGCCGGCCGGCGGCGGCGGCCGCGCTCTACGGAGCGCTCACCCTGCCGGAGCGGGGCGCGGTGATGGACCGGGTGCGTCAGGGCGACGTCGCGCTCCTCTATGTGTCCCCCGAACAGCTGCGCAACCCGTCCGTCGTCCGCACCATCGAGCAGCGGGAGATCGGCGCCTGGGTGTTCGACGAAGCGCACTGCCTGTCCAAGTGGGGCCATGACTTCCGCCCCGACTATCTCTACACCGCGCGCTTCATCGCCGAACTGGCCGAACGCCAGGGCACGCCGCCGCCACCCGTGACCTGCCTGACCGCCACCGCCAAGCACGAGGTCGTCGAGGAGATCCGCAGTCACATCCGTGACCGGCTGGGGCAGGAACTCGACCTGTACGCCGGGGGCGCCGAACGCTCCAACCTGACCTTCGCCGTCGAGAGCATCACGCCGGCGGAGAAGGTCGAGCGCATCGCCGCCCTTCTGGAGCAGCATGTGCGGCCGGGCGGAGCGTCGGCCAGCGCCGTGGTCTACGCCGCCACCCGGCGCAGCACCCAGGAGCTGCGGGACGCGCTGACCGGATACGGCTGGCCGGCCGCCGCCTTCCATGCCGGCATGAAGGCCGCCGACAAGGCGGAGGTCCTGGCGGGCTTCATCGGTGGCTCCATCCCTGTGGTGTGCGCCACCAACGCCTTCGGCATGGGCATCGACAAGGACAGCGTGCGGCTGGTGGTGCACGCCGATGTGCCCGGCTCTTTGGAAGCCTACACCCAGGAGGCCGGACGCGCCGGGCGGGACGGGCTGCCGGCGACCTGCGTACTGCTGTTCGATCCCGACGATCTGGAGGAGCAGTTTCGCCTCGCCGCCCGGTCGGAGCTGCGGCGGCGCGACATCGGGCAGATCCTGCGGGGCGTGCGGCGGCTGTCGCAGCGGTTGGGGAAGGACGAGGTGGTGGCCACCGCGGGCGAGCTGGTGGCTGATCCGGAACTCGACCTCGGCTTCGCGGCAGAGGATTCGGACGCCGACACCAAGGTGAAGACGGCGCTGTCCTGGCTGGAGCGCGCCGGGCTGGTGATCCGGTCCGAGAACCGGACCTCCGTCATCACCGCGCGGCCCAAGCCGCTGTCGCTGGAGCAGGCGCGCACCACCATCGAGCGTCTGGGTCTGCCCGCGGCGACGGTGGCGCAGTGGATGGCCATCTTCCGCACGCTGGTGGCGGTCGCCGCCGATCCCAGCGAGGAGCACCCGCTGACCGTCGACACGCTGGCCGCTCTCGATCCCCTGGCGGCCGACACCGCCGGCCCACCGCAGGAGGCGACCGCCAAGGTGCTGACGGTGCTGACCGCGATGGCCGGCCATGGCCTGATCGAGAGCGGGACCGTGCTGACCGCACAGGTTAGGCCGTCGGGCGTCAACGCCTCGCGCCGTGTCCTGGCCCAGTTCTCCGCGGCGGCCCGCACCCTGCTGGCGACGCTGCGGGAGGAGGTGCCGGATGGGGAGGAGCTGTGCCTGTCGCTGACGGCGGCCACCCAGCGGCTGCGCGACCGCGGCTGTGCCGAATGCCAGCCCGAGGTGGTTCTGCGGCTGCTGAAAACGCTGTCCGACACCAACCGTGGGGGCAACGCACGCCTGCGTCTCGCCACGGTGGCACGCTGGCGGTACAGCCTGACGCTGGCGGGAACGTGGCAGGGCCTGGAGGATGGCCTGCGCCGGCAGGAAGCGGTCGCCTCCCTGGTGCTCGACCGTCTGCTGGCGACCGGCCGGGCCACCGATGGCGCGGGCAAAACGGTGGTGCCCTTCGCCATCGAGGAGTTGGCCCAGGCGGTGACCGGTGACCTGACGCTGGCCGCCGAGGTGACCGATCCGGTCGCCGCGGTTCAGGCGGCCCTGCTGATGCTGCACGACTGGAAGGTGATCCTGCTGCAAGGTGGCCTGTCGGTGTTCCGCCAGGGGCTGAGCTTGCGGCTGCCGGAGACGGCGCGGGGGCGGCGCTACACCAACGACGACCATGAACCGCTGGCTCGCCATTACGCCGGCCGCACCTTCCAGGTCCACGCCATGGGCGAATACGCCCGTCTGGGGCTCGCCAGCCCGGAGCGGGCGGCGGCCTTCGCCGCCGATTACTTCGCCCTGCCGGAGGACCGGCTGCTCGCCCGCCACTTCCCGGGCCGGCGCGCCGAACTGGCCCGCCCGGTGTCGGCGGACAGCTACGCCCGCATCGTCACCGATCTCGCCAATCCGGCGCAGCAGGCGATCGTGACCGCGCCGGTCGGGCGCAACCTGCTGGTCCTGGCCGGGCCGGGGTCGGGGAAGACCCGCGTCATCGTCCACCGCTGCGCCTACCTGATGCGGGTGCTGCGGGTGCCGGCGCAGGCGATCCTGGTGCTGTGCTACAACCACGCGGCCGCCCTGTCGATCCGCCGACGGCTGCGCGCCCTGATCGGCGACGAGGCCGGCTGGATCGACGCCTACACCTATCACGCGCTGGCCATGCGTCTGGTCGGGGCGAGCATTGCCGAGCGCCTGGAGCACCGGCCGGACAGCGCGCCCGCCGATCCCTTCTCCGGGGTGATCGGCGACGCCACCGCGCTGCTGCGCGGGGAAAGCGCCTTTCCCGGCCTCGACGCCGAGGATGTGCGGGAGCGGCTGCTGGCGCGCTACCGCTACATCCTGATCGACGAATACCAGGACATCGACGAGGAGCAGTACGACCTCGTCTCCGCCATCGCCGGCCGCCAGGAGAAGGACGCCGAAGCGCGGATCGCGCTGATGGCCGTCGGCGACGACGACCAGGCGGTGTATGGCTTCCGTCACGCCGACGTCGCGTTCATCCGGCGATACCAAGCCGACTACGCGGCGGAGGTTCACCATCTGGTGGAGAACTACCGCTCCACCGCCGCCGTGATCGCCGCGTCGAACACGTTGATCCGGCACAACACCGACCGGATGAAGACCGAGCACCCCATCCGCATCGACCGGGCGCGGGCCAAGGACCCGGCGGGCGAACCCGTGCGGGTCCTGGCGGTGGGGACCATCGCGCATCAGATCGGCAAGGCGCTGGACGTCATCGAGCGGTGGCGGGCTCGACATTCCGGCACGTCGTGGAGCGACTTCGCCGTGCTGGCGCGTCAACGCCACGTTCTGGCGCCGTTCCACGCGTTGTGCGACCAGGCCGGCATTCCCTGCGATCCCGCCTACGACACTACGTCCGACCGGTTTCCCCTGCACCGGCTGCGCGAGGTGGTGGCCTTCCTCGACCGGCTGAAGCGGGCGACTGCACGGGTCGACGGGACATGGTTGCAGGTGCAGCTGGCCGCCCTGCGCCAGGAGATGGGCGCCTCGCCCTGGTGGACGCTGGTGGAGCAACTGCTCGGCGGCTGGGCGACGACGAGCGCCGGGCGGGCGGCGGAACCGGAAGCGGTGCGCGAGGCCCTGTATGAAGGGCTGTCCCAGCTGCGCCGCGAGCGCTCGACCGGCGCCGGCATCCACATCGGGACGCTGCACGGCGCAAAGGGGCTGGAGTTCCGGCACGTCATCCTCCTCGACGGGGGATGGGACGGCCGGCCATCGGACAGGGCTGCCGCGGACAGCGAGGAGGAGCGGCGGCTGTTCTACGTCGGCATGACGCGAGCAAGGGAGACGTTGTGCCTGATGCGCCGTGCGGATGTGAGGAATCCGCATCTGCCGCTGCTCGATGGCGTCGACCATGTTGCCTGCGCCGACACCGGGCGCGCCGACCGGAGAGTGCTCCACCGTCAGCGCACCGTGCTCGGGCTTGGCGACCTGCACATCGACTTTGCCGGCCGCCAGCCGGCAACGGCGGCCGTTCACCGGGTGATGGCGGCCCTGCGGCCGGGCGATGCGGTGACCTTGCGGGCGGCACGCTCGGCGACGGACCGGGTTTCGGTGCTGAGCGCTGACGGCACGGTGATTGCGCGCCTTTCGGAAGCGGCCAGCCGGCACTGGTCCTGTCTGATCTCCGCGGTTGAACAGGCCCGTGTGCATGTCGTGGTTCGCCGGCATCGGAAGGACTGCGCAGAGGCTTGGCGCGGCCAGCTCAAGACTGAAAGCTGGGAGCTGCCGGTGATTGAAGTCTGGACGCATTCTGTCCGTTGACATCGCTTTTGCGGAGAGATCCTCGTTTTTGGCACCCGGATCAACGAACTTCCTCTATGCGCCAGGAGTGGAAATCAATAAGCGCGCAATCCAACATCCGAAACCGGCCCGTCCGACTCTGAGCACGATGGGAGATCTGTCAACGGCCGGGCATGCGATTTCTCTGCCGATTTTGATGAGTAAATCCAGATCGGTACGGAGATGCACATGGACTAAGTATTACCTTAGCTTGGCATGATCATTGACTGACCTCAGCAACGTTTAGCAAGCCTATCCCTACAGACGGTTCCGAGCCCGAATGGCGGTCCGAACGTCTTGGGCATTAGCGATGCTCGATTGGAGATATTGCCGGAGTTCCTGAAAGACCGGCTTCGTGCCATCCGGATCCTCAAGCGTCAAGAGCACCGCGAAGGGCACGCCATCTGCCGGGAACTCGGCCTCGGCCCGCACGAGGCTTGTGACTTCAAGGCACCATTCGGATGAGCTGCCATGGTCCTCGAAGGTTGAGCCGTATTGCTTTGAGGGCCACCATTTAAGACCATGGTCGATAAGTGCCTTTTCCGGAATAGCCCGCTTGGCCGAACCCGGCAAATAGCACGCATCGATCTGGTTGAGAAAACGGGCATTGCCGGCCTTATCCGGTTCCGGCTGCCGCTGCTTGAGCGCGGCTTCCAGATTCACCCGTATGAACTCGGCGCCGAAAGCAGGATCCAAAGGGGGCGAATAAACGAGCGTGATCCGCGCACGTCCCGAACATGCGCTGTTGGGAGCAGTCAGACTCTGAGGCCAGATGAAGGGGAAGTGCAAGATCACGGGTTTGCGTTCGCCAATGCTGAGCCGACTCTGGAATAGCAACGTGATTTGATGCTCGCCGGTTTCCAGCATATCGACGACCGAGGCCGGTTTGCCGAACCCGGCGAATTGCCGGGGGATGTCTTTCAAGCCACGCCGGGTCAAGGGTTCCGGCATGGTCGCGTGATGCAGAAGCATCGCACGCAAGGCCTCAGTGGTAAGGCCACCTCGGGTCGCGGCATCAAGGCCGGCAAGGCTGCGCGCTACCAAGGGAGCCGAGAAGCTTGTACCAGCGACATCCTCCCGCAGCCCATCCGGCGAGATCGAGGACAGCCCCGAGGGGGCGCCGGGCTTCGCCGATCCGATCCCGCCATATGTGGCGACATCCGGCTTAACGCCGAGGCCGGAGCCGCGGGTCGTATAGGTCGTGGGAGCGTCGGCGATTTCGTGTGTGCCAGGAGGATTGAGCGCGCCTACCGCGATCGATCGCACGCTTTCTGACGGCTTGAAGATCGTGTCGGGTAATGTGCGCGACGCGAAATAGCGAACGACATCGATCGGCCGTTTCGGCCACGGTACGCGACGTTCTTGGGGTGGCAGATTGCCGGCCGAATTGACGAAGATGACGCCGAAGGCGTCCGCGATCTGGTCGAGGCGCGAGGCATAAATGCTGTAGCGATGTCGCTCAACATCTGAAACCGCGTTGATCGAGAGGTTGAAGACGCGCACATCATGTTCTTGGGTGGCTTCAGCCACGGCCTGCTCGATTTCCTCCAGGAAGTCCGTAAAGCCCATAGGGTATTTCGCACTGAAGTTCCCGCTCGGAAAGAGTGGGATATCGAAGATACGGCATCCATTGGTTTCGGGCGCAATCGCTGGTGGGTTGATTAATTGCCCCATGGAGATGAGACCTGCGACCCCAGTGCCATGGATGGCATCAAATTCGTCTTCGCTGAGGAAATCGAACCGGCCGACAACCCACTCTTTGAGAGAATCGCCGACGCCGGAGTCGATAACGCCGACGATCGGATACGTGGCGTTGGCGACGGGCCCCGGGATAAAGAGTGGTGTTGCGCTAGGATTCGATACACCAGTTTCGGCGTCAGTTAGCTGAAGGAGGACAGGTGGCAGGATGGCTCGTACCAGCGGATGCTCCTGCAGCTTGTTCAGCACAGCCTCATGCCGATCGGCGTTTAAATCGATGGGGGCGGATTCGGGCCTCACGGCCAGATCGCTAGATGTAAGACCGGTGCGATTGTTGACGAGGGCGGGCTGGGTTCCGCGCGTGAGTTGGAGTTCGAGTATCGGCGTCCGGCCGATGGGAGAATTCAGGAAGCTTCGAGCTCCCGTGCCCAACTGTAACAACAACTGCCCGAGTGTGCGGCGCAAGGTGTTGTGCCCGGCCCGATCCGAGGCGATGACATTGTCACGGGGCGTTTCGAACAGCTCGATCTGATAGCCAGAAACGGCACGGGGGTCCTGGAAGGAGGCAAGGGCTGCGGCTATCGAGAAGGTCCGCTTGGCATCGGGTGGCGCAATCTCGATCGAATAGATAGCGCCAACCTCAGCCCGCGCCACCGTCGGTGCCTTGTAGGGCTCGCCGTCTCTGAGTCGGCGCTTGATCTCGACCTTGAGTTCGGCCGTATTGATACGATCGCGTAGCGCGCTCATGAAGATCAGCGGTGCCCTGAAATAAAGCGTGCCGACCGCCTCCGCCCCGACGCAGGGAAACTGGTCGCGCTTGAAGATCCAACCCGGCCTATAGGATTTGGCCAGCGCTTGGTCACGCATTTGGACTTTGAGATAGGCAGCCGGCCCGAATGGGCTTGTACGGATCGCTGCGGTGATAGCATCGACCGCAGCTAGTAGAGCCGCCTTGTGAGCGGCAAAGGCATCATCGGCATTTTCGAAGAAATCCTTATTACGCGGTGGCTGGCCGGGCTCTGGCGCCCGATGGAAATCCGCATCGTTAAGGATGATTTGGACGGGATTAGGCATGGGCGACATCCATCAGGCTCAGGTGGCGTTTGGATTTCTTGAGATCGCTTACTCGGGATTGGCCGAACCCAGTGGCATCGCCGATTTCAGCTTGCTTGACACCGAAATTTGCATCGTTTGCAATCAAGCTGATAAAGGCTTCGGGATCCTTGGCGAGGATGCGTGCTGGCAAATGATCGAGATGCGGTGCCCGGGCCAAGATCTCGCCAAGCGCGCGGAACAAGGCCGGCCCATCATGGCTATCGTTTTTGAGAGCGAGTGCCCTTTTGACGGCCGAGCAAGTTCGTTCGAGGTCGGCACCGGAGCGTCCAGCCAAGCAATAGGAGAATATGCGACAAGTAGTCGGGCCGGTATCGATAGGTTCCAGGAACCGAGCGATCAGCTGTTCGCGCGCCTGCATTTCGGGCTCGCCCATATGGACATGGGTTTCGAAGCGGCGCCAGACTGCGGGGTCGAGCAGCCGATCATGGTTGGTGATGGCGATGGTGATGCCGAATTCCCGACGTCGGTCGAGATTCTGAAGAAGCGTATTTACGACGCGCTTAATCTCGCCGATCTCCTGCGGGTCGTCGCGCAGCTTGGCCAGCGCATCGAATTCATCTAGTAGTAGCACGCAGGCATATCGATTCGCGAAATCGAATAGATTGGCGATGTTGCGCGCGGTGGTCCCGAGGAACGACGAGATCAACCCATCGATCTTGGCTGTGATCAACGGCAGGCCCAAGCGTTCGCCGATATAGCGGGCCGTGATCGTCTTGCCGGAACCGGGCGGTCCGTAAATCAGCAATGAGCGCGTCGGTTCGACGCCAACAGATTGGAGCGCATCTACACTCGCCCATTCCTGCAGCAGGCCGTCAATGGTGTCCTGAACGGCTGAGCTGAAGACCGGAGCCGTTTGGCTGGTCTTCGGGAAATCGATCGAGCAGAGCCGCGCGCCCGTTTCCCGGTCGATCGGTGGGTTGATTTCGGCAGTAAGGCGTTCACCGCTGACCATACCCCGCGAGACCTCAACGCGGCTGGGCGCGAGCTCTCGAGTTTCTTCGACGGCCCCCAGCAGCCGCTCAAGGGTGGCGGCCTCTTTGACGGCGCCGGCCTTGGTCAAGCGCTCGCGCAGGCGTTCGACCTGCTTCATCGCTGCCGTTCTGTCACCCGTCAGCGCCGCGCGCGCGATGCTTTGCACCACCGCAAAATGTTCCATAGGGCGCCTCCCTTGATGAATACGGTCCCAGACCGCTTTCTATCGCGGTCCCTGCATTTGCGCAACGACATATGGTGATCCTTATCGAGAAAATAAGGATACCTATCTGAATGTGTGGAGCAAAAATCGCCTCTCCTCCCGTTTAAATCGCCGAGAGGCTGCTTTGAATCCCAGTCCTGCAGGAAAGACAAGGACCGGCCGCAGCCTCGCTTCGGAGAGCGCAAAAGGGGCTAGAATCAGCTGTGGAAGCCCGAGATTGGCGCAGAGCCGCCGATCCAGTTGCCAAGGGGAACAGATTTACGGAAAGCCGGCGATCCGCCTGTGCGGATCGCCGGAAGGACGGTGCTCAGGCGCCGCCGTCGCCGAAGCGCCAGACCGGGATGCCAAGGCGCCGGGCCTTGTCGGCAAGGTTGGCGGCGATGCCCGAACCGGGAAAGGCCACGATGCCGATCGGCAGCGCTTCCAGAAGGCGGTCGTTGCGCTTGAACGGGGCCGCCTTGGCGTGGCGGGCCCAGTCGGGACGGAACAGCACCTGCGTCACCTTGCGGTGCTCGGCCCAGCAGGCGGCGATCCGCTCCGCTCCCTTCGGGCTGCCGCCGTGCAGCAGCACCATGTCCGGGTGCTTGGCGCGCACCTTGTCGAGCACCGCCCAGATACGATGGTGGTCGTTGCACTCCACCCCGCCGGAGAAGGCGATGCGCGGGCCGGCCGGCAGCAGCGGCTCGGTCTCGGCCCGGCGTTTGGCGGCGAGGAAATCCCGGCTGTCGATCAGCGCGGCGGTCAGGGTGCGGTGGCTGACCAGCGAGCCGGCGCGCGGCCGCCAGCCGGAGCCGGTGTGGACCTCGAACAGGTCGGCGGCGTGGTCGCGGAAGGCCTCCATGGCGGTGTGGCGCTCGATCAGCGTCAGTCCCTCAGCCAGCAGCCGCTCCAATTCGACGGAACGGATCTCCGAGCCGTCCTGTTCGCGCTGGCTGCGCTTCTGGGCGTCCTCGTTGTCGTCGAGCTCGCGCTGCACGCGGTCGGCGGCGCGGTGGAACAGGTTGACAGTGGACCACAGCAGGTCGGCCAGGTCGGGTTCCAGGCGGGTGTCCTTCAGCGTGACCACCAGGGCGTCGAAAACGTCGGCCAGGGCGGCGCGGATGGCGGTCTCGTCGGGCAGCGGCCGGGGATCGGGATCGTCCTCGAAGGGCCGGTGGCCATAGAGCTGGAGTTCGGTCAGGGCGTGGTCGGTGGAGGAGGAGGCATGGTGGAACCCGGCGGCGTCGGTGTCGGTGATCATGGCGGCTGCCCTTCGGCTGGAGGATCGGCCGCGCCCACCGCGGCCTTCGTGGCGATCCCCCGGCGGCGGGCGGGGCGGGTCCGCACCCTCTTGGGCCGCAGCGCAGCGGAGGACGGCGGGGGGCGGCTTTCTTGTCCCGCGAGGAAGGCCGGCTTGGCCGGCCGGGGAAGAAAGTGGTGCCCCGCCGTTGCGGAGCCGGCCCGGCTGCCGCCCGATCGCCCGCTGGAAGGCCGGGGCCGCGGCCTCCCGCCGGCCGGACCGGCGTCCGCCTGCTCCGACCAGCGCCCGTCCGCCGAGGCTCAGGCTCCCCACGACCAGCCGCCACTCATCCAGAAGCGCGCCACATCCTCCGGGGCAAGCTAGGCCCGCAGATGCGCCCGCAGCGCCGCCTGTCCGAACGCCAACAGGTCGTCGTTGAGGTCACCCAGCACCGGTGCCAGGACCAGCGCCTCGATGCCGAGGGCCTCGGCGCGGCCCCTCAGGCGCTCGGCCGCCCGGCGTCCGGCGGCGTCGTTGTCGCGGGCGACGTAGAGGCGGCGCAGCGTCGGCGGCAGGCGCAGAGCGGCGAGGTGGCCGGCCGAGAGCGCGGCGACCATGGGCAGGGCCGGCAGGGCGGTGCGCAGGGCCAGCATGGTCTCGACGCCCTCCCCCGCCGCCAGGACGTCGCGGGCCACGCCGAAGCGGACGCCGTTGCCGAGCAGGTGGCCCAGCGCCCGGCGCGGTGACGGCATCGACGCCTTGCCCCGGCCGGACGGGTCGAGCCAGGTGCGCTGCACGCCGGTGAGGCCGCCGTCCAGAGCGGTGACCGCGGCGATCAGCGCCGGGCCTTGGGCGAGCCGGTCATCGGCGTTGCGGTACCAGCAGCGCGGCTGGAAGCGCAGGCAACCGAGGGTCCGGACATCCGTAAATCCGCGGTTGCGCAGATACGCTTCGGCCAGCGTGCCGGCGAGTGGCCGGGAGCGGGCGAACAGACGGCGGGCGGCCTCCGGTGATCCCATGGGGGCTGGAGGTTCCCACCGCGGCTCCGGCGGCGCCCGCGGCGAACCGAGGAAGACACGGGCCTCGTCGAGCACCGCGGCCAGCCGATCGAGACCGCGGTTGAGCCCGATGAGGTCGAGCAGGTCGCCGTGCTCGCCGGTGGCAGCGTCGGCCCATCGGCCTGCAGCAGCCCCGTGCAGCCGGACGTAGAGGCTCTCCCCCGGCGTGCCATGGGCATCGCCGATCCGCCAGTAGCGCCCCTCCCGCCGCCCGTGCGGCAGGTAATGGCGGCACACCGCCTCGGCCTCCCGCGCGAGGCGCTGCGCCATCTCCGACGCAACGGACATGGCGCCGGCCCCTCATGGTCCCGTCCGGCCGACAACACGGAGTAGCGGATGGCGGGCCAGCAGGGCGGCGAACACCGCCGGTCCGCGCTCGCCCACCGGCACGAACAGCCGCAGCGTCCAGGCGATGATCTCCGACATCAGCCCCAGCGCCTTCAGCCGCTCCACCATCCCTTCGCTGAAGCCGGACAGCTCGATCCGGTGGGTGCTCATCACGGTGACCCGGCGCAGCCGCAGCCCGTCTGCCAGATGCAGCACTGCCCGCCCTTCCAGCACCAGGGTCCAGGCCCGCTCCGCCGACGGGACCGGCACGGCACTGGCGCCAGTACCGAAATTGCGCTCGACCTCGGGCAGGGCCTCCGGCGCCACCACCCGGCCGATGATCCGTTCGCCGTCGTCGGTCTGCAACCGCACCACCCGCAGGTTCGTGTCCGGCAGATGCCGCCACACCGGCAGCAGCAGCCCGGTCACCAAGTGCAGCGTGCTGGTGGCGAACTCCGGCACCGCCGCGGCCTCCTTCTCCCAGACGGCGGCGAAGGCCTCCGGCTCGGCCGGGCGCCAGTGGCTCTGCGTCAGCTCGGCCAGCGTCACCGTCAGGCGTTCCAGCGGTCGCAGCAGCCGCACCCGGCGCTCCACCGTGCCGTCGTCGAGCATCAGGCCGGCGGCGGGCACCGCCACCGCCGCCCGGCCCGAGCGGGCATTCACCAGCAGCCGCGCCTGCGGCCCCTCCCCTTTCTCCAACGCCTCCTCCAGACCCAGCGGCCGGTTGCGGTCGCGCCGCGCCAGGGTGAACAGCCGGGTCTCCGCTCCGGTCGCCGGGTGGGTGTAGAGGGTGCGTCGCGCCGTGACGGTGAAGCTGTCGGCCACCAGCGTCTCGACGCCGCGGTCGTAGGTGCCCGAGGCGATGGCGCCTTCGATCTTCGCGGCGAGCAGCTGCTCGAACACGGTGAACAGCGTGTTCTGCAAGCCGATGGTCAGCGCCAGCAGCCGGTTGAGGAAGGTGGTGATCGGCGGCAGCTCCTCGCGCAAGCCGCCGTCGCGGTCACACAGCGCCAAGCCGGTCGCCGCCTCGAAGTCCCCCAGCGAACAGCCTTCCACCTTGCCGGCGTGCAGAAGGCCGTAGAGCTGGCGCAGGGCGGCGCGGGCGTAGATAGACTCCAGGTTGTCGTCAGCGCGGAACAGCCCCTGCCCGCCGGTCTGGCGCTGGCCGCGGGTGATGGCGCCCAGCGTGTCGAGCCGGCGGGCGATGGTGGAGAGGAAGCGCTTCTCCGCCCGCACGTCGGTGGCGACCGGGCGGAACAGCGGCGGCTGGGCCTGGTTGGTGCGGTTGGAACGGCCCAGCCCCTGGATGGCGGCGTCGGCCTTCCAGCCCGCCTCCAGCAGGTAGTGCACCCGCAGCCGCCGGTTCTTCGCCCCGAGATCGGCGTGGTAGCTGCGGCCGGTGCCGCCGGCATCGGAGAAGACCAGGATGCGCTTGTCATCATCCAGGAAGGCCTGGGTTTCGGCGAGGTTGGCCGAGCCGGGGCGGCTCTCCACCGCCAGCCGCTCGTCCCCGCCGGGATCGGTCTTGCGCACGATCCGCCGGCTCCGGCCGGTGACCTCGGCGACCATCTCGGCGCCGAAGCGCTGGACGATCTGGTCGAGCGCCCCCGGCACGGGTTCCAGTGCCGCCAGCCGCTCGATCATGCGGGCGCGCCGCTCGACCGCCTCGCGGCAGGGCACCGGCTGGCCGTCCTTCCACACCGGCCGCGACGAGAGGGTCCCATCGGCGTCGGTGAAGGGTTCGTGCAGCTGGGTCGGAAAGGAGTGGGCGAGGTACTCGAGAACGAGCTCGCGCGGCGTGACGTCGATCGACAAATCACTCCACTCTTCGGTGGGGATGTCGGACAGACGGCGTTCCATCAATGCTTCACCGGTGGAGACGAGCTGCACCACCACGGCGTGGCCGGCGGCAAGGTCGCGCTCGATGGACTTGAGCACGGTCGGCGTTTTCATCGCCGAGATCAGATGGTTGAAAAATCTTTGCTTGGCGCCCTCGAAAGCGGAGCGGGCGGCGGCCTTGGCGGCGCGGTTCAGGGTGCCGCCGGCCCCGGTGACGTTGGCGGCTTCCAGCGCCGCGGTCAAGTTGGCATGAATCACTTGAAAAGCAGCGGCGTAGGCGTCGTAGATGGCGACCTGCCCCGGCGTCAGCCGGTGCTCGACCATCTCGTAGCGGACCCCCTCGAAGGAGAGCGAGCGGGCGGCGTAGAGGCCGAGGGCCTTGAGGTCGCGGGCCAGCACCTCCATGGCGGCCACACCGCCGGCCTCGATGGCCTGGACGAACTCGGCGCGGGTGGCGAAGGGGAAGTCCGCCCCGCCCCACAGGCCGAGGCGCTGGGCGTAGGCGAGGTTGTGCACGGTGGTGGCGCCGGTGGCCGAGACGTAAAGGATGCGACCATCCGGCAGGGCGTGCTGCAGGCGCAGGCCGGCGCGGCCCTGCTGCGAGGGGGTGACGGGACCGCCCTCACGGCCGAAGCCGGCGGTGCCGCCGGCGTTGCGCAGGGCGTGCGACTCGTCGAAGACGATCACCCCGTCGAAGTCCCGGCCGAGCCAGTCGACGATCTGCTGGACGCGCGGCACGGCGCCCTCGCCGCCCTCGCCGCGCAGGGTGGCGTAAGTCGTGAAAAGGATGCTCCGCTCCAGGGTGATCGGCACGCCGGGACGGAAGCGCGACAGCGGGGTGACCAGCAGGGGCTCCTGGCCGAGCGCCGACCAGTCGCGCCGGGCGTCCTCGATCAGGGTGTCGGACTTGGAGATCCACAGCGCCCGCTGGCGGCCCTTGAGCCAGTTGTCGAGCAGGATGCCGGCGACCTGCCGGCCCTTGCCGGCGCCGGTGCCGTCTCCGAGGAACCAGCCGCGGCGGAAGCGCACCGCGTCCGCGGCATCGTCCGGCGCCGCCGAGACGACGTCGAAGGTCTCGTCCACCGTCCAGGCACCGGCGAGATGGCCGGCGTGTGCCTCGCCGGCCAGGATGACGCTCTCCAGCTGGGCGTCGGAGAGGATGCCGCCGGTCACCAGGGCGGCGGGCAGGTGCGGGCGGTAGCGGGGTTTCGGTGGGGCGACCGCGGCCATGGCGGCGGACTGGACCAGCGGCGTCGGGTGCGGCTGGGCGCCGGGGATGGCGATGGATTGCAGCGCGTAGGGCTCGTAGAGCGCGGCGGTGAGGCGGGCGCCCGCCTCCGGAGTCCAGTCGCGCGGCTCGTAGGCCAGCTCGACGACCGCCGGGTCGGACACGGGCGTGCACACCGTCGGCATAGCCGCCGCCCGGCGCAGGGGCCGTGCCACCATGGCGCGGGCCAGCACGGGCAACGGAGCCGTTGCCGAGGCAGGAACGGAAGCGCGCGGGGGAACGTGCCGCCGGACCCAATCCAGCAGCGTGGCGACGTCGGGGGCCATGCCCGGCGAGGCCGGGAAGACCATCGGGTCGCCGGCGGGCACGCGGTCGATGACGGTCAGCCGGGTGTCCACCGTGGTGCCGTGGCGAGCGTAGACCGTCCCGTCGATGCCGGCGGAGAAGACGACGCGGCCCCGCTCCTGCAGGCGCACAAAGGCGTCGCGCCACGCCGGATGCTCGGGCGCCAGCCCGGCGCCGGTGACGGCGACGAGGCGCCCGCCCTCGGCCAAACGCGCCAGAGCCGAGGCGAGGTGGCGGAGGGCAGCGTCGGCCACCCGGCCGTCCACCGCCGCCAAGGCCGAGAAGGGCGGGTTCATCAGCACCACCGTCGGCCGGATGGTGGGGTCGAGATGGTCGTGGATGGCGGCGGCGTCGAAGCGGGCCACCGGGACGCCGGGGAACAGGCGCTCCAGCAGGCCGGCGCGGGTGTCCGCCAGCTCGTTGAGGGCGAGACCCGCCCCCGCCTGTTCGGCGAAGACGGCGAGCAGGCCGGTGCCGGCGGAGGGCTCCAGCACCCGGTCGGCCGGGCTGAGCACGGCGGCGGCGGCCACCACGCCGGCCAGCGGCAGCGGGGTGGAGAACTGCTGCCGCGCCTGGCTCTCCTCGGAGCGGCGGGTCTGGCTGGGCAGCCGCGCCGCCACCCGCTCCAGCATGGCCAGGAACGCCGCCGGGCTGGCGGAACGGGCCAGCATGGCCGGGCCGAAGCGGCGCAGGAACAGCACCTGCGCCGCCTTGCCGGCGTCGTAGGCCAGCTTCCAGCTCCAGGCGCCATCGGCGTCGGAACCGCCGAACGCCGCGGTCATCGCGGTGCACAGCGTGCCGGCGTCGATGGTCCGGCCGCGTTCGAGGCCGGACAGCAGCCGCTCCGCGGCGGCGAGCAGGGCCGCCGCGGTGTCCACCGGGGGCGGAGAGCAGGGGGCGGCGGCATCGGTTCGGAGGTCGGCGGTCAGGGTCATGGCGGAGGATCCGGGAGAGCGGGGAGACCAGCGGCCGGCGGATGCTCTCTCGATCCGCTCCGGCTCACCCCGCCCCCCCGCCCCCCTCGCCCTCTACCCGCCGCCGGGATCGAACGGCGGGTGGTAAAGCTCATAGGGGTCAGCGTCGGCGAGGTGCCCGAAGGGGGTGAGCACCACCTCGCCACCGCGTTGCGCGACGGCGCAGAGAATGAAGCGGGTGTCGCCGGTGCGGGCGTCGGTGCCCTGCACCAGCGCCAGATCACCGGCCGCCGCGGCGCGCAGCAACGTCTCGAAATTCGCCTTCACAAAGTCGGGGATCGACATGAGGGTCTCCCAGAAGACAGGAGCCCGGCGCGGTGGCCGGGCTCGATAAGGGACAAAGGCGGCGGGTACGGATCACGCGAGGCAGCCAAGGCGGCGTTCGGCCGCGCGGATGGCGGCCAGCGCCGCCCGGAACCGCGCGGCACCGTGTTCCTCGCTGAGGCCGGTGTTTGCCGCCACGGCCCGGCAGGCGGCGTGGATGTCGGCGTCGCCGACCATCTCCGGGCTCAGCCGGGTCAGCGTGCCGTCGGCCTCGATCACGGTGCGGATCTCCTCCCGGACCTCCTCTTCGGCCAGGCGGAGCAGGACGTGCTCCCGGGGGACATCAGGGTCGAAGAGAACGACTCCCTGGCTGACCGGGATCACGACGAAGGCGGCCTCGGCGGTGATCACGAGGACCGGGACGCCGTGGGCGAGAGCGGCGGCCGGCAGACGCACGACCATGGTGACGACGGGCTCGGTCATGACGAACCTCCAGAAACGGGGACGGAGGCAGAGCGGCCGGAGCCGCTCCGCGGTTTGCGCGTCACGCGGCGGCTGCCTCGGTGCGGTCCGCGCCGTCCCCGGCGTCCGGAACCTCCCCGCCACCGGTCAGGAAGGCCGGCAGGGAAGCGTGGTCGCCCTCCGCATCGCCCTCCGCGCCGGCGTCGTCGCCGACCGCCGGCTCCAGCGGCCGGCGCAGCGGCTCGGGCAGCCAGCCGCTGTCGGCCAGCAGCCGCTCGGCCTCCTTGGCCATGTCCGGCTTGCGCAGGTGGTCGATCAGCTGCGCCGCCTCCAGACCGCGCGCCTCGCGCACCGCCTCCAGGATGCGCGCCTTCGGCACCCGGCCGAGGTAGCTGTCCACCGTCGCCGTCCAGCCGGCCGCCGCCATGTCGAGGCCGACCGCCCCGGCCAGCAGGTCGGCGTGGGCGGCGCGCTGCGGCGCCCGGTTCCACGGCTCGTGCACCGCGTTGACGCCGAAGGAGACGCAATGGGCGAACAGCGCCGCCCGGCTGTCGCCGTCGAACCCCACCAGCGTCTCCCACAGGGCGGCCGGTTCGCTCGGCAGCTGGGTGCTCCAGGCGCGCTGGCGGGCGTCGATCGCCCGGGCCGCGGCGCTGGCGGCGAGGTCGGGCGGCTGCACCCCGAAGCCGGCGCTCTTCAGCTCCAGCTCCAGGCAGGAGGCGCCGGGGCGCTGGGTGAAGGTGCGCAGGCACAGCGCGTGCAACGCCGCCAGGAAGGCGGTGTCGGGGTCGTTGGCCAGCGCGTCGCGCAGCGCCAGCGTGCGGTGCACGCTCAGCTCGATCAGCAGCCGCTCGGGCAAGGGCCGCAGCCCTTCGTCCTCCTCCGGCGCCGCCGGCCCGGTGACCGGCACCGGCGCCGACACACTGGCACCGCCGGCGATGGCGGCCGGCTGGGCGGCCACCGCCCCGCCCCCGCCGCCGGCCGGGACGGCAGACGTCTCCGCGCCGCCGGCCGGAACCACCGGCTCGACCGGTGCCTCGTCCTCCGGTCGCACGTAGCCGCGGTCGACCTGGAGCCCGCCCTCGACATCGACGCTGACGAACACCCCGGCCCGTGCCACCTCGGCGGTCTCGTAGACCAGCGGCCGCTCCTCCAGCGCCCGCAGTTCCAGGTCGATCTCGGCGAGGCGCCGCGCCACCCGATCCAGCTCCTCGGCTTCCGCCGGCTCGCTCGCCTCCAACCGCTCGTACTCGGCGTGCAGCGCATCGTAGGTGGCCTGCTCCGCCTCACTGAGCGGCACCGGCTCGCCGGCCAGACGGCGCAGCCCGCGGCTGTGCCCGTAGGGGAAGGCCAGCGCCACCTCCACCCACGTCCAGCCCTCGGCGCGGACGGTGGCAGCTTCCGCCTCCAGCTTCTCCGCCACCAGCCGGTCGAGCAGGGCCGGGTCCTGCAGCCAGCCGCCGTCGTCGTGCTGGAACAGGTCGCGCATCACCGCCCCGCCGGCCACCTCGTAGGCCTCCACCCCGACGAACAGCGCCCGCTTGTCCGACGCCCGCACCGCCCCCTCGGTGAGCAGCCGGCGGATCTGGTAGGGCTCGCGGCTGTAGGCGCGCGACAGCGCCTCCCACACCTGCTCCTGGCGGGCGTGGTCGCCGCTGACGGTGAAGGCCATCAGCTGCTCCAGCGTCATGCGGTCCTCGGCGTAGGCGTCGAGCAGGGCCGGTGCGATGGCGGCCAGCTTGAGGCGCTGCTTCACCACGCCAGGGGCGACGAAGAAGCGGGCGGCGATCTCCTCCTCGCCGAGCCCCGCCTCGCGCAGGGTCTGGAAGGCGCGGAACTGGTCGAGCGGGTGCAGCGGGGCGCGCTGGACGTTCTCGGCCAGCGAGTCCTCCTCGGCGAGGCCGGCGGTGCGCACGACGCAGGGCACCGGCTGGGTCCTGCTCATGCGCTTCTGCTTGACCAGCAGCTCCAGCGCCCGGAAGCGGCGGCCGCCGACCGGCACCTCGAAGACGCCGGTCTCGGCGCCCTCGGCGTCGAGCACCGGGCGGACGGCGAGGCTGTGCAGCAGGGTGCGCCGGGCGATGTCCTCGGCGAGCTCCTCGATGGAGACCCCGGCCTTCACTTTGCGGACGTTGGCCTGGGACAGCACCAGCTTGTTGAAGGGGATGTCGCGCGAGGTGTTGAGGACGATCTTGGGCGTGGCCATGTCGAACTTCTCCGCGACGGACGGCCGGGAGCCTCTCTCCCAACCTCCTCATCCGTCGTCCATCCCCACTGCCCTTTCCCTTTAAGCCGGGCGCGGCTCGGCAACCGGCCTGCGGCTTCCTTGTTGCCCGAACGGCCGCTTGCCGGGGAGCCCCGCCACACGCATCATCCCGGCCGGGACAGCAGAAGTATTTGGAGAGACCCTCCGGTGTTCGTGGTGGACGAGGCGATGGCCGCGGCGGTGCGCCGGGCCTTCGACGAGCGGGGCGACTGGCCGGCGGTGGCGGAACTGCGGCGCCACGTGTGCATCGACGACAATGCCGAGGCCCTGCGGGTGGTGCGGACCATCGCCTCGTGGCGCCGCTCTCCGGAGGCGTCGCCCTCCTGACGTCGCTCTCCTGAACGCCCGGTTGGTCACCGTGCTGTCGTGACGAACCGCCTCACCCGCGCCGTGCGCCGGCGATCGGGGATGCGGGCGTCGTCGCAGGGGCTGTCTTCCGATCGCCGCAGGGTGATCCCGCGCGCCTCGGCGCGGCCGGCCGCTTCGACCGGGTAGGTCTCGATCCCGTACACCACACCGGCGTTCGAGAACACGACCTCGACCGCGAAACGGGGCGCGGCCGGCTGTTTCACAGGAGTCATCGCACATCCTCCGGCAAGGGCTGCGTCGAGAAGGGAGGCAGGGCCGGCTTCGGGCGGCCCCCGTTCCCTCCGGGACCGGGAGCTACACGCCACACAGGCCCTCGCATTCGTTGGGCCAGAGATCGAGCTGGCCGCGGTCGGCGTCGGTCGCCAGGTCCGCCTCGTCGAGCGGCACGGCCGAGCGGTGGAGATAGACCTCGCCGCGGATCCCCCGGAACCCCGTGCGGATGGCCCGGTCCACCGCCACGGCGTCGGCCCAGGCGTCGGGATCGCCGTCGCGCAGCCGCCTCCATTCGGCGTCGGAGTGGAAGGGGCAGCCGATGCAGGCGCTGCGGGGTAGCTCCGGATAGCCGTGCCGGGCCAGCCAGAGCAGGCAGTCGCGCCGGGTCATCCGCTGCTCGACCAGCGGCCAGCGGTTGACCTGCCAGCCCTCGGCCGACGGCTTCATGCGCGCCGCCTCATCGAGCGAAATCCCCAGCCACGCCTCCACCACCGGGGTCTTGGGCGAGCGCCGGCCGGCGATCCCGGCCAGGTCGCGCACCTTGCGGCGGATCGGCACCACCTTGAAGTCGCCGGTGCATTGTCTGCGGATCATGCCGATGGTGACGCGGCCGGCCGGCAGGACGCGCGTGCCGACGACGACCGTCCCGCCCTGGCCGTCCTCGCCGACGAGCGGGACCACGGTCCCGGGCGGGGTGACGGTGCGGGTGTAGGCGGGGATGGACGCCCGGCGTTGCCCCCGCGCCCCGGCCAGGAGGTCGGCCCGGAGGTCGCCGGCCGAGACGACATGGACCGGAAAGGGCAGAACGCCCAGCGCCATCAGCCAGGCGAGGTGGCGGTAGACCGCCTGCGGCTCCCAGCCGGTGTCGGCGAAGTCGGCGCAATCGGGCAGCGGGCCGACGGCGCCGTGCGCCGCCATCAGGGCCAGGGTGGTGGACTGGACGCCGGCGCCGAGGCTGAGGACGCGCAGCCGGATTGCCTCCGCCGCCGGCTCGGGCGGCGGGCACCATGAGGAGAGCGCGCCCATCACGCGGACTCCCGCTCGTCACCGGCCGCGGGAGCGGTTTCGGGCAGGAAGCCGAGGAGGTAGTCGGCCGCCTTGCTGGCCTGGCTGGCGGCGCGGACGATGGCGTGATCGTCCCCGCGCAGCACCTCGACCCACGCGCCAACGTAATCGGCGTGGCGGACGGTGGGGACGATGCCGAGCGCCGCGCAGAGAAAGGCGGCCGAAATTTCGGCAATCAGCTCTTCGAAGGCGTACTTGCGGGAGCCGAAGGACCCGGACAGGTCGCGATTCAACCTTGAGGCGTGCCCAGTCGCATGAGCTCCCTCGTGGAGGGCGGTTCTGTGCCAGTTGATGGGCTCGAAGAAGGCCTGGGGAGGCGGCACCTGCACGTAATCGTGCTGGGGGCTGTAGAAGGCCCGGGTGCCGCCGATGCGGAACTCGATGCCGCTGGCCCGGATCAGCGCCTCGGCCCGCGGCAGGATCAGCCCCTCCGGGATCGGCGGCGGCGCCACGGCGATGCCCTCGGGCAGGTTCTCGCATTGATCGCAATTGAAGACCGTGAAGCGCTTCAGGAAGGGGACCGCCTGGGGCTCGTCCCCGGTGTCCCGCGCGCGCCGGCGTTCCCCGTCGGGGATGAAGCGGTCGGCGTAGACGACGGTGGTGCCGCGCTCGCCCTTGCGGACGTGGCCGCCCAGAGCCAAAGCCTGACGGAAGGTGAGCCAGCCCTGGCCGGAGAAGCCGCGGGCGACGACGGCGCCCCACAGGATCAGCACGTTCACGCCGGTGTAGGCGCGGCCGGTGGCGGCGTTGCGCGGCAGGCCGAGCGGGGCGGAAGTGGCCGGGGTTCCCCAGGGCTGCACCCAGGGCAGCCGGCCGGCCTCCAACTCGGCGATGATGCGGGCGGTGATCTCGGCGTAGAGGCTGGTCCGGTCGGAACCGGAGCGAGCGGTTGGCGCGGTGTCGGGCATGGCGGGTCTCCGCGACGGACCGGCCGGAAGCCTGTCCTCCAGCCCTCAAGCCCGTCGCGAACACCGCCTCGGCCCTCTCCCTCTTGGTGCGCCCGCCCCTGCCTGCCGACAGGACGGCCAAAAAAATAGCCCGGCGCTGACGCGGGGCCGTTCGAGATGGAAAGGGGACGGGCCGTCAGCCGCCGTCGCCGGGATCGACGCCGGGGTGCAGGGGCTGGGCCCGGCCCATCCAGGGCTCCGGCCGGATGCAGCGCACCCAGTCGGCGAAGCCGGGGATGAAGCCGAGATCCTCGCGGACGTGTTGCTCCCCGATCAGCCGCACCGGCACGACGCGGCCGGTGGACAGCGTCTCCAGCAGGAAAATGCCCTCCGCGTGATGGCGCAAGGCCCGGTGCCGGAAATCAGCGGTTATGGCTTTTGAGCCATCCACTGGTGCAAGGCCATGTACTCGTCCGCCGTCCCTCCCCAGATGCGCGCCGACGATAGGGCGTGATGTCATCCGCGAGCTTGCCCGCTCCTTTTTCGGATCTTCAACTGTGGTAACCAGTAGTTCGGCGGCCTACGCGTAGACCCCAATTTCACCCATTCATCACTTCGATTTGAATGTGGTGCCCAATGCCGTGGAACCGGCAGTTTGAGCGCCGCTTGCACCGCGACTACCGACTCAGGGGGCGCCTGATCAACCGTGAGGATATCAAAGTTAAGCGGGAAAATATTGTCGATGAACTGCGGACTCCAGGTCCTGCTCACGAGCTGGCAATAATCAACCGCTTCAAATATCACAGCGAATTGGCTTGCAGCTTGGTCAGGCTCAGGCAGCCATACAAGTCTTTCTCCTGGCGTCAATATTTCCTTGCCGTTGACAATACCATTCACTGCCTTGCCGTCTCGATCAAGAAAGGGCACCGGATCAGTCACACCCCAGTAATGACCTTCCGAATAGCTTGAAACGCTCTCAGGGGAGTCGGTCACCAGAATCTCAAGCAGGTCACCGTTGGAATGGGCCTGATAGACGTTAGCAACGTCCATTTTTCCGGCCAGCAGACTCATCGGATCGGGGTAAGTCAGGTGAAAGAACGTTTGGCCTGCTTCTAGGCTGAGCGCAAGGCGGTCTCCGGCTCGCAGGTAGTGTGGGGACGGCGATTTCCAGCTCGCGATCCCACCCGCCTCGACTGCAGACAAGCGGATTGTCTCGACCGCCTCATCGACAGTGACGAAGAAAAACTCTCGGCTGGAGTTCACTCGTTGGGTTGCAAGAATCGTATGCGCTCTTTCTTCGACGTCGAATGGTCGGGATGTCGCCGTCCGATATTCCACCGTAAAGGGCGCAGGAACGCCTGTCGTGAACAGCTTCTTGGCGCGGTCCTCGGCCAGTAACCCGGTCTGGCCAATCTTCACCAAGCCGGACACGTAGTAGGGGTTCGTCAGCACGTACACAAACCCGACTTCATGCATTTTCTAACCCTTCGCCGAAAGCGTCATTGATTGTCAGTACCTTACCGTCAGCAACAGGTACGGTATGACCTTCCGCGCCCGCAGCCGACCGAACCGCTCCTTAAACATGCAGACCGACCGTGAGGCACCCTTATACGGCATTATTGATAAAGATTATGTCAGCCGAGAGCATACATACAGCGCAGATTAAAATCTCTCTCCTGCGTCCAGATTTCGATGATAATCTCGTTATAGTAGCGAGAATGTTTCTCGCGCGTTAGCTTCGTGGGTGGTTCATAAGGGAACGCAATGACCATTGACAAACTTATCGGGTGGTTACTCGCAAAGAAGACCAAGGCGGCGATTGTGGCCGCTGCGCAGGCGCTGACGGCGGGCAAGCGGCCGATACGCCCCCAAGGCTCTCAGAAGGAATTCGACAGAGAGCTGAAGCGGCACCTCAAGGATCTCGGCAACTATCTCGTGAAGAACCAGCGGCGCGAGGCCATGGCCACCGCGCTGGCTCTCGTTATCACCGACGCAGAGTTCACCATCGCGGAGATTCGCCGCGTCGGGCTGTTCCGCGCTTCGCGCTATGCGTACCAAGGCTCCCTCGTCGGCCACATCGCCACGGCGATCCTTCAGATTCGGCCCCTGCTGACCCTTCATCCGGATCGCTTCGCCTATCTCGAGTCGGTCCAGGCACTGACCCGGCTGGCGCCAAATGTTCGCAAGTTGCATGATGACCTTGCTGATTTCCTGCGGCTCCGCAAGGACGAGGTGATCAAGACGATCCTCGTTCTGGTGAACAACGTCTTCTATTTCGGCTGGGTTCATCACCCCGAAATAGACTCGGATGAGCCGCAGCACTACTCCGCCGAGGATTTTAGCGAGGCGGCATCCCTGGTGTTGTCAATGTATCGGGAGATGTTCAAGCTTACAGCGGAGACCTGCAATCTTGTCGACGAAAAATTAATCAAGACGACCGATCTCCCCTATTATCGACTGCTGGTCGTGGCAGCCAAGATCAACAAATTTCGGGAGGCCGAGGCCACCATCGACAATCTTCCGTACCAGGCCGTCTTGAGTGGAACTTCTGTCACTGTGTCATCCATTGACCCGGACGTCGAGAAATCGGTACGCCTCGGCTACATCCAGTCCCAGTTCCAGCTCCTCAAGCGCTTGAAAATGCTGGAGGAGCTTGATGCACCGGTTTCCATCAAAGAATTTGTCAATCAAGGGTGTCGCACGGGGACACTCGAACAGGTTGTCACAATTGTCGACAAGCCGATCAAGAGATTGACACTCCGCCTTCCGACCGCCCCCCAAATCTTCGGCCTGTTCTCCACCCACCAGCGCTTCAGAGATGAGATCGAAAACCTCCTAGTGCTGGATGTCGACAATTTCGACAATAAGGAAACGGCGCCAACCTATAAAATATCCGGCCGGATCTCCTCCGAGGATATTTTCAAAATTCAGCGGTATTTTCGCTTTCTTAGCTGCATCTATCAGAAGAGACTTGAGGGTTTTACCGATCCCGAGAGATTATTGCTGACCTATCGTTCGACGGTGTTCATCATGCCGCGCGATGAAATCGTCAACCAGCTCAACTTGATCTTCCACGATTATGAGAAGACCAAGGAGTTGGTCGACTATCTGACCTTGGGCGAAAACCGCACCTTCGTGGATCTGCAATACACACCCATCATCGTTATAGGCGATCATGTCGTCATTGCACCGCACCTCGTGGCCGCTTCGAATCTAGTCCGTAACATCGTCACCGCCAACAAGCTGCGGACCGATCTGGTCGCGGGAACCATCGACCCGATGCAGAAAGCGGTGGCCGACGCTCTCGCGGAGGCGGGGTTCAAGGTCGAAGTTGAGGCCAAAATCAGAATCAGCGGCAAAGAGGTGGAGACCGATATCGTCGCTTGGCGGGATGACACCTTGTTCCTGTTCGAATGCAAGAACGCCTACCTCCCCTGTAACGCTCACGAAATGCGGAACAGTTTCGAGCATATTGAGAAGGCGGGCCACCAACTGACGCTCCGCAATACGACATTCCAGGCGATCGCCAACCAGAAAGCCCTGTTCAAAAAGCTTGGCTGGAACGTGCAGCCCACCACCGCGATCCATACCGGCATCGTCATCGCCAACCGCGTTTTCCACGGTGCCAAGATGAGCGGCCATCCAGTGCGGCACGCCCATGAGTTCATCAATGTTGTTCTCCGCGGCTACATCGGCATCGGAGACGAGCAGATCAGCTTCTGGAAGGGACCGACGTTCGAGACCTCTGACTTGGTGTCATATCTGAAAGGTCAGACGGTAATCGTGGATCAAATGTCCTCCCTAGAACCCGTCACCCAAAAATACCTATTCGGCCCGCGCTCCCTCGAAATCCTAACTTATGTGCTGCGTCCGGAAAAACTGGACGAGAAGATCAGGGCAAGTCGGACCGACGTAGGTGGCGACGCTCTAATCTGATGCGAATGATCAAGTGGATCAGGCCGGATTTGATGGGGAGCCGCGCTCGATATCCTCGCGAAATGGGTCTCTCTCGACCGCGAAACACGTCGCCTCCCGTGTGGAAGCGTGGATTGAAACCTCGTGCAGTTCTCGCTGCTGGCGCGACAGGGGCGAAGGTGCACATCTACGATGCCCTCCCTACGCCTACCGACGATCGGCCGGCTCTGGCCGGGTTTCACAGAACGGGTCGGCCCAGGCCTGGCACAATGCTGGCTCGGCCTCGGCCGGTGGTGTGGCGGGCACCCCGCCGATGATCTCGTTGTGGTAGGAAGCGCACATGTCCGGTCTTCGCGACCTCCTTCGTCTGTCAGTGCCGATTGGATACTGGCCCATCCGCATTTTCGGTGCAGAGGATCAGCTTGAGCGTTACTGTTCAGGCGGCTTCGAGGACACGATGGCGCAGCAAGTCGAAGCCACCGCGGCCGTTCATCGTGCGCTTGATCGTCTTCAGCCGGCTGATCTGGCCCTCCACCGGCCCGGTGCTCCACGGCAGCGACAAGGCGGCGCGCACCGCCGCCAGATCACGCTTCAAACCGCCGGCGAAGCCCGCTATGGCTGTGCCCTCGGTCGCCAGCAACCACTCATCCAGTTCTCCGGCCCGCTGTTCACGAACCATCGTCCGGAAGGCCCGAGCCAACGCGACGGTCTGCGCCAGCTTCGGAGAACGGGAAAGTAGGGCGGTGACGAAGGCCTGTTCGGTCGCGTCGATCTCGGTCTCGTCGGCGACCACCAGCCATGCCGCCCGTCGCCGCGATGGCACCCGCCACGAGGCCGCGATAGCGGAGGCCATGCCCGGGATGGTCTGTCGCAGAGGCCGTGCCCAGTCCCGGACCGTGGTCCGCTGACCGGTGAAGCCGAGGGCCTTGATCTCCTGCCAGAGTCGGGCGGCGTTGTGGCAGCCTTCGTCCCAGCGCCGGCGCAGATGGTCGAGGAACGGATCGAGCCGGCTGCCCTTGGCCGGTTGGCGCCAGGGCGGTGGTTGTCCGGACCGCAGCCACACCCGTACCGTTTTGCGATCGAGGCCGAGCGTCTGAGCGATGCGGGTTTGCGACCAGCCGCGAGCGTACAGCGCGACGACCTCCTCGAAACGGGCATGGCGGGCGGCTTGGATGGCGGCGCTCCGCTGCTCGCGACGGGTCGGTGGTTTGCCATCCTCCTCGGGCTGTGGCGCGTGCGCCTCTTGTCCGGTTTCGTCAACGGGAGCGACGGCCAGTTTGGACGCCGCTTGCAGGTCCCGATGATGACCGGTGAGACCCTCACGCAGCGCATCGGTGAGATTGTGCAGGAGATGCCAGCGGTCCGCGACCTGAACGGCGGTCGGTACGCCCCGGCGGATGCCGTCGGCATAGGCGCCCGCACGATCGCGGGCAACGATCTCGACGCCGGGATGAGCCTTCAGCCATGCGGCGACGGTGTCGGCCTGGCGGTCGGGCAGCAGGTCGACCGAGCGGCTGTGTCAGCGCCGGATGAATACTCCTCAAAAGGGGCGGCTGAAATTTCCCCAGGCTGACGCAACGGCACGGCCCCGGGGCGTACGCCCCGGGGCCGTCCGGCCGCCCGCTGCCCATCATTCCCTCGGTGGATCGAGGGAGGGCGCGGGTGGTCACACGTGGGGAACTCGTCATGATTCTCGATCTCGCCCGCGAGGGCATGTCCGTGTCGGCGATCGCCCGCCGCACCGAGCTGGACCGCAAAACCATCCGCAAGTACATCGCCCGTGGGCTGGAGCCGCCGGCCTACACGCCACGCCCGCCCAAGCCGACGCTCGTCGGCCCTTTCGAGCCCTACCTGCGCGAGCGCATCGCCGCGTTTCCGGAACTCACCGCCAGCCGGCTGCTGCGTGAGATCCGCGCCCTCGGCTACACGGGTGGCTACACGGCGCTGAAGGATGTCCTGCGCACCATCCGCCCCAAGACACCGACCACCTTCGAGCGTCGTTTCGAAACCCCGCCGGGCAAGCAGGCCCAGGTCGATTTCGCCTTCTTCAAGACCGCCTTCACCGACGAGCCCGAGGTGGAGCGCATCGTCTGGCTGTTCTCCATCGTGCTCGGCCACAGCCGGATGATGTGGGCCCGCTTCGTCGCCCGTCAGGACCTGCAGACCGTGCTGCGCTGCCACGTCGCCGCCTTCGAGGCGTTCGGCGGCGTGCCGGAGCAGATCCTCTACGACCGCATGAAGACCGCCGTGCTCGGCGAGGTGGAGGATCCCGATCAGCCCGGCAAGGGCATCGCCTACAACGCCAAGCTCCTCGACCTCGCCGGCCATTACGGCTTCCTGCCCAAGGCCTGCAAACCCTATCGGGCGAAAACCAAGGGCAAGGTCGAGCGGCCGTTCCGCTACGTGCGCGAGGACTTCTTCCTGGGGCGCAGCTTCCGCAGCCTCGAGGACCTGAACGCCCAGTTCACCCAATGGCTGGACCAGATCGCCAACGTTCGCCGGCACGCCACGACGGGCCGGGTCGTCGTCGAGCACTTCGCCGAGGAGCGCCCCGCCCTCAAGGCGCTGCCGGCCGGCCCGTTCAACACCGTGCTGGCCCTGGAGCGCCGCATCACCCGCGAGGGCATGGTGTCGGTGGCCGGCAACCTCTACTCGGTGCCGGAGAGCACGCGCCGGCGCACCGTCGAGGTGCAGGTCACGGCCGACGCGGTGAACATCCTGGAGGACGGCGCGCTCATCGCCTCGCATCCTCCGCTGGAGGGCCGCGGCCAGCGCCGCATCACCCCCGGCCACCGCACCCACCGGCCGCCGGGCAACAGCCTGACGCCGCGCGAGGATGCCAAGCCCGTGGCGCCACGGCCCTGCGGCGACACGGTCACGCCGCGCTCGCTGGCCATCTACGACGCCATCGGCCGCCGCCTCGCCGGCCAGGAGAGTGTCCGATGAGCACCGTCTCACTCGACGCCGGCCCGGCCACCCTGGACCGCATCCGCCGCCATCTGGTCGGGCTGAAGATGCCGCGTGCGCTGGAGGTGCTGGAGCACATCTTGCGCCGTATCGAGCGCGGCGAGATCTCCGCCCTGGAGGCCATCGACAGCCTGCTCGGCGAGGAGCTGACGCTGCGCGAGGGGCGGCGGGTGAAGAGCGCGCTGAAGATGGGGCGGCTGCTCAACATCAAGACGCTGGCCGGCTTCGACTTCTCCTTCCAGCCCTCGCTCGACCGCGACCGCATCATGGCGCTGGCGCAGCTCGACTTTGTGGAGCGCCACGAGGTGGTGCATTTCCTCGGCCAGCCCGGCTGCGGCAAGACGCACCTGGCGCTCGCCCTGGGCGTCGAGGCGGTGAAGGCCGGGCGCTCGGTGTACTTCGCCACGCTGGCCGACATCGTCGGCTCGCTGGCCAAGGCGGAACGGGAGGGGACGCTGCGCGAGCGGCTGCGCTTCCTGTGCCGGCCGCAGTTGCTGATCGTGGACGAGATTGGCTACCTGCCGGTGATCCCCGGCGGCGGCAACCTCTTCTTCCAGCTCGTGAATGCCCGGTACGAGCGCGGCGCCATGATCCTGACGTCGAACCGTGGCTTTTCCGAATGGGGCGACGTCTTCGGCGGCACCGTCGTTGCCACGGCGTTGCTGGACCGGCTGCTGCACCACGCCATCGTGATCCAGATCGAGGGCGCCAGCTACCGTCTGCGCCGTCACGCCGAGCTGATCCCGGAGAACACCCGCACCCGGCCGATCAGCGCCCCGCCACCGCCGCCGCGGCGTCGCGGCCGGCCACCGAAAGTGAGGTCCATCGACCCAGCCGCCGATCCTTGACTTCGCCAACCATCTGGGGATTTTTCGCCCGCCCGTTCTGGGGAAACTTCATTCGGCCTTTACAGGCTGCGTTCGAGGTCGACGACGATGGTGCCGTAGCGTTTGCCGCGGCGCCACGCCCAGTCGTCGATACCGATGACGCGTGGCGTCGGGGACGGCGCCACCGGCTCCGCCCGGATCAGGCGCAGCAGCGTGTCGCCGCTGACCGGCATCGCAAGGCGGGTGGCCAGCCGGGCACCGGGATCGCCGCCCGCGCTCAAGGCGATGGTGCGTTGCGCCTCGGCAAGCCGGCGGGTGCGCCGAACCCGTGGCGCCGCGACCATGGGCAGGCGTTCGACGAAGACACGGCGTGGGCAGTCCGCCGTCGGACACCGGAACCGGCGGACCTGCAGACGCAGTTCACCCAGACGGCCCTGCCAGGGCAGATCACCCAGGCGGCGGCTGTAACGGCTATGGACGCGGCGCGATGGTCGGCGGCACAGCGGGCAGGCGGCCGTCGCGGCACGCACATGGGCCGCCACGACGACACGATCGGCGTCGACCGTGACCTGATCAACGACAAGCCCGGCCGGCAGCAGGGAAAGCAGCAATTTGGACAAGGAAACGGGGGCTCATGCAGGGAAAAGGTTCCCTTATGTGCTCACTCCGCCTCCCATCAGCATCCGGCCTGCACCGAAAATGCGGATGGGCCAAACTTCATTCGGCCTTTACACGCTGAAGTGGCGGTGATGATGTCCATACAGGCTTCCCAGTTCCACCGCACAGCGGAAACGGTCCCTCCCGTCGCCGACGCCTACGTTCTGCTCGTCAGGCTGGCGGAAGCGGTGGACGTCGCCCTGCCCGGCCGGGCCAAGGCCATTCTGCCGCCGGGGCGGTACCTGTACTGCGGCAGCGCCCGCGGCCCGGGTGGACTGCGCGCCCGCGTCGGCCGTCACATGCGCCGGGATAAGAGCGTTCGCTGGCACATCGACCGCCTGACCACGGCGGGTACCGTGACCGGTTGCTGGGTTTTTCCCGCCGGCGAGGAATGCGCGCTGGTCGCACGCCTCGCCGCCCTGCCGGTCCCGATCCCGGGGTTCGGCAGCAGCGACTGCACCATCTGCAGGAGCCATCTCCTGGCATGGCCTGGTGGCATCGCGCTGCCCTTCGGTGCACCGGATGTTTCCCCGGCCGCCGCTGGACCGGACGTCGCCCGGGTGCTATCCGTCGCGGCCATGACCGATACCGTCGACTTCACCCCCGCCGAACGCGACCTGATCCGCCGCGAGTTCATGAGCCGCTGGTCGGAACCGCCGCGGCTGGCGGACGGCATCCTTCTGAAGCGATGGGCGACTGGCCCGCGGAAAGGCGAACCGAAACTCCCGGCCATCGTCCAGAGCCTGCTGGAGCGCGGACTGGTGACGATCGCCGAAACGGATCGGGGGTTTCCCCGCGCCCATTTCACCGCGGCGGGCTACGCCGCGCTGCGGGCCATGGCGGCCAGCCCGCGGCATCTCCCACCGGAGCGCTACGGTCATCTCATCGACGAACTCGCGCATCGGTCGGAGGAACGCTGATGTTCGGGCGTCCGGCAAACGTCTCGGTCGGCGACCGCTTCACCAAGGTCGGCCAGCCGTCGCGGGTGTTCATCGTTATGGCTCTGGACGACCGTCCCAGTCGGCCGCCGCACGCATTCGTGTCCGTGGCGCCGAATGGTGGAAACCGCCGGCTGATCGCGGTTTCCGCACTCACCGATCCGACCCTGTTCAGACGACTGTAAAAGGAGCGAGCACGGCGCTGATCACACCGCAAGCGATGGAGCCGATCAGAGCATCTGGACAGCCGGCACCTCGCTGGAGAAGCGCAGCTTGCGCCGGATCGTCTCCCCCATCTCGGAGGAAACCTTGGTGAGGCTCTGCGCGCCTCGCAGTCGGGAAGGGGTGACAGCACACCGCCGCTGCTCCATCCTTGAGGGCCATGCCGAAGCCGTCGCCTACCGATCCGACCCGTCCTGCCGCCGAGGACCGCGAACCGCTGTCCGGGCTGGTGGAGCGCGTCGCCTATCACAACACCGAGAACGGCTACTGCGTGCTGCGGGCCAAGCTCCTACTCCTCCAAATCGGCGTGGTCGCGTCAGTGCCACGCTGCCTCGTGCTCCAGCCATGAGTCGATATCCGACAGCATGCGACCTGACCAGTTGCCGAGCTGCGGATGCTTGGCCCATGAGGCTAGCGGCACCTGGAAGCTGCGCAGATGTTCTTCTAGCGACCCGCCATAGGAACTTGGCAGCATGCGCGAGCGTAGCGCATTGCGGAACTGGGCAAGCCTGCCATAAAGATCGGCGAGTTCCTGCAGGGCCGGATGCCATGTCCACGCGTCGTCCACCTGCTCGAGGATTGGATAGAAGCTGAGAAGGAACGCGATCCGGCCCTCAGGATCCTGCTGGACCCATTCGAGCATCGACGCTTGGGGTGTTTCGAAGAGCACGCCCGAACCAGTCCGGATCACGTCGAAAGCGAAGGGCTTGGTAGCTGCGATGATCATTTCCAACCGGTCGCGCTCGGAGCGCGTCGCGACCTCGTAGAAGCCCGCCAGCACCGCCCAGGCCCCCAATGGCGCGTGTTTGACGATGAGCGTGAGGCCGGTGCGAAGCGCATCGGCCGGGCGGTTGTAATGTCCGCCGACCGAGCGGCACGCCCGCTCGATCTGCTGAGCGAAGCCACGTGCGAAGGTGTCGTCGATTGCATCGGAGGCAGCGAGGCGGCGGATCAGGCGCTCGAGCGCATGTTCCGCATGCCCGGTGTTGCCCTTGCCCCCATCCGCGATCGCTGGCGCCAATATGGCGAGCTTGATCAGTGCCGGGATCTCGGGTGGAAGATCCTTGCCGCCATGAGTGACCATGGAAAGGATTTTGATGGCCGCCCAAGCGCCGCCATCGCTTCGGTCGACCAGAGCTTCGATCAGGGCGGTGAGGGTTGGCATGGAGACGGCGTCCAGGGCCCTGCCGTAGGAGATCGGAACGACCCGGAACGGATCAAGCGTCTTCGCGCGAACCTCGTCCGCGATGGATTTGACGCGCTCGTCCGTCATGCGCAACGCGCTATAGATGTTCATCGGGCTTTCGGAGAGGACCCGCGACGATTTCGCGATGTCGACCAGCTTATTGAGCTGCTCGATGTCTCCAGCCAGCCGGCGGTCCAGCGAGGAGAGGAGTGCGCGCACGAAGCCGACACCGGCACGGCTATCACTCGCCTCGAGCACATCGACCGCCTTTCCGAAGGCGCCGAGCGGATCGGGCAGATGCTCGGCAAGCGCCTGCGCGAAGGCGAAGGGTGCGTTCAACTCCTCGCTGGCCATCACCTCAATGATCCGGGCGAGTTGTACCGGGTCGCTGGCGATCGCGGGTGCCAGCCCCTGCGCACGCCGCGTCGCATAGTCGAAATCCAGGTCGTTGACATTGTCGGTGTAGCGCTGGTCGGGATCTTGGATGTCGGTCCCCCAGAACCGGCTGTAGAAAAGCGCCTGCTCCACCGGTTGGGATGGAAGTGCCGTATCGTAGAGCGCGCGTACCGACTTGGTGAAACCGTCGGGCCGGCTGGGGCTGTCGAAATAAAGCCAGTCGCCGATGTGCCTGGTTCCCTCCGACCAATGTCCCCTAACGGCGACCACTTCCTTCACGAACGTGGTAATGATGGGGAGCAGTTCAAAGCCGAGCAGCGTGCGCAGGTCCGCGGCGATTATCTCCTCGATGCGTGAGCGGAGTGACAGGACGGTGCGCCAGACCTCGAGCAGGCGCTCCAAGGCCCAAGAGAAGTAGCTGACCACCACCTCGTGGTCTTGCGGCAACCATTCCGACCGGTACGGCTCGGTACCGACCTGCTCGAAGTCCCCGAAGCGCGTCATATGGGTTGTGAGCATCGCACCCAGCGCCTCGACACAGGCGCGCTTCATCCGCGGATCGTTGTCCTCAAGGGCTTCGTCGAGCGTTTCGCGCCTGCAGCGATCGTCGGCTTCGGTGCCGGCAAGCGCCACCTGGAACAGCCGACGCAGCAACTGAAGGACAGGAGTATCGGCATCGAGATCCGATGCGGCGGCGAGGCGAAGGACGAGACCGGTGGTCGGTCTGAAGGTTTGCTTGCGCGAGGCGAGGAGCCGCAGCGAAGCGAGCAGAGCGTCACTGATGTCGAGCAACGCGAGTTCATCGATCGACTTGCGGATAATGGCGGAGTGGAGCACCCCCATCATCGTGTTGGGGTCGGCATGGACGAACGCGACGAGATATGGTGCACCCTTCTCGCCCAGCAGCGCCTCAACCTCCTGCAAGGGGCCGCCCAGGACATGCGATCGGACCACTTCCACCAAGGTCGGTGACCGTTCACCCAGGGAGCGCCAGCGCGCGAGCATGGAGTCACGGCACGCCGAGCTGGTGTTTGTCAGGAACGCACTGACGGTGGATGGCCGCAGATACCTCAGACGCCGCAATGCAAGATAGTTGGCGATCGGCAGCGGCTGTGCGGCCATGCTATCGTGATTACGGTCGACCAGATGCTGCTCCGCAGCGATGACGAGTTGCTCGTACATCAGTTCGCCCTTCATATGGACGAGCGTCTCGGAGAGCGTATCAAAATCGCTTGGCTCCCGATCGGGGGCCAGATATTCGAACAGGGATAGGCATTCGAGCGCCCGGATGGTGTTGTGCTCGATGCCAGCGGCCTTGAGGATTTTCTCGGCGACGTCATGGGCCGAACTTCGAACACCGAAGCCCTTGTCGCCTGCGGAGGCGGCCAGCACCGCAAGGCGCGGAAAGCCATCGCACAGTGCGGCGATCTGGTCGAGCACATCCGGCGGTGTCGTCTTCAAACCACTGGCAAGGATGCCCTTGATGGTCGCCCTGTCCGACGGGTGGACTCTGATCATCAGGCAGCCGTCGACCTGATCCCGCCCCTCCGCACCGAGCGTAATGACGCGCAGTTGGCTGTCCGCGGCGTTAGCCAGTTCGAAAAGCCGGCGCGAGTCCTCCCAGGGACAGGCGTCCACCACCAGGACGGCTGCGTAAGGAGCATTTTTGAGGTGGTTGGCGACATCCCAGATGTGTCCAGTGACTTCCCGATGGTCGCAGAAGATGAATTGGGCGGCCACCTGATCCCGTAGCGTGCTGGAACTGAGGGCTTGGTGGAGCGCCCGGGTCTTGCCGATGCCCGAGGCACCCCAAATGCGCACGCACGCGCCCGGGTCCGACAGATGGTCCACGATCCGTCCAGCGAGCTGGTCGAAGTCGAGGAGATCGTTGGCGCTTGATCCGAGCGAGAATTTTCGTTCCGGACTTGGCACGAACGGCGGCGTCGCGATATCAGCGCGCTTGCCCCATCGATCGAGGGTCGAGAACGCAGCCAGCGGAATGCCGGCCTTGCGCTCCTTGACCCACAGGGCGACGGCGGGATGATCAGTGGCCCAGGCGCTGAGCTTGTTGCCATCGTAGACTTGGACCGAGGCGAGCTTGGTCGGATCGCCGCCGGCCTCGGCGATGCCGTCCCGGATTGCTGTCGCGCGGTCCTCGGCCTTGGTTCCGACCAGCGGCGTGGCTGTTACCCCTATATAGGTGCCGCCGCGCGCAAGCACGTCACTGATTGCTTGGTTGAGTACCTTGGCCTTGACCTTCTTGGGCTGCGACTGCTTGCTCCAGACCTCCTTTTTCCACTGAGAGTCGCCATGATCAGTCGCCTTGCACTGGAAGACGATGTCGCGCCCTGGGAAATATGCGGTCGAGGCTTCTCCGTTCTCCCAGTGAACGGACGCGTCCTGCCCGCCATCGGCGATCGTGATCTGCAGCGGCACATCGACATTGCGCAGCGGCACGCCGGCCTTGCGCGCTTCGGCATAGAGAAGAACACGCAGCAGCTCGACCAGCTCGGCGCCGTCGAAATGTTCTATTTCCGATGGTCTGACGGTAAACATCAACCCTTTTAGCCTGGCGGCATTGCCGGTGGAAAGGCTGAATTAAAGCATGGGAACGCGCTTCTTCAGCTTCACCGCCGACATGCTTCGCTCTCCCGCCCGCCATCGTCGGTCAGCTTTTTCATCGTTTGGTATCGAGAGCACGCTACGAGTTTTCTGCCTAAGCACAGGCTTGACCCATGCTGATCGGCTATGCACGGGTATTGATCGACGGCCAAAACCTGCACCTTCAGCGTGGCGTGCACAGGAACGCTGGATGCGAGAGGATTTTCGAGGACCATTGCAGTGGTGCCAAGGCGGACGGACCTGCTATGACTGCCGCCGACCGAACGGGGCGGCGCGCTGGCGGTGCAAGGCGTGCCGCCGGAATTTCTCGCTGACCAGCGGTATCCTGTTCGCCTTCAACAAGCTGCCGCTGCAGCTCTCCATCGCCGCCATCCTGATCCTAGTGAACAGGGTGAAAGGGAAGGCAGCACTGGTGCTGTCGCGCGACCTTGACGTCCAGTACAAGACCGCCTTCGTGCTGGCCCACAAGGTCCACGAGGTCATGGCCGTGGAGGTGAGGAACGGCGCTGGTCGAATCTGCGCGACTGGCTGGCGAGTCGCTGATCCAGACCCGCCGCTCTGCTCTCTCCAAAGCCTATATACCCGGCGCCCTACGCCCGAGCCCTACGCCGGAGCGCGCTGGAATTTCCGCCCAAATGATTCCGGTTTGATTCCGGAAGCGGTCTGAAGATGACTAATCGGAACATAAAAAAAGCCCTTGAAAGCTGTTTGCTTTCAAGGGCTTGGATTTGGTTGCGGGGAGAGGATTTGAACCTCTGACCTTCAGGTTATGAGCCTGACGAGCTACCGGGCTGCTCCACCCCGCGGATGTCCGTCATATGGGGTGATGGATGTCGTGACGATGCCAGCGTTTG
>NZ_JAVDTO010000009.1:0-222960 GCF_031455875.1 Azospirillum sp. BE72
AGAGCCGTGACAGACCATCACGTCGATAGGAGGCATGTGGACGGGCAGCAATGCTTGAAGCTAAGCCTTACTAATCGCTCGATCGGCTTGATCTCACCGAGCGCCATGCACAGCGGTAAGCCGCTCTATGGACGTCATCGAAGACGCATCCCGTCACTTGAAACTCGATTTTATCGCGAACAGCGAAAAGGCCGCCTCCCTTGTGGGAAGGCGGCCTTTTCGCGTTTGGCACTGCAAGTGACACTGCAAGTGAGTTTCCGGCTTCCTCTACTCGCCCAGGCCCTTGAACCCCATATCGCTGTCGGCGACGGTGACGAACCAGTTCTTCGGATCGCCGGTCGGCCCGGCAAGCTCCGGCTGGTCCAGCGCCGGCCGCACCATCATGCGGGTCGGCGTGTGCAGGCCGTTCTTCAGGCACAGGAAGCCCATCATCGACAGCGGCCGCGCCGCCTGGGCGTTCAGCGTCCGGCACATCAGCGCGACCATCCCCTGCCGGCGTGCGAGTTCGGTCATCAGCGAGAATGCGGCCACCAGCCAGCCCGGCCGGGCCAGATAGTCGCAGATCACCCCGACCGGCTCCCCCTTCCAATGATCGACGCGCAGCACGACATAGGCCAGCACGGTCTCGCCGCGCATGACATAGAAGCGGCGGAAGCGGTCGGCCTGCGGCGTGGTGTCGAAGCGCCAGTTCAGGAAGGCCCAGTCGCGCCGGGCGATCACGGGATGCTGCGGCGAGGCGGCCTCCCACAGATCGTCGACCCGGTAGTCGAAGCGGTCGATCTCCACCAGCTTGGCGCCGAGCAGCTTGGCCGACAGCCCGTAGCCCATCGAGGCGGTGGCGAGCGCCGGTTTGCCGATCCGCGCGACCAGCTTGGCCAGTCCGCCGCCATAGGGACTGACGCGCAGGCAGCGCAACGGATCGATCACACGCAGATAGGTCGGCACATTGCCGAGGTCGAGCCACCCCGCACGCTTGTAGGACTTGTAGGCGGCCTCCGTCATCGACAGCGACACCGCGAGGTCGCTGGCGCTGGAATGGGTTTCCGACAGGGCGGGACCGACGCCGCGCAGGCGCCATTCCGGGGCAACCATCAGGTCGATCGCCCAGGAGGCCCGGCGGTTGCGGTCGCCGACCTTCAGGGCGAACGGAATGCCGCCCTGCTGGCCGACGACGGCGCCGTTGCGCTTGCACAGCCAGAGCTGCGGTCCCTCATGCTCCCGTTCCGGCGGCTCTTCGAACAGCCAGTGGAAGTGGTCGGGACACAGCTGGATGGCCTCGGCGCCGAAATGCGCCCGCTGGAACGCGTCGAGGGCGGCACGGTCATCCGGCTCGTACCGTCCGACGCCACGCTGTTTCCAGTCGATGACGCTCATGCCTCATCCCCGACGGACACCGGCTGCACCAGATGGGCATCGCGCAGGATGCGGGCGGAGGTCCGGCGCTTCGCGGTGATGTCCTTGTAGACCCGGCGGACCTGCTGCACCGTCAGATCGAGGGCCGCCGCCGCTTCCTCTTCCGTGGCGCCGCGACCGTAGGCGCAGAGCGCCAGGTCGAGCTTGTCGTAGGGCAGGGCGTAGTAGAACTCCTCCTGCGACTGCGGCAGCGTGTAGGTGTCGGTGCTGGGCGACTGGGCCTGGATTTCCGCCGGCAGGCCGAGATAGGCCGCCATCTGGTAGACCTGGGACTTGTAGAGGTGGGCGATCGGCTTCAGGTCGGCCAGACCGTCGCCGCCGCGCACGAAGAAGCCCAGTTCATACTCCAGCCGGTTCGGCGTGCCGAGCACGGCGTAGTTCAGGCGGTCGGCGTGGGTATATTCGACCGTCTTGCGGATGCGCTGCTTCAGGTTGGTGGCGGCAACGACGTCGAGATAGACATCGACCGGCATGCGGCTGGTCTGGCGCTCGCCGTCCGGCGATTCGACGGTCAGGGTGAAGTAGTTGACACGGTCGGCGTCCAGCAGGTTGCCGGCCAGACCGATCTTCTGCTTCCAGCCCGGACCGAATTCCGGGAACAGCCGGCGGATGGCGTTGTCGCGCCGCTCGTAGCAGCCGAGAGCCTCCAATGGACCTGTGATGTTCTCCATCACCGGGGTGACGCCGAGATGCTCGCAGAGCAGGGTGCCGAGACGGGTGCTCTTCGGCGAGTTTTCCTTCTCCGGCATCAAGATGCACAGCACGCGCTCCGGCCCCAGGGCGCGGACGGCGAGCGTGGCGCAGACCGAGCTGTCGATCCCGCCGGACACGCCGAGCACGATGCCCTGGCGGCGCAGATCCTGGGCGACGATGCGTTGGATGGCGTCTTCGATCTCACGCGCCGCGGCCGCGCAATCCAGATCGAGGGCCTTGGAGTCGAACTGAGCGAGGGGCGAGGACAGGGCGTTCAGCATGGTCACGGTTCCCGATGGGGGTTGATGCATCGTCGGTCAGAAATGTATCGCGGCGGTCAGGCCGCGGTAGGCTGAAGCGTGGCGGTCCGGGCGTCGCCGGCCCGATCCTCCAGCACGTGGATTTCGGCACGATCCAGGGCATCGCGCAGGTCGCGGATGCGCTGGGGAAGCTCGTCATGGACGTAATGCGCCAGCATCTGCAGGGTCAGCGTGCCGACCAGGGCCATCTCCTCCCGTTCGCCGGCCATGCGGCCGTTCTGGCGGTGGGCCTTGTCGGCCAGTGCGGAGACGGCGTCGGCATCGGTCAGGCCGTAGCGGGCGAGCGCGTCCGGCGACAGCAGGTCGCGGACATAGTCCGGAGCGCCGTCGCCGAACAGGGCGGTGGTCATCGGGGCGCGGTAGGGGCGCTTCGGCCGCTGGAAGATCTCGGCCGGCAGGTGACGGGCGGCCAGCCGGCGCAGGGCCAGCTTGTCGCGCAGCCCCAGCATCTTGACCCGGTCCGGTAGAGCGGCGCAGAGGTCGTCCACCGCCGGGTCGAGGAAGGGATAGCGGACCTCGATGCTGTTGGCCATGGCGACGCGGTCGCCCTGGGCCGAAAGCAAATAGGGCGTCATGAAGGAGGATATCTCCGCCCACTGGCTGCGGGCGAGCGGCGACCAGCGCGACCAGCCGTCCGGCAGATGGGCCGCCACATGCGCCTCGAAAGCGGCATCGTCGGCTGCGGCCTGGACGTCGGCGGACAGCAGGCGCTGCGACCAGGCGGTGTTCCGCCAGCGGGTGCGGTGGGCGTAGAAGGTCTCCTCCGTATCCATCATCCCGCGCTTGAAGAAGGCCTGCCACAGCGGGCTGTCCTTCTGGCCGTTGACGGCGGCGAAGGGGTGGATGCGGCCCAGCAGCTTCGGCCGCGCCTTGCTGTCGGGCTGTCGCGCCCAGAAGCGGCGGACCTTGTCTTCCTTGAAGATGTCGTAGCCGGCCAGCCACTCGTCGGCGCCCTCGCCGGACAGCACCACGCGGATGCCGCTCTCGCGCACCAGACGCGACAGCAGGAAGAGCGGGGCGGGGGCGGTGCGGACCAGCGGCGTCTCGCCATGGCGGATGACGTCGGGCAGAGCGGCCTGGATGTCCTGCGGGCTGCAGAGGATGTCGTGATGCTCGGTCCCGACATGGCCGGCGACCAGCCGCTGCTGTGGCGTCTCGTCGAAGCCGGCATCGGTGAAGCGGACGCCGAAGCTGTGCATGTGGGTGGTGTCGAGCTTCCGGGCCAGCGCGGCGATCACCGAGCTGTCGAGCCCGCCGCTGATATAGACGCCGACCGGCACATCGGCGCGCAGCCGCAGGCGGATGGCGTCGAGCAGCTTCTCCTCCAGCCGGTCGGCCGCCTCGTCCAGCGACAGTTTGGCGAGCGACGGATCGGTGGCGAAGTCGGGCTGCCAGTAGCGGTCGACATGCAGGGCGAGCGTGGAGTCGACGCGGATGGCGGTGGCCGCCGGCACGCTCTCCACACCGGCGAACACGCTGCCATGCGGCGCGGTGCTCCAATGGGTGAAGACCTGGGCGAGACGGGCCGGGTCGAAGGCGGGCGTCACCCGGCCGCCGCCGAACAGGGCCTTGGCCTCCGACGCGAAGACCAGATGATCGCCGCGCCGGGCATAGAACAGCGGCAGGATGCCCAGCCGGTCGCGGACCAGCCACAGCTCGCGCCGCTTGGTGTCCCACAGGCAGATTGCGAACTGGCCGTTCAGTTTGGCCCAGGTGGCGGGGCCGTATTCCTCGAAGGCATGGACGATCACCTCGGTGTCGGTCCGGGTGTAGAAGCGGTGGCCGCGCGCCTCCAGATCCCGCCGCAGTTCGACGTGGTTGAAGATCTCGCCGTTGAAGCTGATCCAGAGGGTGCGGTCCTCGTTGTGGATCGGCTGGAAGCCGCCGGCGAGGCCGACGATGCTGAGCCGCGCATGGGCAAGCCCGATCCGGTCGTCACGATAGAAGCCGTAGCCGTCCGGACCGCGGTGGCCCAGCATGGCGATCATGCGCTTCAGCTCGTCCAGACCGGGCGGTTCGGCATGCGATCCTGCGAGAACTCCGGCGACACCACACATGAGCGTGCTCTCTGTCCTGGGGTGGGTGTTGTTCGTGGTGGTGTTCTGTGTAGGGGAGGTTAGACCCCCACCTAGCCTCCCCCGCTGGGCGGGGGAGGGACTGCCGCTGCTTTATCGATCAGGCGCCTGTCCCCTCCCCCGCCCAGCGGGGGAGGGTTAGGGTGGGGGGCTCCGCCCGCATTTCCCCCATCAGCTCCGCCCGCCTGATCTTGCCGGAGTCGGTCTTCGGCAGGCTGTCCCGGAACTCGATGAATTTCGGCACGAGGTGGCTTTCCAGTCGGCCGCGGCAGTGCTGCCGGATCGCCGCTTCCGACAGGGCCGCACCGTCGCGCGGGACGAGGAAGGCCTTGACCGCCAAGCCGTCGGCATCGTCGGGGACGCCGATCACGCAGGCCTCCAGAACGCCGTCCAACTCGTACAGTGCGTTCTCGACTTCCCGGGGGCTGATCTTCTCGCCGCGGCACTTGAACACGTCGTCCTTGCGGCTGACGAAGTAGAGGTGACCTTCGGCGTCCTGGGTGAAGAGGTCGCCGGTGAACAGCAGCGTCTCGCCCTGGAGACCGCGGCGCAGGCGGCGGGCGGTCTCCTCCGGCCGGTTCCAGTAGCCGCGCATCACGTTGGCGCCGCGCACCACCAGCTCGCCCACCTGGCCGGGGGGAAGGCGGTTGCCCTCCTCGTCGGCGACGAAGGCCTCGCAGTTGGGGATGGCGCGGCCGACGGAGGCCGGCTTCGCGTCCAGTTCGGCGGGGCTCAGCGTGCTGATGCGGGTGCAGCACTCCGTCATGCCGTACATGGAATGGAAGACGGCTTGCGGGAACCGCTCGCGCAGACGGCGGAGATGGGCGGCCGGCAGCGGAGCGGCGGCGTTGGTCAGATAGCGCAGGCTGCCGAGATCGGCGGTCTTCGCCGCGTCCAGCCCCAGCAGGGTGGAGAAGACCGTCGGCACGCCGGGCAGGCCGGTGACCCGATGCTGGACCATGCGCTTCAGCGTTTCCATCGGGAAGGCGAAGGAACGCTCCAGCACCAGGGTGAAGCCGACGCGGACGCCGGTCATCACCTGGGACAGGCCATAGCCGAAGGTCAGCGGCAGGACGCACATGACCACGTCGTCGGGCGTGTTCTCCAGATATGTGGAGATCGCCCAGCTGGTGTTGACGTAGTTGGCGTGGGTCAGCATCACGCCCTTCGGTCGCCCGGTGGTGCCGGAGGTGTACATGATCGCCGCCAGATCCTGGTCGATCAGACCGGGATCGATCGGCTGCCGTTGCGGGGCCGCCAGCGCGTCGGCGTAGAGGAGCCCCGCCGCACCGGCCGGAAGACCGGCCCCGACCCACAGGACGGCCGGCGGAGTTTCCACCGCCTCCAGCGCCGGCAGGACCTGCCGGGCCAGCGCCGCCGGGGCGATCAGGACCCGGACGCCGGCATCGGCCAGCAGGTAGGTCAGCTTGTCGGCCTTGGTGGACGGATTGACGGGGACGAAGACGCCGCCGGCCTTGAGGGTGGCGAACAGGCCGGCGACATACTCGATGGAGTTCTCCAGCATCACCGCGACGCGGTCGCCGCGGGCGATCCCCGCCGACTGGAGCGCGCAGGCGACGGCGTCGCTTTCACGATCCAGCTCGGCGAAGCTGCGGCGGGCATCCCCGGCGATCAGCGCGGTGCGGTCGGGATCGCGCCGGGCCGTGTCGGTGAGGAGCTGGTGAACCAGATGGGCCATGGGAGGATGTCCTTCTTGCCTTTGCCCGTCTTCTTGGCCGCGCCCGTCTCGGCCATGTCCGTCTTGGGCCGCTTCCGCCGTCGTTCCCGCGGGATCAGGCGGCGTTGCGGAGTTGCTGCTTGCGGCCGACGAAGGCGGCGATGCGGTCCACGGATTCCAGGTTGTCGGCGATCATGTCGTCGTCATCGACGGCGATGCCGAAGCGCTCTTCCAGGAAGGCGACGACGTGCATGATGCCCGTGCTGTCGATGATCCCCGACTCCAGCAGGGATTCGCTGTTGTCGAAGCCGGAGTCCTTGCCGAGCAGGAAGTTCTCCACGATGAACGCGCGGATTTCCGGCAGGGCGGGAGCGGTCAGGGTCGTGTCGGTCAGGGTGGCGGTCCGCATGTCTCTGAAAACTCCTGCTGGGTTCGGTCGACTTGGGTTGCGTCGCAAAAGGGGTTCTGTCGGAAAGAGGGTTCGGTCGAAACCGGGTCCTGGGGCTTCGTCGGGACTGTCCGGGGGCGGGTTCCGGCTGACCCCCTGCCTGCTGTCCTTTCGTCGTTCCGGCCTTCGATTTCGCATCGGCGTGATATGCAATTTTATTGTGACGATCGCGCTGCTTTGCGAGGGATCAAAGGATAGGAGTGCCTTGAAGTCTGTGGTTAGCCACTCTGTTGTCTGGTTATAGGGCTAGATGACGGTGTCCTGACCTTTGGCGTGCGAAAGTAATTGGCGGTCATACGCCTGCAGACTTGGGCTTCGCCATCGACCCCGACCATCCGGACATGACCTCTCCGGCCTCTGCGCCGCCGGTGCCGCCCTTGCGCTTGCGCAGCCATGCCGGGATGCCGGTCAGCTGCACACTGAGCCATTCCACCGTCGCGTCATCGGACACCGGGAAGGCCTTCAGCCGCAGGGGATCTGTGGAGGCGTCGTTCCAGCCGGGATCGATGGTGCGCGCCGTGCGGTAGCCGGCGCGGCGGATCTCCTCGACCTCGCGGTCGCTGAAATCGCCGTTGGGGAAGGCGAAGTGACGGCAGGGCCGGCCCAGCGCCTCTTCCAACTCGGTGCGGCACAGCGCGATCTCGTCGGCGCAGCGGCCGTCGTCGCATTGCAGCAGGATGGGGTGGGTGCGGGTGTGGGCGCCGTAATCGGCGACGTCGGTCATCCGCGCGATCTCGTCCCAGGTCATCGCCTGGCGGTCGGCGCCGTCGCGGTCGGGATCGTTGCCGGCCTCGGCCAGCAGGCGGCGGCGTTCGGGATCGGCGACCCGCTTCAGCCGTTCCACCCCGATGCCGTCGGCGGCGGGGGTCTTCCACCAATAGGGGCGGGCGGTGCCGACGATCTGGCTGCAGAGATAGATCGTCGGACGCAGGTCGAATTCGCGGAACACCGGCGCCAGTTCCGTGTTGTTCCGATGACCGTCGTCGAAGGTGATCACCAGCGGATAGGCGGGCAGCTTGTCCCACCGGCCGGTTTCCATCGCGGTCGCCACCGCGTCCAGGGTGGTGAAGCCATAGTGCTTCGAATACCACCGCATATGCTCGCGCAGCACTTCCGGAGTCGGGTCGTGGTAGACGACGATGGTGACGCCGTGGCGCGCCTTCAGGAACCGCTGCATCGCACCGAACCCCGACCAGCGCACCAGATTGGCGATGGCGTTCTTCATGGTGCTTACCCTCCTTCTTGTCGATGCCCCCGGTCCGTGCCGGGACCGGGGGTAGGGCTGGTCTCGTCGCTTCAGCCGGTCGTGCTCTTGGAGTGGCCGGTCGGCCCGGAGGCCGGCACAGGCCCGGCAGGGACGGCGGGTGTCGTGCTCAGGCTGCCGCGGGCGTTGCGGCGGTAGATCTCCAGCAGCCGTTCGCGGAACACCGCGACGTCGAACTGGCGTTCCCACCGGGCGCGGGCCCCGGCGCCGAGGTTGCGGCGCAGGGTGCGGTCGTCGATCACCCGCGACAGCGTGTCGGCCAGCGCGGCGACGTCGCCCGGCGGCACCAGCAGCCCGGTCTCGCCGTCGGCGATGGCGTCGGGCACGCTGCCGACCGGGGTGGCGACGATGGTCAGGCCTTCCGCCATCGCCTCCAGCACCGACATCGGCAGGCCTTCGAACATCGAGGGCTGGACCAGGACATGGGCGTTGGCCAGTTCGCGCCGGCAGCCGGTCTGATCAAGCCAGCCGGTGAAGGTCACGCGGTCGGCGATGCCCAGCTCCGTCGCGAGGCTGCGGTAGGTCTCCAGGTCGCCGTCGCCGGCGATTGTGACCTGCCAATTGCGGTCGCGGCAGGCGGGGGACGCCAGTGCGTTCAGCAGGACGTCGATGCCCTTCAGCTTGATCAGCCGGCCGAGGAACAGCAGGCGCACGGGACCGGCGAAGCCGTCCTCCGCATCGTCGCGGACGGGGGGCTTCGCCGGGCCGGGAACGGCGTTGTGCAGCAGGGTGGTGCGCTGGCGCGCTTCCGGCCCGAAGGCCTCGGCGACCCAGTCGCGCCAGAATTCGCCCAGCACGACGATCTCGCTGGTCATCGCCATCATGCGGCGGATCGCCCAGCGCATGACCAGGCTAGAGTCCTTGAAGTGCTTCGGGAAACGCCCGCCATGCAGGTGCAGGACGACCGGCACGCCGAAGGCGCGGGCCATGGCGATCAGGATGCCCTTGCGCAGGACGCTGCCATATTCCGCCATGTGGATGTGGACGAGGTCGGCTTTTCCGGCGACGAAGCAGCCGGCGAGGCGGGCGGTGGCCCGTGCGAAGTAGAGGGGCATCAGGTGGAATTTGCCCGGACCGTAGCTGTCGACCACTTCGAACTTCACGTCCGGGCAGTTCTGCCGGAGATCGGTGGTGAAGTTGTCGACCACACGGCCCATTCCGCCTTTCTCCTGGGTGCCGCCGGGGGAGACGATGTAAATCATGTCCACTCCTGATCCTTTCCCGGCCCGCCTTTCCTCTTTCGCGTCCCGGCATTTAGCCGTTTGACGCCCGTCCTTCGACGGCAGCGGCGGGCTTGTTTTGTTTTCGGCCTCTATCCCTTTTGCCTGTCGGTCAGGCGCCGGGGGACTGCAAACAGTGGTGCGGCCGGTCGGCTGCCGCCGGTTGGAACGTTCCGCGGCCGGGGGCCGGGCGACGTGCAGGTGCAAGTTTACGCGATGCCGCACCCGCACGCTGTGGAGCGACCGAACGGGTTGGCCTGCCGGTATGGTTACCCAACCTGTGCATGTTCAATCTCCATTCCGGTTATACGCTTCCTGATTGTTTCCTAACCCGATCATCGAACCGGCGGCGGGTCGCCGTCACCTCCGTTTGGAGGCCGCGGCGGCCGACCCGGCCAGCTTGTCCAGCTCCCCCGACAGCTCGGTTCCGCTGCGGTCCAGCTCCTGGTAGATGGCCAAAAGGGACTTGGCGTAGGCGTCGATCACGAACTGCTTCAGGAAAAGCCGGCGCCCCTGCTCCGCCAGGCGGCTGTAGAGCGCCGAGTCGCTGCCGACCTCCATGATCGCGCCGGCCAGGGCGGCGGCGTCGTTGACCGGGATGATCCGCGCGGTCTCGCCATCGGCCAGCACCTCCGGGATCGAGCCGACCGGGGTGGTGATCACCGGCAGCTGTGCCGACAGCGCCTCAAGGATCACCATCGGCAGGCCTTCATGGGTCGAGGGCAGCAGAAGCATGTCGTGGGAGCGGATGTGGGCGTGCGCCTCCTCCCGGCCGATCCAGCCGAGGAAGCTGCACTCCTCCGCCACTCCCAATTCCGCGGCCATGGCGCGGTAGCCGTCCACGTCGCCGCCGCCGCCGATGGTGACCCGGAAGGGCTGGCCGCGCTCCTTCAGCAGGGCGCAGGCGCGCAGCAGGGTACCGATGCCCTTGCGTTCCGACAGGTTGGCCAGCACCAGCAGGGACAGGACGGCCCCCGGTTCCGGCGGCGGACGGGTGCCGAGATCGGCGCCGACGTCGGGCACGGCGTTGTAGAGCACCCGGATCTTGCGGGGATCGGTGCGGACCGACTGGACCAGATAGTCCCGCCAATTGTCGCCCAGCACGACGACCCGGCCGCAGCGGTTGAACAGCCAGCGGCTGATCGCGCGGGCGAAGACGCCGCCTTCGAAATATTCGACGAAGGACGCGCCGTGCAGGTGGACGACGGTCGGGCAGGACAGCGCCCCGGCCACGGCCTGCACCGCCGCCTTGCGCAGGAAGCTGCCGCGCTCCGACACGTTGATGTGAACGACCGACGCCCGGCGGCGGGCCAGGATCCATGCCATCCGCGCCAGGGTTAAGCCGAGGTAGAAGGGCGACAGCAGAACGCTCCCGGTGCCGCGGGTATCGAGGATGATCGATTGGGTCGTCCCCGTCTTGTCGAACTGGTCGACCACATAGCCCGTCATGCGGCCAATGCCGCCGCCGCCGTCGAGCGCACCCGGCGTCGCGAAGACGACCACGGTGCGCTTGGCCGTTTCCGGCTGGCGGCTGGGGGCACGGCTGTCGTTGATGCTGTCCATAGGCGTCAGGGTCCTTTTCCGGCTCAGGCAGCGTCGGACGCGGAGAACAGGGCTTGGCGCAGCCGGCGTCGCAGTCCGACGGGCATCAGCGAGTGCATGGTGAAGGTGGCGAGTGCCATCGGCGTCGGCTGCCCGTCGCGTAAGGCGGAATTCAGGATCCGCCAGCGGGTGCCTGCGGTGCGGGCCGCCTGCTCGCCGCCGGTTGCCTGGAGGAGAAGGCTGGCGTATGCGCGCGGGGAGAGGTGGTTGCGCATCTCCTCCGCCCATTCCAGCGCGTGGTTGATGTTGTGGCAGGTCGACAGCGTGACCCGGTTGTTCTCCTCGGTGTAATGGACGGCCATCACGTCCGGGATATGGATCAGCGCCACGCCGTCGATCCGGCCGCAGGTGATCAGCCATTCCCAATCGTCGAAGCGGGACTTGGGAACGGGGTTGCGCAGCAGCAGCGCCTTGGGCGTCAGCAGGGTCGTGGTGGGGGCGAAGGTCTCGCCCTTGAACAGCCCGCGGCGGACGAACAGGTAGTCGCCGATGGCGTCGGCCGGCGTCGACAGCCGGCGCGGCCAAGCGAAGGTGCCGCGGGCGGTCACCACCTGACAGCGGCAGCTGATGATGGGGAAGCGGACGTCGGCCGGGCGGGCCGCCATCTGCAGTTCCACCTTCTCGGGCATCCAATGGTCGTCGTCGTCGAGGAAGGCGATCCAGTCGCCCCGCGCGCTGCGCACGCCGATGTTGCGGGCCTCCGCCGCGCCGTGGTTCGTCTCGAGTTCCATCACGGTCAGCCGCGGATCGGCCAATGTCGCCAGATGGGAGGCGGTGGCAGGATCGGGGCCGTCGATCACCACGATCACGTCCAGATCGCGGTAGGTCTGGTCGAGCGCGCTGCGCACCGCCCGCATCACCATGTCCGGACGGTTGCGCGTGGGGATCACGACGGTGACCTGCTCGTTGGGCGCCGCCTCGTCGTTGGCCGCCTGTTCGCCGGCCCCTTGCTTGCCGGCGCCTTGCTTGCCGGTTGCCGGACGGTTGAAGCTTGCCGGCTCGTTGTTCTGGCTCATGGGTCTGCCTTCGGTCGAAGGAAAATGGGAAAGGTCGCTGGTGACTTGGGCCTTGTGCAGGCCGGATGTTCGAAGGGCGGATGCGGCGGCTAGAGTCCCCGGCTCTGGGTGGCGTAGGCCGGCCCCATGCCCGACGGGTTCATCCCGGCCGGGGCATGCCGGTGCAGTCGGGCCTGTTCCGCGGCGCGGTCGTTCAGCAGCCGCTGCCAACGGCTCTGCTGAACCAGACGGACCACGGCGATGGTGGCGATCACCCAATTCATGGAATGGCGCTCGGCGAACACGCTCTCCGACACCGACACCGCCAGCAGGGCGCAGCCGACGGCGAAGGTCCAGGCGGCCTCGGGCCGGCTGTTGCCGTAGCGGGCGGCGAAGAAGCCCTGGAACAGCAGGCGGCAGAGCAGCACCAGCACCAGCGCCACGCCCACCAGCCCGAGGTCGAGCGTCAGCTCCAGCCAGCCGCTGTGGGCCGACGTGATGCCCCAGTCGCGGGTGAAGCTGGACCCCGGACCGTTGAAGCCGAACCAGTAGGCGGCATAGCCGTAGCCCTGCAGCGGACGCTCGCCGACCGAATGAACGATGTGCTCCCACAGGACCGTGCGTCCGGTCAGGGTGGGGTCGCGGCCCAGAGCGTAGAGCACGTCGTACCAGAAGGTGGCGCCCGCCGTGACCATGATGACCAGCAGGGCCAGCAGCAGCGCCATGGTGGGGGCGAAGTTGCGGATGCTGCCGCGCAGCATGGTGGTGGACAGCAGCGCCACCGACACCAGGATGGAGGTGATCAGGCCGGTGCCCGACCGGCTCATGACGATCAGCAGCATGGCCAGGATCATCAGCGGCCGGGTGACCCAGCGGCTCTGCTCCTTCTGCCAGTCCAGCCAGACCAGGGCCAGGATCAGCCAGACCATCATGCGGCCGGTCACGTTCTTCTGGAAGAACACGCCCTTCCAGGCGCCGACATGCTGGGCGCTGTCCAGCCCGATCTCCGGCATCGCGAAGATCATGAAGAAGGAGGCGAACATCAGCACCGACAGCCCGACCACGATCAACCGCATGATCTCGGGGAAGCGGAACCGCAGGCCGAGCCAGATGCCGAACACCGTGGTGAACAGGAAGGCGATCGACCGGCGCAGCGTCACGTCCGGGAACAGGGACCACAATGCGGTCAGGAAGGCGAAGGCGATCATCGCCGTCAGTGCCGGGCTGGCGAAGGGAATCTGGAAGGCGATCGCCGGCCTCAGCGCGATCGCGGCAAGCAGCAGGACATAGATGCCGCCGTAGAAGACCGTGACCCCGGCCGCTTCCAGGTCGCCGGCCAGCGGGTCGCCGCCGGTCAGCATCAGCGGAAGCACCGAGCCCCCGAAGGCCATGATGCCGATGACGGCGATGCTTTTTTCCAGAAAATCGAGGATTTTCATCGGCTTTCCCTTAGGCTGCCGTTCCGGGTTCGGCTTTGCAGCACTGAAGATGCGGTTGCCACCCCCCATCTCGTAGCCGGGCGGTGGCATTAGACCGAAGGAGGTCGCGCCCGAAAGGGGTAGCCGGAATCGCGTTTCCCGCTCCCGTTACCGCCCGAAAAAGGGAATGGACCCTAAGCATTTTCCGGAACGGCGCGGCATTGACGAAAAAAAGACCCCCGCGCGGGTGGCGCGGGGGTCCGGCTGGCATTCGGTCCGGGAGGGCGGCGGCTTTACGAACCGTCGCCCTTCAGCACCATCACCGCGGTCTTGCAGAGGATGAAGAAGTCGAACAGCAGGCCGCAGTTGCGGACATAGAAGACATCCATCGACACGCGTTCCTGGAAGGTGGTGCGGTGGCGCCCCGACACCTGCCAATAGCCGGTCAGGCCCGGACGGACGGAGCCGATCACCGTGGCGGAGTCACCCACCTCCGGCAGTTCCTTCGGCATGTAGGCGCGCGGGCCGATCAGGCTCATGTCGCCCATCAGGATGTTCCACAGCTGCGGCAGCTCGTCGAGCGAGGTCTTGCGCAGGAAGCGGCCGAGCGGGGTGATGCGCGGATCGACCGTCAGCTTGTGGTAGGTCATGTACTCTTCGCGGGCGACCGGGTCGTTCTCCAGCAACTGCTGCAGTTGTTCCTCGGCATCGACATGCATGGAGCGGAACTTCAGCAGGTCGAAGGTCTGCTTGCCGCCGGCCCAGCGCTTCTGGCGGAACATCACCGGGCCGGGGCTGTCCAGCTTGATGGCGACGGCGAGGCCCAGCATCAGCGGCGCCACCACGACCAGCAGGATCGCCGACAGCACGATGTCCATGGCGCGGCGGATGCGCAGGTAGCCGGTCGGCGGACGGACGCTGACGCGCAGGGCCAGCGAGCCGTGCAGGTTGTGATAGGTCGCGTCGACGGCGCTGACGTTGCCCTCGCCCAGCACGCAATAGACCTGGCGGAAGGGCAGGGTGCGCACCAGACCGGTCAGGTCGCTGCCGTGGCGTCCCATGTCGGCGACGATGGCGGCGGTGGCCTGGCGGGCGACGGCGGGCGATTTGGCAAGCAGTTCGACCGGACCCATCACCGGCAGGCCGGCGACGCGGGTCTGCCACAGGCTGTCGTCGTCGTCGACGAAGCCGACCGGACGCATGCCGAGCCAGGGCAGGCGCTGCAGCTTCTCGGCGATGGCGGCACCCTGCGGGCCGGCGCCGACGATCATCACCGGCGTGCGCCAGTCCAGCGCGCTGGACAGCAGCCCCTGGATCAGCAGCAGGTCAGCCACATAGGTGACGGCGAAGCCGAGCAGCGCGATCGACAGCGCCTCCACGAAGAAGGAGCGGAAGCCTTCCATCACGATGAAGGGGACGGCCAGGACGGCGCAGCACAGGAAGGCCGCCTGAAAGGTCCGCCTCGTCCGTTCCATGTAGTCGAAACGACCGAGGGTGTAGATGCCGAACACCGACTTCACCAGCGGCACCAGCATCAGGCCGGTGACCAGCGACCGCTGCCAGGCGGCGGCCTCCACCGGATCGACCAGCGGGTCGGTGCCGAGGAAATGGTTGAGCGTCCAACCCACCAAGGCGAGAACGAGGCCATCGGAGAGTGCCAGCAACAGCCCGGGGGCGATCGTCGGGAACGTCGCCTTCTTTGCCGAGGTCAGATCAATGACCGCTTCTGGGTCCAGTTTGCTCATCGCAGGTCCCGTGGTTGAAGGGAATGCCAGCCACCGCACGGCTATTCGTGCGGGTGGTCGCTCGTCATCAGCGTCTCTTGGGAAACGGCCGGTCTTTACTTTGCTGCGCCGCGAAGTCCGCAGCGGCGCATTTGTGTAAAGATCGCTCTTTCATGATTTTTGTCAGCCGATCCGCGGTTCGTTGAGGACGAATTAGGATGAGGAGGCGCAGGCAGCAACAGTGCATACGGACGTTGATTTCGCGTCCGCGATACCACCGGAGTTTCAAAGGGTGCGCACACCCGAATATTAATGGCGATACTTTTGGATGCTGTACCCGGGGGGGATAGCGTTTCGGGGTAAGGGCAAGGTGGTGCCGCACCCCTGTCGCCACCTGAACCCACCGCGAATTGTGGGTAGAAATGGGCGGCGGCCTCCCTCGACCGGTTGGATCGCCGTGGCGCGGAAGGGGGCAATCGCCAAACTTGCGGGGAGGGGTGTCTGCCCGGCTTTCCCTATGGAGGGTGGTCAACGATTCCGAGCGAAGGCGCGGCGCGAACGCACCCTTGCCTGTTGCAGGGCGTAGGAGGCAGCGTGCCAGTCCGCCGGAATGCCTAATCTGAAGGTCCGGTTCCTCTGGCGGGTTCGCTGACCGAAGCCGTGGTGACTAGCACCGAAGAGTGCCGTCGTCGCTTCAAGGCCGAATTGACGCTTTCCGGACCGCCGCCGAGATTTGGCGCGGTCCTTTCCCGCGCTCCATTCCCGTTGTGCGCCTGTGTGATGCACCGGACGCCGCGCCCCCCATCCCGAGTGGGACCGGGGCGAGCGGGGCGGGGGAGGGACGGTGGGTAACAGGGGGCGAAGGAAACCGGATGGCTCTCGAAGCTGGCACCATCATCAAGCATGGCTGGATGTTCATGGTGGCGAATGTGGTCAACCGCGCCGCGGGACTGCTTCTGCTGCCGCTCTATGCCAAGGTCCTGTCACCGGCGGAGTTCGGCGTCTACGCCCTGATCAGCGTCGTGGGCGACATCGTCGCCGTCATGCTGATGATCGGAATGATCAACGCCTTCACCGTCGTCTATTTCGAACATCCGGACGAGCCCGGCCGGTCCCGCGTTGTCAGCACGACGATGATCGGGCTGTGGGCCGCCTCGCTGGCCCTGTTGGCGGTGGCGCTGCCGGCCGGCTGGGGCGCCAGCGAGCTGCTGTTCGGCAACCGGGACCAGGGACCGATCATCGCCTTCGCCTTCGCCGGCATCGCCTTCAGCGCGGTGTTCGAGCTGGCGCTGGCCTATTACCGGGTCCACAAACGGTCGGGCACCTGCCTGCTGATTTCCGTCGGCAAGGCGGTCGGGCTGATCGGCCTCAACCTCAGCTTCCTGCTGTGGATGGACCTGGGTGTCACCGGCATCTTCCTTGCCAATGCCATCACCTTCGTCGGGCTGGGCGTCGGGCTGACCGTGGCGATCCTGGTGGCGAACGGCCTGGGATTTTCCTTCGGTCTGCTGAAGCGGGTGGCCGTGCTGGGCCTGCCCTTCATGCCGCAGACCATGCTGGACATGGGCAACCAGTTCGCCATGCGCTATCTGGTCAACCTGCTGATGGGCGTGGCGGCGGTCGGCGTGCTGTCCTTCGGGCTGCGGCTCGCCACCATGCTTTACATGTTCCTGACCGCGTCCTTCCTGCAGATCTGGTCGGTCAGCCGGATCGAGGCGCAGGAGAACACCGCCGGCCGGGAACAGTCGGAGTTCGTCTTCTACCTGTTCGTCGTCCTGCTGTCGGCCGCGGCGCTGGGCATGGCGCTGACCGCGCCGGAGGTGCTGTGGCTGATCGCATCCAGCGAGTACGACACGGTGCTGCCCTGCATGCCGCTGCTGGTGCTGGCCTATGTGGTGCACGGCGTGCGCATGCATGCCGAGGTCGGGCTGGTTAAGACCAAGAAGGTCGGCGTGCTGCCGGCGATCTCGCTGGGCGGGCTGGCGGTCGGCGTGCTGATCATGGCCGTCACCCTGGGGCCGCTCGGCCTGATGGGCGGGGCCATCGGCGTGCTGGGGCGCGAGCTGGTGATGCTGGTCTCGACCGAGGCGCTGTGCCGCCGCCTAAGCCCGAAGGAGCCGCCGTTGAGCGTGTTCCGCATCCTGGGCATCCTGGCGCCCGGCGCCGTCGCCTATCTGGCAGGGCTGGCCCTGTTCGGGTTCGAGGTGAACCCCACCTACGCCGCGGCCAAGGTCGGCCTGACCATGCTGTTCGCCATCGTCGCCCTGTTCGGGCCGAGCTTCGGCAAGACCGACCGTGCGATGCTGTTCCGCATGGCCGGCCGGTTTCTTCGCCGCCCGCAGACAGCGTGACAATGATTGACCCCCGGGAGGATCACACCGCGATGCAGGACGCTCCCCGCTACTCCTATCGGCAGACCGTCGCGGCGGACGCCGTCCGCTACGGCGGCGGCTCCGGCCTTGGGGCGGTGCTGAAACTGCTGGCCGGCAACCGCATGTTCCGGGTGACCTTCACCCTGCGCAGCTGCCAGGCGGCGGACCGGATGGCCGGGCCGCTGCGCAAGCCGCTGCTGGCCGCCTGCCGGCTGCTGCACCGCTGGACCCAGCATTCCGCCGCCATGGACCTGCCGTGGGAAACCGAGGTCGGGCCCGGCCTGCGCATCCTGCACGGCTGGGGGCTGGTGGTGAACGCCAACGCCCGCGTCGGCGCCAACGTCACCCTGTTCCACGGCGTCACGCTCGGCCAGAAGGACGACCTGCTTCCCACCGGGCGGGTGACCCATTATCCGGAACTGGGCGACGGCGTCTGGGTCGGTCCGCATGCGGTGGTGATCGGCGTGTCCATCGGCGACGAGTGCATCGTCGCCGCGTCCTCCGTCGTCACCAAGCCGATGCCGCGGCGCACCGTCGTCGCCGGCAATCCGGGCAAGGCGGTGGCGGAGGTCGCCATCCCCGACATCCCGCATCCGGCGCCGGTCGGCGGCCCGTCCGCCATGGCGGCGACCGCCGCCGCCTCGCCGGTTCCGGGCTGAAGCTCCTGATTTCAGGAACGGCGAAGGGGCCGGCAGCGTGGCTGCCGGCCCTTTCCCGTTACGCCTGATGTCCGGAAGGACAGACCCTTAGGCGGCGTGCGCCAGCGGGTCGTGCCACTCCATGCCGTGGTAGCCGGTGTCGTAGGCGGCGTGCGACAGGTCGGTGACCGAGCTGTCGATGCTGGCAACCGACGCCGTCGGCAGGTCGGCGGCGGTGCTGCTCGCGGTGGTCAGCGAGTGGGCCAGCAGGTCGGCCGAGCTCAGCGACGCGGCGGCGGCCTTGGCGGCGGCCGAGGTGATCGTGCCGGTGCCGGTGGCGTCGGCGATGGTCGCGGCGGTCGAGTTGGAGATCTTCAGGCTGAAGGTCTCGTTGCCTTCCGTCACGCTGTCGCTCAGCACCTTGACCGAGACGGTCTTGGTGGTTTCGCCGGCGGCGAAGGTCAGCTTGCCGCTGGTGGCGGCGTAGTCCGAACCGGCCTTGGCCGTCCCGTCCACCGTGGCGTAATCCACCGTGACCGGGGTGCTGGAGGCGGCCGACAGCTTCACCGTGAAGGTGGCGTTGGCGGTGCTCGGGCTGCTGGAACCGCTGTTGGTGTCGAAGATCGCGCCTTCCATGGCCGGCTTGATCAGGTTGATCTTGGACTGGTTGATGGTCTTGTAGTCGTCCATCAGGATGCCGCCCACGTCACCGGATTCCGGCGTCCAGGCCCAGAAGGTCCAGCTCATGCCCTTGTCGCCGGCGGCGATGTCGCTCTTGCCGTCCAGGTTCCAGTCGCCGTTCAGGTACTTGCCCATGGTCCGGGCCCAGGTCTGCTCGGCCGAGCTGTTGAACAGGCCACCCCATTCGCCGAGCAGGATCGGCGCGGTGTCGTTCTTGTACAGGTAGCCCCACATCTTGTCGTACTGGGCCGGCAGGTTGTTCGGATAGGCCGGGTCGTTCAGCCAGCTGAAGTTGCCGACGCTGTGGCCGTAGGCATGCGGCGAGTAGACGAGCTTGTTGGGTGTGTCGAAATGGATCGGGCGGGACTGCGCGCCGGCCAGCGTGCTGCTCCACTCCGTGCCTTCGACGAACAGCAGCCAGTCCTTGTTCACGGTCTGGATGGCGTTGCCGATGCGCTCGGCGGCCGAGGCCCAGTCGGTGGCGGCGCTGCCGCCCCAGGTGGCCGTGACGCTCGGCTCGTTGTGCAGGTCGGCGCCGACGACGGTCTCGTTGCCGGCATAGTGCTTGGCCAGCATCTTCCAGTTCTCGATGACCTTCGATTCCGGGAAGCGGCTGGTGTACCACAGCCCGTGCTCGTTGGTGCCGGCGCCGCCGTCGTTGCGGTGGTGGTCGAGGATCACCTTCATGCCGAGCTTGCCGGCATGGTCGATGACCTTGTCATAGACCTGCAGACGGGTCAGGCCGACCAGATCCGGGTTCTTCGAATAGTCGATGCCGTTGGTCACCGCCGAGCTGGTGAACATCTCGTCCGACATGGTCAGGCGGATGGTGTTGAAGCCGACCGACTTCATCTTCTCCAGGTGGCCCTGGTAGCTGTCGGCCCACAGGCCGGCGGGCACGTAGTTGTAGCCTTCGCCGCCGAACCAGTTGATGCCGGTGAGACGGACGGTGTTGCCGGCCTCGTCGACGATCTGGTTGCCCTTGGTGCTCAGGAAGCCCTGGATGCCGCCGGAGGAGGTGCTGCCGGTCGGCTCGGTCACCGACACGTCGTTGACCGACAGGCTCGGCTGCGACGGGTTGGACGGGGTCGGCGTGGTGGTGGTGCCGCCGAACCAGGACTTGTCGGCCTTCACCTCCATGGTGCCGTTCCACCACATCGCCTTCTGGCCGGCGACGACGTCCCTGCCGTCCAGCGCGCCCTTGTCGATCGACACGATGCTGTCGGTCGGGGCGACGGCGTGACCGCCGATGGTGATCTTGTTGACGTACAGGTTGCGGTCGATGCCGCCGACCACGCCGTCGTTGTCGTACTGGATCTGGACCTTGTGGGCCACGTCGGCGCTGACATTGGCGTTGAAGGTGAAGTCCTTCGCGGCGGTGCCGGCGGTGGCTTCACCGATCACCTTGCCGTCGACCAGAACCTTGAAGTGGGCGTTCACGCCACCGGCCGCATTGCCGTAGGCGTTCACGACGATCGGCGTGCCGCCGGTGGTCGGGGTGGTCGGCGTGGTGGGGATGGTCGGGGTCCCGGCGGCGCCGGCGAACACGTCCTTGGACATGTTGAAGTCGAGCGAGCCGCTCCAGGACAGAACTTCGCGGCCGGACAGGGTGCCCTGGCCCTCAGCGGCGTAGGAGACCGTCGAGCTGTTGGAAGCGATGGTCTTGCCGTTGACTTCGATCGACTTGACGATCAGATCGCGGTACATGCCGGCCTTGTCGGTCGACAGCCAGTCGTTGTCATACACGACCTGGACCTTGTGCGCGGCGTCGGGCGCCACCTTGGTGGTGAAGCTGTACTTGCCAGCGCTGGTGGAATTGACCGTCGCCTGGCCGACGGAGACGCCGTCGACGAGGAACTTGAAGTGCGGCCAGACTCCTCCGGCAGCCACACCCGAGGCATTGACGACGAAAGTCATATCGACGGGGTTCGTTGCCATTGGAAGTAATCCTCTTTTCCGTGTTTTCTCTGGAGCTCAGAGTGGCCGGAAAAGGTTAACGAGGTATTTCAAATTTTAGGGAAATGCGGCTCTAATGCCACTGTCTCCTGTGAAAAGAAAGGGACACGAAAAACCCCTTTGTCGATGCATTGCTGCAACAAAGGGGTAGATCGTGTCCCTGAATCTTTGTTTTTCAGTGCTTTAGAAGTGCGCGAAAAGCGGTCATTTCGGTTTGTGAGCCACCACGAACACCTCTGGGCGGAACATAAAGAGCTGACCAACCCTTCCGAGCTTGCGATTAAGGGTTAACGGCAAGCGTCCCAAAAATGCCTCAACCAGCCGCACATAGCCAAAATAGGCGCGGCTGGCGAAATGCAGGTTCAACCGGCGGCGCACCGCCATCGGCACCACATAGACCGCCTCGACGCGGTCGAAACCGGCTTGGCGCAGCATCGCCGCCGTCTCGCCCCAGCGGTATTCGCGCAGATGCATGCAGACCGGCTCGTCCAGTCCGAACACCTCCGACAGGTCGGCCGGGCCGGCGAACTTGTGCGGCATGCTCAGGACGTATTTCCCGCCCGGCTTCAGGATGGTCCGGACATTCGTCATGTGGGTGACGACGTCTTCGGGATGCATGTGCTCGACCACATGGGTGGAGATCACGCTGTCATAGCGGTCGGCCGGTTCGAACCGGGCCAGATGCACGCCGTCGCTGTTCTTCCAGGTGATGTTGGAATCCTGCTCGATCCAGCTGGCGCCGCGTTCGCGCGTCACCTCGGTGGCGACGCAGCTATAGCCGTGGCGGGCGAGATAGCGCAGCAGGCGCGCCTTGCCCGATCCCACCTCGTACACGTCCTGCGGGCCGCCCAGCAGGGTCAGGAAATGGCGGAAGTCCAGCTCGTCGTCGCGGGTGTGGGCGTCGTCCTCCGCCTCGTTCAGCCAGGGGCAGCTGCTGTAGAGCGTGGTGTAGGCCTGCTCGAATGCGTCCCAGCGCTCTTCGGGTTTGGTCGCCAGCAATTCGCGGGCAAGGCGCCGTTCCAGGTCCCAGTGCCGGTGAACCATCTCCGCCGTCAGCGGATAGGTCGGCGAGAGGTGGAACTTCCGCCGGTAGCGCTCGACGAGAGCGTCTCCGCCCGTTTGGTCGGCGGGCAGGCGATCCATCGGCAATGTGTCGGCTGTGTTCTGCACGATCGACCTCTCCTTCAGGGGGGTGCCGGACGCTTTGAGGGACTCTAAACGGGAGCGCAACCGGACGCTCGCACGCGAAGGGGCGGGGGCGCGGGCCTATCGGAGGGGGTGGAAACCGAGAAGGGCGTACCCCCGCTGCGCACCGCACCGTTTCAGGTCGCGGGCGGCTCAGCCCGACCGTGCCTTGCCGGTCCGCGCCTTGTCCTGCAACGTGTCCACCACCGCCGCATAGAGCGGCAACGGCCGGGAATTCGCATCATAGGGCGAGGGATGGGGCTTCAGCTCCGCATGCTCCCTGGCGATGAAATTCAGGTCGGAGCGCAGGTGCCACCAGCACAGCTCCTCCAGCCGGGCATTGTCCAGCACGTCCGCCAGATAGTTGCGGGCCAGCAGGGCCATCGCCCGGTCCTTCTCCGCCCGCGACCAGGAACGGGGCAGGCGCGTCTCGTCGACGTCCATCTCCGTCAGATGGACGGACAGGCCCAGCTTGTCGACCGCGCGGAGGAATTTGCGCATGCCCGCGCTGTCATAGGGCTTGCCGCCGATCAGGTGGCTCTGCAGACCGATGCCGTGGATCGGCACGCCGCGCTTCACCGCCCCGGTCAGCCAGTCCAGCAGATAGGCGCGCTTGCGCTGCTGCCAGCCCTCGTCGATCTCGATGCCGAACTCGTTCAGCACCAGCTTCGCCTTGGGGAAGGCCTTGTGCACATGGTGGAAGAAGGGGTCGAGCCATTCCGGCCCCTTCTCGGCGCCGCCTGCCGCCACCCACCACATGCCGCGGCGGAAGCCGTAGCGGTCCTGCTGGCGCGGGTGGCTTTCCTCCGTCTCCCAGAAGAAGACCTCGTTTGCGACGTCGATGCGGTAGAAGATGTCGCCGTAGCGCTGGCGCACCGCCTCCACCACGCCGGTGAAGCGCGGCCAGACGTTTTCCTCGCTCAACGTGCCTTCGGGCGAGAAATAGGCGCTTTCCGAAATGCCCAGCTCCGCCTGCCGGGCCGCCGGAAGCTTCATGTAGGGCGGCATGCCCATATGCTGCCAGATGATCGTGTGCCAGTTCGGCGTTGCGCCGATCGACCGCGCCAACTCGACCGCCGCATCGAAGCGGCGCCAGTCGTAATTGCCTTCGGTGTGCTGGAAGAGCCCCCATTTGCCGCCGTTCTCGGGGGTGACGACGTCGCATTCCCGCGCCATCAGCCGATCCAGCATCGGGTCGTCCGGGTCGATGTAGTGGTCACGCGCCGCGCCGTGGCGGATGCCCAGCGCCCGGCAGGCGTCGCGCAGCGTCACCGCCGGCTCCGCAGCCCCGGTGGCGGCTTTGGAAGAGGCGGCCTCGGCCGGCGTCGGGCCGGAGGCGCCGCGGCAGCTGGCCAGCACGGCGCCGGCGGCGGCGGTCCACAGCAGCTCGCGCCGGGAGGGGCGCCATTTGGGAAGGCCGGGCTTCGGAAGCGTGATCATGGGGAGGGGGGTCTCCTCTGGTCGCGGTGGCCGGTCGCTGAGTCTGTCCTTGGCAGGACAACGACGAGTCTGTCCTTGGCAGGACAACGACATACGGTTAATCGAGCGACGTCGCGCTTCGGATGCCCTTCTCCCCTTGAGGGAGAAGGGTTGGGAAGAGGGGTGCGGCGGCCGCAGGCCGGAGGGAATCAATGGGTTTGCGACCCCTCACCCCAACCCCTCTCCCACAGGGGGAGAGGGGCTGTCTCAGCGAACACGTTGAATGCAATTGCCTGTGGTCATGAAGAGACCCCTCCCTCCGGGCGCCGCAGCGTCCGGAGGAAAAGGGTCTCGGGGTAGAAGGAGCTTCAGGTCACCCGCTCTACGGGCCGCTTACGGAGCGGTCCGCAGGGTGGTGTCGCCATAGTATTTCCGGGTCGCCATGTAGCTGTTGTAGGGACCCTGGTAGCCGCGCGACGCCGCCTTCTTCAGGTTCACGTCGGTCATGACGGCGACGAACTTGCTGTGGTCGATCGGACCCAGGTCGGCGACCGCCTGCAGGTCGCTGGCCGTGGTGTGGCCCCAGCGGCTGACGAACAGCACCTTGGAGGCGGCGCCGCAGACGATGCGGGCATCCGACACGGCCAGCGCCGGGGCGGTGTCGAACACCACCAGGTCGAAGTGCGGCGACAGGCCGGCCATCAGGTGGATCAGGCCGTCGACGTTGAAGCGGTCCAGCGTCTCCGGCATCAGGCGGCCGGCCGGGATCATGGCGTAGGGCGCCTGGTCGCTGCTGTGCACGATCTCGTCGAGCGTGGCGGTGCCGGCGATCCAGTCCGACAGGCCCTTCTTGGCCGACAGGTTGAACAGGCCGTCGATGCGCGAGCGGCGGAAGTCGGTGTCGACCACCACGACCCGGCGGCCGGCCTGGGCCGCGACCTGGGCGACGGCGAGGCTCATCGAGGTCTTGCCGTCCTGCGGGCGGGCCGAGGTGACGGCGATGGAGCCGACCGGACCCAGATCCGACAGGTGGTTGCGGAACAGGGCGCGCATCGATTCCGAGAACAGCGAGAAGGGATGGTTCTGGAAGATCTGGTCCAGGCGGCCGCGGGTGCCGCGGGTGGAGTGGTGCGGGACGATGTGGACCGTGCCGACGCCCAGGATGCGGCGGACGGCGTCCGGGGTGCGGATGCGGCGCTGGAACAGCTCGATGCCGAAGACGATGAAGATGGCGACGGCGAGCGAGGCGACGAAGCCGGCCAGCAGCAGAAGCATGCGGAACGGACCCGACGGCTCATGCGGGACCTGCGGCGCCGACACCAGCTTGACGGCGGTCGGGAAGGCGCGGTTGTCCTGCTGGGCCTGCACCTCTTCCAGACGGCCGAGCAGGCTGTCCAGCAGCTGGCGCTTGGCCTGGGCCTCGGCCTCCAGCGTGCGCAGCGGCACCGCTTCCACGGCCATGGTCTGATAGCCGGATTCCAGCTTGGCGATCATGCCCTTGAGGGCGTTTTCCTGCTCGATGGCGACGTTTGCCGCCTCGCGGACGCCAGCGATCTCGTGGCGGACCTCCTGCTGCAGCGAGGAGTTGGCCTCGTTCAGGCGGGCCTGCAGTTCCTGGATGCGCGGGTGCTTCGGACCGTACTGGCGCGACAGCTGGGCCAACTCGGTGGAGATGGAGGCGACGGTGGCGCGCAGCTGGGCCACGACCGGGGAGGCGAGGCTGCCGCCGTTGCCGGAGCTGCGCTCCAGCGTCTGGGCCTGGGCGACGGCGCGGGCGCGGAGAGCCGCGGCCTCGGCAAGGCGCAGGCGGGCCTGTTCAAGCTCGGTGGTGGCCATCAGGCCGTTGGTGCCGTTCTTGACCAGGCCGGCCTTGAAGCGGACGGCGTCGACCTTGGTGTCCGCCTCCGCCACTTCCCGGCGCAGGGTGGCGATGCGGTCTTCCAGCCAGGCGACGGCGCTGGTGGACAGGTCGCGGTCCATCTGCTGGCGGGTTTCCATGTAGCGGCGGACGACGGTGTCCACCACCTTCTGGGCGATCTCCGGTTCGCGGGCGGTGTAGCGGACCTGGATCACGCGCGACCGGCCGACGACGCCGACTTCCAGGTTGCGGCGGACGCGGTCGAGGACGCCGTCGATGCTATCGGCGGCGCGCGTCTCGCGCAGCTGGGTGTCCTTGGTCATGTCGTCGCCGTGGGCTAGCACGGCCTGGACGACGCCCGGCAGTTCGGGGCCGAACACGGCATGGGCCTGCTCGCGCGTCCAGGCGGTGGCGCGCTCGACGAAGGGCTTCGTCTCGTCGGCCTGGACCGGCGGGTTGAACTCCTGGTTCGTCGCCAGCTTCAGGTCGGCGACGGCCTGGCTCAGCACGGCGGTGGACTTCAGGATTTCGATCTCGCTGAGGATCGCGCCGTCTTCCGGCGTGATGGCGTTCAGCGCCTGGTCTTCCGCCCGGACGACCCGGACCTGACGGTTGTCGACCAGCAGAAGGGCTTCGGAGGTGTACTTGTCCTTCATCAGCGAGACGGCGAAGGCCGACAGGGCCGTCAGCGCCAGCACGATGACGACGATCAGCGTCTTGTGCGCCGCCAGCACCCGCAGGATGAACCGGAAGTCGGGGCCCATGGCCGGAGCGGGGCCGTCGAACTCGCGCGGCACATGGTGGCCGACCTGGGTGGGCCACGCCGGAGCCGGCGGGCCGCCATGGCCTCCGTTATTGATCTGGGGAAGATTTTCCACGTCTCAAAGCTCCTTCTGGATGGGCGACCGCCGGATCGGTGACGGAGCGATCCGGGTTGGATCGGGCGCTGCGGCGCCCGTTTCGCGGGTGCGGAGGGATGCGGCACGACGAAGGCGAAGGGTGCTCCAGGCGAAGCCGAAGGCACCGATGCAATAGCGGCGGAACAGGCGGCGCGGCTCCTGCGCCAGCCGGAAGGCCCATTCCATGCCGGAACGCTGGACCGCCTCCGGGGCGCGCTTGAAGCGGCCTGCCAGGAAATCGACGATGGCGCCGCCGTTGACGATCAGCACCGGGTGGTCCAGCGCGCGCTTCAGCTCCGCCGCGACCTGTTCCTGCTTGGGCATGCCCATGGCGAGCAGGATCACGTCGGGGCGGGTGGCCCGCGCCTGGGCGATGTAATGCTCCACCGGGTGGAAACCGTGCTGCAGGTCGGCGTAGCGGTGCGGCGTGGCCTCCTCCAGCAAGACGCGGGCGCGGTCCAGCCACGGGGTGGCGGTGCCGTAGATCGCGATTGCGCGGGGGGTGAGAGATTTCAGCAGCAGCGGGATGAAATCGGTGCCGTTCATGTTCAGGCCGGCCGGCATGCCCAGCACCGGCAGGACCGCCTGCAGCCCTATCCCGTCGCGCAGCAGCACGTCCGAGGCGGCGAAGGCGGCCAATGCCTCGTCCGACCCCATGCAGACGTTCAGCCCATGCGCGTTCAGGAAGGACAGCACCGTCGGACGGTCCACCGCGCCCAGCCGATCGACCAGGGCCCGGCGCTCGCCGTCGTTCGAAATACACCGCATGCGCTCGATCAGTTCCAGGACCTCACGAGGATTCGGCATGCGCATCTCCCAATGAAAATTAGTCAGAGCAAAGCGTTGATCGTTTCACGCCGGATCCTGTTGCCGATCCGGCGGCCGGTTCGGTTCGGCCCGTTCGCCGGGAAGCGGCGGCTAACCCGTTGGGGGCGGACCACCAAACCTGCGTGGCTCTATGTGGCCGGTGCTCCCCCCTTTTCGCACGGGCGAGATCGGCGAAACGGCGACGGATTCGAATTAGCCCGGGCTTGCTCCCTTCGGGGGATTCGGCTTGCCGAATCGGCCGGTCAGACCCATAAAGAGAGACCCCGGCCATAAAGAGAGACCCTGGCGCTCTATGGCTGTTGTCCGAGGACAGAGCCGCCCGCCCTGCCGGACTGGCCTCTAGGCCGATATGCCCGGCCGAAGCGCTTGCATGACCGGGGCAATTCCAAGAAAAGACGATCATGACCGACGACACTTCCGACAACGCCCGCTCGGGCCGTACTCCCGGCACTGCCGATGAATTCGACCGCCGCGTCGCTCTGCGCGCGGTGGCCGCCGTTGTGCGCGGCGACGGGATCGAGGTGGACTCCGACAGCACCCCGGCGCGCTGGTCGGTCGCGGTCAACCACGTCGTCCAGATCCCCGGCACCGACCGGAAGCTGAAGCTGCGCTTCAAGGTGGCGCTCGGCCCCCTGCCGGACATCGAGGCCGACCTGTGGGGCCTGCTGACCACCGACGAGGGGTTCGGCCGGCCGCAGGCCAAGGCGCTGGGCAAGCGGGTGAAGGGCGCCTGCCTGTCCTCCCCCGCCATCGCCAAGGCGAGGGACCGGGTCGACGGCTGGTTCGCGTCGATGGCGCAGCGGGCGTCGGGCTTCGGCGAGTCCTGGCGGCCGAAGGGCTTTGCCGACGAGCTGGGCCGCGTCATCGGCTTTGGCGGCCGCATTCCGCGCCTGCAGACCCTGCTCGACGCGATGGAGGAGGCGTTCTCGACCGCCGCCGCCCGCGCCGGCCTGAAGGTTCGGCGGGAGCGGCTGGAGGACGCGTCCGGGATGGGCGTCTATCTCGACAGCTTCACCACCGCCCGCGCGATGATCCGCAAGCTGCGGCTGTATGTCGGCCCGACCAATTCGGGCAAGACCCACGCGGCGATGGACCGGCTGGCGGAGGCGGAGAGCGGCTGCTATCTGGCGCCCCTGCGCCTGCTGGCGCTGGAAGGGCAGGAGGCGCTGGAGACGCGCGGCCGGCCCTGCAGCCTCGTCACCGGCGAGGAGCGCGACGTGCGTCCGGGCGCCGCCTTCACCTCCTCCACCATCGAGATGGTGAACACGTCCAAGGTCTGGGGCGCCTGCGTCATCGACGAGATCCAGATGATCGGCGATCCTGACCGCGGCTGGGCCTGGACCCAGGCGGTGGCCGGCGTGGCGGCACCGGAAATTCTGATGACCGGCTCCGCCGACGCCATCCCCTACGTCAAGCGTCTGGCCGATGCGATGGGCGAGGAACTGGAGGTCGTCGAGTTCACCCGCAAGTCGCCGCTGCGCGTCCAGGAAGAGCGGGTGAAGCTGGAGGAGGTGAAGCCCGGCGACGCCCTGATTGCCTTCTCGCGCAAGGACGTGATGGCGCTCCGCCACGACCTGCTGGGCCGCAACCACAATGTCGCGGTGATCTACGGTGCCCTGTCGCCGGAGGTCCGCCGGGCCGAGGCGCGCCGATTCCGCGAGGGCACCGCCGACGTGCTGGTGGCGACCGACGCCATCGGCATGGGGTTGAACCTGCCGGTCGCCCGTGTCGTGCTGTCCACCACCCGCAAATATGACGGGCGGGAGGAGCGCGAGCTGACCGCGTCGGAGATCCGCCAGATCGGCGGCCGCGCCGGCCGGTTCGGGATGCATGAGGAAGGCCGCGTCGCCGTGCTGGACGGCGAGAACATCAACCCGGTGCGCCGGGCGCTGACCTCGCCGCCGGTGCCGCCGGAAGACCCGCGCTCGTGGATTTCGCCCAACCTCAGCCATGTCGAAGCCATCGCGCAGGAGCTGGACACCGATAGCCTGGCCAAGGTGCTGCGCACGGCGGGTCAGGAACTGCTGCGCGCCAACCAGACCTTCCGTATGACCGACCTGGAGCAGCGCATCCAGGCGGCAACCGCGGTCGATCGCGCCAAGCTGCCGCTGGCGCAGCGCGACATGCTGGCCCGTTGCCCGATCGACACCCGCGACCAGAACAACCTGCGCCTTCTGGGCGGCTGGGCGGTCAACCAGGGCCGGGGCATCCCCAACGCCGCCCCCGACGCGGCCGAGCGGTTCCGCCACAGCGTCGGCACCGACGTGGAACTGGAGAAGGCCGAGCGCGCGGTGAAGGAGCTGACCGCCTATGCGTGGCTGGCCTACCGCTTCCCCGACGCCTATCCCGAGATGGATTTGTGCCAGGAGCGCCGGGCGCATCTGAACGCCTTCATCGAGCGGACGCTCGCCGAGCGCTCGCTCGCCCGCGCCTGCCCGGTCTGCGGCACGCGGCTGAAGGCCAACCACCGGTTCCGCGTCTGCGACAACTGCTACAGCAGCCGCGTCGAGGAACGCCGCGGCGGCCATCGCGGCGGGCCGGCGCGCGGCAACGGCGAGAAGACCCCCGGCCACCAGCATCACTTCCACCACCCGGTGGCGAAGGAGGGTGGCCGGGACGCCGGTCGGGGCGCTCCCCGCACCGGTCGCGGCGGTCCCAAGCGGCGCGGCGCGACCCCATAAAGCGTCGCTTCAAGCCGCCGCGCTGCTGTCCCGACCCGTCTCGTGTTTCGGCCAGGTGATCTCCTCCACCGCTCCGTTCTCGCCCAGGAAGTAGCGGCGCAGCGGCGTCAGGTCGGCGCCCAGTTCATAGACCAGGGGGCGGCTGGTGGGGATCTCGAACAGCGGGATGTCCCGGTCGGCGACGTTGTCCAGATGCTTGACCAGCCCGCGCAGGCTGTTGCCGTGCGCCGATACCAGGACGCGGGCGCCCGATCGCAGTGCCGGGCTGATCGCCTCGGTCCAGAAGGGAACGACGCGGGCGGTGGTGTCCTTCAGGCTTTCGCCGCGCGGCAGGTTCGACCGGGCCAGTCCGGCATAGCGGCGGTCGGTGACGGCGGAGCGCGGATCGTCCGGCTCGATCGGCGGCGGCGGGATGTCCCAGCTGCGCCGCCACTGGAACACCTGCTCCGCCCCATGGCGTTCGGCCGTCTCCGCTTTGTTCAATCCCTGCAACGCGCCGTAATGCCGTTCGTTCAGGCGCCAGTGCTTGTGCACGGGCAGCCACAGCCGGTCCATGTCGCGCAGGACGAGGTGCAGCGTCTCGATGGCGCGGCTCAGCACCGAGGTGAAGGCGATGTCGGCATCGATGCCGGCGGACTTCAGCAGTTCCGCCGCCTGACGGGTTTCCGCGATGCCGCGGTCGGTCAGCCCGACGTCGGTCCATCCGGTGAAGCGGTCTTCCGCATTCCATACGCTCTGGCCATGGCGCAGCAGGATCAGTCGGTGCATGGCGGGTCTCCCCTTGCTTCGGCAGGCAGGTTCGGCAGGCATGTGGGCGGCGTGCCGCGGCCGGACGCATCCGGTTTGAAACAGGTCCGCAACCTGCGGGTTCCCGCGGCGGATCGCCGCAGCTGTTCGGCCGGGGCGGCCTGAACGCGGTCCGTTTCAGTCCGATTTCATGATTGCTTCCGGAGACACCAATTATGTCAGCCGCGAAATCATGGCGACATACTCGGACAATAATCGTGCGGTAGCGTCAGTGCTGTTGAAATTGCCGGCCCAGCCGGCCCCTGCGGAAGGAAAAGGGACGATGGCGGAACCGGATGCCGGAACGCAGCTCTCCTCGCACCGCACAGCGGGCCTGCCGGGCACGCCCACGCTTTCCGATTATCGCCCCAGCAACCTGACAACCTTGCGTACCGAGGCCACGATGCTGCATCATCATGACGTCATCTCCAGAGCTGTGTCGACCGACCGCGAGATCACTCTGGAGGCGCTTCGTGTGTTCACTTATCTGAGCCGGAGGCTCCATTTCGATCGCTCCGTTCCGGTGCTTCAGTCCGAGCTGGCTGATGCGCTGGGCATGCAGCGGCCCAATGTGAACCGGGCCATCAAGCTGCTGGAAACCAAGCAGATCCTTCTGCGGGAATCCAAACTGGGGCGCGCGATCACGTTCCGGCTGAATCCGGGACTGGAGGGCGGCCGGGCCTGAGTGTTTGGTCAGGGATGGAATGATCGTCGAGACCCGTGAACTGTTCTTCACAAATTCCGCCCTGAAGAAAGCCATCGCCTGGTACCAAAAGGCCCCCAACCAGACGGACCTGCCGCTGGGCGTCGTCACTTCGGTGGCGCCCAAGCCCGACGGCGGACTGTCGGTACAAATCCAGCAGAGCGGCGCCTCCAGGTCGCGGGAGGTCGTCTTCACGCCCAGCAAGACGCTGGCGCTGCTTCTGCTGTTCTGCCGCCGCCAGAAGGTTCCCATTCCCCGCGACGCCGGGAAGGAGCTTGAGGCGGCCGACGACGGATTGATCCTGATCGTGCGCGGCGAAACCGCCACCAGCGCCCCGCCGCCCTGAGCCGCAGCGGTGCTGAGCCGTTGCCGCCTTGACCCGTGACCGTCCCGGTTCCTGTCCCCCCTCCCGACACGGCCTGCCTCTGTCGAAAGCCGCCGCGCATCCAGCGCGTGCGGCTTTCTTTTGTTTTTCTCGTATGAACCTTTTGAACCTGCCCGGAAGACAAGACCGGAGCGTCTGCCCATTCACCCAATGGACGCATCGATTATGATGATGGTCATAGTCGCCAAGGTGGATCGCACTACATTTCTTCGTGTGATATTGTTCCCCGGTGCGGTAGAGCTAAGCTATTGTTCCAAAGGCATTCACCCATTGGATGATGCTCTGCCGGTCTGGCGGTCGAACATTCGGGAGATCGTAAGCTTCACCTTGTCGGGATCGGTTTTCTTCAGCTTAACCTTTGATTGTCCATGCCAGCCGGCTCGCCGCCTGCCCACGCCATTGTCGAGGACCGCTCCCTGATGACCCTTATGCACCCGAAGCCGTTGATGGGGTGCCGGCAGGTTCCGCCGGTCCTGCCGGCGCCGGCCTGACCGGACCGGGTCATCGCATCGCATGTCCGACCTCCGCATGCCGACATCCGACGGCGCCGCCGACAGCCGGCGGCGCTCCTCCACGCTTCTACGCCGGATCGCCTCTTCCCCCCGTGCGCTGCTGGCCGTCCTGTGTACGACGCTGGCCCTGCTGGGAACCGCTTCCTGGGCCGCCGTGACGGTGCTCGATTATCAGGATACGCTGGAACGGTCCGAGCAGGACGCACGGCAGGCCGCGGTCCTGTTCGACAGCCATGCGCGCGGCGTGCTGGAATCGAGCGTCAATCTGCTGGAGCGCGTCGCCGGCCGCATGGATGGCCGCGGCATTGGGGCCTGGGCCGAGCGCAGCCTTGCCGAAGCGATGGCGGTCGAGCGATTCGGCCGCATGACCCTGATCGGTGCCGATGGGTCGGTGCAGTTCGGCCCCTCCGTCGCCTTTGCGGAGCCTGAGACCGCCGACGGCCTGTCCCTGCTGGTCCGTCCCCTGCCGCCGGATGAGGAACATGCGATCCAGTCGGCGGCCGGTCACATGGCCGGACAGCCCTCCATTCTCCTTGCCCGCCGCATCCACGGCGCGACGGGCGCACTCGACGGCGCGCTGCTGGTCGCGGTGCCAGTATCGGCCCTGACCCCCGTGCTGAACGCCTTCGCCGACGACACACAGCGCGTGGTCGGGCTGTACCGTCCGGACGGCGTGCGGCTCGCCGGCGAGGTTGCTGAATCGCTTGGCATATTACCCCGGCTGGAGCCGGGTGCGGAGCGGGTGGAGGCGGAGTGGACGGTCGGTGGGGAGCGGTCGGTCCTCGGCCTGAAGCGGATGACGCGCCTGCCGGTGCTGTCGGCGGTGGCGATCCCGCGGCCGGCCGTGCTGGCACCATGGTACGCCCGGATGGAGCGCGGACTGGCTGTGATCGTCGCCGGTGTCGCGGCGCTTGCCGGACTGTCGCTGTTGGGATTGGCCAGCCTGCGGCGCGAGGCCGCAGCCCGCCATGCGCTGACCGAGGCGAACGCCCAGCTGGAACTGGCGAATGCGCAGCTCGAGCAGCGCGTGGAGGAGCGCACGGCCGCCCTCAGCTCCGCCAATCTGAAGTTGAGCCGGGCGCTGGAGGAGAAGGAGCGGGCGAACCAGGCCAAGGGCCGCTTCCTGTCGGCGGCCAACCATGATTTACGGCAGCCCTTCCAGGCGTTACGGCTGTTTCATCACATTCTGATGGAACGTCTGGCCGACCCCCGCGACCGCGGCATCGCCGAGAAGATGGGCGAAGCGCTGGATGCCGGGGAAAAGCTGCTGCATGCCCTGCTGGAGGTGGCGACGCTCGATGCCGGCGTGGTGAGGCCGCAGCTGGCCGACGTGCCGGTGTCCGCCGTGCTCGAGGAACTGGTGAACGAGTTCCGCGGGATGGCGGCGGAAAAGGGGCTGGTGCTGCGCGCGATCCCGGCCCGGATGGTAATCCGCACCGATCGGACGCTGTTGACCCGCATGCTGGGCGATCTGGTGCGCAACGCCATCCGCTTCACCGACTCCGGGCGCATCACCATAGGTTGCCGGCACCGGGGGCGTTGGCTGCGCATCGAGGTGTGGGACACCGGTGCCGGCATTCCGGCCGAACAGCTGGACAACATCTTCGAGGACTTCGTGCAGCTCGGCAATCCCGAGCGCGACCGCCGGCAGGGACTCGGCCTCGGCCTCGCCAAGGTGCGGCGCAAGGCGGCGCTGCTGGGCCATGCGGTGGAGGTGCGGTCGCTTCCCGGCCGCGGTTCCGTCTTCGCCGTCAATGTGCCGGTGGTGGGAACCGAGCGGCTGCAGGCGCCGGTGACGGTGCAGGATGCCGCACCGGCCGAAACCGGCGACCGCCTGATCCTGGTGGTGGAGGATGACCCGGTCCAGCGCGACGCCGTGCGCCTGCTGCTGGAAAGCTGGGGGCACCGCGTGATCGAAGCGGTCGACGGCGAGGCGGCGCTATCCTTGTTCGCGGAAGGTGCCGGGGAGGTGCCCGATATGCCTGATCCGGACATGATCGTCAGCGACTTCCGCCTTCCCGGCCGGTTCACCGGCGTCCAGACGGTGACGAAGGTCGGCGAACGGTTGGGCCGTGCTGTGCCGGGACTGATCCTGACCGGCGATACCGCGCCGGAGCGCATCCGCGACGCGGTGGCGACCGGTTGCCGCCTGCTGCACAAGCCGGTGACGCCGGACGATTTGCGGGACGCCATCGCCGCAATCCTATCCGAACGGCCGGCCGGCCGTTCGGCCGACGGCGGCGAACAGACGCTGGAAGACCAGTCGGCGGCCTGAATTAACCCTTTCTGAAGCCGGATGCTGCCAGACTGGTGCCGGAAAGGGAGTTCATGGGGCCATGGTGCAGAATCGCACGCTCAAGCGTCTCGACCAGACGCAGCTCGACCAGGCGGTGCGGCGGCACGAGATGTTCCGCAATGCCCGGATAGGCGGTGCCCGCGCCAACCTGTCCTTCTGCGATCTATCCGGGCTCGACCTGTCGGGCCGGGACCTTGCCCATGCGGATTTCGTCGGGGCCGGCCTGCGCGGCGCCAATCTGGCGGGGGCGCGGCTGGACTGCGCCTCCTTCTTCGTCGCCGATCTGCGGCAGGCGAATTTCGACGGCGCCAGCCTGATCAAGGCCGACCTGCGCGGCGCCTGCCTGCGCGGCGCCATCCTGGTCGGCGCCAACCTGTTCGAGGCGGATCTGCGCGACGGTTCCCTGGCCGAGAAGGACCGGTCCGGCCATCTGCACATGGTGCAGATCGACACCAACCCGGCGGAGGCGGATGGCGCCGACCTGTCCGGCGCCAACCTGACCAACGCCCGGATGTCGGGCGTCATGGCGATCCATACCGACTTTTCCGATGCGGTGATGCGCGGCTGCAAGCTGGTGCGGGCCACCATGCGCGGCGCCAACTTCACCGGTTCCAACATGGAAGGCGCCGACCTGTCCGGCGCCGACCTGCGCGGCGCCTGCCTGCGCGGGGCGGTGCTGACCGGCGCCACCATGGTGATGACCGACCTGACCGACGCCGACGTGGAGGAGGCGCTGACCGACAAGCCCGTCGGCCGCGTGGTGGCAGAACTGGGGCGGACCCTGGAGGAACTGCTGGCCGACCATATGGCCTGGGTCGGATCGAGCGGGGCGCAGGGCACTATGCTGGACCTGTCGGGCTTTGACCTGCGCCACGCGCCGTCGCTGGCCCATATGTGCCTGACGATGCTGCGGGCGCAGGGGGCGACGCTCTACGGGTTGGACCTGTCGGGCGTTCAGTTGCAGGCGGCGGTGCTGGACAAATCGGACCTGCGCGGCGCCAGCCTTGCCGACGGCGACCTGCGCGGCATCAGCCTGCGGCATGCGAAGCTGAACAACGCCAACCTGCGCAACGTCAACCTGCGGCCTCTGGTGTTCGACGAGCAGCGCTCCCGCCCCGCCGACCTGTCGGGGGCCAAGCTGCGCTACGCCGACCTCAGCGGTGCCTGCCTGCGTTCGGTCAATCTGGGCAACGCCGATCTGTCCTTCGCCAACCTGCGCGGCTGCGACCTTGCCCGCACCGACCTGACCGGGGCCAAGCTGTTCGGCGCCAAGCTGGAGCGCCGATCGCTGGCCGAGGGGGCGATCCTGGATGGGGTTGCCGGTCTGAAGCTGTAGGCAGGCCGCGCGCGGCATCAGGCCGTTGCGCGCGGCACCTTCCGGGCCAGCCGGCGCAGTTCCAGCGCGGCGCGGTCGGCGACGCGCTGCGCCTCCACCAGAATGCCGGTGAGATCGCCGACCTCCGGAGCGATCTCGCCCGCCGCGTCGGACATCGCGTCCAATTCCGCCGCCGCCTTCTCAATCAATCCGGTCACCACGCCGGCCGGTCCGGCGGCGCTGTCGAAACCAGCCATGGGAACATCCATTATTGAATTGTGGTCTTTGCCGAGTGTGTCGCATTCCCGCTTGCGGCGCAACGTCTTCTGCTGCGCCGCACAATGAGACGGGTGCTCTCGCGTTCCGGCATGGCCCGCTTGCATGGCCGTGATCGGCGACCGGCACCGTTGCGCGCCGAACGCGCCGGCACGAATTAACCTTCCTTCACGTTTTCATGGAAGACTGATCCAGTCGCCCCGTATCCCGTTGGAAAGCCGACCCTTGCCGAACACTGACTCCGCTCATCCCCCGATTTCCCGTCCCCCCAAAGCCCGTCCCCCGATGTCCATCGCCGGTCGGCCGATCGGACGGGGTCATCCGCCCTATCTGATCGCGGAGATGTCGGGAAACCACAATGGCGACCTGGGCCGTGCCCTGGCGCTGGTGGAGGCGGCGAAGGAGGCGGGGGCCGATGCGGTCAAGCTGCAGACCTACACGGCCGACACCATCACCATCGCCCATGACGGTCCGGGCTTCCGGCTGGAGGGCGGGCTGTGGGGCGGACGCACCCTGCACGACCTCTACCGCGAGGCGCACACCCCATGGGAGTGGCATGCCCCGCTGTTCGAACGGGCGCGGGCGCTGGGGCTGACCATCTTCAGCTCCCCCTTCGACGAGACCGCCATCGAACTCTTGGAGGAATTGGACGCGCCGGCCTTCAAGATCGCGTCCTTCGAGCTGATCGATTTGTCGCTGATCCGCCGCGCCGCGCGGTCGGGCAAGCCGCTGATCATGTCCACCGGCCTTGCGACCCTCGGCGAGATCGAAGAGGCGGTGGCGGCGGCCGGGGACGTGCCGCTGGCCCTGCTGCATTGCGTCAGCGGCTATCCCACGCCGCCGGAGGACTGCAATCTCTGGACGATCCCGCATCTGGCGGAGAGTTTCGGCGGCATCACCGCCGGCCTGTCGGACCACAGCCAGGGCATCGCCGTGCCGGTCGCCGCCGCTGTGATGGGCGCCACGGTGATCGAAAAGCACTTCACTTTGTCGCGCGCCGACGGCGGTGTCGACAGCGCCTTTTCCCTGGAGCCGGCGGAATTCAAGGCGATGGCCGAGGCCGTGCGGACGGCGACCGCCGCCATGGGCCGGGTCGACTACACGGTGAAGCCCAGCGAAGCCGGCGGGCGCGACTATCGCCGCTCACTCTATGTCGTCACCGATGTCGAAGCGGGTGAGCCGCTGACCGCCGCCAATGTCCGCTCCATCCGCCCCGGCTTCGGCATGGCGCCGAAACACCTGCCCGACGTGCTGGGCCGGCGTGCCGCCCGCTCCTTGCGCCGGGGGGAGCCGCTGGGCTGGGACATGCTGGCGCCGCGGCGGGAGGATGCGAATGGATAAGCCGAGCGTCGTCGCCATATCGCAGGCCCGCATGACCTCCACCCGCCTGCCGGGGAAGGTGCTGATGCCGGCCGCCGGCCGGCCGCTGCTGGCCCACCATCTGGACCGGCTGTCCCGCACCCCGGGCCTGGATGCCGTGGTGTTGGCGACGACGGTGAACGCCACCGACGATCCGGTCGTGGCATGTGCCGAAAGCCTGGGCATACAGGTCTTCCGGGGCGACGAGCAGGATGTGCTCGGCCGATTCGCCGGTGCGGCGGCCCTCGCGGGGGCGGATCTGGTGGTGCGCGTCACCGCCGACTGTCCGCTGATCGATCCGGCACTCGTCGGCCGCCTCATCGCCGCCTTCCGCGACGATCCGTCGCTGGACTATCTGTCGATCGACAGCACCCGGTATCCGCGCGGACTGGATGCGGAGATCTTCCCGCACCGCCTGCTGGATGAGGCGGCGGCCAACGCCACCGATCCAGCCGAGCGGGAGCATGTCACCCCCTACATCTACCGCCGTCCGGAGCGTTTCCGGCTGGGGACCGCACTGGTGCCGCTCGAACCGGTCGAACCGCCCGATCAGCGCTGGTGTGTGGACGAGCACGCCGACTACGAGTTGGTGCGCCGCCTGATCGAGGCTCTGCTGCCCTCCAATCCCGCCTTCGGCTGGCAGGATTGTTGCAAACTGCTTCGCGACCACCCCGATTGGATGGACATCAACCGTGCGGTCCGGCAAAAGACGCTGCACTGACGAGACACGCCCGTTCAGAAAAGGGGCCGGTCGATCGGATCCCACCGATCTGGCTTCACAAGGCCCATCAAGGAGATCAGTTTATGGATCGCAACGACTTCCTGCTCGCTCTTGACGAGATGCTTGAACTGGATCCCGGCACGCTGACCGGCGACGAGGCCCTGGAATCGCTGGAGGCCTGGGATTCGCTGGCCGTCATCAGCTTCATCGCGCTGGTCGACGAGAAGACCGGCGTGGTGGTGGAAGGCGAGAAGCTGGCCAAGGCCAAGACCGTCGCCGACCTGCTGGCCCTGGCGGGTGCCCCGGTCGCGGCCTGACCGGTGCCCCGGCCTGTTTCCAAGCCCGTTTCGGAAGGCAGCCGCCTGCGCGCCGGTGTCGCGACCGTCGCCGGCGGTCCGGCGGCCTACCTGTCGGTCGGCAGCGGCGGCGTGCCCGTCCTGCTTCTGCACGGCTTCGGCGGCGACCGCCTGACCTGGCAGTTCAACCTGTCGGCCTTGTCGTCCCGGCGGCGTGCGGTTGCCGTGGACCTGCCGGGCCATGGCGGCTCCACCCCCGACGTGGGCAGCGGCCGTGTTTCCGACTTCGCCCCCTGGCTGGTCGAATTCCTCGATGTGCTGGAACTGGCGCGGGTGCATGTGATCGGCCATTCGATGGGCGGCTACGTGGGGCGCGAACTGGCCCTGCTGGCGCCGGACCGGGTGGCGAGCCTGACCCTGCTGTCCAGCGCCGGACTGGGCACGCCCTTCGACCTCGGATTCCTCAGGCGGGCCATGGCGCCGGCCGACGTGGCGGAGGGGCGGGCCTGTGCGGCGCGCCTGTTCGCCGGCCCGTCGCCGCTGATCCCGCGCTTCGGCGAGGTGCTGCACGCGCAGGGCGCCGACCCGGTCCGCCGGGCGGGGCTGGAGCGGATCATCGACGTCTCCTTCACCGCCCATGCCGATGGCGGCCCGCCGGTGGATTGGAGCGCCTACCCGATGCCGATCCAGATCCTGTGGGGGCGTGCCGACGGGATCATCCCGCCGCCGCCCGCCGACCGGCTGCCGCCGGGCGCTCCGTTCCGGGTCTTCGACGCTGCCGGACACCTGCCGCATATCGAAGCAGCCAGCCCGGTGACTGCCGCGATCCGGGCCTTCCTGGACGGCTGCGACGATGCCCCTAGCCAGAGCTGAGCTTCCATGACCCACCATTCCGCCGCCCACCTTCCTGCCACCGGCTCCATCTTCGCCCTGATTGCCGAGGAACTCGGCCGCATCGCCGCCGACAAGGGCGAAGTGCTGCCTCCGCTGACCTCCGACAGCCGCTTCCTGGATGGCGGCCTGCCCATCGACTCCCTCGACCTCGCCACCCTGCTGGTGGTGCTGGAGCAGCGGACCGGCCAGGATCCCTTCCGCGAAGGCTTCCGCCAGTTCACCACGGTCGGAGAGCTGGCGGCGCTCTACGCCGTCCCCGCATGACCGGGCGCCGCCCCGCCTGGATCCATCCCGCCTTCCGCCTGATCGAGGGGGAGGACCGAATCGGCTGGCCGGAGCTTGCCGGGCTGGCGGTGCCGGCGGGCGGCGTGGTGCAGGCCGACAGGCCGTCGCGCGTGCTGGCGGCGCTGGCCGCCGCCGAGGAGGCGGACCGGGGACTGCTGCTGGCCCGCGGTGCCGCTGATCCGGACGGCTGGCAGCCGGGGCAGGGGTTCTCCGTCACGCTGGAAAGCTCAGGCACCACCGGAGCGCCCAAGCGCCTGTGCCACGACTTCGACCGTCTGCGCGGGCGTCTGCGCGGCGTGGCGGAGGAGGGCGCGCGCTGGCTGCTGACCTATGATCCGGGCGCCTTCGCCGGCCTTCAGGTGATGCTGACCGCGGCGGCGGCCGGGGCGCTGCTGATCGCCCTGCCCGGAGCCGTTTCCGGCGGTGGCGGCATCGCCGGTCTGGCGGAGGCGGCGCGGCGCCATGCCGTGACCCATGTCAGCGGAACGCCAAGCTTCTGGCGCGCCTTTCTGATGGCGCTGGGCGATGCCGAATTGCCGCTCCGGACGGTGACGCTGGGCGGGGAGGCGGCGGACCAGCCGCTGCTCGACCGGCTGGCGGAACGCTTTCCCGGCGCGCGCCTGCGCCATATCTACGCCTCGACCGAGGCGGGGGCGCTGTTCGCAGTCGCTGACGGCCGCGCCGGCTTCCCGGCGGCTTGGCTGGACGAGGCCCCGGACGGGCTTGCCCTGCGCATCGCGGATGGCGTGCTGGAGGTGCGCAGTCCGCGTGCGGCACCGGGCATCGCCGATGCGGAAGGCTGGCTGTCCACCGGCGATCTGGTGGAACGGCAGGACGGCCGCGTGCTGTTCGCCGGCCGGCTCGATGGGCTGGTCAATGTCGGCGGGGTGAAGGTTTCGCCGGAGGCGGTGGAGAGTCGGTTGCTGGCGGTGGGCGGGGTGGCCGATGCCGCCGTGTCGGCGGTGCCGAGCCCGATCACCGGCCATCTTCTGACCGCCACCATCGTGCCGGCGCCGGGTGTCGACGGGGAGTCGCTGCGGACCGTCCTGCGCGCGGCGACCGCCGACCTGCCGCCGGCCGCGCGCCCGCGCGCTCTGACCTTCGCCGACCATATCCCGCTGAGTCCGGCGGGCAAGAAGAGCCGAAAGGGAGCCGCATGACACCGCCCGCAGTCCTGGAACCGAAGCGTCACGTCATCGTCACCGGGGGCAGCCGCGGCCTCGGCCTTGCGCTGGTGGAGGCGCTGCTGGCCGACGGCTACCGGGTGTCCACCTGCAGCCGTTCGTCCTCCGCGGCGCTGGAGCGGCTGGCCGGCCCCGACCTGTTCTGGCGGTCCTGCCGTATCGGCGAGGGCGACGAGGTGCGCGCCTTCTTCGACGCCGCCGTCGCCTGGGGCGGCGGTTCGCTGCTGTGGGGGCTGGTCAACAATGCCGGGATCGCGCGCGAAGGCGTGCTGGCGACCTTCCCGGAAGTGGATGCCGAGGCGGTGATCCAGACCAACCTGACCGGAGCGCTGCAGGCTGCCCGCGCCTTCCTGCGCGCCAAGCTGGTGGAACGCGGTGTCGGCCCGAAAGGGGGCCGCATCGTCAACATCTCCTCGATCATCGGGCAGCGCGGCTATGTCGGGCTGGCGGCCTATTCGGCGTCGAAGGCTGGACTCGACGGCTTGACGCGGGCGCTGGCGCGCGAGGTCGGGCGGCGGGCGATCACCGTCAATTCGGTTGCGCCGGGCTATCTCGACACCGAAATGTCGGGCACCCTGTCGGACGGGCAACGCGACCAGATCGTGCGCCGCACGCCGCTCGGCCGGCTCGGTACCGCGGCGGACGTGGTGCCGCTGGTCCGGTTCCTGCTGGGCGACGGCGGCGGTTTCATCACGGGACAGACCCTTACGGTGGACGGCGGCATCACCTGTTGAGGCGGTGCCGGTCCAATCCGGGGGTGGCAGGGGAGAGGCGGAGATGGTCGCCAGCCGGATCGACGGGGTATGCGTGCGCGGCATCGTCGGCTGCGTGCCGGAAGGGCGCGAGACGGTCGAAGACCTGGCGCGCCGCTTCGGCGAGGATGCGGCGCGCCGGATCGCCGCCGCCACCGGCATCGAGGAGCGGCGGATCGCCGCCCCCGGCCAATGCACCAGCGATCTTGCCGAAGCCGCGGCGCGCAGTCTGCTCGACGGGCTGGGTTGGGAGCCCGGCAGCATCGATCTGCTGGTCCTGGTGACCCAGACCCACGATCACACACTCCCCGGCACCGCGTCGCTCCTGCATCGGCGGCTGGGGCTGCGGAAGGGTGCTGCCGTGCTGGATCTCACCCATGGCTGTTCCGGCTTCGTCTATGGGCTGTGGACCGCGGCGGGGCTGTTGAAGGCCGCCGGGCGGCGGGCGCTTCTGCTGGTCGGCGATACCACGTCCCATCTGGTCGATCCGGACGACCGCGCGGTGGCGCCGCTGTTCGGCGACGGCGCCGCCGCGACCGCTCTGGAGTTGGACGGCGCCGCGGCGCCGATGGCTTTCGACCTCGGCAGCGACGGTGCCGGCGCTCCCTACCTGACGGCGGAGGGCGGGGCGATGCGTCATCCCGACCGGCCGGCGCGTCTGTTCATGGATGGAACCCAGGTCTTCGCCTTCACCCTGCGCGAAGTGCCCGGCAGCTTGCGGGCTGCGCTCGATACCGCCGGCTGGACGATGGACATGGTCGACCACCTCGTCCTGCATCAGGCCAACGCCCAGATGATCCGCCATCTCGGCCAGAAGATGGGCGTGGCGGCGGAGCGCACGGTCGTGGCGTTGCGGGAGGTCGGCAATACCAGTTCCGCCTCCATCCCGCTGGCGATCGCCGGCGCGCTGGCGACGCCGCTTGCGGCGGGGGCGTGCCGGCTGCTGCTGTCGGGCTTCGGCGTCGGCTGGTCCTGGGGCAGTGCCGCAATCGCCGTCGGGCCGCTCGCGATGTGCGAAACGGTTGTTCTGCCCGGCAGGAAATACCCGGCAGAATCTGCCGCACCGGCAAGCCCTGCCGCCTGACCGGCAGATTCTGCCGAGAGGCCGGCAAATTTTGCCGGGTGCTTTTCTGCCTACCGGTACGGATTACCAAGGAAACCCGGCAAATTTGAACTGGCCCGCTTCTTGCCTACCCCTTTGGCAGGGGGAATTAGTCCCCTTCCGGTAATCGGCGCTTCCAAAGAGGGGCGCTGCCGGACATCGATCCTCCAAAGGAGTGGCTACCATGGCTGGCAACGTTACGCTCTCCGCTTCCATGCGGACCAACCTGCTGCAACTGCAGAGCACGCAGGAACAGATCAACAAGAAGCAGAACATCCTGTCGACGGGCAACAAGGTCAACACCGCCCTCGACGGCCCGACCGCCTTCTTCTCGGCCAAGGGCCTGAACCAGCGCGCCGGCGACCTGACGTCGCTGAAGGACGCGATGGGCCAGTCGATCAGCACCATCCAGGCCGCCGACAAGGGCCTGAGCTCGATCGACTCCATGGTCGACCAGGCCAAGGGCCTGACCACCGCCGCTTACGCCGCACTGGGTAACGACGCCGCCTCCGTGGCCACCCGCAAGTCGCTGGCCGCCCAGTTCAACACGCTGCGCGGGCAGATCGACAAGCTGGCCGCCGACAGCGGTTACGGCGGCAAGAACCTGATCGCCGGCAACGGCATGAGCATGGACAGCACCAGCGAGTCCCGTGCCGCCGTCAACACCATCACTGGCGTCGACAACGCCCGCGTCACCAACGTCCAGCGGGCCGATACCTATTCGATCCGCATCCAGGGCGACGGCTCGATCGAGGGCAAGACCGCCGACATCGGCAAGGCCGAGAACGCCCATGGCCTGACCGGCCTGCAGCTGTCGGGCACGATGTCCAGCACGTCGGGCAGCTTCTCCAGCGTCCAGATCGAAGTCCGCGGCGCCAACGGCCGCACCCGCGACTTCATCGTGTCGGACGGCAACGAAAGCCGCACGATCTCCTACTTCGACAACACGCAGACGATGACGACCAACCTGGCGACGCCCGCCACGGCTGGCAACGCGCAGACATCGGGTGTGAACGTCAAGGGCACCGTCGAGGAAGGCGACATCTTCAGCATCACGGTCGCAGGCCAGACCTTCAGCTACACCGCGACCGCCGGCGACGTCGCCATGGGCCAGACCGCGAGCACGAACGTCGCGAACCAGCTGGCGGCTTCGATCAGCAGCGCGATTTCCGGCGGACGCCTGCAGGGCAAGGACGTTGCCACCGCCAGCGTGGGCGGCAGCGGCACGATCATCCTGACCGGTGAGGCCACAGCCGGCGAGGTCCGCGACTTCACCGTGACCGCCAGCACGACCAACGCGCTGACCAAGAGGATCTCGGAAAGCTTCGCGTCGGGCACGGTGGTGTCCTTCACCGTCGACCGCAAGCTGCTGGAAGCGGCGAACAACCAGGGCAACGGCATCTCGACCATCGAGAAGAAGGTCGACCTGCAGATCCAGGTGACCAACTCCAACGGCGCCCAGATCACCCGCGATGGCATGAACGAGCAGGGCGACGGCAAGCTGGCCGGCGGCGACCAGGCGTTCGCCTTCGACAGCGGCACCGTTCGCGTGAACGTCGATGCTGCGACGATCCAGCAGGCGGCGACGGCCAACTGCTCGGCCAACATCGTCACCAAGCAGATCTCGGACGCCAACTCGTCGAACGACATCACGGTCCAGCTGAACGAGACGAACACCAACTCGATCACCGTGAACGCCGTGAACCTGACCACAGGCGGCCAGGGCCTGAAGCTCGACGAGGCGCAGAACGACTGGACCGACCGCGCGGACATCGACAAGGCGGTTGCCGGCCTGGACAACGCCAAGTCGACGATCCGTTCCGCGTCGCAGTCGCTGTCGACCAACCTGAACATCATCACGACCCGCGAGAACTTCACCAAGGAGTTCAGCGACGTGCTGTCGGAAGGCGCCAGCAAGCTGACGCTGGCCGACCAGAACGAGGAAGGCGCCGGCTTGCTGATGCTGCAGACCCGTCAGCAGCTCGGCACCATCGCCCTCTCGCTGGCCAACCAGTCGCAGCAGTCGATCCTGCGTCTGTTCTAAGGCGTAGAGTTCGGGTAGGGAGTTCGGGTAGGATCACGCCCGGCGGGCGGCGGCATCAGGCCGCCGCCCGTTTCTTTTTTGGGCCCGACCGGGTCGGCAAAGGCCGGACGGCAAGGGTCCGCAAGCCCCGGGTTCCGCACTCATGCCGCTCAAGTTCGTTCTTCGTCCCAATGAGAAGGTCATCATCAACGGCGCCGTCATCGGTGCCGGCGACCGTCCGGGCTCATTCTTTCTCTACAACACCGCAAATTTCCTGAGAGGGCGCGAAGTCCTGAAGGAAGAGCAGATCGACTCCATCGAGAAGAAGCTCTATTTCGTCATCCAACTCGTCTACATCTTTCCGGAAGATGCGACGCTGAATCTCCAGCGCTTCGCATCGATCCTTGACGAAACGCGCCAGGCGCGGCCCGATGCCGCCAAGACGCTGGACGAGATCGAACGCCTCGTAGAGGCCCGCAACTACTACCGGGCGCTGAAACTCTGCCGCAAGATGTTCAAGTCCGGCGATGGCGGCGCCGGCGATGGCGGAACCGCTGACGGCGGGGCGAGCGACGACGACGACGATGCACCGGCAAACGATCGGATGCCGTGACCACCGCCGAACTTCTCGACGCCGCATTGCCGCTTCATCGGGCCGGCCGGCTTGCAGAGGCGCTGGGCCTCTATCGCCGGATCCTGGTCGGTGATCCGGCGAACGCCGATGCGTTGCACCTGTCGGCTTTGATCATCCACCAGGCCGGGCTGCCTGCCGCGGCGTTGAAGCGCTTGCGGGCTGCGCTGACGGTGCAGCCCAATTTCCCGGTGGCCTGGAACAGTCTCGGCAATATCCTGGCGGATATGGACCGGTTGAACGATGCGCTGGACGCCTATGCGCGGGCGATCGGGCAGGACGACCATTATGTCGAAGCCTACAACAACCGCGGAACGGTTCTCCGGCGGCTCGGCCGGCGGGAGGAGGCGGTCGAGGACTATGTCCGCGCCCTGACCTACGGGCCGGACAACATCGCTGCCCGCTTCAGTTACGGCATCCTGCAACGGGAACTGGGCCGGATAGCGCCGGCGGCCAATGCATTCTACGCGGTGGTGCAGGCCAACTCATCCTATCCCGATGCGTGGCGGCATCTGGCGATCTGCCTGCGCGGGCTGGGCCATCCGGACGCCGAGGATTGCCTGCGGCGCGCGCTTGTCGATGCGTCGGCGGACGAGGAACTGTTGGTCGAACTGGGCGTGATGCTGAACGCCCAGGGGCGCTATGGGGAAGCCCACGACGTCCTGGCGCCTGCTGCGGAGGCCCAAGGCGGCAACGCGCTGCTGCATTTCACGCTCGGCACCGCGTTGCAGGGCTTGGGCCGCCTGCCGGAGGCCGTCGCCCGGCTTCGCCATGCGCTGGGGCGCGAGCCGACGATGCAGGGCGCCTGCAACAACCTGGGCGTGGCGCTGCTCGACCTGGGGGATCCCGACGCGGCGGCGCCGGTCCTGCGCCGGGCGATGGCGCTCAGCCCGGACGACGCGATGGTGGTCAACAACCACGGCACCGCGCTGGAGAACCGGTACGACCCCGACGCCGATCCGGAGCCGTCGGCGCGATGGTACCGCCGCGCCCTTCGGCTGCGTCCCGATTATGGGAAGGCCTTGATCAATCTTGCCGGCGTCCACGGCGCCATGCGGCAGGCCGATGCGGCCGAGGATCTCTATCGTCGTGCGGTGGCGGCCGAACCGAGGAATGTAGAGGCCTATGCCAATATGGCCAGCCGGCGGTTGGACCGCGATGATCTGGCCGAGGCGGAGCGGTTGTACCGGCGTGCGCTGGCGATCAACCCCGGCCGGCCGGAGACGCTGACCGGTTATGGTCTGGCACTGCAGATGCGCGGCCGTATCGAAGAGGGGGAGGCGGCCCACCGACGGGCGCTGGCGATCGACGCCCGCAATGCGGATGCCGCCGGCAATCTTGGTATGCTGATCTGGCAGTATCGCCAGGATGCGGATGCCGCCGAACCCTGGATGTCGCTGGCCCTCTCGATCAATCCGGCACTGGGCAGCGCGCATCTGAACCGCGGCCTGCTGCGGCTCGCCGGCGGGGATCTTGCCGGCGGCTGGGACGACTACCGCTGGCGCTTCCGGGCGAAAGGGTATGTGAGCCGGCGGCTTGCCGTTCCGCCCTGGCGCGGCGAGGCGCCGGCCGGCCGGCGCCTGCTGGTCTGGCGGGAGCAGGGGGTGGGTGACGAAATCCTGTTCGCCTCCTGCTTTCCGTCGCTCATTGCGCGTGCCGGCCATGTGGTGATCGAGTGCGATCGCCGTCTGGTGCCGCTGTTCGCGCGTTCCTTCCCAACGGCGACGGTGCGGGAGCAGTCGGTCGACACGGCCGGCCGGGAACTGATCGAACCGCCGGACGTCGATGCCCATGTGGCGGCCGGCGACCTGCCGGGACTGCTGCGCAACAGCCTGTCCGCCTTCGGACCGCAAGGCCCCTGGCTGGTCCCCGACCCGGCGCTGGTGGAACGCTGGCGCGCGCGGCTGGCGGCGCTGGGACCGGGGCTGCGGGTCGGCATCGGCTGGCGCAGTCAGGTGATGACGACCGACCGCAAGGCCTCCTACGTGATGCTGGAGCATTGGGGGCCGCTGTTCGCCGTTCCGGGCGTGGTGTTCGTCAACCTGCAATACGGCGACTGCGAAGCCGAGCTTGCGGCGGCCGAAGAGCGTTTTGGCGTGCGCATCCATCGCTGGGGCGACCTGGACCTCCGGAACGACTTCGACGGTGCGGCGGCGCTGACGGCGAATCTGGATCTGGTGATCTCGCCGGCCATGTCGGCGGGGGAACTGGCCGGGGCGCTGGGAGTGCCGGTCTGGCGTTTCGGCCACCGCGATTGGACGCAGCTCGGCACCGGCGTCCGCCCCTGGTTCCCGGCCATGCGCCTGTTCCAGCCAAACCCCGGCGAGGGTCTGGAGGCGGCGCTCGGGCGGATCGCCAAGGCTCTGCGCGACTGCGCTTCGCCACAGGACAAAGTTGGTCCGGACGGGGGCCGTCCGTCGGCCGGCGTGGCGGCAGAAGACGGCGAAGCCGCCGATCCGGACCCGGTTCCCGATATCGACCCCGACCATCTGTTGGAGCAGGCGGTCGCCGCCCACCGCGGCGGTGACGCGGCCAGGGCCGCCGCCCTCTATGGGCGTGTGCTCGCCCGCCGACCACGGGATCCGGTGGCCTTGCACCTGTCCGGCCTGCTCGACCATCAGTTGGGTGCATCGGAAAGGGGCGAGCCGCGCATCGCCGCCGCGGTGGCCGCCGTTCCCGGATATGCGACGGCGCATATCAGCCTCGGCAATGTCCGTCTGGCGCTCGGCCGGGCCGCGGAGGCGTCGTCGAGCTTCCGGGCGGCACTCGCCCTCCAGCCGGCCGACGCTGTGGCGTTGACCAATCTCGGCAACGCCCTGGACGGCCAGGGGCGGAGCGGGGCCGCTCTGCGGGTGCAGGGTTGGGCGGTCGCCGCCGACCCTGAACTGGCGGAGGCGCATGACAATCTTGGCGCGATGCTGGCCCGGCTCGGCCGCTGGAGCGAAGCGGAGCAGGCGCATGTCCAGGCGCTGCGCCGGGCGCCGCAATTGGTGGCCGGCTGGATCAACCTGTCGGTGGCTCTGCGGCGCCTCGGGCATGGGGGTGCGGCGGACCGCGCCGGGCGTCTGGCGCTGACGCTGCAGCCGGCATTGGCCGATGGGCTGGCGAACCGCGGCAGGCTTCTGCGTGAACTGGGGGAGGATGCGGCGGCCGGCCTCTCCTGCGCCCGCGCCCTGGCGGTGGAGCCCGGCCACGCTTCCGCCGCCTTCAACGGCGGGGTGCTGCATCTGGCCGCGGGGCGGCTGGCGCAGGGGTGGGGCGGCTACGACCGCCGCTTCGACACGCGCGATCTTGTAACGGCGGCCCGCCGCCCCGGCGTGCTGGCCTGGGGCGGAGAGGATTTGGCGGGCAAGCGGATCCTGGTCTGGCGCGAGCAGGGCATCGGCGACGAGTTGATGTTCGTGCAACGCCTGCCGGAGTTGATCGCCCGTGCCGGGCATGTGGTGGTGGAATGCGATCCGCGCTTCGTCCCGCTGTTTGCCCGGTCCTTCCCGCAGACGACGGTCCGTCCCCGTCCGGCATCGTCGAACGAACCCGCTGCGGATGTCGATTGCCATGCCGCGATCGGCTCGTTGTCGCGCCACCTCGGGGGCGCGCTGGCCGACTTCACCGATGTCGGACCGGCTCTGCGGGCCGATCCGGCGGCGGTGCGAGAATGGCGGCGGCGGCTGGCCGCGCTGGGCGACGGCTTGCGGCTCGGCATCGCCTGGCGCAGCGGCCAACTGGATCCGGACCGCATGCCCGATTACACGCGGATCGAGGATTGGGGGCCGGTGCTGACCCTGCCCGGACTCGTTCCGGTCACCCTGCAATATGGCGACTGCGGGACGGAACTGGCGGTGGCGGCCAAGGCTTTCGGCCAAGCGCCGCGGCTGCTCCCCGACCTCGACCTGCGCAACGATCTGGACGGCACCGCGGCGCTGATGTCGGCGTTGGATCTGGTGATCGCGCCCGCCACCTCGACAGGCGAACTGGCGGCGGCGTTGGGCGTCCCGGTCTGGCGGCTGGCGCGGGCGGGAGACTGGACGGCATTGGGAACGGCCGTGCGGCCCTGGTTCCCGTCGATGCGGCTGTTCTGGACCCGCCCGGGGCAGCAGGTTGCCGATCTGCTGCCGGCGGTGGCGTCGGAGCTGTCGCGCCTCAAAAAGCCGGCTGGCTGAACGGAGTTCGGTAAAAGTCGCCGTTGAAAAGCCGCCAATTAGAAAGCCGGGTGAGGGCAATTGCCTCAACCCGGCTTTCGTAACCCCGTTCAGGGGCGATGCTGTGATTGGGGGGATTAATTTATCGTGCCGGAGCGCGTCAGGCGATCGATCTCTTCCTTGACGTGCAGCTTTTCGAGCTTGAGGCGCTTCACCGCGCTGTCATCCGGCCAGGACCGCTTTTCCTCGTCGAGGATCGCGCGATCAAGGCGCATGTGCTTTTCTTGCAGAGACGAAAGGCGAGCTTCAGTGTGCATGAGTCGCTCTCCATAGGATCAGTCCGTGTCCCGCCACAATGTGACGGGCCGGTGACATGAGTGTTCACCCATCTGAACCGCAGAACAACCCTAATCTTGCGTTTCATGCGGTCGAACCATGCGAAAAAGTGCCTCAACCGTTCGGTTGTATGACAGTGGGTCGCAGGGGTGGGATCTTGAAATCACTTTGCGCAGCACCAACCGGAGGCCATCTCACCCTTTGACCCGAAGGGTTATACCTGATCTTGTCCATCGTCGTGTCCAACGGCCCGCCCAGCGATGACGTTCAGTGCGCGCCGGGCCTCCGCATGGCCGGGCTGGAGGACCAGCATGCGGCGATACCACCATGCGGACTCGCCATGGCGGCCGAGCCGGTAGAGGATCGCAGCCAGTCGCGCGGCGACCGATGGAACCGTCGGGTCGAGCTGGGCCGACCGGCGCAGCGCCGCCACCGCGTCTCCAGAGCGGCTGAGGCCGTCGAGTGCGATCCCCCATTGATGCAGCAGGGCCGCACCGGCACCGAGCAGTGCTGCCCGGCCATAGGCGCCTGCCGCCGCCGGGGCGTCGCCGCGCTCCCGCTCCGCATGGCCGAGCCCTTCCTGTGCGGCAAGCAGGGCGGGGGCCAGGACCAGGGCATGGCGGAAACGACGAGCCGCCATGTCGGTCCGCCGCAGCGCGCGCAGGATTTTGGCATGGTTGACCGCTGCCTCCGCATCGGCGGGTTCCAGCACCAGGGTGCGGGCGAGCAGCGCATCGGAGTCCTCCAGCCGGCCGAGTTGGGCAATCAGAAGTCCGTAGCGGTGCAGTGCTTCCGTGCTGGCCGGATCGCTCTCCAGAACATGGCGGTAAAGCGCTTCGGCCTCATCGAAGCCGCCGGCCTGGTGGTGGTCGAAGGCCCGCGCCAGCAGCGTGCCGATGGCGGGCATCAGGCCGGGGCCAGCGCGATCAGCGCACGCACCGCCTGCACGGCTGCAACGGCCAGCCCCTCGCCCGGAGCTGGCTGGACCAGCCGCATCGACGGGTACCAGGGCCGCACGCCGGCGCCCAGTTGGGTCCAGTCGCGGGTGCCCAGCCGCCAGACGGGAACGCCCAGCGCGCCGGCCAGTTCACCCACCGCAGTCGCCGGCGCGATCACCAGGTCCAGATTGGCGATGAGGGCGGACACCCCTTCGAAATCGTCCTTCAGGTTCAAGTCGTCCCAGCGATGCAGCCGGCGCGTCGCCGTCTCCACCCGCGCCAGTTCGGCAGCGCAGTCGCCATATTGCAGCGTGACGACGCTGACACCGGGCAGGTCGAGCAGAGACAGCCAGTCGGCCAGACCCGTGTAGGCGGCGGCGCGCTGTGCTGTGACGATCTGGCTGCGCCAGGCCAGCCCCACCCTCAGGCCGGGCAGGGCGGCGACCCGGTCCCGCCACAGCGCGACGCGTTCCGGATCGGGGCGCAGATAGGCGGGACGGGGCGGGAAGCGGTCCAACCGGTCGCGGATCAGGGCGGGCAGGCTGCCGGCCGGCATCTGCAGGTCGCAATCGGGTGGGTCCACCGTCTCCCGTCCGGCAGCGTCGGCGGTTTCGGCCCGCACCGAGACTCCGGGGAAGGAGCGGGCGAACAGGCTGACCAGCCGCCTGTCGCATTCGACCGTTACCGGCCCGTCCAGTCCCTGCAGCGCGTCGAAGCAAGAGGCGAACAGGATCTCGTCGCCAACCCCCTGTTCCGACCAGACCAGCAGCCGGCGTCCGTGCAAGCTCTCCCCATTCCACACCGGACGGTCGATCCTGCGGGCGCGCTGCAATTGCCGGGCGGAGAAGCGGCGGGCATAGCCATCCCAGCCGCGGGCGAGGCTGCCGTCGGTCAGGTCGATCAGCCCGAGATTCCAGGCGGCGAGCGCGAAGCCAGGGTCGATGCGCAACGCGTGTTGCAGATGGTGCCTCGTCTCGTCCTGCCGCCCGGCGAACATCGCCATGGTGGCGAGGTTGTTGTGGGCGTCGGCGGAGTCCGGCTGGAGAGACAGCGCACGGCGGTAATGGGCGGTCGCCTCGCCGCTCCGTCCCTCCAGCTCGCAGGCATGGCCGAGATTGGCGAAGGCGGGCGGATTCTCGGGCTGGACCGCGATGGAGCGGCGGTGCAGCCGCATGGCCTCCGCCACCTGCTTGCCGGTCTGATGGCCGCCGGTCTGTTGGGCAAGCCCCAGATGGGTCAGCGCTTCGGGGAAGGCGGGGTGCAGAGCCAGCGCGCGGGCGAAGGCGCGGGAGGATTCGGCATGCCGCTTTTCGGCCTCGTGGATCAGGCCCAGATGGTTCCAGGCATGGGGGAAGTCGGGATCCAGCCGCAACGCCTCGCCGATGAGGCCCAAAGCGTCGGCGCTGTGCCCCGATTGGTGCAGAAGAAGCCCCAGCAGATGGAGCGCATCGGCATGACCGGGGTTGGCGCGCCCGGGATCGGCGGCGAGGGCGGCGCGATAGGCGGCCTCCGCCTCCGCCGCATGGCCGGCGCGGTGCAAGGCGACAGCGTGGTTCAGCAGGGCGTCGAAGTCGGCTGGCGGGGGCTGGGCGGCATGCGGTGCGGGTGGGGGGAGCGACTGAGCAGGCTGCGGCAAAGCGCCCCCTGGCAAAGCAGTGCGGAGGGCCCTGGCGATGGCGTGCATCGTCGTCTCCAGCCCCTCGCCGGAGTTGGGCTGGAACAGGCGCATGGCCGGGAACCAGGGGCGGACGCCGGTGCCGAGCTGCGTCCAATCGCGGTGGCCGAAACGCCAGACCGGCACCCTCAGCGCCCCGGCCAGTTCCCCCGCCGACATGGCCGGCGAGATCACCAGATCCAGATTCGCCGTCAGCGCCGCCGCACCGTCGAAGTCGTTCCGGAGGTCCAGGTCGCCCCAGCGATGGATGCGCACGCCGAAACGCTCTTCAGCCGCCGCAAGCTCGGCTTCGCAGTCGCCATGCTGCAGATTGACGAACACCACGCCGGGCAGGGCGAACAGCGGCCCCCAATGCTCCAGCATCACGTAGGAGGCCTTGCGGTCGACCGTCATCACCTGACTGCGCCAGCCGATGCCGACCCGCAGCCCCGGTCCCAGCGCCGCCAGCCGCGCGCGCCAGCGCTCCACCAGCGCCGGGTCGGGGACCAGCCAGGGGTCTTGCGGCTCGAAGGCGGACAGGCTGTCGCGCAGCCGGTGCGGCAGGTCGCCGGCCGGGGCCTGGAGGTCGCAATCCGGCGGATCGATGGCCTCCCGCGGACCGGCGCCGAAAGCGTCACCGGTGCAGCTTTCGGCCCGGACGGTGGCCTTGGGGAAGGAGCGGCGGAACAGCGGCACCAGACGCGGATCGCATTCGATGGTGACCGGTCCGCCCGCCCAGGCGATGACGTCGGGATAGCAGGACGCGAACAGGATCTCGTGCCCCACCCCCTGTTCCCGCCAGATCATCAGGCGCTTGCCGCGCAACACCTCGCCCTTCCAACGGGGCGCTGCGATCCGGCGGTCCGGCGTCGCCTCCCCGGCGGCGAAACGCCGCTCGTAGCCCGTCCAGCCGCGTGGCAGATCGCCATGGCGAAGTGCCAGCAGAGACAGGCCGTAGGTGGCGGTGGCAAGGTCGGGCTGCTGCGCCAGCGCGTCCTCGAAACAGGCCGCCGCCTCCGCGTAGCGCCCCTGCGCCTGCAGGGCGTTGCCGAGATTGTAGCGCGCCTCGACGAAGTCGGGGTGCTGGTCCAGCGCCTGCCGATGGCACAGCTCGGCCTGATCCGGGCGGCCCAGCCGCTTCAAAACGCTGCCCAGATTGTTCAGCGCGGCGCTGTGGCGCGGATTGCGCTTCAGCGCCTGCCGATAGGCGATCTCGGCACTCTCATCGGCGCCTTTCTGCTGCAGGACGGCGCCGAGATTGTAATGTGCGGTGGCGTCGTCGGGCCTGAGCTGCGTCACCAGCCGGTGCTGCGCGACCGCTTCGTCCAGCCGGCCGATCATGGCGAGCGCATCGCCCAGATTGTTGTGAGCCTCCGCCATGCCGGGCGAAAGCCTGACCGCCCGATCCAGCGCGACGGCGGCGTCGGCATGGCGGCGGGCGGCAGCGCGGCCGTTGCCGAGATTGTACCAGGCCTTGGCATAGTCCGGCTTCAGCGCCAGCGCGAGCATGTACGCCCGTTCCGCCTCGTCATGGCGGCCGAGGGCAGCCAGGGCGTTGCCCAGATTGTGCCGCCGCTGCGCCCCGCCGGGGTCGAGCGTCGCGGCGGTGCGGTGGGCCTGGATCGCGTCGGCCGCGCGCTCCGATGCGCACAGCGCGCTGCCCAGATTGTCCCAATAGTCGGCAACGCCTTTGGAGCGCTCCAGCGCCTTGCCGATCAGGGCGACCGCCTCATCCGCGCGGCCGGATTGCAGGGACAGCACGCCCAGCAGGTGCAGCGCGTCGGCATGCCGCGGGTCGGCGGACAGCACCGCGCGGTAGCCGCGCTCCGCCTCGGCAAGGCGCCCGGCCTGATGGTGCGCCACCGCCTGCGCAAGCCTGTTGCTGTCCTTCGCCACGGTTCCGCCCCGTCTTGGATGCCTGCCCCTCAAAGGGAGTGCCATCATCGGTGGATCACGGTAAAGATGCCATTGATATCGACGACGTTTTAAGGCGGGGGAAGACGCAATGGCCGGGTCACGCTTGTCCTTGCGCGGTGGTTTGCGGGCGGGCGCACTGCCGGCGGCGGTCCGGCTCAGCCGGCAGGCCGACGCGCTGGCCGCCGCCGGCGATCCGGCGGGGGCGGAGCCGCTCTACGCCCGCGCGCTCGCCGCCGACCCGACGCTGGCCGGAACCCACAACAACTACGGCAATGCCCTGCGCGCCCTGGGCCTGCTCGACGAGGCCGCCGCCGCCTACCGCGCCGCCATCGCGCATGGCCTGGACGAGGGGATGGCCCACTACAATCTCGGCTCCGTCCTGCGGCAGGCCGAACGGCGGACGGAGGCAGAGGACGCGTTCAAGCAGGCATTGGCCCTGCGGCCGGAGCATGCGGAGGCGTGGAACAACCGCGGCAACCTGTGGCGCGACCTCGACCGCTTCGGCGAGGCGGCGGCGTGCTACCGGCTGGCGCTGGCGCTGCGGCCGGACTGGGCGGACGCCCACGACAATTTCGGCGCCGTGCTCTACCTGCTGCACGAACAGGGCGGCACGGAGGAAGCGGCGGAGCTTGCCCGGCGCTGGCGGCGCGACCACCCCGGCAACCCGCTGGCCCGCCATATCGGCGCCGCCATCGCCGGCGAGGAGGCCGACCAGCGGGCGCCCGACGACTATGTGCGCCAGACCTTCGACCTGTTCGCGGAGGAGTTCGACCGCAAGCTGGCGGAGCTGGACTACCGTGCACCCGCACTGCTGGCCGGGCTGCTGGCGGGCGAGAGGGCGGATGGCAGGCTCGACGTGCTGGATGCCGGCTGCGGCACCGGGCTGTGCGCGGCCTCGCTCAGGCCACGCGCCCGGCGGCTGATCGGCGTCGACCTGTCGGACGGCATGTTGGAGCGCGCCCGTGCCCGCGGCCTCTACGACGAACTGCACGCGGCGGAACTGGTCGGCTTTCTTGCAACTGCGCCGGGAGCCTTTGACCTGGTGTTGGCCGCCGACGTGTTCTGCTATTTCGGTGTGCTGGACGAGGCATTCGCGGCGGCCCGCGCGGCGCTGCGCCCCGGCGGCCGGCTGGCCTTCACGGTCGAGGAGCTGGCGGCGGATGACGCCCGCCCGCACCGCGTCGCCACCCACGGGCGCTATGCCCATGCCGAAGCCTATGTGCGCGGCGCGCTGGCGGGAGCGGGACTGGAGGTTCGACGCTGCGACCATGAGCGGCTGCGCTTCGAAAGCGGGGAGCCGGTGATGGGGCTGGTGGTTCTGGCCGTACGGCCTGCCGGCTAGGTCAGCCGCCTAGGACTTCCGCGACCGGCGGGGGGAGGGGCGCTTGCCGGCCGGCTTGGGTGCCGCTGCCGGTTCCGTGGCGGGCACCGTCAGGGCATCGGCCTCAGCGGCGCGTCCGAGCGACCGCAGCGCCAGGGCCAGCGTGTCGCGTGCGGCGGGATGGGCCGGATCGATGCGGACGGCGTGCCGCAACGGCACCAGGGCGGCGTCGGGGCGGTTGGTGGCGGCCAGTGCGATGCCCAGGTTCAACGCCGCCGACAGGAAATCGGGCACCAGCGCCAGGGCGTTGCGGAAGGCGATCACCGAATCCGCCCGGAGCCCCGCCGCGAACAGGGCATTGCCCAGCAGGAAGGCGATGTCGGCGTCCTGCGGTTCCAGGGATGCCGCGCGGATCAGATCGACCAGGGCCGGCATCACCTGTCCGGTCTCCAGCCGCAGCCGTCCGCGAGCGTGCAGCAGGGCGACCAGCTTCTCCCGTGCTGGCTCCAGCGACGGTTCGATCCGCAGGGCGCGTTCCAGCAGGTCCGCCGCGACATCGACGGCACCGGCATCGCCGCGGCCATGGCGGGCGAAAGCGCGGTCGGTCCAGGCCTCCGCAAAGTCGGGGCGTAGCGCCAGCGCGCAGCGATAGCCGGCCTCCGCCTCGTCCAGCCGTTTCAAGCCGCGCAGCAGGTTCGCCCGGTTTGCGCGAATGTCGGCCGCCTCCGGCCGCAGGGCGATGGCCTTGTCGATCAGGGTTAGGCCGAAGTCGCCATGGCCGATCTGCCCGGCCAGGACGCCCAGGTAATGCAGCGCGTCGGGCTGATCCGGCTCGGCGTCGAGGATGCGGGCATACAGTTCCTGCGCTTCGCCGAAACGGCCGGCGAGGTGCAGGTCGAGCGCGAGAGTCAGGGCTTCGAGGATCGTGGCCATGGGGCAACGCTTTAGGACGCCTGACGGCATGGCCGCAAGTCCGCGCGACGGCAGCCCCGGATTCAGGCAGGAATACTCCCGTATTGAGTATTCCCCTTTCACCATGCGGGTTAGTTTTGCAAACTCAAATAAGAGTAAAGAAAGCCTTTACGGCGTGCCGGGATTACGGTAATTTAATGTCCGATTATCACAGATTCGGGTAAGCCGGTCATGAACGTGGCTTCCGCCACATCGACGGCCTCACGGCCGTTCGCTTTCATGACGCCCCGCGGCAGCGATGCCGTCGATGGTGGGGCAGGCACCCGGACTCCGTCCACCACCACCGGCAGGACCGCCGGTGCGGAGGAGGCGGAACCTCTCGTCAACCGTTTCCCGACCATCGCCTACAGCTACGACACCGATGCCTCGCGGCTGGTGATGCTGTACCGTGATCCGGCGAATGGAAAGACCGTCTCGCAAATCCCGACCGAAGCGGCCTTGAAGCAATACAAGGAAGCCCAGCAGCAGGAAAAGAACGCGGAACGCGCCGCCCTGCTGAAACTGACGGTCGGTGGGGCGCAAGGTGGCGGATCGCAGGGCGGCGGCCCGGAGAATGGCCGGCCCGACGGTGCCGCGTCCGCGGCCTACGGTCGCAATGCGGCGGCCGGGGCGGCTGCTTCCGGACTTGGGACCGCCGGCAACTCGATCGGCAGCGGCAGATGGCTCAGCGGTGCTGCCGGTTCGGCGGGCGGTGTTGATGCTTCCGCCGCGGCGGCGTCTGTGTCACAGTCGGCGACGACCACCGCCGTTTCCACCGGCACGTCCGCCGCGCGGGTCAATGTGGTGATCTGAGAGCTTCCTCTCCCAAGGGTTCCGTCATGGGCATGGACATCGCCTCCTCGACCGCCGGTGCGGCAATCGCCTTGAAGCAGGCGCAGGGCCAGATGGATTTCGGCGTCAAGGCGCTGAACCAGAATGCCGAGCAGCAGCAGGCGGCGGTCGCGGCCCTCGTGGAGGGCGGGAGCGGCGGCGGCAACGTGACGCCGACGCGCGGGCAAAACCTGAACATCACCGTCTGACCGATACGGTCGGGACAGGCGGCTTCCGGTCCTCAGGCTTTCGAGTTCAGCAGCGACGTCAGCATCTCGTCCTGTGTGCGGACCACGGCGATGTTGGCGCCATAGGCCCGGTTGGCCGCGATCTGATTGACGCGCTCCTTCGCCAGATCGACGTTCGGTGCGGCGACCATGCCGTCGGCATTGGCGGCGCTGTCGTCCGGCGCGTATTCCTGCAGATAGGCCGGAGTGATCGGCGTGAAGGTCGCCCGCGTGCCGGGGTTGGCATCGGTCTGGGCCACCGCCAGCGGCTGGTAGGCCGCGCGCTGGTCTCCCCCCGTGCCGTTCGACGTCATGCCGTCCGCCGCCGGTATGGTGCCGGTGGAGCGGACATTGGCCACATTGGAGGCTGACGCGTCGAGCCGGCGCGTCTGTGCGGTCAAGCCGCTGAGCGCAATGCCGATGCTGCCGACCATGGCGGGCCTTCCTCCGTACGACGGGTGTCTTGCGTCACACTACCACAGCTACCCTTCAAAACCAGACTGGCCTTCAAAACCAGACCGGCAAGTGCGGGGTGGCAAGTCCAGGGGGCAAATCGGCCGTTCGGCCGCACAGGTTCCACAGGCGGACTATCTCCCGGCGCAATCGTCCGGGCCAGGCAATCCCCGCTGTATCTTTTCATAGGCTTGCGCCATTATCGGGCGAAAGGCCGAGGCTCCGGTCCCGATGGAGCCGGTCCAAAAAAATCGGTCCAGCCTCCATGGATCCAGACGTTCGCGAGACGGGAGCCGCCGCCTGCATGCCCAACACCGCCTTTGTCCTGACCGCCGCCGGGCTGACCGACGTCGGGCGTACCCGGTCCCGCAACGAGGACGATTTCCACGTCGATACGATCGGTGAATTCGCGATCGTCTGCGACGGGATGGGCGGCCACGCCGGCGGCGACATCGCCAGCCGCAAGGCGGTGGAGGAGATTTCCGGCTTCCTGAAGGATTACGCCCCGTCGGAGCCGATCACCGTGGTCGACCGCGACGACATCGACCGGACCCAGACCGACCCGGCGGCGACGGAGCCGGCGGTGGGCCGCGCGCTGTCGGTCGCGCGCTCGGCCGTGCAGAAGGCAAACCGGGCGATCCACGACCTGAATCTCGCCCGCGGCTTCGCCCAGGGGCGGGGCATGGGCACGACGGTCGCCGGCCTCTGGCGGGTTCCGGGCACGGCCCAGATGGTGACCTTCCATGCCGGCGACAGCCGGGTCTACCGCCTGCGCGACGGGGACCTGCGCACGCTGACCCGCGACCACAGCCTGTACCAGATCTGGCTCGACAATGGCGGGCGCGGGACGCCGCCGCAACGGAACATCATCGTGCGGGCGCTCGGCACCGGCGAGGATGTGGAGCCGGAGGTGGCCGTCCATTCGCTGTTGCCCGATGACGTCGTCATGATCTGTTCCGACGGCTTGAACGGCATGCTCACGGACAGCGCCATCGCCCGCATCCTGACGGAGGAGCGCGACCCGGCCCGCGCCGCGGCGGCCCTGGTCGATGCCGCCAACACGGCCGGCGGCCAGGACAACGTGACGGTGGTTGTCGGGCGCTTCACCGCCAACGCCTGACGGGCGCGGTCCCGTAAACGGTCAGGGGCCGGTGGTGATGAAGCGGGCGGCGGCCAGCGGAGCCGGCGCGTCGTCCGGCAAGGTCGCCAGCGCCTCCACCAGGGCAGCCAGATAGTCGGCCGCCGCTTCCTGCTCCGGCCGCGGGGTCGGGAACAGGGGCTCCGCCGTGGCGATGGTCAGCAGCAGTTCGATGCCATAGGGCGGGCCGATGGTCCAGTGACGCCCGCCATCCGCCCGGTCGCCCAGCCGCCGCGATGCTCCCGCCGCCAGCGCCGTGCCGCCATCCGAAGGGTTGGGCAGCAGATGGATGACGGTGCCGTCGATGGTGAAGTAATCGGCCTGTATCCGCACCGGCCGCGCCGGGGCCCCGATCTCCAGGATCAGTGGATCGCCGGAGCTAAGTTGCAGTCCGTTTCCCTCCACTGTTGCCGCCTCCGCTGTTGCCAATCCGGTCGTCAGCGGTTCCGCCAATCCCCGGTTGGCGTCCAGCGCCGCGGCGACGCTGGCGAGCGGCCCGCAGAACTGCGCGTCGGCGGTGGCGAGGTCGAAGCCATGATCCCAGCCGCCTGCCGCCGCTTCCACCGCCTCGCGCACTGCGGTCTCCGCCTGTGCCCCCATTGCCGTCCCTGAAACGAGCAGCCGTCCGCCGGCTTCCTCCACCGTCACCAGGGCGCAGGGAATCGCCCGCAACGCCTGGGCCACCGCCGCCACCGGAGGTCGTCGCGGCGCAACCGGCACTTCGGGCGCGGGAGCGGGCTCCGGGGGAGACGAGGCCGCCGCAGCCGGAGCGGTGGCCGGAGCGGTGGCGGGCGGCGAGGAAAGGGGGGTGGTCAGGGTCGGCCCCGGCCGGTTCATCAGCACCGCGCCAGCCGCCAACCCTCCCGCCAGCGTCAAACCGCCAAACCACAGCGGCCAGCGGCGCGCGCGCCTCGGTGTCGCCGCGGAAGCGGGGAGGGGCGTTCCGGTCAGGGCGGCGACTGCACGCCGAAGGGATTCGGCATCCGGGAAGGCGTCGCCGCCGCGCTCCCGCACCCGCTCCAGCAGCGACGCCACCGCCGGGCGGTCGTCATGGCCGGCCAGCAGCCGCACGATCAACCGGCCGGCGGCGGCAAGATCGTCGCTGTGGCTCGCTTGCGCCGCGGTCAGCGCCGTCCGTCCGAACCCGGTGACCATGGCGGCGCCTCCGCTGTGGCGGATGGCCTCCGCCCCAAGCGCGCCATGGACGATCCCGGCCCGGTGCGCGGCGTCCAGCGCGCCCATCACGCGGTCGAGCGTTGCGACGCCGTCGTCGAAACTCAAAGCGCCATTGGCGAGCCGGTCGGCCAGCGTCGGCCCCTCGACCAGCGCGGTGGCGACGAAGGCGGTGCCGGCATGCTCGCCGGAGGCAAGGACGGCGGGAATGGCGGGGTGGGACAGCTGGGCCGTGGCGGCAGCGGTGCGGCGGAACCGCTCCAGCGACGTGGCATCGGCACACAGCCGCGCCAGCGGGATGGTCCACAGCGCCACCGCCTGCCCATTCGCATCCAGCGCGCGGTGCAGCCGGGCCTCGCCGTCCCGGCCGATCAGCTCGCGCAGCCGGAAGCGGCCGAGCCGCCGCTCCGATTCGGCCGTCACTGTCGCCGTCCCCTTGCCGCGCTGCATTCCCGCTCCCCCGTAGGAAGGGCTGGTATAGCCGTAGCGTGGCGGAGCGGCCAAGCCTCCAGGCACCCGGCCGCAAGATCCTGTCCATCCGGCCGAGCTGTACGAAAGGGGCGGGCCTGTGACCACGTTCGGCCGGTAACCTTTCGTTAGCCATGGCGGGGGAAGCTTGGATGGTGAACCGGCAGCGCTGCGCCGGGATCGCCAACCCCGGCGCGGAGCCTGCTGCCTTGACCAACTCCATCACCCTGTCCCAGTCGTCCGGCCCGAACATCTCCTGGCTGAACGGGGCGGCGCTGTACCAGATTTATCCGCTCAGCTTCCGCGACCGCGGCGGCGACGGCTGGGGCGACCTCGACGGCGTGATCGAGGGGCTGGACCATGTGGCGTCGCTGGGGGTGGACGGGGTGTGGATCAGTCCCTTCTACCCGTCGCCGCGCACCGACTTCGGCTATGACGTCGCCGACCACAGGGCGGTCGATCCCCGTATGGGCAATCTCGCCGTCTTCGACCGGCTGATCGAGCGCGCCCATGGGCTGGGGCTGAAGGTGCTGGTCGATCTGGTCTGCGGCCACACCTCCAACGCCCATCCCTGGTTCGTGGACAGCCGGCGGTCGCGTGAGGGCGAGATGGCCGACTGGTATGTCTGGGCCGACGCCAAGCCCGACGGCACCGCGCCCAACAACTGGCTGTCGGTGTTCGGCGGAGCGGCCTGGACCTGGGAACCGCGGCGGCGGCAATATTACCTGCATCATTTCCTGTCGAGCCAGCCGGCGCTGAACCTGCACCACCCCGCGGTGATGGACGCCCTGTGCGAGACGGCGGAATTCTGGATGGAGCGCGGCGTCGACGGCTTCCGCATCGATGCCGTCGATTTCTTCGCCCATGACCCGCAGCTGCGCTCCAACCCCGCCGCTCTCTGGCGCGAGCCCCAGCCGCCGCTGAAGCCCTTTGCCCTGCAGCAGCATGTCCACGACATGATGCATCCGGCCATCGGCGGCATCCTGGCCCGCCTGCGCGAGACGGTGGAGCGCTATCCCGGCCGGGTCCTGCTGGGCGAACTGTCGAGCCAGCCCGGCGCCGGCCAGCGCATCGCGGCCTACTGCTCGCCGCAGGGTCTCCACGCCGCCTACAGCCTGTCGCTGGCCAAGCAGCCCTTCAGCGCAAAGGGCTTCGCCCAGGCCCTGACCGCGGTGCCGCGGCCGGAGTCGATCTGCTGGAGCTTGTCCAATCACGATGTGGAGCGCGCCGCCAGCCGCTGGCTGCCGGCCGGCGCCGACCCGCAATCCTTCAACGCCTTATTGGCGATGCTGGCGGCATCACTGCCCGGCACCGTCTGCCTCTACCAGGGCGAGGAGCTGGGCCTTCCCAACGCGGTGTTGGAACAGCATCAGTTGCGCGATCCCTTCGGCGTCACCTACTGGCCCGATTTCCAGGGACGCGACGGCAGCCGCACCCCGATGCCCTGGCGCGCCGACGAGCCCAACGCCGCCTTCACCATCGGCGAACCCTGGCTGCCGGTGCCGGACGCCCATCTGGAGCTGGCGGTCGACCGGCAGGAACGGAGCGCCGGCAGCCGGCTGGCGGTGTGGCGTGCCGCGCTCTCCCTGCGCCGTGACCTTGAGGCGCTGCGCTCCGGTGCGGTGGCGGCGGTGGAGGAGCATGGCGACGTGCTGTCCTTCGAGCGCGTCTTCGGGGAGGAGCGTCTGCTCGCCGTCTTCAACATGGCCGACCGCCCGGCCGAGTTCGCGCTGCGCGGGCGTGGCGAGCCGGAAGCCCTGCCGGTGCCGCGTGCGCCGGGCGCCCTGCCGCCGGAGCCGACGGCCGACGGCCGGACGCTGGTGATGCCGCCGCTGTCGGTCTACCTCGGGCGTCTGCGGCTGCCGTCCTGATCCCACCGTTTCGACCCCGCCGTTTCGACCCCGCCGTTTCGACGCGGCCGCATAGGCTGTCCGAGGGTGTCGCCGACACCCTCGAAAGGCAGGCATGCACATTTATGCGATGCGGGGCGCCGCTTTGGATGATTTGTTACACTCTCGCCTAAGCCGCTGTAATTCCCTGATTCACTGCGGGTCACGGAAATTGTCAGCGATAGCAATAATCTTGCGGAGTAGCGGGAGTGGAAAGAAGAGCGTTTCTCACCAAGGCCGGCGTCGGTGCCGTTTCGACCGTTGCCGCCTCGACCCTCGCGGCCCCGGCCATCGCGCAGACCCAGCCGACCGTCCAGTGGCGCCTGGCGTCGAGCTTCCCGAAGAGCACCGACATCCTGCTCGGCACGTCCGAACTGATCGCCAAGCGCGTGTCGGAGGCGACCGACGGCAAGTTCCAGATCCGCGTGCACGCCGCCGGTGAGATCGTGCCCGGCCTGCAGGTGCTGGACGCCGTGCAGAACGGCACCGTCCAGTGCGGCCACACCTGCGGCTATTACTATGTCGGCAAGGATCCGACCTTCGCCTTCGACACCGCGATCCCCTTCGGTCCGAACGCCCGCCAGCAGAACGCCTGGTACCAGTATGGCGGCGGCCAGGAGGTGATGCGCGCCTTCTTCGCCAAGCATGGCATCGTGCAGTTCCCGGCCGGCAACACCGGTGCCCAGATGGGCGGCTGGTACCGCAAGGAAATCAAGTCGCTTGCTGACTTCAACGGCCTGAAGATCCGCATCGCCGGCATCACCGGCCAGATCATGGCCAAGCTGGGCGCCGCCCCGACCCAGATCGCCGGCAGCGACATCTACCCGGCGCTGGAAAAGGGCACCATCGACGCCGTCGAGTTCGTCGGTCCCTACGACGACGAGAAGCTCGGCTTCGTCCAGGTCGCCAAGTACTACTATTATCCGGGCTGGTGGGAAGGCGGGCCGCAGGTCTCGCTCTACATCAACCAGAAGGAATGGGAGGCGCTGCCCAAGTCCTATCAGGCGATCCTGACCGCCGCCTGCGCCGAGGCGAACAGCGCGATGACCGCCCGTTACGATGCGGAGAACGCCAAGGCGCTGAAGCGTCTGGTCTCCAAGGGCGCGCTGCTGCGTCCCTATCCGCGCGATCTGATGGAAGCCGCCCACAAGATCGCCTTCGAGATGTACGACGACATCGCCAAGACCAATCCGGACTTCAAGGCGGTCTACGACAGCTGGAAGCCGTTCCTGGACGAGGTGCAGCTGTGGTTCCGCGTGGCGGAGCTGCCCTACGACAACTTCATGCAGTCGGCCGGCCGTTCGAAGTGACGGTGCAGGAAGTCTGATGAAACAGGGGGCGGCCGGTTCGGCCGCCCTTTTTCGTCAGGCGAGATAGTTCAGCAGCGACAGCTTCTGCGTCTGGCCGGCAACGGCATAGGTCGCCTGCTGTACGTTCATCGCGCTGCTCAGCCTTGCGGCGACCTCGTTCTGGTCGATGCCCTCGATCTTGGCGATGCGCTCGGTCAGGGTGGCGACGGATTCCGTGTGGGAGTCCTTGATGGTCTCCAGCGTCGCGCCGTCGGACGCGACCTTGGCGTGGATCGACCTGATCTGATCGGTGGCCTGGGTCAACATCTCGCGCGCCTGGGTGCTGTATTCGGTCCATTTTCCGGGATTGGCTGCCGCCGTGCGCACCAGCTGCATCGCCTTGACCAGCGTCTGGAACGCCTTGTCGTCGGCGCTGACGCCGTAGGTGACGTTCAGGTTGTCGTCGATGGTCACCTGGGACTTGCGGTACGCCTCGGCATTCTTGCCCTTGGCCAGATATTCGGCGTCGTAGAAGGGCAGGTCGGGCGGCTCGGCGTAGGGAACATTGATCAGGCTGTCCTGCTCCGGCGGCAGGGTTCCCACCGTGATGGTGTTCTCCAGCGATCCGTTCGTCACCTTGGCCGAGGTGGAGAACAGCGACGTGCGGTTGGGGTGGTTGACGGGATCGGCGTTGGCTGTGCTGGTCAGCGCGATGCCGGGACCGTTGCCCACCGCGTCGATGGTCACCGGAGGTGCGGGGTTCAGCGTGGCGAACTGCTGGCGCAGCTTGTCGGCGACCTGTCCGACGTTGTTGACGCCGGCGGCGTAATCGGTGTCGCTGACGGTGTAGCGCACGGTGTAGGCCTGGTAGGGCGGCAGGTCGTGCGGCGCGGTCGGGTTCCGGGTGTAGTAGTTCTGGTTGTACGGATCGTCGGGATCGCCGACCGCCACCGTGAACTCGAAGGTGTCGCCGATGTCGACCGCGGCGCCGTTCAGGGTGAAGCGGTCGATCTGCGGCAGGGCCGCCGTCGGCGCCTGGGTGGTGGACGGCGTATCGACGCTGTTCTCCACCGTGGCGGAGTTCACGACGCGCGCCGACAGGTCGAACTTCTGCCCCGGATCGTTGCCGACCAGCGTGATGATGCCGTTCGAGGTCGAAACCGTCATCGGCAGCGCCGGGTTGGCGGCGTTGATCTGGGCGGTCAGGGCCTGGGCGACGAAGGTCAGCGACTTCGGATTGGCCGCCAGATTCTGATGGCTGAAGGTCTGGCCGTTGATGGTCACCTCGAAATAATCGTCGGTGTTCACCACGGCGCCGTTCAGCGTGATCTTGCTGGTCTGCTTGGTCGCCAAGAGGTCGGTGACCGGTTCCGTGCCATAGCGCGAACCGGCGAACAGATAGCGGTCGCCGAAGCGCTGGTTCAGCAGCGCCTGGATGTCGCGCATGGCGCCCTCGGCGCGGTCCTTCACCTGATCGGCCTGCGGGAAGGAGACGTTGAAGCTGCTGCTGGACGCCGCCTTCAGCGTGTCGAAGCTGAGGTTCAGCATGGCGCCCTCGCCCGGGCCGCCGGAGATGTTGAAGTTGTAGCCCTTGCCGTCGTTGGGCGGGGTGGTGCCCAGGTTGATGGCGCGGGTGGTCTTGCCGCCGAGCCCGTCCGTCACCGTCACGTCGAAGGTGCCGTTGCCGCCCTGCTGCGAGGGCACGGCGGTGACCGTGTATTTGGCGCCCACCGTCAGCTTCGACTTGGCGGGATCGATCGCCACCTTCATCCCCTCGGGATTGGTGTTGATCGCCGAGGAGACGCTGGCGGAGCCGGGCTGGAAGGGGAAGGTCGTGCTGGAGGTCCAGCTCGACACGATCGATTCCAGGGAGGTCAGCACCTTGTCCGTCGCCTTGACGCGCGGGGCCGCGGTGTTGATGCTCTGGATGTAGTTGTCCTTCTTCGCCATCTCCGCCCGCAAGTCCAGAAGCTTCTGCACCTCCGGCCCATAGGCGTTGAGATCGACCGACTTCTTGCCCGTGGTCAGCTGTTCGGACAGCCGGTTGATGTCGTTCTGGCCGCCGGACAGGTTCCGGACAAGGCTCAGATATTTCGAGTAGCTGCTGACTCCGGTTATCGAGCTCATCGGACCACCGCCTCCAGCGCATCAAACATTGCATTGGCCACTTGCATGACCCGTGCCGAAGCCTGGTAGGAGGTCTGGAGCTGCTGCAGCTGGGCGATTTCCTCGTCGATGTTGACGCCGGTCTGGGACTGGTAGCGTTCGGACAGCAGCTGCATCGACGCCTTGTTGGACTCGCTCGCGGTGTTGGCGGTCTTGGCCGCGGCCATCCAGGTGCCGGTGATGGCGCTACCCATGGCGCTGTAGCTGGTGTCCTTCAACTGCAGGCCGTCGGCGCTGAAATTGCGGCCGGACGCGTTGATGGCCGTGACCATGCCGTCGATGGCGGTCCGCTTGATCTTCGCGGTATTGTCCACGAGCTTGGCGTTCACGGCGATGGTGAAACGGTCGTTCCCGGTGAAGAACTGGTTGATCTGCTCGCCATCGGCGGCCGGGGCGGATTCGTCGTAGGCGTCGGCGAAGCTGGTCGGCTCACCGGGCCGGGTCGGGCCGGTGAAGGCCTTGGCGTACTCGTCCAGCTGGGAGCGCAGCTTGCGGACGATTTCCGCCGCCGGGTCGCCGCTGGCCGGCGTCGGCGGTTCGGTCGTCGAGCCGTCCTTGCGCATCTGGATCAGCGAGCCCAGCTTGCCAGCGGTCAGGTGGTTGTTGATCGAGGTGACTTGATTGCCGACCTGTAGGTTGATGTTGCCGCCGTCATAGGAAAGATTTGCCGGCTGGGCATCGACCAGCGCCAGCCCCGACGGGGTGAAGATCGCCAGACGGCCATCCGGACGCTCCACGGTGCGCACGGGCATGTAGGTGCTCAACTCGCGGATCAGGCCGTCGCGCTTGTCGGCGACGGCGTTGGCCGCCGACCCCTGGCCCAGCAGAGACACCGTGTCGTTGTTGATCGTGTTGATCTGCTTCAGCAGGTCGTTGACCGTGTCGACCGACTTGGTGATGTCGGTCTTCATGTCGCGGTCGAGCTGCTCCACGCCTTCGGAGACGCGGCGGATCTCGCGAGAGAAGTTGTCGGCGGCCTGGACCAGCTGGTACTGCGCGGTCTCGTCCTCCGGCGAGGTGGCGAGCGTCTTCACGGCGGCCTGGAACTTGTCGGCATAGTCGTTCAGCAGCGGCGTGCCGTTCGTCGTCCGCATCAGGTCGCCCAGCTGCTGCATGTAGGTCGCCGTCGCCTGCGATCCGCCGTCGCGCGCGGTCAGGTCCATCACCTGCGCCATCAGGGCCTTGTCGACTTCCCGGCGATAGGTCGTGCTGATGACCTGCCCGCTGGCGTCCACCGACTGCTGGGCGGTATGGCGCGTGCGGGTGGGATCGTTGGCCTGCGCGATGTTGTCCGAAACCAGCTTGACGCTGGCCTGGACCGTGCGCAGCCCGGCCGTGGCGCTGTTCAAGGCTGCGAAGAGGGACATGGCAGGGGACCTTTCGCGGATCGGGAGGATCGGGGCGGTGCCGGAATGGCCGCCGCCCCCCTCTGGCGATCAGGGAAACGGGCGATGGGATGCACGTTCAGAAAATCAGGAGGTCAGGGCCGCGGCTTAGCGCTTCAGCCCGAGCACTTCCTGCAGCATTTCGTCGGAGGTGGTGACGATCTTCGCGTTGGCGGAATAGCTCCGCTGGGTGACGATCATCTTGGTGAACTCGTCGGCGATGTCGACGTTGGAGCTTTCCACGCTGTTCGCCACCACCGCACCGGCGCCGTTCGTCTCCGGATCGTTGAAGTTCGGCTTGCCGGCCTCCTCGCTCTCGACGAAGACGCCGCCGGATTCGCGCTGCAGGGCGTTCGGGTTGTTGAAGGTGATGATCGGCACCTTGGCGACCATCTTCGACCGCCCGTTGTCGTAGTTGACCATCACGGTGCCGTTGTCGCCGAAGACCACGTCCTTGAACTGTCCGCGCGGTGCGCCGTTCTGGACCAGCTGGGTGACGTTGATCTCCTCGCCGGCATATTGGGTCAGGCCGCCGGGCTTCTGGTACTTGCCGAGGTTCAGCGTGACCTGCTGAGGGCCGAAGCCGTAGTCGACCGTGAAGGTCACGGTGGCGTCGGCGCCGGCGGACTGGTTGGCGGAGCTGACCGACGTGCCGGTGCCGACCAGGGCGGTGGAGATGTTGGTCAGCGTCCCGACTGTCTCCGGCGTCTTGCCGAAAGTCAGCCCGATATGGGCCGGCGTCTGGCCGGCGACGGCGCTCTGGTCCAGGGTGAAGTGGGCCGCGGGGGCGTCGCTGACCGTGCCGGTGGCATTGGCGACCGTCAGGACGTTGCCGCTCGCGGATGCGCCCGGAACGACCGACGCAAAGTACTGCATGACCTTGGCCGGCGTGTCGTACAGGCCGTAATTGGCGTTGGTGATCGTCAACGGATAGGGCGTGCCGCCGGAGTCCGTGATGGTATAGGTGTCGCCGACGTCGACGCTGGAGCCGTTCAACGTGACCGATGTGGCGGTGTTGGCAAAACTGTTGGGGCCGGATGGGCTGGCTGCGGTCTTGGCGGTGACGGTGATGACGCCGCCCTGCGCGCTGGCGGTCACCGGCAGCGAGGTGTTGGCGTTGATCTTGTTCGCCAGCGCCGCCGTGATGTCCTCCATCGTCATTTCTTCACCGGTGGTGCTGTAGGTCACCGCCGTACCGTTGATGCTCAACGTGTACTGGGTGCCGATGTCGCCCGGCGTACCGGTCAGCGTCACGGTGCGGCTTTGGCGCACGCCGGCCACGCTGGCGACCGACGGCAGCGAGCTCATCGTGTTCACCGCAGGGGCCGAGTTGGTGCGGGTCGCGGAGCTGGTGACGTTGGTGTTCACCACGTTCGCCTGAATCGACAGGATGTTGCCGGCCGACGAGGCGGTTACGGTCGACCCCAACTGCTGGTTGATCCTGCCGGCCAGCTGGGACACGACATCGCTGACCGTCGAATAGCTCTGATAGGTCGCGGCGGTCACCGTGTAGCTGATTGGCGTGCCGTTCACGTTTATGGTGAAGGAGTCGCCGACCTCGACCTGGGTCTGCGGGAACTGGAACTTGTCGATCTCGCCGGCACTGGCCGTCGCCGCCGTCGATGTCTGGGCGACGATCGTGTTATCGGTTCGGGTGCCGGACTGCACCTCCGTGTTCAGCTTGAACGGCGTGCCGGCATCGCGGGCGGTCACGCGGATCGTCTGGCCCGACGAGGTGGCGAGCACCGATGCGGCCGGGGACGCGGAGTTGATCTGGTTGGCCAGCGCGCCGGCCAGACCCGAATAGGTGCGGATCGACCCGATGTTGTCGGCCGTGATCTTCAGGCTGTAGTTGGTGCCGTTGACCTTGACCGAGTAGACATCGCCGATGCGCAGGTTGTCCTGCCCATTGGTGTTGTTGCCGGAGATGGTGATGACGTTCACCTGCGCGACCGCCGTCTGGCCGGCGATGTTCTGGCCGAAGGACACGGTGGCGGGGTTGCCGGTGAAGGTGCCGTCGACGGGCTTGGTGTTGGAGCCCGGCGCGTCCAGGACCATGCGCCAGCTGCTGTCCGCCTGCTGCCGCCACTTGAAGTTTACGGTGCGCGGATTGCCCTGGCTGTCGAAGATCTGGATGCTGCTGTCGGGGACCTTTTCACCCGGTTTCGGCGTCGCCGGCAGGTTGGCGGCCAGGTCGATGGTGCTGGTCGCCACCGGCTTGTCGATCAGGCTGTTCACCTGGATCGGCGCCACCTGGTCCTTGTGCAGGACGCCCGTCACCGGATCGACCAGCCAGCCGTTCAGGGCGTAGCCGGCGCTGTTGACCAGATAGCGGCTCTTGTCCAGTTCGAAGTCGCCGGCGCGGGTGTAGAAGGCGGCCGATGAGGACACGGTGCCCGTCTGCGTCTGCACCAGCGTGCTGGACCCCTGGGTCGCCACCTTGGTGACGCTGAAGAAGCCCTGGCCCTGGATGGCGATGTTGGTTGGGCTTTGCACCTGCGTCAGGGCGCCCTGGATGTTGTTCATGAAGACCGGCTGCGCCGTGACCCCGCCCGGCTCGTGCAGGCGCTGGCTGGACTGCAGGACCATCGTCTCGAACGCTGAATCGACCCGCTTGTAGCCGATGGTCGAGCTGTTCGCGATGTTGTCCGAGATATGTCCGAGCGCCTTCGACTGGGCATTCAGGCCGAGAACGGCGGTTGTCATCGAACCGAAGATGCTCATGGCCGGGGTCTCCGAAAGAATAGGGCAAAGGTCTTCTGCGCCCTATCTAGCAAGCGGAGTGCCAACTGCGAGGTCTCGTCAACTCATTGAAATAGCTAAATTTCCTGCGCGAGCGGTGCGGCGGCGCCCGAATTTGCCGGGAGGTGGGAAAGTTTCGCCTAGTGCCGGCGGGGGCGGGCGGGCAGAAAGCTCCCGCCGAAGTCGCCGCCCACCTCCATCTTGCGGTCCTTATCGCCCCGCTGCCCTGGCGGCGCGCAGGGCCTGGGCCTTCAGCACGGCGGCGGCGGTGCCGACCACCGTGGACCAGTCGCCGGGCCGCGGCTGGCGGAACAGCCGGAGCGACGGGTACCAGGGGCTGTCGGCGCGGTCGAGCAGCCAGCGCCAGTCCGGCACATGGGGAAGCAGGAGCCAGGTCGGCACGCCCATCGCCCCTGCCAGATGGACCATGGCGGTGTCGACCGTGATCAGCAGGTCGATGTTGGCGAGGATGGCGGCGGTGTCGGCGAAGTCGCGCACCCGCTCCACCGCGTCCCGCACCCCCTCGCCGGGCAGCCGCGGCAGGTCGGCGCGGGCGTCCCCCGTCTGCAGGCTGACGAAGCGCACCCCCGGAACCGCCAGCAGCGGGCGCAGGGCCGCGACCGGGACCGAGCGATTGCGGTCATTGCGGTGGCGCGGGTTGCCGGCCCAGACCAGTCCGACGCGCAGGCCCGCCATGCCACTCCGATGGCCGTCCCCGTCCTGCTCCGCCAGCCGGTCGCGCCAGCGGGAGACGTCGGCGGGATCCGGGGCAAGATAGGGCACGGTGGCGGGGATGGTCGCCAGATCGGTCCCAAAGGCGCGGGGCAGGCTCATCAGCGGGCAGTGGAGGTCGTGCGGCGGCGGCTCCTCCCCCCGCACCAGGACCTGGACCGACTGGCCGAAGGCCCGGTTGAACAGGCGGTAGAGCAGCAGGTGCGTCTCCAGGATCACCCGTCCGCCGTCGCGTGCGGCGATCTGTGCGACCAGCGGAGCGTAGCGGACGAACTGCATGGCGTCGCCGAACCCCTGGTCCATGTGCAGCAGGATGGTGGCGGCGGCCGGCGGCCGGCCGTCCCAGGGCGGAGCGGCGAAGCGGCGCCAGCGATGCTCGAACCCCTCCCAGCCGGCGTGCAGGTCGCCGCGCACCAGCCGCCCCACCGCGCGGGCGAGATGGGCCTCTGAACGGGCGGGGGTGTGGGCCAGCACGGCATCGAAACAGGCATCCGCTTCGTCGAAGCGGCGAAGGTCGCGCAGCACGGTGCCGAGGTTGAGCAGCGTCTCCGCATGGCCAGGACGCAGCCGGGCCGCCCGATCGAGCCAGCGCCCGGACTCCGCATAGCGGGCCAGCGCATGCAGCGACGCGCCCTGCGCTTCCAGCGCGTCACCAGTGGCCGGGTCGAGCGCCAAGGCGCGCCGGAGCGCCCGCTCCGCCCGCTCCGGCAATTCGGCCGCGCGCAGGGCAGCCCCCAGATGCCCCCAGGGAGAGGCCGCTGCCGGACGGACGTGGATGGCCCAGCCGATCGACCGGATGGCGGCGGCGAGGTTGCCGGTCTGCGCCGACAGCACGCCGGAGAGGTGCAGCGCGTCGGGCTGCGCCGGCTCCGCCGCAAGGATGCGGGCGTAGCCGGCGGCCGCCGCATCGGTGTGACCAGCCATGTGGTGGTTGACGGCGGCGTTGAGAGCGTCCACGAGTGTCGTCATGGCTTCTTCTCTACACCGGCGCGCCGGTCAGGGCGAGGGGCGACGTCACTGCCGAACTGGGGCCGCAGCCTCAATACAGGAGCCGCATACGGGAATGGACGACCGTCTTCCGACGCATCTCTGGGTTTCGGCCCATATCCGCGCTGCCGATGCCCAGGGGGTGGCGATGACCGTGGTCCGCAAGGGCGACCCCAGCCGCGGAACGGTGATCCTGAAGCTGAACCGGCTCGACCGCAGCTTCACGGTGCTGGTCCAGACCCGCGAGGGCGATGGCGACCGCCTGTTCTGGGCGCGCGGCACCGGCCCGGATCCGGTACCGGAGGCCAATGCCGACGCCTACATTGCCCGCCAGACCCGCTACGACCCCGACGTCTGGGTGGTGGAGGTCGAGGACCGCCAGGGCCGCCACTGGTTCGAAGGGCCGGTGCGCTGACCGTTCGTCCGCCTGGGGGCCGATCTCAGGCGGCGTCGATGACCTGGGGGAATCGCAGGGTGAAGCGGGTGCCCTGGCCCGGGCGGCTCTCCACCCCGATGGTGCCGTGCAGGCGGCCGGTCACCAGATTGTAGACGATGTGCAGCCCAAGCCCGCTGCCGCCGCTGCCGCGGCGGGTGGTGAAGAAGGGATCGAAGATCTTCGGCAGAACCGCCGGCGCGATGCCGTTGCCGTCGTCGGCCACCGACAGTTCCACCATGTTGCCGTCGCAAGGGCGGGCGGATATCGCAATGCGGCCGGGCTGTTCCGGGTCCAGCGCATGGATCAGCGCGTTCATGATCAGGTTGGTCAGGATCTGCGACAGCGCGCCCGGATAGCCGTCCAGTTCCAGGTCGGCCGGGCAGTCGACGGAAATGGTCAGGGCCGCCCGCGCCTTGTAGGTCGGATGCAGGCTGCGCAGAAGCTCGTCGATATAGTCGCGCAGCAGGAAGGCGCGGCGTTCGTCGCTGGACTGGTCGACGGCGACCAGCTTGAAGCTCTGCACCAGATTGGCGGCGCGGGTGCTGTTGGACAGGATCAGGTTCGCCATTTCCATGCCGTCGCTGAGGAAGCGCTGGAAGTCGGACTTCTTCAGCGCGCCGGCGGCATGGCTTTGCGACAATTCCTCGATCAGCGCCTGCAGCTGGGAGGCGCCGGTGATGGTGATGCCGATGGGGGTGTTGACCTCATGCGCCACGCCGGCGACCAGCTGGCCCAGCGAGGCCATCTTCTCCGCCTGGATCAGGCTGGCCTGTGTCGCCTTCAGTTCGCAGAGCGCGCGTTCGGCGGCGTCGCGCGACTGGCGCAACGCATTCTCCGCCTCCACCTCGCGGGTGACGTCGACCACCACCGCCTGGATCGCCGGACCGTCCATCCAGTCGACCCGCCGGCCGGTCAGCTCCACCCACAGGCTGCCGCCGTCGGGTCGGCAGGCGCGGATGCGGCGGCGCGGCGTGGACCCGCCGTCCAGCAGCCGGTCGTAATTGTCGATCAGCCCATTGCGCTCCTCCACGGGCACCAACGCCAGCAGGGACGGCAGGGCCATCACCTCGGCCACGGTCAGCCCCAGCATGGCGGCGAAGCTGTCGTTGGCATAGAGCGGGTGGAAGTCGCGGTGGATGATGATGCCCTGGATCGATCCCTCGACCAGATCGCGGAACCGCCGCTCGTTGTCGGCCAGCGCCCGCTGGCGCCGGTCGATCTCGTCGATGAAATAGCGGATGGAGGCGCCGATGTCGGTGATCTCGTCGTCGCCATCCACCGGAACCGGAACCTTCGTCGCCGGGCTGGCCGACACCAATCCGTCGGTCCGCGGCCGGCCGGCATCCGCGTGGCCCGCCGACAGCCGGGCCAGCACCGCCCGGTTCATCGCCACCAGCCGCGAGGACAGGAAATGCCGGAAGATGAAATAGACGCAGACCGCCAGGATGATCGACGCGCCGGCCAGCATCATCACCGTGCGCGACCGCTCGGCGATCAGTTCGGCCAAGGCATCGGTGCGTTGTGCCGACTGGTCGCGAATGGAATCGTACAGCGTGCGGGTGGACCGTTCGACCGTCTCCACCAGCACACGGGCCTGACCGGTCAGGGCCTGGGCGCGGTTGCGCGCCTGCAGCCGGTCGATGGCGCTGTGGAATACCCCGCCCGGCGCGATCAGCAGCGAGAACAGCTCCTCCTGCACGGTCGACATCATCTGCCCGGTCGTGTCCGGCGCATCGGCAGACAGACGCGCAAGATCCGCCAGCGTGCGTTCGGCCGCCCGCGCCTCGCCCTTCAGGCGGCTGAGATGATCCAGTTGCGAGGCGCCCGCCGCACGCGCCATCAGCGCGCCGATGCGGACGGCCCAGGCGCCGGTGTCGGGCATGCTCTCGATCGAGGCGGCCAGCCGGCTCAACCCCCGCGCCGCTTCGGCCTGACGGTCGCCATAGTCGATCTGGCGCGTGACCTCGGCGTTCAGGTCGGCAACGGTGGCGGCCAGAATCAGCAGGGTGGAGCGGGTCTGTTCCAGCAGGCGGACATTGCCGTCGCGCTCGCCGTCCTCATTGCCGCTCTCCTTCATCAGCCCGCGCATGCGGGCGACGAGGAGTTGCATGGAGTCCAGCTCCGTCACCAACCCGTCATAGATGGAGCGGCGCTGCGGGGTCGAGGTGGCGGCGGCAAGCTGAGGCAGCTGCGCCACCAGCTTCTGCAGGGATCCGTGCAGATCGGCGCTGGCGATGACCTCCGGCAGGGTGGTGGTCGACAGCGCCGTCACCTCCGCCCGGAACAGGCGGAAGGACGACATCGACACGACGCCGATCAGCACCACCAGCAGGGCCATCACCGACAGCCCCAGCGTGATGCGCACGGCGATGCCGAAGCGGCGCGGCCGGTTCGGCGGCGGGAACTGCGGCGACGGCCGTGCCTGCTGCTGGGCCGCCGGTTGGGTCCCGGGTTCGATCAATGTGCCGGGCCGCGGCGGGCTCTGGGCGATCGATGAAGCCATGCCGTCCATCACCGCCTCACCAACATCCGGCCGTCCAGCCGCGGAACGAATTCCCCGTCGCGGGTGATCTGGCTGATCAGCTGGGTGGAGACGAAGTCCGTATTGCGGTCCTCCACCAGCCGCGGCGCCCCGGCCAGCATGCCATAGCCGTCGCCGCCGGCCGCGAGGAAGCTGCTGGTCGCCAGCCGGTAGCGGGTGGAGAGGCCGACCGGCTTGCCGCCGACCGACAGGCTGCGCAGCCTCTGGCCGGGCGGGTGGCTCAGGTCGATCTCGGCGCGGGCGTTGGACAGATGCGGGAAGCGGCCCTGCAGCTGTTCCACCGCCGACACGCCGCTTTCCACCGCATCCCACAGCTGCTGTCCGGTGACGTCCAGCACCACGCCGACATCGTGATAGGGAAGCTCGGCATAGATGTCGCGGCGGGTCAGCAGGGCGCCGGCCGGATAGCTGCGGTCGCCGCGGATGCCGCCGCCGTTGATCAGCGCCACATCGGCGTCCAGCGCCGCGCGCAGCATGTCGACGACTGCGTTGGCGAAGGCATTCTCGCCGGTGCGCACCGCTTCCTTGCGGGTGTCGATCGGCCCGGTGAGACGTCCCACCTCCATCCTCAGCATGGTATCCAGCCGCGCCGCGTAGGTCTTGGCCTGGATGTCGGTGGCGGCGTCGGGCGCGACGGCGGCGGTGTCGACCAGCCGGGGGGAGGGGGCCCAGGTCACCCGCATCCTGCCGTCCGCCTGTGCCGTCCGCTCCACCGTCAGGTCGAGCGCCAGCACCCATCCCGCCTGCGGACCCACGGTGGCGGACAGAAACCGGCCGTCATAATCGACGGCGAAGGGGCGGCTGCGGTCCTGGTACAGCACGATGTCGGCCGGGCGGGCGGCCAGGATGCTGCGGTGGGTGTCGCCGGCATAGCCGGTCATCGCCACCACCAGATCCACCCCAGCTTCCCGCAGCGCCGCGGCCTTGGCGGCCAGTGCGGCGACGGGATCGCGGAACTCCGTCCGCTGGGTCCGGGTGGTCTCCCGCGTCAGCACGGGCGTGGCGGCAAGCACGCCGATGCGCAGGGGGCCGGCGGTCAGCACCACCGCCTCTTCCAGCCCGTCCGGCGTGCGGCCGGTCGAGCGGTCGACAGTGTTGGTGGTCACGATCGGGAACCCTGCCTCGAAGGCGCGGGCGCTCAGCTGGTCGTCGCCATGGTGGAATTCGCGGTTCAGCGCGGCCATCGCATCGATGGTCATGCCGTTCAGCAGGTCGATGATGTGCGCGCCCTGGTCGTAGAAGGCCAGCACCGACGGCGCCAGCGTCTGGCCGCCATGCAGGGCCAGAACATGACGGTGCCCGTTCCGTTCCTGCCGGATCGCTCCGGCCAGACGGGCCATGCCGCCGCGTCCGCTGGTCTCCTCCAGGTCGGTGGTGCCTTGGGCGTAAAGAATGGTCAGCTTGACCGTGGCGCTTTCCGCGGTCGGCGGTGTCGCTGCGGGATCAGCCTGCTGGGCGCGCGACGGGGCGGCGCCGAACGCAAGGCACAGGGCAAGACCCAGCGCGAGCGGGGCGATCAGGGATGACAATGTCCTGCCGGGCCGGGACCGAAACCCGCCGGCAGCGCCGCTTCCAATACCGATGTTGTCCATAGCCCGGCGTCACCATTGGCCCCCCGTGCCGGATTATGCGCATTTCGGTGCCGCTGTAGAAGCAAAGCCGCGTTACGGGACTGTCATATTGATGACACGCGGGAAGGAAGTGTCCGTTTTACCCACTCATAAACTCCGAGCGTCCGTAGAATTCCAATCAACTTCATGCGCAACGGCGCCGGGACTGCGGCAAAACGTGGCGCCAGCCCGGCCCGCCGTGTCTTGGCGAGCGTCGCCCGGCGCGCATAGGCGACGCGGTGCAGGGTGACGCGGCCGGTATCGCTGTCGAAACAGGCGAAGCAGGCGCGTTGGTCCGTCCCGCGCGGCTCCCCCACCGTGCCGGGGTTCAGCAGATAGACCGCATCGGGTTGCAGCGTCGCGCCGCCGTCCAGCGGGATCGACCGCAGCGAGCCGTCCCGCCACTCCCACAGCCCGGCGCGGTGCGTGTGGCCGAAGGCGCAGACCCTCGCTCCGGATGAGTGGCCGGCGAGCGCCTGGAGGCTCAGGGCGCGCTTGGCGTCGTCGTCCAGCCGCACCAACTCCTTCCCCTCGTCCGGGTGCAGGGCGCCATGGACGGCGACCAGCGCGCCATCGACCACGGCGGTCAGTGGCAGGCCGGACAGGAAGGCGCGGCTCTCCTCGTCCAGTCTCCGCCGGGTCCAATCGACGGCGCGCGTCGCCGGACCGCTGAACCCCTCGGTCCCGATGGCGCCGGTCACCGCCCGGTCATGGTTGCCGGCGATGCAGACCGCTCCCGCCTGCCGCAGCAGGGCGATGCAGGCGGCGGCATCGGTGTTGTAGCCGACGATGTCGCCCAGGCAGACGATGCGCTCCACCCCCTCCGCACCTATTGCGTCGAGCGTCGCCTGCAGGGCTTCCAGATTGGCGTGGATGTCGGAGATCAGGGCGATCTTCATGGCCGTGCAATCATATGAGTCTAGGTCACGGCTTGGCGAGGCGGGGCGGGCGGGCGCCGCCGGGAAAGCGGGCGAGCAGCCGGTCCAGCTTCGGCCGCAGGAAGGGCATCGGGTCGTCGGGGGTGATCGCCTTCGCCTCGCACCGCGCGACCCAGGCGAGCCAGCGCGCCATCGGCACGCCGCTGTCGCGCGCCGCCAGCCGGTCCTTGCTGATGTGGCACCAGCAGGCGCCGGGCCGGGCCTTGGCCGGGGCAGGGCGGGGACGGCCGGTCAGGTCGGCTTGGACGATGGCCGGCAGGTTCACCCCGGCGACGGCGCCCAGATGGTGCCACAGGTTGAAGCGCGGATTGATCTCCAGCAGGTGCAGGCGGCCGTCGGGATCGCGCTTGAAATCGAATTTGGCGACGCCGCGCAGGCCGATGCGGGCCGCGATCTCCCGCCCCAGCGCCGACACGTCGGCCCCCTCCCCGTCGATGTCGGTGATGGTCAGCGCGGTGCTGTGGCCGTAATCGACCGGGTAGGTCCTGATCTTGCGCCCGGTGAACTCGCCCGCCACGGTTCCGGCATCGTCGATATAGACATGGTGGCTTTCGATCCGCGTCTCCGGTCCGGGAATCAGTTCCTGCGCCAGCAGGTCGATGCCGACCGGGATCAGCCGCGGCCAGAGCGCGCGCAGTTCCTCCGGCCCCTCCAGCCGGATCGCCTTGCCCAGCCCTTCGATCTCGTCCCAGGGCGGCCGGCGGGTCAGCGGCTTGACGATGACGGGATAGCGCAGATCCAGGTCGGGCGCCTCGCTGCCCGGAAGCGGGTGCAGCCGCCGGGTGCGCGGAACCGGCAGATCCAGCCGTTCCGCCATCGCCTGGAAGCGGCCCTTGTCGACCAGCGTCTCCACCAGATCGCCGTCGGCGAGCGCGAAGCGGAAGACGGCGGCCAACCGGTCGCGATGCCGCGACACCATCAGCAGCTGGGCATCCTCCTCCATATAGAGCACCGGCTTGTCGGGCTGGGGTGCGCCGAAACGCAGCAGCCGATCCACGAGCGCGTCGTCACAGCCGCCCTCCCACGGGATCAGGCGTTCGGTGAAGCGGGAATGGGCGGTGGCGCCGCCGGGTGGCCCGACCACGGCGCAGCGAACACCCGCCAGCCCCAGCGGGCGCACCAGATCCATGTCGCCCAGAACGCAGGCGAGAGTCCCGGTCTTCCTTTTGGTCATTCGCACGCCTCCCCCCTCAGATGCCCTTGGCCGGCGCGGTCCAGCCGCGCAGCGACCGTTTGACCGTATCGATCATCAGCCCGCGCGCCCGTCGGCAATACGCCTCCACCCGCCGGCTGACCCGGTCGGGACCGAGCGTCAGCCAGTTCATCGGCTGTTCGGCATTGGACAGCAGCGGCTTGTGCCCGGCCGGGGTCGACATGAAGTCGTAGCAATCCTCGCCGCGAGCCAACGCGTCCTCGACGGCCAGCACATGGCTGAGCAATCCAGGCTTCAGCCGGTTGTCCGCCTCGAATGCGAAGCCGCCCTGGTAATTCAGGACCCGGTTGCGGTGGACGAAGTTGTAGAGGTAGCCGATGGGCTGGCCTCCGGCGCTGATCCGGCACAGGCGCACCGCACCGCTCGGCACGCCCCGCGTGATCAGCTGTTCGTGGAAGGGGCGGAAGGCGGGGTTGGCGAAGGCGCCGGCCTGCCCGCGGGCCTTCCAGCCGGCCTGATGCAGCACTTCCAGCGCCGCGAAATCCTCTAGCGCCTCCTCGACGGTGGTGGCGACGCGGTAATCCAGCGCGCCGCGGGCACGGTAGAGCCGTTCGCTGCGGTTGACCGCCGCCCGCGTGTTGCGGCCAAGCCCGGCACGGAAATCGCCGCCCGCTGCCCTGACAGGCGCCATATCCACCCATTGCGCGGAATCGGCGATGCGCAGCTGCAGGGAGTGGCCCGTCCGCGCCGCAACGCGCCGGGCGGCGCGCTCCGCCGCCGGGGTCAGGCCGCCCAGCACCAATTCGTCGTTGGCGGACAGCCGGGCGCCCAGCCAGTGCAGGGCGGCGTCCGTCACCTCGTCGGCAAAGCGGCGGTCGGCAAGGATGCCGTTGTATTCCATGAACAGCCGGTCATAGCCGCGGTCGCCCGTTTCGTGGAGCATCCAGCACCGGCTGGGCAGCAGGCCGAGACGCCGGCGCTTGCGCGGGCAGAGCACCGCCAGCCCGACCAACTCGCCCCCCCGCCGGGCAAGCAGCAGCCGCGCCTCGATCCCGGCCGGCATCTGCGCCAGCCAGGGACCGATCCAGGACCAGGACAGGAAGAAGGAAGAGTCGGCGCGCGCCTCCAGATCAGCCCAGACCTGCGCCAGCTTGGGCAGGGGAGGCAGCGGATGCAGGGCGATGTCGATGGTGGCAGAGGCAGCGGTATGGGGAGTGGATTGGGTGGCCGTGCCGGTCGCCGTATCGCTGGCGATGCCGTCGGAGTCGGTGCGGGGCCAGATGCTCATCGGCGCGGCGTCTCCGGAAGATATTCCCTACCGAAAACAACACGCTGGTCTGACAAACGGTCCTGTCTACACCGGGGGCACCCGAAATCTTGTGCGGCGCGAAAGGATGCCGCAAAAGATTGCGCACCTATACGGAAACGCCGGCCCGGCGGATGGAACCGGGCCGGCGGTAAGGTGGATCAGCGCTTGACCGTGTCGGCGGACTGGCCGAACAGGATCTTCTTGCTCTCGTCATTCACCGTGGGCGTGCGGTTGGGGTTGACGGCCTGCCCCTTCTCATAGGCGCGCACCACCGCCGGCCGCTCCTTGATCGCGTTGAACCAGCGCTTCAGGTTGGGGAAGCTGTCCAGATCCTGCTGCTGGCGTTCATGCGGCACGATCCAGGGATAGCTGGCCATGTCGGCGATGGACAGCTCCGATCCGCCCAGGAACTCGTTGTCGGCCAGACGCTTGTCCATCACGCCGTAGAGGCGCCCGGTCTCCTTGACGTAGCGCTCCATGGCGTAGGGGATGCGTTCCGGCGCGTACTGGACGAAATGGTGGTTCTGTCCGGCCATCGGGCCGAGGCCGCCCACCTGCCAGAACAGCCATTCCAGCACCGTCTTGCGGCCACGCAGGTCGGTGGGCAGGAACTTGCCGGTCTTCTCGGCCAGATAGACCAGGATGGCGCCGGATTCGAAGACGGTGACCGGCTCGCCGCCATCGGCCGGGGCGTTGTCGATGATCGCCGGCATGCGGTTGTTGGGCGAGAAGGCCAGGAATTCCGGCTTGAACTGATCGCCGGTGGAGATGTTCACCGGTTCGAACCGGTAGTCCAGCCCCGCTTCTTCCAGAAAGATCGTGATCTTGTGGCCGTTCGGCGTCGGCCAGAAATAAAGGTCGATCATCCCAAACCCTCCAGTGATTTGCGGGAAAGGTTAACCGCTTCGTTCCGGCTGGCAAGCCCGCCCCGACGCGGAGCAGCCCTTCGGCCCAGTAACGTTATTCCGCACAACGAAACGCAATTTCATTTTGTTGACAGCCCTCGCCGCATCTGTCAGCTTGGCCAACGAACAGACGAGGCGGCGCCCCCTCGATCCTTGGTTTTCCTTGAAATCATTCTCCCCGGACGGAGAGCACGCATGGCCTTGGACAAGGACGTTTTGGATCAACTGCTGGACACGCTGGGGCGCTTCGTCCGCGAAAAGCTGGTCCCGCTGGAACATAAGGTGGCGGAGGACGACGCCATCCCGGCTGAGGTGATCGCCGCGATGCGCGAGATGGGCCTGTTCGGCCTGTCGATCCCGGAGGAATATGGCGGGCTCGGCCTGTCGATGGCTGACGAGGTGCAGGTCGCCTTCCAGTTGGGCCAGACCTCGCCGGCCTTCCGCTCGCTCATCGGCACCAACAACGGCATCGGATCCCAGGGCATCGTCATCGACGGGACGGAGGAGCAGAAGCGCAGCTACCTGCCGCGTCTGGCCGCGGGCGAGATCGTCGGCGCCTTCGCCCTGACCGAGCCGGAATCGGGATCGGATGCCGGGTCATTGCGCACCACGGCGCGGCGCGACGGCGACCATTTCATCCTGAACGGCACCAAGCGCTACATCACCAACGCGCCGCAGGCCGGCCTGTTCACCGTCTTCGCCCGCACCGACCTGGAAAGCCGCGATGCCCGCGGCGTGTCGGCCTTCCTGGTGGAGGCGGGGACGCCCGGCCTGTCGCTTGGCCCGATCGACAAGAAGATGGGCCAGAAGGGCGCCCACACCTGCGACGTCATCTTCGAGGATTGCGGCGTTCCGGCCAGCGCCATTCTGGGCGGCAAGGAAGGGCAGGGCTTCAAGACGGCGATGAAGGTTCTCGACCGCGGCCGGCTGCACATCGGCGCCGTCTGCGTCGGTCTGGCGGAGCGGCTGATCCGCGACAGCCTGTCCTACGCGATGGAGCGCAAGCAGTTCGGCCAGCCGATCGCCGAATTCCAGCTGATCCAGGCGATGCTGGCCGACAGCCGGGCGGAGGCCTATGCCGCCCGCTGCATGGTGCTGGAGACGGCGCGACGCCGCGACGCCGGGCAGAACGTCAACACCGACGCCGCCTGCTGCAAGCTGTTCTCGACGGAGATGGTGGGGCGCGTCGCCGACCGGGCGGTGCAGATCCATGGCGGTGCCGGCTACATCGCCGATTACGGGATCGAGCGCTTCTACCGCGACGTCCGTCTGTTCCGCATCTATGAGGGCACCACCCAGATCCAGCAACTCGTCATCGCCCGCAACATGATCCGGGAGGCCGCATGACCGCAGGCCGGCCGGTTCCCGATTTCGCGGCGATGGTGGCGGCGCTGCCGCCGCGCATCAGCCACGCCGCACTCGCCTGGGCGGAGCGGACGCCGGACGCCCCCGTCCTGTTCGACGGGGTGCAGGAGTGGAGCTATCGCCGGCTCAAGGAGGCGGTCGGGCTCGCCGCCGGCCATCTCGACCGGCTGGGGGTGCGCGGCGGCGACCGGGTGATGATCGTCTGCGAGAACGGCCTCGCCGCCGTCACCCTGATCCTGGCGGCGAGCGAGCGCGATGCTTGGCCGGTTATCGTCAACGCCCGCCTGTCGGACCGCGAGATCGATACCATCCGCGACCATTGCCGGCCGCGCCGGATCTTCTATACCGATTCGGTATCTCCCGACGCCGCCACCCATGCCGCCCGCCACGGCGCCGAACCGCTGGGCGATGCGGAGTTGCCGCCGATGGCGGTCGGCCCGCTGCTCGACGCCGATCCGGAGCCGGTCCATGCCGGCAACCAGCGGCAGGTCGGCGCGCTTATCTACACCTCCGGCACCACCGGCAAGCCCAAGGGCGTGATGCTGTCTCACCGCGGCCTGCTGTTCGTGGCGTCGGTGTCGGGATGGATGCGCGGGCTGGGGCCCAGCGACCGCACCTATGGCGTGCTGCCGGTCAGCCATGTCTTCGGGCTGGCCTCCACCTGCCTCGGCACGCTCTATGCCGGCGGCTGCCTGCATACGGTCCCCCGCTTCGCCCCAGCCGCGGTGTGGCAGGCTTTGGAACAGGATGGCGTGACCGTGTTCCAGGGCGTTCCGGCCATGTACGCCAAGCTGGTGGAGCATGCCACTGTCACCGGCCGGACGCCGGATGCCCCGGACCTGCGCTACCTGTCCTCGGGCGGCTCCGTGCTGGACCTCGACCTCAAGCTGGAGGTGGAGCGGGTCTTCGGCCTGCCGCTGCACAACGGCTACGGCCTGACCGAATGCTCGCCGACGGTGACGCAGACCCGGCTGGACGCGCCGCGCGGCGACACCTCCATCGGCCCGGCCCTGCCGCTGGTGGAGATGCGCTTCGTCGACCACGCCACCGACCGGGACGTCGCCGATGGCGAGCCGGGGGAGCTGTGGGTCCGCGCGCCCAACGTGATGCTCGGCTACTACCGCGAACCGGCGCTGACCGCCCAGGTGATCACCGACGACGGTTGGCTGAAGACCGGCGACGTCGCCCGGCTGGAGCCGGACGGCTGCGTCACCGTGGTCGGCCGCATCCGCGAGATCGTCATCCGTTCCGGCTTCAACGTCTATCCGGAGGAGGTGGAAGGCGTGCTGACCAGCCATCCGGCGGTGACGCTGGCCGCCGTGGTCGGCCATGCCGTCGCCGGCAACGAGGAGGTTGTGGCTTTCGTCCAGTTCGTTCCCGGCCGCAACGCCTCGGAGGACGAACTGAAGGAGTGGGCCGCCGAACGGCTGGCCCCCTACAAGCGCCCGTCGCGCATCGTCGCCATGGACGCCCTGCCGGCCAGCCCGACCGGCAAGCTGCTGAAAAGCGGCCTCCGGGCGCTCGCCGCCGAGGTGATGGCCGCCTGATCCAACGAACAACGCCGAAAACAACAAAATCCTGTGGGAGGACAAAAGACCATGAAGCGGACGCTTGCCCATCTCGTCACAGTCTCGGCCCTGGCCCTCTCCGTGGCGCTTGGCGCCGGGGCGGCGCAGGCCAAGGAATTCCTGCTGGGCTCCGAACTGCCGTTGACCGGCAGCCTCGCCCGCGTCGGCCAGGGCATGCATGAAGGCATCGCCGTCGCCGTCGAGATGGCGAACAAGAGCTATGCCGGCAAGCACAGCTTCAAGGTCCAGACCATCGACGACGAGACCTCCCCCGCCAAGGCGGTGGCCGCGGTGGAGAAGCTGGTCGGCGACGGGGTGGTGGCGATCACCGGCGGCTATGGCTCCAACATCATCGGTCCGGCATCGGAAGCCGCGCAGAAGGCCGGGCTGGTCTACATCACCTCGGGCGGCGTGTCGCCGGAACTGACCCAGCGCGGCTATCCCACCTTCTTCCGCATCAACAACACCGACGGCTATGCGTTGGCCATGATCGGCCTGCTGCAGGAGATGGGCGCCAAGAAGGTCTCCGTCGTCTACCTGAACAAGGACGCCACCAGCAGCCTTGCCAAGCAGGTCAACACCGCGCTGACCGCCAAGGGCGTGACCGTCGGCATGCACGAGTTCGACGCCTCCACCAGCGATTTCAAGCCGCTGATGAACAAGGTGAAGCTGCAGGACCGCCCCGACGCCATCGCCATGGTCGGCTACGAGAACGACTATGTCGGCATCCTGCGGGCATCCAAGGTGCTGAAGCCGCAGGTCAAGGCGGTGGTCGGCGTCTGGTCGCTCGCCACCGCGCAGATGGCGAAGGAATTCCCCGACCTGATGGAGAATGTCTACGGCACTTCCATGCTGCCCTACCCGGTGGAGTTCACCCAGCCGGAGGCGGTGGAATTCGCCGCGACCTATAAGAAGCTGTTCAACAAGGACCCCGACTATCTGGGCCAGTTCGGCTATGTCCAGACCCGCCTGCTGATCGACGCGGTCGTCCGCGCCGACGAGGCCGGGACGCTGGGCAAGGGCGGCTTGCCGGACGAGTTGCGCAAGACCGACGCCAACACCCTGATCGGCCGCGTCACCTTCGACAAGAACGGCGACAACCTGAACTTCACCCACCGCATGGGCCAGCACCAGGGCGGCAAGGTGGTCCTGGTCTGGCCGCAGGACGCCGCCAACGGAAAGATGAACTTCCCGGCGGTGCCGTGGTGAGTGGAGGGGGTGGGGAGGCTAGACCCCCACCCTAACCCTCCCCCCGCTCTCAGCGGACCTACGGTCCGCCTGCCGCGTCAGCACAAAGCATAGCTTTGTGCGAGAGCTGGGCGGGGGAGGGAAAATCGCCCTCCCTTGCGAAGCGGGGGAGGGAGGGGGCCCACGGCGGCAGCCGTGGGAAGGGTGGGGCAAGTGCGACCACCTTTGCAAACCCCGCCACCCCCAACAGGGCGCAATCCATGTTCGAACTGACGCTCCAGGCATTGTTCTCCGGCCTGCTCGCCGGCGGTTACTACGCGACCGTGGCGGTCGGGTTGGCGCTGGTGTTCGGGACCATGCGGGTCATCAACCTCGCCCATGGCGAGCTGGTGCTGCTGGCCGCCTATGTCGCCTATGCCGCTGAATCCAACTATGGCGTCTCTCCGGTGCTGGCGATCCCGGTGGCGCTGGTGATCGTCGCGGCTGCATCGGCTCTCGTCTATGCCCTGCTCAGCCGCATCGACCAGGACCGGGAGATCAACTCGCTGATCCTCACCTTCGGGCTGGGGATCATCCTGACCAACACCATCCTGTCGATCTGGGCGGCCGACATCCGGTCGACCTCCGATCCTTGGTTCCAGGATTCGATGGTGGTCGCCGACACGCTGTTCGCGATGAATGCGGAGGTCGCGGCCTTCGTCGGCGGGCTGGTGCTGATGGCCGGGGTCTGGTGGTGGCTGAACCACTCCTGGCAGGGCCGGGCGGTGCGGGCGCTGTCGTCGAACCGGGCGGCGGCGACGCTTATGGGCGTCAACCCGCGTAAGATCGAGATCCTGTCCTTCATGATCGCGGCCCTGCTCGCCACCTTCGCCGGCTTCGCCATCTACACCGGCAAGACCGTCTTCCCGGCCTTGGGCCATGTGCTGACGGTCAAGGCCTTCATCATCACCGTGCTGGCCGGGATGGGCTCGATCCCCGGCGTGCTGATCGGCGCCGTCATGATCGGCGTCATCGAATCGCTGACGGTCACCTATCTGTCGGCCTCGCTGCAGGAGTTGGCGGGAATGATCCTGTTCCTGGTCGTGCTGTTCGTCTCGCCTTCGGGCCTGTTCGGCGGGGGGAGGGCGCTGGCGCGATGAGCTATTCCCTGACGAACCGTCTGTTTCTGATCGCAGCCCTCACCATCGCCTATGTCGGCGTGCCGCTGGCCTTCGGCGGCAACGCCTATGTGCTGGGGCTGATCGTGGCGGCGCTGACCATCGCCGGTGTGGCGGTGGCCTGGGCGCTGCTGGGCAATCTCGGCGGCATGGTCAGCTTCGGCCACGCCGCCTTCTTCGGGGTGGGATCCTACACCTCCGCCGTGCTGGCGATGAAGTTGGGGGTGCCGGTGTTCGCGGCCATGCTGCTGGGCGGGGTGGGGGCGGCGGTGTCGTCCATCGCCATGCTGCCGGCGCTGCGGCTGCGCGGCCCCTATTTCGCGCTCGCCATCCTCGCCTATGCCCACATCTTCCAGATTCTGGCGACGGAGATGACGCCGGTCACCGGAGGGGCCGGCGGGCTGCTGTCGATCCCGCGCTTCCCCACCGTGCTGGGCTTCGACTTCGGCGGCAAGACCGGCGGCTACCTGATCGTGCTGACCATCGTGGTGCTGGCGGCGCTCGCCTATGACGCCATCCGGCGCAGCACCTGGGGCCTCGCGCTGAAGGCGATGCACGACACTGAGGTCGCGACCCGCGTCGTCGGCGTGCCCAGCACGCACCTGAAGGCGGCGATGCTGGTGCTGTCGGCCTTCATCACCGGGGTGGTCGGCGCCTTCAACGCCCATTTCATCAGCTTCCTCGACCCCGATTACGCCTTTTCCAGCGGCTGGACCGTGCTGCCCATCGCTGCGGCGATCTTCGGCGGCTACCGCACGGTGTGGGGGCCGGTGGTCGGGGCGCTGGCGATCTATCTGGTCGACCAGCTGCTGTTCAAGCCGATCCTGCCGCACGGCCATCAGATGATCCTCGGCGTGCTGCTCTGCGCCATGATCCTGTTCAGCCCCGGCGGATTGATGCCGGCGCTCAGCCGTCGCCCGGCGAAGGAGAACCGCCATGCTCACGCTTGAAGGCGTCCAGGTCAACTTCGGCGGCGTCCAGGCGTTGAAAAGCGCCAGCTTCTCCGTCGCGGAGGGCGAGAGCATCGGACTGGTCGGCCCGAATGGCGCCGGCAAGACCACGCTGTTCAACGTCATCTCCGGCGTGGTGCGGCCGACCGCCGGCCGGCTCGACTTTCGCGGCACCTCGCTGCTGAAGTTGCCGGAATGGAAGCGGGCGCGGCTCGGCATCGGCCGCAGCTTCCAGATCCCACGCCCCTTCGGCCACTGCACGGTACGGGAGAACCTTCTGGTCGCCCAACGCTTCGGCGCCGGGAAGAAGGATCCCAAGCGGATCGACGAGATCCTCGATATCCTGAACCTGCGCGACAAAGCCGACCGCGACGCCACCACCGAACTGGCCCTGACCGAACACAAGGCGCTGGAGGTCGGCAAGGCGCTGGCGACGGAGCCCAGTCTGCTTCTGCTGGACGAGGTGCTGGCCGGGCTGGAGACCAGCGGCAAGCGCGCCTTCATGGAACGGCTGGCGGCGGTGCGCGACCGCTACCGCCTCGCCATGGTCATCATCGAACACGACATCGCCACCATCGCGGCGCTCTGCCCGCGGGTGCTGGTGCTGAATTTCGGGCAGATCATCGCCGACGGCTCCCCCGACGCAGTGTTCCGCGACCCGGAGGTGATCCGCAGCTACACCGGCGAAACCACGCTTGCGGAGGCGTCATGACCAACGCGCTCGACATCCTGACGCTTCGGGCCGGCTATGGTGCGATAAACGTGCTGTGGGACGTCTCGCTGTCGGTGGAGACCGGCAAGACCACGGTCATCGTCGGCCCGAACGGCGCCGGCAAGACCACGCTGCTGCGCGCCATCATGGGGCTGGTGCCCGCCACCTCCGGCGACATCCGCGTCGATGGGCAGAGCCGCAAGGCGGTGAAGACCTGGGATCGCGTCGCCGACGGGGTGGTGATGATTCCCGAAGGCCGGATGATCTTCCCCGACATGACGGTGGAGGACAATTTGATGATGGGCGCCTTCCCGCCCGGCTGCCGTAGGGATTGGAAGCGCAACAAGGCGATGGTCATGGACATGTTCCCCCGGCTTGCGGAGCGGCGCGGCCAGATCGCCGGCACCCTGTCGGGCGGAGAGGCGCAGATGCTCGCCATCGGCCGTGGGCTGATGGAGCAGCCGCGCGTCTGCCTGATCGACGAGCCGTCTCTCGGCCTCGCCCCCGTCGTGGTGGACGAGATCTTCCGCATCCTGGCCCGCCTGCGGGCGGAAGGGCTGACCATCCTGCTGGTGGAGCAGAACACCAGCCGCGCCCTGAAAATCGCCGACCATGTCTATCTGATGCAGTCCGGCAAGGTCGTGCTGTCCGAACGCGGCGACCGGGTGGACCTGGACCGCCTGCACGCGCTTTACTTCGCGCACGAAACAGCTGCGTGATGGGACAGGGTATGGACGATCTGCTGAACGGGGAGCCGGAATCGGGATTCCAGAGACTGCTGGGCTACGCCTTGAGTCGCTGGGAGGAGGGGGAGGCGGAGCTGACGATGGCCGTCGACGAGCGCCACCTGAACCGGGCCGGGGTGGTGCATGGCGGGGTTCTGGCGACGCTTTTGGACACGGTTTCCGGATTCTCGGCAACATACTGTCCCTTTCCCGGCCGGGTGCGGCGGGTGGTGACGCTGTCGCTGTCGACGAGCTTCCTGGGACAGGCGCGCACCGGTACGCTGGTCGCCACCGGCCGGCTGCGCGGCGGCGGGCGCAAGATCATAGGAATCGCGGCGGAGATCCGCCACGGCGGCACCGGCGCCCTGATCGCCACGTCGGAAGGCATGTTCAAATACCGGCCGGGCAGCGAAAACCGGGAGGGAACCGAGATATGAGCGGACAACTGACCGTCGCGCGCCAGGGCCGCGTGATGGTGCTGACCATGGACGATGCGGCCACCAAGAACGCGCTGGGGCCGGAGATGATGGCCGCCGCCCGCGATGCGCTGGTCCAGGCGGCCGAGGATCCGGGGGTGGGCGCCATCGTCCTGACCGGGGCCAACGGCACCTTCTGTTCCGGCGGCAACCTGGGCCGGCTGCTCGGCAACGCCAAGGCCGACCCGGAGGTGACCCGCGGCAGCCTGGAGCGCTTCCATGGCTGGACCCGCGCCATGCGCGCCTGCCCCAAACCGGTGATCGCCGCGGTGGAGGGGGCCGCCGCAGGGGCTGGATTCTCAGTGGCATTGGGGTGCGACCTGATCGTCGCGGCGGAGGATGCGGTGTTCACCCTGGCCTATGTGAAGGTCGGGCTGAACCCGGACGGCGGCGCCTCCGCCTTCCTTGCCCGCGCCGCGACGCCGCAGCTGGCGGCCGAGATCATGTTCGAGGGCGGCAAGATCGGTGCGGCGCGGCTGGCGCAGCTCGCGATCGTCAACCGGGTGGTGGCGCCCGGTGCCGCTCTCGCCGAAGCGATGGCCTGGGCGGAGCGGCTGGCCGAGGGGCCGACGCTGGCCATCGGCCGGGCCAAGCGGCTGATCGAGAGCGGCTTCGGCGCGCCCGACGACCAGCTCGACCGCGAGGCCGCCTTCTTCGTCGAGGCGCTCCATGGGGCGGAGGCGGCGGAGGGCATCACCGCCTTCTTCGAAAAGCGGGCGCCCAATTACCCCCGCGGCTGACCTGACCCTCAAGCCAGCAACGACAGGGTAGGGTCAGGTGGAGTGGGGGCTGCGTTTTCCAGGGAGCGGGCGACGTCGGACGGCGCGCCCGGCACCCGCAGCGGCTCCGTCCGCCCGGTGAAATGGAGCTCCGTACCGCCATCGGCGGTGCCCCGCAGATAGGCGACGGCGATGGGGTTCACCAGAACGGTATCCCCCGATATCTCTGTCAGCTCGACAAATGCCATGGCTTCTTTCCTCTCACGCGTACGGGTAAAACAGGCGGCAATGGTGTATGTTTCCAAACCGGACGTTCAGTGGGGCTGCATAACCGAAAGGGGGTACCCCTTCGACCTCTTGAACGGGACGGAACCGCGACAAACATGGGCGGTTCAGTGGATCGAAGCCGAACAGGCTTCGAAAACCGGACGGGGCGGGCTATAAGCCCGCTCGGTTAGATCAAGGGAGCATGCCGTCTTGAAGTTGCTTGTCGTCGAGGACGATCCGCTGATCGGTCCGGCCGTGAAGGCCGTTCTGGAGAATGCGGGCTATACCGTGGTCGGACCGCTGCGCGACGCCGCCAAGGCCGCGCGGGTCGGTGCCCGCGAATGTCCCGACCTGGCGCTGGTCGACGTCAATCTCGCCGGTGGGGAGAACGGCCTCGTGCTGGCCCGGCGGCTGTGGCAGGACAATGGCATTCCGTCGCTGCTGATGACCGGTTTCGATCACCATGCGGCGGAAGCCCGCAGCTTCGCCATGGGCCTGCTGCGCAAGCCGGTGATGCCGGACGCGCTGGTGCAGGCCATCGGCGCCGCTGGGGAGATCCTGGGCGGGTTGCGTCCGTCGTCCAAGCCGGACGCGCTGGAGATCTTCCACGGCTCCGCCGCCTTTGCCGCCGGCCTTCCCAAGGTACGTTCGGCCTGACCGGCACACGGGCCGCCAATTCGATCCGAAAGCGCCCGCCCCTCCGGCGGGCGTTTTTGTGTTCGGCGCCCGCCGGTGTGGCATTGGTGGGCCATCTGAGGACCGGCGCGAAATCGGCGCGATCATTCGGCTCCATCGCTGTTGGTGGCGTGGAATACGGAATTCGATGTTCCCCAAACCATGGCTGCCCGCCCGCCTGACCGGCGTCGACGGGCAGCACAGCGAAAGGAATCGTCATGAAGAGCCTGATCATCGGCGCCGCTACCGCTTTGGCCTTGATGGCCGCCCCGGCCTTTGCCGCCGACAGCAACTCCATTTCCGGCAGCCCGGCCGCCAAGAGCACCGGTTCGACCACCAACTCCAACCAGGCCAATCCGCCCTGCACCTCCAACAACCAGCTGGGCTGCGGCAGCATGGGCGGTATGGACAGCAGCAACTCGGGCACCACCGGCTCCAGCGGTTCGACGACGGGCAGCGGTTCGATGACCGGCTCCGGCTCATCCAGCTCGACCAACGGCACGGGCGGCAACAGCCTGGGCAACAGCGGCTCGATGGGCACCGGCTCCGACGGCCCGGTCGGCACGCAGCAGCCGTCCGGTTCGATGGGCGGGTCTTCAGGCGCCGGCAGCACGACCCGCTGATCTTAAAGTTCGGCGAATGTGAAGGGCGCGCGGGTTAACCGCGCGCCCATTTCTTTTGTGCAGGATGTCGATGGTCGGATGAATCCCCTCTCCCCAGGAGGGTGAGGGAGGATTCACCCCTCGCGCGACAGCAACGCCACCGGCAGGTCGGCGAACAGCGTCGCGACGGAAACCGCGTCGCCGCCCTCCACCTCCGCCCCGGTCAGGCGATTGCGCCAGCGGGTGCCGCGCGGCAGCGGGATGGCGGTGTTGCCCCAGTCGGGGCTCTCCCCCAACTGCCCGACCAGACGCGGCACCGCCACCACCACCGTGTCGTCGCCGGCGCGGCGGGCATAGGCGACCATATGGTCGGCCCGGTCGCCGGTAGCCTCCAGCGGCAGATACTCGCCGGCACCGAAGATCTCCGGCTTCTCCGCCCGCACCGCCAGGGCCTGCCGGGTCACCGCCAGCTTCACCGCGCCGTCGGTCCAGCGCTCCAGCAGGCCGGCGACGGCGCCGCGCTCCACAACGTCCTCCACCTCCTCCAGCAGCCTGCGGCGGGCGTCGTAATCCACCGGCAGCCGGTTGTCGGGATCGACGAGGCTCAGGTTCCACAGCTCGCAGCCCTGGTAGATGTCGGGCACGCCGGGGCTGGTCAGCTTCAGCAGGGTCTGGGACAGCCCGTTGACCATGCCGATCCGCGCCAGTGCCGCCTGGAAGGGCAGGAAGGCTTCAAGAAAGGCGTTGCGGCGGGTGACGTCGAGGGCATCGTGGATGAAGCTGACGACCGCGCCCTCATACGCCTCGTTGGGTGCGGCCCAGGTCGAATGCAGCTTGGCCTCGCGCATCGATTTGGTCATGGCGCCGACGATGCGCTCGGCGAAGGCGGTCATCGCCGACTGTTCGATCTGCTCGACCGAGGCACCGGTCAGCTCCGCCGGCCAGGCGCCCAGCAGCAGCTGATAGAACAGGTATTCGTCGTTGCGGTCGGGCGGGGCGGTGCCCTCCACGTCGCCGCGGCGGGCGCGCAGAAGCCGGCTCCAGGTCTGGACCTGCCGCTCCCATTCCTCCGGCATCTCCGACAGGGCATAGAGCCGGGCGCGGGTGTCCTCGCCACGCTTGGTGTCGTGGGTGGTGCTGGCCAGCATGTTGCCCGGCCAGTTGCGGGCGCGGTCCTGGTTGGCGCGGTGGAAGGCGGAGACGCTGACGCCGAAATGGTCGGGATGGCCGCCGACCTCGTTCAGCGCTGCCAACCGGTTGTATCGGTAGAAGGCGGTGTCCTCCAGCCCCTTCGCCATCACCGGTCCGCTGTACTGCTGGAAGCGCATGGCGAAGCGGGTGACCTGCCGATGGCTGTAACCGCTCTTGGGTGCGGCCACCAGATCGGTGGTCAGCAGCCGTTGCAGGAAATCATAGACCGAGCCGTCCGGCCCCTGTTGCACCCGCCGCGCCTGGGAGATCGCCCAGTCGATGTCGCGGCGGTCGAGGTCGCGCGGGGCGCCCCCGTCGACATAGGTGCGGTAGACGGGGAAGCGGGCGATGGTCTCCTTCAACGCCTGATGCAGGATGTTGGCGGTGAAGTCGGCGGTGGCGGGGTTGGAGCGGGCGATGCGCGCCGCCTTGCGCGACAGCACGTTCAGTTCGCTCGCCATCTCGCTTTCCATGATGCGGATCTTGCACTGCCGCACCACCTCTTCGAAATCGTCGCGCCGGCCGATGAAGTCGGCATAGAGACGGGTGAAGGCCTCCTCCGCCTTGGGATCGACGAACAGGCCGCCCATCAGGTTGGCATATTCGTAGCCGGTGGTGCCGTCGATCGGCCAATCCTCGCGCAGCCGCTCATGCCGGGCGAGGATCTTCTCCACCACCAGATAGAAGGGCTTGGGCGACGCCTCGACCAGCCGCTCGCAATAACCCTTGGGATCGATCAGCCCGTCGATGTGGTCGATGCGGATGCCGTCGAGCGTGCCGTCCTCCACCATCTTCAGCACCATGCGGTGGGCGACGTCGAACAGCTCCGGCTCGTCCATGCGCAGGCCGGCCAACTCGTTGATGTTGAAGAAGCGGCGATAGTTGATGTCGTCGGCCGCCACCTTGAAATAGGCGACGCGCCAGTTCTGGCCGGCGATCAACTGGTGCAGATGGCCCCAGCTGTCGATCTCCCCCTGATAGCCGCGGAAGACGGATAGCCGCTGGTTGATCGCGTCGGCCACGTCCGGCCGTGTCGCCACCAGCGTCGCCAGTTCCGCCTTCTGAACGCCGGCCCGGGCGATCTGATGGGGCCGGGCGTAGGCAAGATGGGCGAATGCATCGCCGATCCGCTCCAGGTCCGGGTGGTCGCTGCCCAGGATGGTGCCGTAATCCTGCGGCCGCACCGGCAGCTTGTGGGTGCCGTAGGCCCAGACGGCGAAGCTGCCGGTCTCACTGTCGAAGCGCAGTTCCAGCCCGCCCGACACCAGCACCGCGCCATACTGGTCGCCAAGGAAGGGCACTAGAACCTTGCCCTGAAGATAGCGGTAATCGGATTCCCATTCGATGTCGAAATACCCGGCATACGGGCTTTCAGGTCCCCACTCCAGCACATTCAACCACCATTCATTGTCGGAGCCGCCGACACCCATGTGGTTGGGCACGAAGTCCAGAATCTGGCCGAGGTTGTTGCGCTTCAGCGCCTCCACCAGATCGCGGAAGTCGTTCTGGTCGCCGACCTCCGGATTCAGTTCGTTGTGGTTGACGATGTCATAGCCGTGGGTGCTGCCCGGCCGCGCCTTCATGTAGGGGGAGGCGTAGAGATGGCTGACGCCCAGGCGGGCGATATAGTCGGCGATGGCGGCGGTCCGGTCGAAGCCGAAGTCGCCATTCAGTTGGACCCGGTACGTCGCACGAGGGATCGGCTTGCCGGCGGCGGGGGCCATGGGTGTGTGCTCCTCGGAGTATGGAATGGCGGAGTGGGAAAGGGCTTTTGGTGGGGATCAATTGCGGACGGGGGGGGAGGACGGGCGCGCCGCGGCCAGGATGGCGGCGACCGCCGCCGGTTCCGGCGCGTCGGCCAGTTCTTCCAGCGTCATCGACAGCTTGCGGCGCCAGTTGGGATATTGGTCGGTGGTGCCCGGCAGGTTGACCTGATCGCGCTCTCGGGTCAGGTCGTCCAACTGCGCCACCGCCAGCGCCGCATTGGTGCGGGCAAGGAAGGCATGCACCGCATGGTCCAGCGTGTCGTCATAGGGACTGTCGGCACCGAAGCCGGCGGGCAGGGCGATCTCGGCGGCGCGCAGCGCGTCCACCAGGGCGCCGCGGTCTGCCGACCGGCGGACCTGCTGCTTCTCCTCTTCGTCATCCGCCGGGTAGAGGCCCTTCTCGGCCTTCAGCGCGATGTCGTCGCCCTCCCACCAGCCGCGCAGCGTGGCGAGGTCGTGACTGCCGACGGTGGCGAGCGCCAGTTCCGGATACTCGTCCGGTCCCTTGAAGGCGCCGTCCTCGGTCCATTCGAAGAAGACGACGCGGTAGCTCAGCACCGCGGCCTCGGTCATCCGCTCGCGGAAGCCCTCCGGCACGGTGCCCAGATCCTCGCCGACGACGAGGCAGCGCTGGCGCTGGCTTTCCAGCGCCAGGATGCCCAACAGATCCTCCATCGGATAGGCGACATAGGCGCCGTCGCCCGGCGGGTGACCGTCGGGGATCCAGTAGACATGCTGGAGCGCCATCGCATGGTCGATGCGCAGCGCGCCGGCATGCCGCATGTTGGCACGCACCAGATCGATGAAGGGCTGGTAACCGGCATTGCGAAGCGCCCGCGGATGGAAGGGCGGCAGGCCCCAATCCTGGCCGGCCGGATTGAACAGGTCGGGCGGCGCGCCGACATGGGCGGCGTCCACCACCGCCTGCGGCGTCATCCAGGTTTCCGCCCCGCCGGCATCGGCACCTACCGCGAGGTCGCGGTAGAAGCCGATGGTCATTCCCAGTTCGGACGCCCGCTCCGCCGCCGCGCGCAGTTGGTCGTCCGACAGCCATTGCAGCCAGGCGAAATAGGCGACGCGGTCGGACTGCTCCTTGGCGAACTGCTCCACCGCCGGTGCCGCGGCATCGTGGAACTCCGCCGGCCACTGGTGCCAATCGGCCTTGCCCTCGGCCGCGAAGCGCTCGCGCAGAGCCTGGAAGGTGGCGAAGCGCTCCAGCCCGATGCCGCACTCCGTCCGGAAGGCGTCGAAGGCGGCGCGGCGTTCCGGCTTGGCCGAGGTCTGGAAGCTGGCGAACAGCTTTTCCAGGATCGGCAGCTTCAGCCTGGATACCGCCGTGTAATCGACATTGGCGGAGGCACGGGCGGCCTCCAGCGCCTGCCGGAACTCGGGCGAGGCGACCTCCCGGCGCAACTCCGCATCGTCGAGGAACTCCGGCACCGCGGTGACGTCGATGTAGAGCGGGTTCAGGAACAGCCGGCTGGCCGGGGAATAGGGGCTGGCATGCTCGGGATTGTCGAGGAACATGGCATGCAGCGGGTTCAGCCCGACCACCGCCGCCCCGCGCGATGCGGCGATGTCGGCCAGCGTCCGCAAATCGCCGAAATCGCCGATGCCCCAGTCACGGTCGCTGCGCAGGGTGTAGAGCTGCGCCGACAGGCCCCACAGCTTCTCCCCAACCAGCATCGGCGTCGGCAGATGGCAACGGGCCGGCGCCAGGATCAGCCGGGTTTCCGCCACGCCATGCTCCGTCTCGACCCGCAGCGTGTGGTAACCGGCCTTGTCCAACTTGCCCAGCGGCAAGCGCCGCTCGGCATAGCTCACGTCACCGACGGTGATGCAGCGGCAGCGCGGCAGGCTGCCGAAGCCGACGACGCCGCTCTGCGTCTCCCCGCTTTCCAGCGTCAGGGTGTAGCGCAGGGTGCGGGTGCCGTGGGGCAGGGTGACCGGCGCCGTCACCGCCTCGCCCGCGCGGCGCACCACCACCGGCGGCAGGGCGCGGCCGTATTCCTCCTCGTCCAGCCGGTCGAGAAGGGCAAGCGCGGCGGCCTCGTCCCCCGCCTCGACCCCCATGGCCGATAACAGGGCGCGGATGGTCTCCTCGCTGGCCGTCACCGTCTCCCCGGCTGCGTTGTCGAAGGAGCGTTCGATGCCCATGCGGTCGGCCAGCCGGTCCAGCGCCGAGGCCTCCTCCAGCCACAGCACCACCGACCAGGGGCCGAGCGTGTCGCCGGTCAGCCCCTCGCCCTCCGTCCACAGCACGCGCCCCTTGGCCTCGGGGAATCCCGATGCCGGCGTGTCGGCCAGATTGGCGAAGGCATGCAGCCGGCTGCCGTCGCCCAGCTTCCAGCAGACGGTCAGGCCGGTCTTGCCGACGACGCCATGGCTGGAGGCTCCGCCGGGCACGCCGTCCAGCCGCGGCACGATCTCCGTGCGGCGCAGAGCCAGGGCGCGGCGATACCAGTCGAGCCACTGCGCATGGTCCGGTGTCCCGCGGGCGTCCCAATCCAGCTTGGCCGATTCAGCCGTTTCCGGCGCGGTGGGATCGGGGATGCGGGCGCGGGCGTCCGGGTCCTGGAACTCGGGGAACTTGGCGAACTCCTCCGCCCGGCCCTTGCGCACCGCCTCGGCCAGTTCTTCGCCGAAGTCGCAGAAGAAGGGGAAGGGCTTGGCCGATGCCCATTCCTCGCCCATGAACAGCATGGGGATGCCGGGGCCCAGCAGATAGAGGATGGTCGCGGCCCGCACCGCTTCGGCCTTGGCGATGTGGGAGATTCGCTCGCCGAAGGCGCGGTTGCCGATCTGGTCGTGGTTCTGGATGAAGGTGACGAAGGCGGTGGGCGGCAGATGCGCCGACGGCTCCCCGCGCAGCTCGCCGTCGCGGTAGGCCGACGGGTCGCCCTGGAAGGCGAAGCCCTCCGCCAGGGCGCGGCCCCATTTCGCCGGATCGTGGGCGTAGTCGGCGTAATAGCCGCCGTCCTCGCCGGTCGCCGCGCTGTGCAGGCAATGGTGCAGGTCGTCGTTCCACTGGGCGGAGTGCCAGCGCGGGTCGCCCTCGCGGTGGCGGGCCAGGAAGCGCGCCTGGTTGGCGTCGTTCTCCAGCACCAGATGGACGTGGCGCTGGTTCTGGAAATGGCTGTGCACCCGCTCCGCCAGTTCCTCAAGCACATGGCGGTCGCTGTCGTCGATGATGGCATGGACCGCGTCCAGCCGCAGGCCGTCGAGGTGGTATTCCTCCAGCCAATAGAGCGCGTTGTGGATGAAGAAGTCGCGGACCGGCCCGCTGCGCTCGCCATCGACGTTGATCGCCGCTCCCCAGGGTGTCTTGTGGCGGTCGGTGAAGAAGGTGCTGGCGAAGGCGTGGAGGTAGTTCCCCTCCGGACCGAAATGGTTGTAGACGACGTCGAGGAAGACCATCAGCCCGCGGGCATGCGCCTCCTGCACAAGCGTCTTCAGATCCTCCGGCCGGCCATAGGCGCTGTCGGGGGCGAAGGGCAGAACGCCGTCATAACCCCAGTTGCGCGAACCGGGGAAGTCGGCCACCGGCATCAGCTCGATCGCGGTGACGCCCAGCTCGACCAGATCATCCAGCCGCTCGATGGCGGACAGGAAGGTGCCCTCCTCGGTGAAGGTGCCGACATGCAGCTCGTACAGCACCGTCTCGTGCCAGGGCCGGCCGGTCCAGGCCGCATCGGTCCAGGCATGGACACCGGGGTCGATCACTTCCGACAGGCCATGCACGTCATCCGGCTGGTAGCGCGACGCCGGATCCGGCACCGCCAGCCCGTCCGGCAGGACGAAGCGGTATCGGCTGCCTGCCTGCGCCCGCGCGGTGGTCAGGCTGAACCAGCCGTCACCCTGGTCCTCCATCGACACCGGCTGCCCGCCATCGTCGAGCGACAGCAGGACGGACGCCGCCGACGGCGCCCAGATGGAGAAGCGGACGGAGCCGTCGGCCTGCACCTCCGCCCCGAAGGGCATGGAATGGCAGCGGCGGCGCTCGTCCACCGGGGGGATGCGGTCACGGTCGCGGCTGGCGATCTCCGGTCCGGCATCGGCGCGGATGATGGCGGTGACGCCGGCCAGCGGGATCGCCACCCAGCCCGGCCGATTGGCCAGTTCATAGCCGACCTCGTACAGCGCCTTTTCCAGCAGGAACATTTTCAGCAGCGCCGATGCCGCCTGCGGATCCCGCGGGAAGCCGGGGCAGTCGCCGATGGTGTTGCGGTAGCCGTCGAGGAAGGCGGCCGATGCGGCCCCCTCCCACCAGGACAGCCACGCCATGCGGGCATCGCGGGACGGGCCGTCGAGGTCGCCCGGCATCGCCTCGCGCGCCATGGCGGCGGCATAGGCGATGGAGCGCAGCATGCCGGCGACATCGCGAAGGATGCAGTGCTTGGCCCGCCGTTCGGCCAGCGGCCGCATCGGCTCGCCTTCGAAATCGACGATCTGCACGTCGCCGCGCGACACCAGCACCTGCCCCAGGTGATAGTCGCCGTGCAGGCGCATGGCGCTGAGGTCGGCGGTCGCGGGGACCAGCGCGTCGATCTGCGCCATCATCGCCGCTTCGCTGGCGGCAAGCGCTTTGGCCTGGGGCGCGATGGCGGGATCCAGCTTCGAAGCGGCGGCGCGCAGCCGCTCCAGCACCCGCTTCGCCAGGGTGCGGACGCCGCCAGCCCATTCCTTCAGCCGCTCCGCCGTCGCCGGCTCCGGCGTGAAGGCGTCGCCGCCGCCGGGGGTGGCGAGCGCGCGGTGCAGCTCCGCCGTCCGCTGGCCCAGCAGGCGCAGGAAGGCGACGCTGTCGGCATCGGCGGACTGCGAGCCGTCGCCATCCTCGAAGCGGGCGACGCGGTCGTTCAGGTATCCGGTGACATGGCCCCAGGCGTCCTTGGCCTCCGGCACCAGTTCCTGCATCACGCACAGGGTGGTGGAGCCGGAGCTGTTGGCCCGCTCCACCCAGCCCAGCAATGCCGGCGTGTTGGGGAACTGCGCGACCTCGGTCAGGAAGCGGCTGACCTCCAGTTCCGGATGGGTGCCGGGTTCCAGTTTGCGCAGACCCTTGAGGATGGCGAGGTCGCCGACGCGGATTGAGGTGTTGGACTGTTCCGCCGTCATCCGGTGCAGCGGGGCGTCCGCGTCCAGCCTGTCGCCCAGCGCTTCGCAGGCGCGGGTGTGGCCGGCGGTGAGGCCGGGGGACAAGGCCGTTTCGCCCATGTCCAGGTCGCGCTTCAGGATGGCGCCCAGCAGCGCACGGACCACGCCGTCGTCGGCATAGCCGTCGCGCAGGCGGCCGGCGACCGGCAGATCCTCGGTTCCCTTGATCACCGACGAATCCTCGCCCGTGCCGCGGTCGAGGATCAGGGGAAGCTGGTAGAGCTGCGGTTCCCGTCCCGGCGGCTCGACGCGCAGCAGGCAAAGCTGCGCCTGCGACCCTCCGGCGAGCGGCAGGGGCAGGGCATCGACGATGCGCACGACCGGTCGGCCGGCATCCTTGGCAGCGTACCAGCGGCGGGTCAGCAGATGGTCCGGCAGCAGGGAGTCCTGGAGACGCGACAGGATCTCGCCTTCCAGAGGGCTCGCCAGGACATTCGAGTGGACGTGAGGCTGCGGCGCGGTGGGCACGAGGGCTCCTCCCCTGTTGAGCGCTGGGTGGCACGTCGCTCAAACAGAATGGAGGGGCAGCACGGAGGGAGGGAGTACCCGCACCCGCGAAGCCGCTTCCACGAACGACCGCGCCCTTCTCCCGAAAGAGTGGTCAGACAGTCCGCGGGTGGTGCGGCAGATGGGCGAGGCGGCCGATCCGCTCGGCCACTTGCAGAGCCTCGACGACGTCGTCGAGCCGCCCGTCGCGCATCAGGTTGTGCGCGTGGGTGTTCAGCGCGGCGACGACGGCCCGCTCATCGGACACCCCGCGCGCCGGCTGACCGTCCGGGTCGAGCACGGTGGCGCCCAGCGCCGCCATCGCCTCCGCGGTCAGGTTCACGGCCTCGGACAGGGCCTCTTCGTCGTCTTCCGCTGCGGTCAGGATCGGTTCCAGAAGCTCCGCAAGGAGACGGGGGGTCATGGTGCTAATCCTCGGTGACATTCTCAGGCCGTCCCCATCGACGTCGATGCTGCATGTTCTCTCGATACAACAGCCGGAACGAAGGAAAGGTCCGTCCCGCCGCTCCACCCGCAGCGGCTATCGCGCGGGTGGAGACGGCACATGGGAACCGAGTGCGGAGCCGGCAAGCACGGGCCGCCGTCAACTGCCCCAATGGGAGAGGGGCAGGGCGGCCGGACGCCCCGTCAGATCGGGGAAACCGAGAACCAATTGGCCGAGACCTGGGACCGGCTGAGGCCGTCGAGCGAGAGCGTGAAGGTGTTGTTGGCGTAACTCGCCAACGGCAACCCCAGCTCGGTGGTGGTGAAGCTGGCCTGCACCCCCTGTCCGTCGGTGCGGTCGTTGAAGCGGGCCATCACGTCGGAGAGGCTGAGCGAGGTGTGACGGAAGCTCAGCACATCGGCGCCCGGCTGGAAATCCATGACCGTCGTCACTCCGGCACCGTTCCAGGAGATGGAGGAATAGCCGTCGCTGGGACTGGGGTTCGAGGTCCAGGCATTCGGGTCCTGCCAAAGCACGTTCGGGGCGGAGCCGAGATCGACGAGGAAGGTGTCGGCACCGGCGCCACCGGTCAGGCGGTCGTCGCCGGACCAGGCGACCAGCGTGTCGTCGCCATCGCCGCCGATCAGCGTGTCGCTGCCCGACTGAAGATAGGACCAGACGCGGGCGCTGGTTGTGGCAGCCGCCAGCAGATAGTCGTTGCCGGCGCCGCCCTCCACGATCGCCCCCCCGCCTCTGCCGTAGCCGCCGTTCAGCGTGTCGTTGCCGTCGCCGCCCAGGACGCGGAGAGGGGTGTTGGTCCTGCCGGCACCGATCCAATCGTCTCCGGCGCTGCCGGTGATGGTCAGCATCGGCGCTGAGACGTCGACTTGGACAGTCACTCGCAGCCGCTCGACATTGGCGGGCATGGAGTAGCTGAAATAGCCGCTGATGCTGTCCTCCATCAGAACGACCTCATCGATGCCGGCATCGGCACCTTCGGTCACCAGCACGCCGGAGGAATGGACGATGTAGGTGTCGTTGCCGCTTCCGCCATTCAGCGTGTCGTTCTGCGCGCCATACAACGTGTCGTTTCCGGTTTCACCGAACAGCACGTCGTCGTAGTCGCTGTAGCCGCCCATCATCGTGCCGGCGACGATGCCGTACACGTCCGTGCCGTCCAGGATATCGTCGCCGGAACCGCCGTTCAGAATCCGAACATGGCCGGGCGCGCTGTCGAAGGCGATCCAATGGTCGTTGCCGGCAAGGGCGGCCATGTCGTTCGGCATCCGGCCCTCCCGCTTGCCGAAAACGTCGTAGTGGACGCGGGCGGTCATCCGGCCGGCATCCACCGCATCGCGGACATCCGGATAGGCCTGGAGATACCACGCCTCGTCGAAATTCCCCGATGGGGCAGGGGGAAGCGGCGGGGTCGGCTGGGCGTAAAAGGCCACCCCTTCATAGCGATAGCTCGGCAGGGTCGCCATCACCCCATCCCGTTCGCTCTCCGACGCGGTGAAGAAATGGTTGCCGGTGGCCGTGTCCAGGAACCGGTAGACCGCCTGGGAGAACTGATAGTCCTGGGTTTCGGAAACAAGGAACGCCTGCGAATCCTCCAGGCGGAAATTGTCCGACATGTTCTGGATGATGTAATCCCGCTCGATGACGCTCGCGGTATAGAAATGCTCCCCCGTGTCCAGCCTGATGAAGCGGGCCACCGACACCGGGGTGCTGGCGCCGCCGCCCTGCAGGAAGGCGACGCCTTCATACGTCATGTCGGCTCTTGCGGCGATGATGCCGTCCCGTTCGGCCGTGCTCTCCGTATAGAAATGCTCTCCCGTCCTGCGGTTGAAGAAGCGGAAGGCTTTGGAGGATACAACGCCCATCTCAGTGGCCGCCATATGGTTAATTTACTACAGATAACCTACCCCAGTAACCATTCGGCGACAATGGCTATTTGCTTCGCGATCTCGGCAGAAAATTGCGGTTCCCCCTTTTGAGGCCTGACAGGAGTTAGCTCACTCCGCTGGGATGGGAGCGTTGAGGGAACGCTCGACGAACTGGTAAACGACCACATCGGGCTTGTGCGCCTCGATCAGCGGCTTGTCAAAGCGCAGCCCCTTGTGCTCGGTGATCACCGCCTCGCGGAAGGTCTCGGCGATGTAAGGGATCATCGAGATGGTGAAGGAGTCCCGGAACCATACCACCGTCGGCGCGGTCGGCCGGTCGGCACGCAGAATGTTCTGGACGATGCCGTTCGGCATCGAGGCGTCGGCACTGCGAAGTCTGGGCGGCCCCAGCAGTTCGTAACGCACTTCCTCTTCCTGATAAACCGCCGCCAGTCCCAGCATGCGGGCGAGGTCGAGGTCGGCGCCCTGGCGCATGGCGCGAACCTGCTTCATGTCGGCCGGGGTCAGCGGCGTGAAATCCGGACGGACCGTCTTCACCCACTCCATGATCCGCTGATAGCCGATGGCGAAGGCGGCATCGACCGTCCAATGCGTGTCGGCCTGGTGGTAGACCTTCATGTCCTTCTTGGCGGCGACGAGGTCCGCGGTCATGTCCTTGAACACCAGCGGCGAGCGCCGCTCCGCCAGCCGCCGGACGATCTGGTCCATCCGGCTTTCCGGATTCACCAGGGTGGCCCAGGCCGGCAGTTCCTCGCGGTAGACGCGCTCCTTGTTGGGGATGGCGACCATCAGCATGGGGATGCCGCGCTCCGCCAGCCAGGCCTGCCGCCGTTCCATGACATCGATCCAGCGGTCCAACTCCTCCGGCGAGAAGCGGTCGATGCCACGCGTCTGCTCGAGCGTATGTTCGCCCGTGTAGAACAGCCAACCGTTCCGGCCGAGCACGACCAGCGGCGAGGTGCTCTGTCCGAATACCTTCACCCGGATCAGGTTGTTGGCGAGAACGAGATCGTTGCGGAAGCCGAAATGGTCCTTCAGCCACGCCTCGAAACGCTGCGGCAGGACGGAAAACTCCTCGACGGTGCCGGGCAAGCCGGGCAGTTCAGCCGGCGCCCGCATCTCGGTCGCCGTCACGCCCGTTCCCACCGACACCATCTGGCCGATCATGGGAAGCAGGAGGAGCGCCAGAAAGAGGCCGATGCACAGCTTCTGCAAAAGCGTGCTGTGCACGATCCCGAGAGTCACCGATCGCATGGTCAGAACCGGAAGTAGATGAACGGGTTGTAGGTGCCGGCAGCAAGGCTCATGACGGCCAGCGCGAACAGGCCGAGCAGACCGGCCAGGTACAGCGCCTCGCCCGTGCCGACCAGGATGCGGCCGCCGGCCGCGCTCCGCGCCGCGTCCAGCCCGGCCCGCACCAGCCGGCCGAGCACCGGTGTCGCCGCGACCATGCCGATGACCAGCGCGGTGGCGGTCTCCGGTGTCAGAAACTGGAGGACGTGCGGCGCCAGAGGACTTGGCTGGCCGGCTCCGCCCATGGCCTTCAGGAAGGTCCAGGCATGCCCCAGCGTGTCGGCGCGGAAGAACACCCAGCCGATCATCACCACCAGCAGCGTGTAGACGTGGCGGACCGCAGGCACCGACCGGTCGAGCAGCCGCGCGATGCCCAGCCGCTCGAACACCAGGAAGGCGCCGTGCCACAGCCCCCAGACCACGAAGGTCCAGTTGGCGCCATGCCAGAGGCCGCACAGGAGGAAGACGACGAGCAGGTTCCGGTAGGTGACCAGCGGGCCGGCGCGGTTGCCGCCCAACGGAATGTAGAGATAGTCACGGAACCACATCGACAGCGAGATGTGCCAGCGGCGCCAGAACTCGGTGATCGACTGCGCGATGTAGGGATAGTTGAAGTTCAGCGGGAAGTGGAAGCCGATCATCAGCCCCAGCCCGATGGCCATGGTCGAATAGCCGCAGAAATCGAAGAAGATCTGCAATGTGTAGCAGAGGATGCCCAGCCAGGCGACCGGCAGACTCAGCCCCGTCGGGTCGAGCGCGAAGATCTGGTCCGCCGCCACCGCCACCGTGTTGGCGATCAGCACCTTCTGCGCAAGGCCGATCACGAAGATCTGGATGCCCTCGGCGAACAGCCCCGCGTTGACCCGGCGATTGTGGATCTCGTCCCGGATGTCGTGGAAGCGGATGATCGGCCCGGCCACGAGCTGAGGGAACATGGTGATGTAGACGGCAACGTAGATCAGGCTGCGCTCCACCGGAACCTGCCGGCGGTAGACATCGATCAGGTAGGACAGCGCATGGAAGGTGAAGAACGAAATGCCGAGCGGCAGATGCACCTGCGGCGGGCCGGACAGCAGGTCGGGCGCCACCGCGGCCACCATCTCGTAAAAGAAGCCCAGGTATTTGAAATAAACGAGGATGCCCAGGTTGACGACCACACCGGCGCCCAGGGCGAGTTTGCGGCCCCCTCCCTCTCGCCCGGCGATCCACAATCCGAAGGCGTAATTGATGAGGATCGACAGCAGCATGACGTAGGTGTAGATCACCTCGCCATACGCATAGAAAATCAAGCTAAAGAAAAGAAGAGTTGCGTGCTTGAACGGCAACAAGTAATAGCAAAAAAGAAATATAGGCAAAAAATAAAAAATGAACAAAATAGAACTGAAAACCATAGTTCACCTAAATTCCATATTTACCGTGCGCTTGTGGTTCCGGAACTGCCGGAGGACAAGCGCCTCGGTCCAGAACGACACAGGGCACAACCCGAACCAGGTACGTATCCGGAACCGCCAGGAAGCCTGCTTCTTTATCGCGGCAAGCCGCAGTAGCTCGCTGGTGCCGCAAGCGTCCGGACCGCGCTGATGGTGAAAAAATGCTCACCCGTCATACGGTTGAAAACGCCGAACGGTCTGGGAAACACGTGGTCTTGCGCCATAGCCATAGCCGCGGGAAGGTTGGTCGACGGCAGGCAAATTGGCGCAACATCACTTCTATAGCAAACCTCTTTTGTTACCCCTTATGGGATATAAGATGTCGTACCGCCTTCAATCAAGGAAATCGTCCCGGCTCAGCCCGTAACGCTTCAACTTGTCGTAGAAGGTCTTGCGGGGGATGTTCAGCGCTTCGATGGCGGCCTTCACGCTGCCACGATGACGGGCGAGTTCGGACTGGATCAGCCCCTTTTCGAACAGATCCACCTGCTCGGCCAACGACAGGGTGGACGGTGCCGACACCGGCACCGGTGCCACGTCCTCCAGCCCGAGAACGAAGCGGTCGGCGGCGTTGCGCAGCTCGCGGACATTGCCCGGCCAGTCCTGGCTCGTCAGCCGTTGCATCTGCTCGCGAGTCGGCACGCGCGGTTCGCGGTTGTACCGTGTGGCGGCCTGGGCGACGAAATGCTGGAACAGCAGCGGGATGTCGTCGCGCCGCTCCCGCAGTGGCGGGATGGTCAGCACCACCACGTTCAGCCGGTAATAGAGGTCGGCTCGGAACGTCCCGGCATCCGCCGCTTGCCGCAGGTCCGCCTTGGTGGCGGCGACGACCCGCAGGTCGACCGGCACTTGCTCGTTAGAGCCCAGCGGCTCGACCACCCGCTCCTGGATCACCCGCAGCAGCTTGACCTGCAGCGACAGCGGCATGCTTTCGATCTCGTCCAGGAACAAAGTACCGCCGCTCGCATGCTCGATCCGGCCGACGCGCCGCTTGGCGGCGCCGGTGAAGGCGCCGGCCTCATGTCCGAACAACTCGCTTTCGAAGATCGATTCCGGCATGGCGCCGCAATTCAGCGCGACGAAAGGGTTCTTGCGCCGTCCGCTCGCCTCGTGAAGCGCGCGGGCCACCATCTCCTTGCCGGTTCCGGTCTCGCCGAACACCAGCACGTCGGCATCGGTATCGGCGACCGCGGATATTGTGGTGCGCAGCCTCTCGATGCCGGGGGCGCGGCCGACGATGGTTCCGGCGGGATCGGCACCGCCGGCGATCTGCGCCCGCAGCCGGCGGTTCTCCATCACCAGCCGGCGCTTTTCCACCGCGCGGCGGGCGATCTCGGTCAGGCGGTCGGACGGGAAGGGCTTTTCCAGGAAATCATAGGCGCCGTTGCGCATCGCCTCGACAGCCATCGGCACGTCGCCATGCCCGGTGATCAGTATGACCGGCAGGTCGGGATCAATCTCCTGCACCCGCGCCAGCAACGCCAGCCCGTCCATCTGCGGCATCCGCACATCGGTGACCAGGCAGCCCGGCCAGTCGCGGCCGAGATGGCGCAGCGCCCGCTCCGCCCCGTCGCAGGCGGTCACGTCGAACCCTGCCAATTCGAGCGCCTGCTGCCCGGCCAGCCTCACCGCACGCTCGTCGTCGACGAACAGGACGCTGCCGGCGTTCTCTGGGACGGCCTTATCTGAAAAGGTCTGGGTCATGCCGGGTGTTCCGTCGTCTTGAGCCGCAGAGTGAAGACGGCTCCCTGGCCGGGCTTGCCGTTACGGTTGGCGGCGGTCAGGCTGCCGCCGAAATCCTCGACGATGCCGTGGCTGATCGACAACCCCAGGCCCAGCCCCTCGCTGGCCTCCTTGGTGGTGAAGAAGGGGACGAACAGCCGCGGCAGGTCGGCCTCGGCGATGCCGCTGCCGGTGTCGGTGACGCTCAACAGCGCTTCCCCGTCCGCCGTGACCAGCCCGATGCGCAGACGGCGCACCGGACAGCCGCGCATGGCATCCGACGCATTGCCGATCAGGTTGACCAGCACCTGCTGCAACCGCACGTCCTCGCCCATCACCAAAACCGGCCGATCGGGCAGGTCGACCTCGACCGTGACATCGTCCCGCCGCAGCTTGGATTCCAGAAGCGCCAGGGCTTGTCCGACCGCGGCATGGACCGACACCGGCCCCAGCGTGCCGGAGGCGCGGCGTGCGAACCCCTTCAACTGGCGGGTGATGGCCGCCATGCGGTCGGTCAACGCCGCGATTTCGGCCAGATTGCCGCGCACCGCGTCAATACGTCCGCGCTCCAGCAGGACCACTGCATTGTCGGCGAAGCTGCGCATGGCGGCCAGCGGCTGGTTGATCTCATGCGCGATGCCCGCCGACATCTGGCCCAATGCCGCCAGCTTTACTGCCTGGGTCAATTCGTTTTCCGCCGCGCGCAGATCGGCGGTGGCGGCGGCGACCCGACGTTCCAGCTCCGCCCGCGATTCCTCCTGCAGGGCGATGCGCTCGACCAGGGCAACCCGGCGCAGTGCCACGGCATAGGCGGTGAGCGCGGCCATCGCCACCACTGCCGCGGCGAGCAGCCCGGCGACCCAGGCGCGGCCCGTCACCGGATCCAAGCTGGTCAGGCTGTGGAGCGTCCAATCTCCGCCGGGCATGGCCACCGACGACAGGAGATAATGGCGGAGCCCGCCCTTCTCCTCCAGCGCGATGCGGTCGGACGCGCCGCCGAAGACCCAAGGCAGCACGTCCAGCCCCTCGCTGGTGCCCTGCGGGATGATCGGCAGGCTGATCGGCAACCGGCGGGGCAGGGCGTGATACCGCCAGGACGGCATGTTGGTGATGAAGACCACCCCGTCGCGGTCGGTCACCAGCAGCTTTTCCTGCCCCGGAGCCCAGGCCCGTTCCAGCCTGTCGAAGCCCAGTTTCAGCACCACCGCGCCCACTGTGCGGTTTTCCGCCACCACCCGGTTGGCGGTGTAGTAGCCCGGCACCAGCGAGGTGGTGCCCCGCGCGAAATGGTGGCCCTCCCCCTGGTCGATCGCCATGCGGAAATAGGGTCGGTAGGAGAAATTCTCGCCCACGAAGCTGGCGGCGTCGTTCCAGTTGCTGGCGGCCACAGTCGTGCCCTTGGCGTCCATCACATAGAGCGCCAGCGCGTCCAGCGCCCGCGCGATGTCCTCCAGCTTGCGGTTCAGCCGGTCCATCGCCGCCGGCGACGGATAGGCCAGCAGGGCGCGGACCTCGGCATCCTGGGCCAGCGCCAGGGGAACGGCGGCATGCCGCTCCAACTCCGCCCGGAGATTGGCGTTGTAGAGTGTCAGCTGCGCCCGCGCACTGTCCCGCAAATCGTCCTGCGCCAGCGACGACGCCCAGCCGGCCGCCAGAGCCGCCGCCACCGGCACGCCCAGCAGCAGCGCCGCCATCAGCAGCCGGCGCGGCCGTTCCAGCGCCCGTGCCACCATCTGCGCCGCACGGGACGGCGGGGCGGGTGCCGGTGGAGCGGCGGAATGGCCGGTGGAATCTGTCGCCGGGTCGTTCGGATGGCTAAGCAACGGCGTCTTTCGTCATGCTGCGCCGCAACAAAGATGCCGCAGCGCTGTGAAGTGTGCGGATTTTCGCACATCGGAATGGCCCGTGTCGTGCGGATTCTCGCCCTCCGCCATTCGCCAAATGCTTGATGTTGCTGGATTCAGCAATTGGCCCACCGCTTGCTTTCACTGGCAATCAGTTGGGGGCCGCCCGCCCAGCCGGCGCCAAAGCCGGACGAAAGAACGGGCTCCCCGCCAGGAACGCCGTTCTGAGGAACGCCACGAGGAGAGTAGCATGAGCGCAGAAGCGACCGCCGGCCGGCCGGGCACGGCGAAGAAGCCCTTCTACACCAACCTGACCTTCCAGGTTCTGACCGCCATCACCATCGGCATCCTGCTGGGCCATTTCTATCCGTCCATCGCGGTGCAGATGAAGCCGCTGGGCGACCTGTTCATCAAGATGGTCAAGATGGTGATCGGTCCGATCGTCTTCCTGACGGTGGTGACCGGCATCTCCTCGATCGGCAACCTGAAGAAGGTCGGCAAGGTCGGCGGCAAGGCGCTGCTGTATTTCGAGGTCGTGACCACCTTCGCGCTCGGCATCGGCCTGCTGGTCGTCAACCTCGTGCGTCCGGGCGCCGGCATGAACATCGTTCCCGGCCAGTTGCAGGCCGATTCGGTGCAGAAATACGCCACGACCGCCAAGGAGCACGGCTTCATCGACTTCGTCGTCGGCATCGTGCCCGACAACGTCGTCGGCGCCTTCGTCCAGGGCGATATGCTGCAGATCCTGTTCTTCGCCGTGGTGTTCGGCGTCGCGCTGTCCGCCATGGGCCAGAAGGGCAAGGTGGTCGAGGACATCTTCGACAAGATCGGCCACGCCCTGTTCGGCGTGATCGGCATCCTGATGCGCGTCGCGCCGGTCGGTGCCTTCGGCGCCATGTCCTTCACCATCGGCAAGTACGGCATCTCCTCGCTGACCGCGCTGGGCCAGCTGATGGCATCGGTCTACATCACGATGGCGATCTTCGTCTTCGTCGTGCTGGGCGGCATCGCAAAGGCCTATGGCTTCAGCATCTGGAACTTCATCCGCTACATCCGCCAGGAACTGCTGATCGTGCTCGGCACCTCCTCCTCGGAGTCCGTTCTGCCGCGCATGATGGAGAAGATGCAGAAGTTCGGCTGCTCCAAGCATGTCGTCGGCCTCGTCATTCCCACCGGCTACTCCTTCAACCTCGACGGCACCTCCATCTACCTGTCGATGGCCGCCATCTTCATCGCCCAGGCCTTCAACGTCGACCTGACGATCTGGCAGCAGCTCTACATCCTGGTCATCCTGATGCTGACCTCGAAGGGTGCGGCGGCGGTGACCGGCGGCGGCTTCGTGACGCTGGCCGCCACCCTGTCGGCAACCGGCGTCCTGCCGATCGAAGGTCTGGCCCTGCTGCTGGGCGTCGACCGCTTCATGTCGGAAGCCCGCGCCCTGACCAACCTGGTCGGCAACGGCGTCGCCACCGTCGTCGTCGCCAAGATGGAAGGCGAGTTCGACGAGACCAAGGCGGTCGCCGAGTACCAGCAGCACTTCAAGGAGCCGGCGCTGGCCCGCCTCTGACGATACGCAAAAGACACGCGTCACGCATGCGGTGCGGGATTTGGAAATTCCAAAGATGATCCATCCGGCCCGTCCGCGGATCCTGTAAGGTAAGGGGGACGGTTCGATTTGGTTCGAATCGTCCCCTCACCGTTTGCGGGCGATGGTTGGCGCATCAGTCCGAATGGGCTATAACCGTCAATCAGGTGACGCGAATGCAAAGAATTAACTGAAATCTCGTTAACCGGAGGAAGAGACCCGATGTCCGGCGATTTTGAGGCGATGGCGCTTGAGTATCACCGCAACCCGCGGCCCGGTAAGCTGGCGATCGTCGCGACCAAGCCCATGGCCAACCAGCGCGATCTGGCGCTGGCTTATTCGCCGGGCGTGGCCCATGCCTGCACCGCCATCGCCGAGGACCAGTCGAAGGCGGCGGAGCTGACTTCGCGCGCCAATCTGGTCGCGGTGGTCACCAACGGCACCGCCGTGCTGGGCCTGGGCCACATCGGTCCCTATGCCGCCAAGCCGGTGATGGAAGGCAAGGCCGTCCTCTTCAAGAAGTTCGCGGGCATCGACTGCTTCGACATCGAGCTGAACGAGTTGGACGTCGATGCGCTGGTCGACACCATCGTCCGTCTGGAGCCGACCTTCGGCGCCATCAACCTGGAAGACATCGCCGCCCCCGCCTGTTTCGAGATCGAGCGCCGCTGCCGCGAGCGCATGAAGATCCCGGTGTTCCACGACGACCAGCACGGCACCGCCATCGTGGTGGGCGCCGCCGTGCTGAACGGTCTGGCGCTGGTCGGCAAGGACATCTCCAAGGTCAAGGTGGTCTCGACCGGTGGCGGCGCTGCCGGCATCGCCTGCCTCGACCTGATGCTGTCTCTCGGCGTGCGGCGCGAGAATGTCTGGCTGGTCGACCGCATCGGCGTGGTCCACAAGGGCCGCAACGAGGAGATGAACGAGTACAAGGAAGCCTACGCGCACGATACCGAAGCGCGCACGCTGGCCGACGTCATCGACGGCGCCGACATCTTCCTCGGCCTGTCGGGCGCCAAGGTGCTGAAGCCGGAACTGCTGTCCCGGATGGCCGACAAGCCGCTGATCCTGGCGCTCGCCAACCCGGAGCCGGAGATCATGCCCGATCTGGCCCGCCAAGCCCGCCCGGACGCCATCATCGCCACCGGCCGCTCCGACTTCCCCAATCAGGTCAACAACGTCCTCTGCTTCCCCTTCATCTTCCGCGGTGCGCTGGACGTCGGCGCCACCACGGTGAACGAGGAGATGAAGATCGCGGCGACCCACGCCATGGCCAATCTCGCCCGCGCCGAACCGTCGGACGTGGTGGCGGCGGCCTATGTCGGTGAATCGCTGCGCTTCGGCCCGGACTACATCCTGCCCAAGCCCTTCGATCCGCGCCTGATCGTGGAGGTGTCGTCGGCCGTCGCCAGGGCCGCCATGGAATCCGGCGTCGCCACCCGGCCGATTCCCGATTTCCGCGCCTATCGCGACCAGCTGAACCAGTATGTCATCCGCTCCGGCCTGTTCATGAAGCCGGTCATCACCAAGGCCAAGACCGCGCCCAAGCGCGTCGTCTATGCCGAGGGCGAGGATCCGCGCGTCATCCGCTGCGCCCAGGTGGTGGTGGACGACGGCATCGCCCAGCCGGTGCTGATCGGCCGCCGCGAGGTGATCGAGCGTGTCATTTCCGAGATGGGCCTGCGCCTGAAGATCGGCCAGGACGTCGAGGTCATCGAGATCATCCGCGACCCGCGCTATCACAACTTCACCGAACATTACCGCAAGCTGATGGGCCGTCGCGGCGTGTCCCCCAGCCATGCCGCCAACGTGGTGCGCACCCAGCCGACCGTCTTTGGCGCGCTGATGGTCCGCCGCGGCGAGGCCGACGCGCTGGTCTGCGGCACCACCGGCCGCTTCAACGAGCATTGGGCGCACATCTGCGGCCTGATCGGCCTGCGCGACGGCGTGAAGGTCGCTGCGACGATGAACGCGCTGATCTCGCAGAAGGGCGTCCACTTCATCACCGACACCTACGTCAACCCTGACCCGACCGCCGAGCAGGTGGCCGAGATCGCCCGGCTGGCGGCGGACGAGGTAAAGCGCTTCGGCATCGAGCCGAAAGTGGCGCTGCTGTCCCACTCCAACTTCGGCAGCGCCGACACGCCGTCGGCCCGCAAGATGCGCGCCGCGGTGGAACTGGCCTGGGAACAGATGCCGGACGTGGAGATCGACGGCGAGATGCACGCCGACGCCGCCCTCGCCCCCGCCATCCGCAAGGAGTTGCTGCCCGACAGCCCCCTTAAGGGCGAGGCGAACCTGCTGGTGATGCCGACGCTGGACGCCGCCAATATCGCCTTCAACATGATGAAGATCCTGGGCGAGGCGCAGAATGTCGGCCCGATCCTGCTGGGCGTCCAGCGGCCGGTCCACATCGTCACCCCGTCGGTCACCACCCGTGGTCTGGTCAACATGACCGCCGTCGCCGTGGTCGACGCCCAGCTCGCCGACCCGGTCAACGCCGCCCCGACGCCGCCGGTGGGCGTGGGGGCGTAAGAAGGGGTTTTTGCCCCCACCCTAAACCTCCCCCGCTCTCGGCCGGCTGAAGTCCGGTACGATCGCGGGGGAGGGAACTCCGCTGCATCGGCACTTAGCTCCCTCTCCCGCGAAGCGGGGGAGGGTCGCGGAGGGGGCAAGCGAAAGCGCCTCCCCCACGCCCCCTTCCACCGCACCCAATTCGTGCTATCCCTTACCCGTGGCCAACAAAATCGGCACGGGGTATGAGCAACCAGCGCAAATCCGGCAACTCTGCCGCCGCCACCGCCGCGGCGCTGGTGGGTCAAGCCGTGCCGCTGCATCAGGCAGGCCGCCTGCCGGAGGCCGAAGCTCTCTATCGCCAAGCAATCGCCGCCCAGCCGCGCCATCCCGACGCGCTCCACCTGCTGGGCATGATCGCCTGTCAGACCGGCCGCCTCAAGGAGGCCGCCGACCTGATCGGACAGGCGGTGGCGGCCAAGCGTGACGTTCCCGATTACCATGCCAACCTCGCCTATGCCCTCCAGGCCCTTGGCCGTTCGGCGGAAGCGGAGCGGGCGGCCCGCAATGCACTGCGCTTGCGCACCCCATTCCCCGAAGCCGCCAACACGCTCGGCAATGCCCTGAACGCCCAGGGCAAGGCGGAAGAGGCGGCGACCGCCTACCGTGCGGCCCTGCGCGCCCGCCCCGACTACGCGGAGGCGGAAGGCAACCTGGGCGCCGTCCTGCGCAGCCTCGGCCGCTCGGCGGAAGCAGAACCGCTGTTGCGTCATGCGCTGGCGGCCAACCCGACCCTGACGGAGGCACGCGCTGCGCTGGGCCTCGCTCTGCTCGACCTTGGCCGTACCGACGAGGGTGAGGCGGCGTTGCGCGCCGTCCTGGCCCGCCGGCCGGACCATGCCGGGGCGGCTCTGGCATTGGCCGGATCGCGGCAACGCCATGGTGGGGATGCCGAGCCGTACTATCAACGTTATGTGACGTTGGAACCGGCGGATGCCGAAGCGTGGAACGCATTCGGTCTCGCCCTGCAGAACGCCGATTGCATCGAACCGGCGGCGGAAGCCTTTGCCCGCGCGCTACGGCTGGACCCGGCCATGGCGGAGGCGATGACCAACCTCGGCACCATCAGGCGCATGCAGGGTCGAAGCACGGAGTCCGCCGATCTGCAGCGCAGTGCGCTGGACCAGCGCCCCGGCTATGCCGCCGCCCATACCAATCTGGCACTCGCCCTTCAAGATTTGGGCGACGAGGATGGAGCGGAGCAGGAATTCACCCGCGCACTCGATGCAGATCCGGCGCAGGCGCTCGCCCGCTTCAACCGCGCCATCCTGCGCCTGCGCCGGGGGCGGCTGGCTGAGGGGTGGCAGGACTATGCCGCCCGTTTCGACTCCGGCCGGCTGCGCCCCAAACGGCCGTTCGGCATCCCGGAATGGGAAGGGGACGATCTCGCCGGCCGCCGCCTTCTGCTGTGGGCGGAGCAGGGTCTGGGCGACGAGTTCATGTTCGGCGCCCTGCTGCCGCAGGCCATCGCCCGCTATCCCGACCTGATCGTCGAATGCGAGCCGCGGCTGGTTTCGTTGTTCCAGCGCTCCTTTCCCGGCACCACCGTACGAGCCCCGTCGCGCCAGCCGACCGATGCCGATTGCCACCTGCCATTCGGTTCGCTGCCGCGGCTGATGTGGAGGACAGCGCCCGTCCCGACACCACCCGCCGGTTGGCTGAAGCCGGATCCGGAACGGGTTGCGGCATGGCGGCATCGGCTGGATGCGCTCGGGCCCGGTCTGGCGGTCGGCATCGCCTGGACCAGCCAGCGCATCACCACCGAACGCCGTCAGTCCTACACCAAGCTTGAGGATTGGCTGGCTCTGCTGCGCCTTCCCGGCCTGCATCCGGTCAGCCTGCAATATGACGGACGCGAGGAGGAAATTGCGGCGGTCGAGGACCGTTTCGGCCTGCGCATCCACCGCTGGCCCGATCTGGACCAGATCGGCGATCTGGAGAGCACGGCAGCCCTGATGGCGAACCTGGATCTGGCGGTCACCGTGGCGTCTTCCCCCGGAGAGATGGCGGCGGCGCTCGGCGTGCCGGTCTGGCGGCTCGGCCGGCGGGACTGGACCCAGCTGGGCACCGCGGTGCGCCCCTGGTTCCCGACCATGCGCTGCATCCACCCCGAGGGCGGCATCGGCATCGGAGAAACCATTCCTCAGGCGGCACAGTTGCTTGTAAGACTTTCTGCAGGTGGCGTGTGAGCATCACCGACCGCTTCGCCGAGGCGCTTCGTCACCATCAGGCGGGTGCCTTGGCAGTCGCCGAACCGCTGTATCGGCAGGTTCTTGATGCGGATCCGTATCATGCCGACGCTCTGCACCTGCTGGGCGTCCTCAACCACCAAATCAATAAATGCGATCAAGCCATTGGATTAATTGATAAGGCTGTTGCGCTTGCGCCGCAGGTCGCCGACTATCACGCCAATCGCGGCATCGTGCTGCAACGGCTGGGCAGGTTGGATGAGGCGGAGGCGGCCCAGCGGCAGGCGTTGGAGCGCGACCCCGGCCATGTGGGCGCTCATTTCAACCTGGGGCTGGTGCTGGCGGTACAGGACCGCTTGTCGGAGGCGGCTTTCCACTATGCGGAGGCTGCCCGCCTGTCACCCGGCTTGGCCGATGCCCACCTGAACCTTGGCGCCGCCCTGCAGGGCCTTGGCCGGGCAGAAGACGCGCTTGAGGCGCACGGGAAGGCAGCGGAACTGCTGCCCGGCGACCCACGCCCGTGGAGCAACCTTGCGGTCAGCCTGCGTCATCTCGGACGGATGACAGAAGCGGCCGACGCGCTGCGTGTGGCCGCGACAGTGGGCGGCGGCAGCAACGACCCCGCAACCTTGTCGGCATTGGCTGCTGCGCTCCACGCGGCTGGACGGACGGAAGAGGCTGCCGAGCGCTACGCCGACACGCTGCGGCTCGACCCTCGGAACTCATTCTGCCTTAACGGCTTGGGTCTCTGCCTTAAAGCGCTTGGTCAACTGGACGATGCCGCGGCCTGCTTCGATGCGGCGACCGCCATCGAGCCCGACCATGCGGAGGCTCTGGACAATCTCGGCAGCATCCGCAACGTCCAAGGCCGCTATGCCGAGGCCGAGGCACTGCACCGGCAGGCGATCGGCCACCGCTCCGATTTCGCCGGAGCGTGGAACAATCTGGCCAATGCCCGCCACGCCGCCGGCCGAACCGCAGAAGCATGGCGGGCGTGGCATACGGCACTGACGCTCGACCCCGCCCTTGCCGAGACCCACACCAACCTCGGCAACGCCCTGCGCAACGCCGAGCTCTTCGCCGACGCCGAACGGTCACAGCGCCGCGCGATCCTCCTCGCCCCGCTGGAGGCGCGTTCCCGCAACAACCTGGGCCATCTGCGCCAGGGCCGGCATGACCATGCCGGGGCGGCAGGCTGCTATCGCAGTGCCCTGGCGCTGGATCCCGCCTATGGCGAGGCCTGGAGCAATCTGGGGCTGGCGCGCCAGCGGCTCGGCGACGCCGGCGGTGCGGAACGCTGCTATGACCGCGCCTTGTGTCTGCGCCCGGATCTGTCGCTGTCCCAATTAAACAAAGGCCTGCTGCGGCTGGAGGCCGGTGACCTGGACCGTGGCTGGCCCGGCTATGCCTGGCGCTTCGGGTCTGGACAAGTCGGGCAGGGGCGGCAACCCCGTGCCCAGCCATGGCGCGGCGAGGATCTGACCGGCCGCCGCCTGATGATCTGGGGGGAGCAGGGGGTGGGCGACACCATCCTGTTCTCCGCCCTCTGCGCCGAGTTGGCCGGCCGCGCCGTCTCCACCATCCTGGAGGTCGATCGCCGGCTGGTGCCGCTGTTCGCCCGCTCCTTTCCGACCCTCAGGGTCAGGGCGGAGGCCCTGGACGGGCAGGGGCGGGAGGCGATGACGATCCCGGATTACGACCGCCATGTGCCGATGGGCTCCCTGCCGCGGGTCCTGCGCCGCCGGTTGGCCGATTTCCCGCCGCGCCCATCCTGGCTGGTCCCCGACCCCGCCCTGGTCGAGCGATGGCGCCGCCGGCTGGAGGTGCTCGGCCCCGGCCTGCGGGTGGGCATCGGCTGGCGCAGCCAAATGATGACGGCGGAGCGCAGCACCGCCTATCTTCCGCTCGACGCCTGGCAGCCGCTGTTCGCACTACCGGGCATCCAATGGGTGGTGTTGCAGTATGGCGATGTGGAGGACGAGGTCCGGCGGGCGGAGCAGCGCTTCGGCATTCCCCTGCACCGCTGGGACGACCTGGACCGCAAGGACGATTTCGACGGCGTGGCTGCACTGATCGCCGGGCTCGACCTCGTCATCTCGCCGGCGATGTCGGTGGGCGAACTTGCCGGCGCGCTCGGCACGCCGGTCTGGCGCTTCGGCAGCCGTGATTGGACGCAGCTGGGGGCGGGGGTGCGCCCTTGGTATCCATCGATGCGCCTGTTCCAGCCCCGGCCCGGCGAACCGCTGTCGGCGACGCTGGAGGATATGGCCCGCTGCCTGACGAGGCTGGCTCCCAAAGCCGATTTTCCTTCAGGAGGTGCTTCAGCGAAATCCGCCAAGGCGTTGTCGGAGCAGGCTGTCTCCTTGCATCGGCAAGGTCGATTGGCCGAGGCCGCCGCCCTCCACCGCAAGGTCGTTGCCGCCGACCCGCTGAGCCCGCCGGGCTGGACCAACGGCGGTCTCACCCTGCTCGGACTGGGTCAAGCCGAGGTCGCCATCCACTGGCATCGGCGGGCACTGGCGCTGAACCCGGCCTTCGCGGAAGCGGTGGGCAATCTCGGCGTCGCCCTCCAGGCCGGCGGCACACCGCTGGAAGCCGCCACCCTGCACCGCCGCGCCGTACGGCTGCGTCCACAGACGGCCGAAAACTGGGGCAACCTCGCCGCCGCCCTGCTCGCCGACCGGCGCTATGGCGAAGCGGAGGCGGCCTGCAGCCGTGCTGCGGCGCTTTCGCCAACCCTTGCCGGGGCGCTCACCACGGCCGCCGCCGCGCTGAAGGGGCAGGGACGATTCGACGCCGCCGCTCGCCACAGCCGCAGGGCATTGCGCATCGCTCCGGCTTCGGCCAAGGGCTGGTCGAACCTGGGCATGGCTCTGGCCGGGCTCGGACGGTGGAGCGACGCCTTGCACGCTCATTGCCGCGCCGCGGCTCTCGCCCCCGCTCTGCCGGACATCCTGCTCAACCACGGCCATACCGCGTTGATGCGGGGTGAGCGCAGGCTCGCCCGCGCCTGCGCCGAACGGACCCTGAGGCTCGCGCCCGGCCAGGGGGAGGCGCGCATGAACCGCGCCCTGCTGCGGCTTGCCGAAGGCGACATCGCCGGCGGCTGGGAGGATTACGCCCAGCGCTTTGCCGCCGGCGACGCGGCACCCCGCCGCTTCGGCATCCCCGAATGGCAGGGCGAGGATTTGGCGGGCCGCAGCATCCTGGTGTGGGGCGAACAGGGGCTGGGCGACGAGATCCTGTTCGGAACGGTGCTGCCCGATCTGGTCCGCCGGGCCGGGCGGGTGATCGTCGAGTGCGACCGGCGCCTGATTGGCCTGTTCGCCCGCGCCCTGCCGGAGGCCGAGGTGCGGGCGCCGACGCCGGATCATCGGATCGGCTCGCGGGACGCCGATGTCCATGCGCCGATGGGTACGATCGCCGCCCGGCTGCGGCCCGGCCTGCGGCACTTTCCGGCAACCTCCCCGTTTCTGACGCCCGACCGGACATCGGCCGCAGCGTGGCGTGTGCGGCTGGCGGCCCTGGGGCCTGGCCTGAGGGTGGGCATCTGCTGGCGCAGCAGCCGCATGACGGCGGACCGTGCCGGCGCCTACAGCCGCCTCGCCCGGTGGGGACCGCTCCTCACCGTGCCCGGCATCACCTTCGTCAGCCTTCAGTATGACGAGCATGCGGCGGAGCGGGCCGACGCCCTGCGCCGCTTCGGCACGATCCTTCACCACTGGCCCGACCTCGACCAGCGCAACAACCTGGACGGCGTGGCGGCGCTGATGGCCGGCCTCGACCTCGTCGTCACCGCGCCAACCTCGGTCGGGGAACTCGCCGCCGCGCTGGGCGTTCCCGTCTGGCGGATTGGCATGGCGTCCGGCGACTGGTCGTCCCTGGGAACGGCGGTCAGACCGTGGTTCGCGTCCATGGCCCTGGTTGGAAATCCGGCCGGCCATGACGCATCCCTAACCATGCTGGCACAGCGCCTTCGCCGTCTGGCTGACGCCCCTCGCACCGCGACCTGACCATCCGAGCGGAAGCGTCAGCGCGATTCCGCATTGCGATTCCCGTTCGCGCCCATTATCGACTATGCCCGCCGGGTCCCGCGCAGGGTGGATGACCCGGCGCCCGCGCCGTCGTAAGGGGCATCGGCGGCCGCCGGCATCAGCGGGGATTGGAGTCCGTCAGGTTCTTCACCAGGCAACTGACGGATTCCGGGCTTTTTGTTTTCCGTGTGATTCACGGTTCAAGCGTTGCCGCTCGAACCGATCACACTCTAGGGGAAAGGACGGTCGGTGCGGTCTGAGGACGCTCTTGCCAACATAGACGTCGCGGTGCTCGCCGGCGGGCTGGGCACGCGTATCCGGAGCGTTCTGGGCGACACGCCGAAGGTCCTGGCCCCGATCGCGGGCCGCGCCTTCCTCGGCCATCTGCTCGACTACTTGTCTACGTACGGATCGCGCCGCGTGGTGCTGTGCCTGGGCCATCTTGCCGACCGGGTGACCGCTTGGCTCGCCCGCGGCGATTCGGCCGGCACCATCGACGTGGTCTGCCAGATCGAGCCGCGCCCGCTGGGCACTGCCGGGGCGCTCGGTTATGTGCGCAAGGAACTGCGCAGCAGCACCATCCTGGTGGTGAACGGCGATACCTTCCTGGATGCCGATCTGCGCGCCTTCGTCGCCGCGCATCGCCTGTCGGGGGCCGAGGCGTCGGTCCTGTGCGTTACGGTCGAGGATGCCTCCCGCTTCGTGCGGGTGGAGATCGGACCGGACAGCCGCATCCGCCGCTTCCCGGCGAAGGCGGCGGGGGCCGGCACCATCAATGCCGGGGTCTACCTGTTCTCCGCCGCCTTCCTCGACCGCTTCATCGCGGCGGGGGCGGTCTCGCTGGAACGCGACGTGCTGGAGAAACTTCCGCCCGGCACGCTGAACGCCCATGTCGCCAAGGCACGCTTCCTCGACATCGGCACACCGGAAAGCCTTGCCACCGCCGCCAGCGTGATCGCCGGCCGGGAAACCTGACGGCCGCTATTTGCCCCTGCGCGCCCCGCGGTCTGTCGCTGGACAGGAGCAAGGTGCCGGGCCAAGATGCAGACCGACTCGATCCCTCGTGCCGTGGCAGGACTGCCGCGCCGCCTCTTCCGGACCAGTGCCATGGCCGTCATCCTCATCCGAGCCGACGCTTCCCCCACCATCGGCACCGGCCATGTCATGCGCTGCCTCGCCGTTGCCGAGGCTTTGCGCGACCAGGGGCACGAGACGCTGTTCGCCGCCGTGGAATCCACCCCGGCCATCGACCGCCGCCTGTCGGCGGACGGCTTCCGCCATGTCTCCATCGCCGGCCCGGTGGGGCAGGCGGCGGATCTGGCCGCCACCCGTTCGCTGCTGCGGCGGGAGCATGGCAGCGCCGTGATGCTGGACGGCTACCGCTTCGGCGAGGCCTATCGCGCCGGGTTGCAGGCTGCAGGCGCGCGGGTGCTGGCCTGGGACGACCTGGGCGACGGCACCCCGTTGCATGCCGACCTCGTCGTCAACGCCGCGCCGCAGGCGTCGGCGCTGCACTATGAGGCGATGGCGCCGGGTGCCCTTCTGCTGCTCGGACCCGGCTATGCCCCACTACGGCGGGAGGTGCGTCTGGCCGCCCGCGAACCGATGCGGAGCATCGCCGAGCGGCCCGTCCTGCTGGTGACCTTCGGTGGCTCAGACCCCTTGGGGCTGACCGGTCCGGTGGTGGAGGCGCTCGCCGCGGCCCGGCCGGTGGGCTGCCGGATCGTCGCGGTCGTCGGCGGCAGCAACCCGCGCGCGCCGGAACTGGCGGCACTTGCCGACGGGCTCGGCCCCGATGTTACGGTGGAGATCGATTGCCCGCGCATGGGCGCGCTGATGGCCGACAGCGGACTCGCCGTTTCGGCCGGCGGCGGCACCATGGGGGAACTGGCCGCATTGGCGGTGCCGACCCTGCTGGTGGTCACCGCCGACAATCAGGCGATGGCGAGCGGCGATGCCGCCGAACTCGGCTGGAGCGAGGCGGTGGACGCCCGCGGCGGCGATCCGGCCAGCGCGGGAAAGACGATTTCCGAACGAGCGCTCGCTCTTTGGAGCGATGGACCGCGGCGGCAGCGGATGCAGGATGCCGCCGCCGCGCTGCCGCTGGATGGAGAGGGGGCGGTGCGCATCGCCCAAGCCCTGACCGGACCGGCTCGGTTGACCGGCGCCGCCGCCCGGCGACGGACGGCGCTGGCCTGAGCCTTCCCCCTCACGCCGTCAGCTGACCACGCGCCAGGTTCCGTCGCCCTGCTGGCAGGCGGTGCCGAAGCCCTGCTGGGTGCGGCCCTGGACCACGATGGTGGTTTGGTATTCGCGGCAGAGCTGGCCCTGCGGCCCGGTGCCCTCGCGCACCGGCGTGTAGCTGCCGTAATTGCCGGTATCCGGATTGTTCCAGCGCACGGTGCTGCCGGTAGGGGCGCTGTAGGCGTTGACCGCTGCCTGCTGGGCGTAGGTCTGGTCAGCACGGTCGAGCGAGGCGCCCGCGGCACTGCCCAGAGCCGCGCCCAGCAGCGTTCCGACGCCGACCGCCACCAGCTTGCCGCTGCCGCCGCCGAAGCGAGAGCCGGCCAGACCGCCGACCACGCCGCCCAGCACGGTGCCGGCCGTCTGCTTGTTGGCGCTGACGCCGCCATAGGAGTCGCCGTAGCCGGGCTGGGCGCAGCCGGCAAGCGGGGCCGCGAGCAGGCTGGCGGACAGCGCGGCGGCAAGGAAGGGGCTGGCTTTCATGGTGGCTCTCGTCCTGTTGGGTCCTGTTCGGATCGGCACGAAACCGTTCGTTCCTGACGCCATCAACATGGCAGACCCGCGACTTATTCCCGGTGCGTGACGCGGTGCCTCGCTTGCCCCTATGATCGGGTCAACGGTTCCGCAAAGGAACCAATGACAAGCCCTTGGGAGGGAACGAACATGCTGCCCAACGCGGACAGCTATGAAGGGGTGTCCCGCGCCTTCGCCTGGCGCGTCCCCGATCGCTACAACATCGGCGTCGACGTCTGCGACCGCTGGGCGGAGTCCGAGCCGGACCGCATCGCCCTGATCCACAAGCGGCGCGACGGCGGGGTGGAGGAATACCGCTTCGCCGACATCCGCGCCCTGTCCAACCGCTTCGCCACCGCGCTCGCCGCCCAGGGTATCGGACGCGGCGACCGGGTCGGCATCCTGCTGCCCCAGGCACCGGAAACCGCGGTCAGCCATGTCGCCGTCTACAAGCTGGGCGGCATCGCGGTGCCGCTGTTCTCGCTGTTCGGGGTGGAGGCGCTGGAGTACCGGTTGGCCAATTGCGGCGCCCGCGCGGTGGTGACCGATGCAGCCGGCGCGGCGAAGATCGCCCAGATCCGCGATCGCCTGCCGGAATTGCGCGCGGTCTTCCGCATCGACGGGTCGGGGCCCGGCTGCCTTGACTGGCACGCGCTGTGCGACGCGGCGTCGGACGACTTCACCCCGGCGGATACCGGTCCCGACGACCCGGCCCTGATCATCTACACCTCCGGCACCACCGGCCAACCGAAGGGGGCGCTGCATGCGCACCGGGTGCTGCTGGGCCATCTGCCGGGCGTGGAGATGTCGCACGACCTGTTCCCGCAGCCGGGCGACCGCATTTGGACGCCGGCGGACTGGGCGTGGATCGGCGGGCTGCTCGATGTGCTGCTGCCGGCCTGGCACCATGGGGTGACGGTCGTGTCCCACCGCTTCGAGAAGTTCGATGCGGAGGCCGCCTTCGCCCTGCTGGCCGAGTTCCAGGTGCGCAACGCCTTCCTGCCGCCGACGGCGCTGAAGATGATGCGGTCGGTGAAGGCCCCACGGACACGCCACGCCATCGCCATGCGCTCCGTCGCCAGCGGCGGCGAGACCTTGGGTGGCGGGCTGCTCGACTGGGGGCGCGAGACCTTCGGCGTCACCATCAACGAGTTCTACGGCCAGACCGAGTGCAACATGATCGTCTCCTCGGCCGCCACGCTGATGGCGCCGAAGCCGGGCATCATGGGCCGGCCGGTGCCCGGCCATGACGTTGCGGTGATCGACGGTGAGGGGAACCGTCTGCCGCCGGGGCGGATCGGCCTGATCGCGGTGCGCCGGCCGGACCCGGTGATGTTCCTCGGCTACTGGAACAACCCGGACGCCACCGCCGCCAAGTTCGTCGGAGAAGGGGGCGACTGGCTGGTCACCGGCGACCAGGGGGAGGTGGACGAGGACGGCTACATCCGCTTCGTCGGGCGCGACGACGACGTCATCACCTCGGCCGGCTACCGCATCGGTCCCGGCGAGATCGAGGATTGCCTGATCGGCCATCCCGCCGTCCGCATGGCGGCGGTGGTCGGCGTGCCCGACCCGTTGCGCACGGAGATCGTCAAGGCCTTCGTCGTGCTGCGGGAGGGGGTGACGGCGGACGACGCGCTCGTCGCCTCGATTCAGGAGCATGTGAAGACGCGGCTGGCCGCCCATGAATATCCCCGAGCCATCGAATTTCTCGAAAGCCTGCCCATGACCACCACCGGCAAGATCATCCGCCGGGAGTTGAGGAACCGCTCGTAATATCATGATAGAACTGATTTTATTGGCTGCGGCTTTTCTGGCCGGAGCGATGAATGCCGTTGCCGGCGGGGGCAGTTTCCTGACCCTGCCGGCCCTGATCTACGCCGGGGTGCCGCCGGTCGCCGCCAACGCCACCGGCACGGTGGCCCTGTTGCCCGGCTATGCCAGCGGAGTCTACGGCTACCGGCAGGATCTGACGCCGATCGGCAACCTCAGCCTGCCGCTGCTGTCCGTGGTCAGCCTCGTCGGCGGACTGGCCGGGGCGGGCCTGCTGCTGGTGACGCCGGATTCGGTGTTCCGCGACATCGTCCCGTGGCTGCTGCTGCTGGCGACCGGTCTGTTCGCCTTCGGCAACATGCTGGCGCAGCGACTGCGCAGCCTCGGCCTGCACGGCAACGGGGCGATGCTGGGCACGCTGTTCGCGGTGTCGGTCTATGGCGGCTATTTCAACGGAGGCCTCGGCATCCTGCTTCTGGCGCAGCTCAGCCTGTTCGGGATGACCGATTTGAACGCCATGAACGGGCTGAAGAACCTGTTCTCGGCCGTCCTGACCGCCATCGCGGTGGTGGCCTATGCGGCCGGCGGGGCGGTGGAGTGGAGGGAAGCGTTGCTGATGACGGTGGCGGCGGTGGCCGGAGGCTATGTCGGCGCGCGGGTCGGGCGGAAGATCCCGAAGCCGGTGCTGCGCACGGGCATCATCGCCGTCGGGCTGGTGATGAGCGCGGTGTTCTTCCTGAAATGATCGCGCTATAGAGGGCGCCACCCGCCTTTGGCCCTGCTGCGACCGGATCCGTTGCCATGCTGACCGTTTCCGACCTCGACCTGTACTATGGTGACGCCCAGGCGCTCGACGGCGTCACGCTGCAGGTGGCGGCGGGGGCGACCACCGCCATCGTCGGCGCCAATGGGGCGGGCAAGACCTCGCTGATCCGCGCCATCGCCGGAATCCTGAAGCCGGCGCGCGGAAGCATCCGCTTCAAGGACCGCGAGATCGCCGGCCTGCCCAGCCATGTCGTCTGCGATCTCGGCATCGGGCAGGTCGCCGAAGGCCGGCAGATTTTCCCCAGCCTCAGTGTGCGGGAGAATCTGGAGATGGGCGCTGTCATCCCGCGGGCCCGCGCCACCGCCCGGCAGACCTACGACCGCGTGCTCGACCTGTTCCCCCGCCTGCGCGAGCGGCTGGACCAGGCCGCCGGCACCCTGTCCGGCGGCGAGCAGCAGATGCTGGCGATCGGCCGCTGCCTGATGGGCAAGCCTGACCTGATCATGTTCGACGAACCGTCGCTCGGCCTGTCGCCGGCATTGGTGCAGGAACTGTTCCGCATCATCCGCGCGCTGGCGGCCGACGGAATGACGATCATCCTGGTCGAACAGAATGTCGCCGCTTCGCTGCGGATCGCCGGGCAGGCCTATGTGCTGGAGAACGGCCGGGTGGTGCTGTCGGGAAGCGGCGAGGCGCTGCTGGCCGATCCGGCGGTGAAGCAGGCGTATCTGGGACTGTAACGGAGGAGGGGGGTGCTATGGCCCCCGTCCGCCGCCCGTAGCCGCTTCGTCAGAACAGCCCCTGTGCCTCACGGGCATAGTCCAGCAGCTTCTCCACCGAGCGGGAGCCGAAGGAGAAGGGGCGGAAGCGCGCCCGCGCCTCGTCCGGCCAATCGGCGGCGCTGTCCTCCGGCGCGTAGCCCAGCAGAATCGTGGCGAGCGAGGCCGGCAGGCCGCTGGAGGTTGGCAGGAACACCACCGGACGGCTGCGCGCGAACAGGTCGGCCACGGTGTTGGAACCGCCGAAGGCGATGATCACGTCGGGATCGAATCGCTCCACCGCGTCGACGATGGCGGTCAGCTTTTCCTCGTCGAACCGGGGCCGGGGGAAGGACAGCATGCGCACCGCAGCACCGTGGGCGGCGATGGTCTGCTCCCCGTCATACTCCTCGGTGATGTTGTAGCTGTACTCCGGGACGAAGCCGTTCTCGCCCGACACCGCCATGGCGTTGGGGTTCAGGATCAGCACCTCGCAGCCCTGGCCGTCCTGTAGGCGGCGGGCGTAATCGAAGGCGTCGGCGGTGGGCTGGTGCCCCTCGCCCAGCATCTGGTTGGTGATCAGCACCACGCGCTTCACCTCGGCGCGCGGGGCGGTTCTGCGCAGCTTGGGTTCCAGTCCATAGCGGCGCGCCGTCTCCTCCACCAGCAGGCGGTAGAAGCGGCGGAACTCGCCATTGGTGAAGGCGCCGACGTCACCCTTGCGGACATCGTCCTGGAACAGCCGCATGGCGATGCCCCAGTAGGCGTAATGCAGCGACGGCACGGAGAAGCGAAGGGGATCGTCCAGCACCGCGCCGACCAGAACGCGGTAGTGGGCGATGTCCCCGGTCAACAGGAACAGCAGCGACTGGCGCCGCATCACGTCGCCCATGGCATAGCGGGCATCGACCTCCTCCGCCGCCGCGGCACGGATGTCGTCGTCGTAACGGCGGATCAGGTTGGCCAGCGCCCCGACATTGCCCCAGCCCTCTCCCTCGTTGGTCAGCAGGCTGAGCGCGCGCGCGAAACTCAGTGCCGCCTCGCGCTGTCGTCCGCAAGCGTGCAGGGCGTGGCCCAGATTGGCATGGAACAGGGGAGAGCCGTCGTCGCCGGCCACGGCCTGGGCGATGCGGTCCACCGCCTCCTCCGCCCGGCCGGATTGCAGGGCGATGACCCCCAGCAGATGCAGGGCGTCCGGATGGCCGGGCGACGCGTCCAGCACGTCGCGGTACAGGCGCTCCGCCTCCGCGGTGCGGCCGGCGCGGTGATGTTCCGTCGCGACGGCCAACGTCTGCTCGATCTGGTCCATGATGCACGTCCTTGCTGTCGGGGCGGCCTCCATCCCCCGGAAGCCGTCGTCCCCTGCTGTTTACCCTGTTTTAGGAAACACGCGATCAACTTTCCGCATGCGTGGATCTACGACCATTCGGGGAGGCGGCGGCCAAGGCGCCACCCCACGTCCGACAACAACCCTCGGCCCCATCCCGGCACGGTGCATTTTGTGGGGTCTTGCCGCCCTTTGCATCGCCATCGGCGTGCCGATGGCGCCGGCGGCGGCACAGAGTGTTGCCCAGGCAGCGGGGGAGATCGCAGGCGATGGTCCGTCGATCGCCATCAGCCTGGTCGACCGCCGGCTGTACCTGACCGGAGCGGACGGCACGACCCGCAGCTTTCCGGTGGCCATCGGCCGCCCCGGCGTTCCGATTCCCCTCGGCGACAGCACCATCATGCGCAAGCGCCGCGACCCGACCTGGAGGCCGACCGCCAACCAGCGGCGCGAGAAGCCGTCGCTGCCGCGGGCGGTGCCGCCGGGACCGAACAACCCGCTGGGCAGATTCGCGCTCGACCTCGGCTGGACGGCCATCGCCATCCACGGCACCAACGATCCGGACTCGGTGGGACGGCAGGCCAGCGGCGGCTGTTTCCGCATGCTGCCCGCCGACATCGAAACCGTCTTCGCCGCCGCAGAGGTGGGGACCCCGGTGCGTGTGGTGCGGGGCTCGCTGGGGGGAAGCCCGCCGAAACCAACGGCTGCTCAGCTGGCAAGGACGCTTCCCGTCGCGGTCAGTGCCGCACCGCCAACCACACGGCAGCCGCCGAAGCCGTTGCCGATCCCAGAGCCGCCACCCCAGCCGGTGGCCGATCCGCGCTGCCCAACGGTCACGGCGCCGCTCAGGCGGATGATCTGCGATGTGCCGGCGCTTGCCTTGCTGGACGGCCGTGCCCGCGGGGCGCAGGAGCGGTTCCTGGCCGGCATCGCCGATCCGGCCGCCCGCGCCGCCGCGGCCTACGACCTGATCCAGGAGGAACGGCGCTTCCACGAGAGGATCGCGGCGCTTTGCTGGATCCGCAGCGGGACGGAAGGCGACCCGGATGTCGCAGCATCGGCGCGATCCTGCCTGACCACCGCGCTCGACCGCCGGCTTGACGACGTGTCGGAGCGGATCGCGGCGTTGCGCGGCGGTGCACGTATGGCGGCCCGGCCATAGGTTCACCTGTCGGAACGGTCGAATCGCACGGCGGCATCGTCATTCTGACTTGCCTGCATCCCCCTTGGGCTGCTAACCCGCAGAACCTCACCGTTCGGACAATCCGCCACCCATGCCGATCGACTATTATCTGAACATCGCGGCCTCCGGGCTGCTGACCGGCCTGGTCTATGGGCTGGCGGCGCTTGGGCTATCGGTCATCTTCGGCGTGGTGCGCGTCGTCAACTTCGCCCATGGCGAGATGATGGTGGCGGGCATGTACGGCGCCGTGCTGCTGGGCGGATGGTGGGGGTTGGACCCGCTGCTGTCGGCGCCGGTCATGGCGGCGCTTCTGTTCGCCTCCGGCTGGCTCCTGCAGCGCGGACTGGTGAACAAGTTCGTCGAGCGGCCGGAGCACATGCAGTTCATCCTGCTGCTGGGTATCGCCACCATCCTGGTCAACGCCATGCTGATGCTGTTCGGCCCGGACGCCCGCAACGTGCAGGTGCCCTACAGTTTCGACACGGTGGAGATCGGGCCGATGCTGCTGGATGCCGTGCGGCTGCGCGCCGGGGCGGCGGCGATCGTCGTGGCGGCGGCGCTGTTCGCCTTCTTCCGCTTCAGCCGCACCGGCAAGGCGATCCGCGCCTGCGCCGACAACCCGCTGGGCGCCCGTGTGGTCGGGCTGAACATCGACGGGCTCTATGCGCTCACCTTCGGCATCGGCGCCGCGGTGGTCGGGGTGGCCGGCGCGCTGATGACGCTGCTGGTCGATGCCCGGCCGCAGCTGGCGCCGGAATACACGCTGCTCAGCTTCATCATCGTCATCGTCGGCGGGCTGGGCAGCCTGCCCGGCGCGCTGCTGGGCGGCGTGCTGATCGGCATGTCGGAGGCGCTGGCCGGCTTCCTGCTGACGCCGTCCCTGAAATCCCTGTTCAGCTACGGGGTGCTGATCGTGGTTCTGCTGCTGCGCCCGCAAGGGCTGTTGGGGAAACGGTCATGATCGGCCTGTCGGGAGTGGCTTTTTCGGGAGTGACGGGCCGCGGGATGATCCTGCTGGCCCTGACGGCGCTGGGGCTGGCGGTGGCCCCCCTCGTCGCCGACCGCTATCTGGTGTCGGTGCTGACCACGGTGCTGTGGTTCGCCTATGTCGGGCAGGCCTGGAACGTGATGATGGGCTTTTCCGGCCTGCTGTCGCTGGGGCACGCGCTGTATGTCGGACTGGGCGCCTATGTCAGCGCCGCGCTGTTCGTGCATTTCGGCATCGGGCCGTGGGCCGGCATGGTGCTGGCGATGCTGGTCTCGGTGGCGGCCGGCTGCATCATCGGCTTCCTGGGCTTCCGCTTCGGGGTGAAGGGCGTGCATTTCGCCCTGCTGACCATCGCCTTCGCCGAGGTGGCGCGCATCGGCTTCGACCACATCACCTGGGTCGGCGGCTCCGGCGGCTTCTTCCTGCCGGTGGAGGCGGGGGCGAGCGATCCGCTGAACCTGCGCGGTTCGCCCCTGCTGTTCTACTATGTGGCGCTGGCGCTGGTGCTGGGCGCGCTGGTCCTGTCGCGCGTGCTGCTGCACAGCCGGCTCGGCTACCAGTGGCTGGCTGTGCGGGAGGAGCCGGATGCGGCGGAGGCGTCGGGCGTCGACCTGTTCCGCGCCCGCATGACCGCGGTGGCGGTGTCGGCCGCCCTGACCGCACTGGGCGGGGTGTTCCAGGCCTTCTACTTCAACAACCTGTTCCCGGAGCAGGTCTTCTCCATGGGCCGCTCCATCGAGATCATCCTGCCGGCCATCGTCGGCGGCATCGGCACGCTGGTCGGCCCGATCCTGGGCGCCTTCATCCTGACGCCGCTGGGCGAATTGCTGACCTTCCTGATCGAGGCCGGCGGGCTGGACCTGCCGGGGCTGAAGCAACTGTTCTACGGCGTGGCGCTGGTGGTGATCGTGGTGTTCCGGCCGGAGGGCGTGTGGCCCTGGCTGGCCCGCCGCCTGCGTCTTGTCCGCCAGCCGGGGGAGGGCGCCTGAGATGACCGCACTGCTCGAGGTCGAGGGCCTGTCAAAGCGCTTTCGCGGGCTGAAGGCGGTCGCCGACGTCAGCTTCACCGTGCCGGAGGGGCGCATCCTCGCCCTGATCGGCCCAAACGGCGCCGGCAAGACCACCACCTTCAACCTGATCGCCGGCGTCTTTCCGCCCGACGAGGGGCGCGTCACGCTGAAGGGCCGCTCCCTGACCGGGATGAAGCCCAATCAGGTCTGCGCCGCCGGGATCGGCCGCACCTTCCAGATCGTCAAGCCTTTCGGCCAGCTGACGGTGGAGGAGAATGTCGTCGTCGGCGCACTGGCCCGCGAGAGGTCGGTCGAGACCGCGCGGCTTCAGGCCCGCGCCGTGCTGGAGCGGCTGGAACTGGCCGATCAGGCCAACCGGCCGGCACGCAGCCTGACGCTGCCCGACCGCAAGCGGCTGGAGGTCGCCCGCGCGCTGGCAACCCGTCCGACCCTGCTTCTGCTGGACGAGGTGCTGGCCGGGCTCCGTCCGACGGAGGTCGACCGCATGGTCGGGGTCCTGCGCGACCTGAACCGCCGCGAAGGCCTGACGATCCTGATGATCGAGCATGTGATGCGCGCGGTGATGGCGCTGTCCGACCGCGTCGTCGTGCTGGACCATGGCGAGAAGATCGCCGACGGCGCCCCGGCGGAGGTCGTGGCCGACCCCCGCGTGGTCGAATCCTACCTGGGAGCCGAGGCGCTGGACTGACGACTTCCGATCAATTGCTGAGGTTCGACGGGTCTTCGCGATAGCTGACGGCGGCGACCTCGGCGGTCAGCGGATGGCCGGGATAGGTGAAGCGGCGCAGCCATTCGGTATCGCCCGACGCGCTCCAGAAGCGCAGCATCAGCCGCCCCGGCATGCGCGGCAGAAGCTCTCCCTCCTTGGCCGTGACCTGGTGCACCGGCTTGCCGTCGACCGTCCAGACGATGCCGTCGGGTTTCCAGTCGAAGCCGTAGCTGTGGAAGCCCTTGGCGGCGTCGAACCCGAGATCGACCACCGTGTTGCGGTGCCCGACGCCGTTGGCGACCCAGCTGATCTCCAGCTTGGTTGTGTCCTTGCCGGCGATGCCGAAGGTGATCTCGTCCCAGGGATCGCCGAAGGGCGGGCCGGTGTAGTGCGAGACCGAGGTCATCACCCCATCCGCCTTCACCGCCTTCAGAGACACCGCATAGCTGCCGTAGCCGTAGAAGCGGTGGGTGGAATACTCGCCGCAGGAATAGCGGTCCCGGCCGCTGAACTGGTCGCTGACCGACAGGGCGAGATGCCCCTTCTCCAACGTGACATTGGCCCGGTTCCAGCTGCAGTTCATGTGCCCGCCGGCCTTCCAGCCATCGGAGCGCTGCCAGCGCGAGGCCTCGAACTTCCCCGACTTTTCGCTGAAACTGCCGCCGAGGTGGCTGAACAGGCCATCGGCCAGCGCCGGTCCGCCAGCACCGGCCAGCAGGGCCGAAAGCCCGCCGGCAATGAAGGTGGCGATGATGGCCGCTTTCCGCCTGCCCCGTCCGGTGGCGTCGTTGCGCATGGCTGATCCTCCCGCTGCAAACGGGCCGGCGCGCAATTTCGGTCGGCCCACACCCCCATATCGCGAGGGCGGGGCGGGGCGGCAACCATGCGGGCGGGGGATGGCCGCCTCCGGCGGACTTACCTCCGCCGATAATCATCGGTCCTCAGTCGTCGGTGACGCCGCTCTTCGGGATGCGCACGTCGCGGTGAACCGACATGCTCAACAGCAGGCCGACGCCCACCATAAGCGTCATCATCGCCGACCCGCCATAGGACACCAGCGGCAACGGGATGCCGACCACCGGGATCAGCCCCATCACCATCGCCACATTGACGAAGACGTAGAGGAAGAACTGCGCGGTCATGCCGACCGCCACCAGCCGGCCGAACTGGCTGCGGCTGTTCAGTGCGATGACCCAGCCATAGATGAACAGCAGCAGATAGAGCGCCAGCAGGGTCAGCGCCCCGACCATCCCGAATTCCTCGGCCAGCACGACGAAGATGAAGTCGGTGTGCTTTTCCGGCAGGAACATCAGCTGGCTCTGCGAGCCGGACATGAATCCCTTTCCGAACATTCCGCCGGACCCCAGCGCGATCTTCGACTGCAGGATGTTGTAGCCGGCGCCGAGCGGATCGGTTTCCGGGTCCAGGAAGGTGTAGACGCGCTGCTTTTGGTAGTCGTGCAGGAACTCCCAGGCGATGGGGATGGCGCCGAGGCCGCCGCCGATCACCACCAGGAACTTCCACACCCGCACGCCGGCGGCGAAGAACACGGCGCCGCTGCCCAGGATCAGCAGCAGCGAGGTGCCCAGGTTCGGCTGCATCAGCACGAGGGCGACCGGCGTGAAGACCAGCAGCAAGGGCGGGATCAGCAACAGCGGACGGCCGATCTGGTCCAGGGTCACCCCGTGGAAATAACGGGCGAGCGCCAGCGTCAGCGCCGGCTTCATCAGTTCCGACGGCTGAAGCTGGAAGAAGCCGAGGTCGATCCAGCGCTGTGCGCCCATGCCGATGCGGCCCATCAGTTCCACCGCGACCAGCAGGCACAGCACGATGAAGAAGATGATGTAGGCCGACTTCATCAGGTGCCGGATGTCCACCAGCGCGATGCCCAGCATCAGGACGAAGCCGGGTATGGCGCGGACCAACTGCGGCTGGGCCCAGGGCTTCCAGTGGCCGCCGGCGGCGGAATAGAGCAGCCCGACACCGACCCCGGTGATCGTGCAGATCAGCAGGACCAGCCCCCAGTTGATGAGCCTGAACTTGGTGCCGAGCGTCAGCTGCGACCGCTGCGGCTCCAGACTGCCAGAGCCGAGATGGGAAAGAACCACGACCGTACGCCGATGTTGCCGGGAAAGGGGACAGTGCCGGATCAGCTCCGGCGGCCGGCCGGAGGTGACCGGGGCGGATAATGCGGCAAGCCGCTTCGCGGGTAAAGCCGGCCGGTACGCCGGCCGATTTTTCTAACCGCTATCGGCCCCGGGGTAGGGGAGGGTGGCAGGGGAAGGTGGCAGGAAAAGATGACAGTGTGCCGGCTCAGGCAATGATCGCCGCCGTGCGCAACGCTGCGGCCGGGAAGAAACGGACCTGGTTGCGGCCGCCGTTCTTGGCATCGTAGAGCGCACTGTCGGACTGGGCGATCAGGTCGGAGAACTGGCTGTGTTCCCGCGTCATGCTGACGCCGCCGATGCTGCAGGTCACGGTCACCCCGCCCTCGGCGCCCAATGCCGCCAACTGGCGCTCGATGGCGCTGCGCAGCCGTTCCGCCAGCATCCGGCCGGCCGCGGCCCCGGTTTCGGGCAGCAGGATGGCGAACTCCTCCCCGCCCATGCGGCCGATCGAATCCTCCTGCCGGAGCTGGCCGACGCAGCAATCGGTCACCGCCTGGATCACCCTGTCGCCGAAGGGATGGCCGGCCCGGTCGTTGATCGCCTTGAAGCGGTCGATGTCCAGGGTCAGCACTGTCAGATCCCGACCATACCGGCGGGCGCGGCGGAACTCGATCTCGCCCAGTTCGAACAGGCGGCGGCGGTTGAGGGCGCCGGTCAGCCCATCGGTGTGGGCAAGCTTGGTCAGTTCGCGGTTGAACTCGTCACTGGCCATCAGGATGTAGTTGATGGCGCCGATCACCGTGCCCAGCAGGGACAGAAGGAAGGTCGCACGCTCCACAGTGTCGTCGACGAGATGGCCGAGCGGCGCCTCCTGGCTGAGGCCGGCCCCCATGCGGACCAGGTAGACGACAGCGAGCGCGGCCGACAGCAGGCCGGTGACATGATGCGGAACGCCGCGGTGCTCGTAGCGGACCAGCACTTCGAAGGTGATGACCAGCAGAACGGCGGAGGCCGCGAAACTGACCAGCGTGCGGACCGCGGACAGATCACTGCCGGTCAGGAGCAGCAGCAGGCAGCAGAGCGCAACGGCCCCCCCTACCGCCACCGGCGCGAACGGCCAGACCGGCCGATTCTGCAGATGGCGGACGCAGGTGTAGTTCAACGTCAGCCCGGCGAGCCCGATTCCGTTGGCGAGCGGGATGAACAGTTCCGGCGTTCCGCCGCCGCGCAGGCCGGCGATGAGAAATGCCGAGCCCAGCAGGAACTTGCCGTAGGCATAGGCGCGCAGTGAATTGCGGATGTGGCGCGGATAGCGGCCGGACGCCACGACAATGGACAGGCCCACCGCAAAGCCGATGACGGTGATCACCTGCGCGATGAAGGTCGTGTCGAAATTCATCCGCCGGTCAGCCACGCCCCATTACGTCAGTATGTCGTTGGCACGCTATACGAACTCTATGGCGCTGACAAGGCGCGCGCAGCGAACTCTGGATCGGGAGTTCTCGCTATTGCCGATCCATTGTTATCGAGGACGTCCGCGGCGAGAGCTCACCGCTTGTCCGGCGCATAGCCCTTCACGAACAGGTCGACCGCTGCATCGACGAAGCGTTCCAGTTCCTCGTCGCCCGGCCGCTCGCTGAGGCACAGCAGCAGTTTCATGTGCATGTTCGCCTTCAGCAGGCCGAAGAACTGATGGGTGGCGAGATCGAAGTCGGTGATCGCCAATTCGCCCTTGCCGGCGGCGTGGGCCATGAACTGGCGGGCACGCTGGAACGTCTCGGCCGGGCCGCTCTCGTAGAAGGCCTGGGCAAGCTGGGGCTGGCGCAGCACCTCGCCCAGCACCATGCGGTAGAGCCCCAGCGCTTTGGGCGAGGCGATGAAGCGGACGAAAGTCCGTCCGATCAGCCGCAGCCCTTCGGTAGCCGGCAGGCGCATCGCCTCGCCCCAAATGCCGGCCATGACCGAATTGGCGCATTCGCAGGCGACCATAGCCCGGAACAGCTCTTCCTTGCTGCCGAAATGCGCGTACAGCGTGGCCTTGGACACGTTCGCCTTTTTGGCGACCGCATCCATGCTGACGGCGCTGTAGCCATGCTCCAGGAACAGGGCGCCCGCGGCCTCCATGATCTGGGCCGGCTTGGAACCTGCTTCGGGAGTGGGGGCAACCAAGGTGGTCATACGCGCCTCGCCTGAGTCCATGTTCCTGGCCCCTACCGCGTTCCGCATCGCCCGACAAGCCCCCAGACACGCTGTTTTCAAAAACTGAACCGTTCAGTTCGGTCTTGACATGAGATAGCCCCTCCGCCATCTTCCGGCAAGACTAAACTGAACGGTTCAGTTTCTTTTCCGTGGCGCCGGCAAGAGCGCAATCCGGAAAAGGGGGGCTTGGACCGCGGTGGATTGGGGATAGAGACAATGGCGAATGGCGTGCGGAAGATCGTGCTGTCGGGTGTCGCGCTGGCCGTGCTGGCCGGCGGCGCCGTCGCCGGCGAACAATGGTGGCGGGAAGGCCGGTTCATGGAATCGACCGACAACGCCTATGTGCAGAGCGACATCACCGTGGTCAGCCCGAAGGTCTCCGCCTATGTCCGGGACGTGAAGGCCGCCGAAAACCAACTGGTCCGGGCCGGCGACGTGCTGGCGGTGCTGGACGACCAGGACTTCCGTGCCAAGGTGGCGGAAGCCGAAGCCGCGGTGACGGCCCAGCGGGCTGCACTCGGCACGCTGGACAGCAAGCTGGAGCTGCAGCGCACGGTGATCGACCAGGCCGCCGCCACGCTGGCGAGCGCTGAGGCCGAGCAGCGCCGCGCCCAGCAGGAGTTCGAGCGCAGCCGGTCGCTCGCCAACGACAGCTGGACAAGCCGCCAGAAGCTGGAAACCGCCGACGCCGACCTGCGCAAGGCGGTGGCGCAGGTCGCCAAGTCGCGGGCGGCGCTCGCCGCGGAGAACGAGCAGGTCAACGTCCTGCGCGCCACCCGGACCGAGACGGAGGCCCATCTGGCCCAGGCGGAGGCGACGCTGCGGACCGCGCGCATCGACCTGGAGAACACCGTGGTGCGGGCGCCGGTCGACGGCGTGGTCGGCAACCGCGGCGTCCAAATCGGCCAGTATGCCCGGCCGGGCGTGCAACTGCTGTCGCTGGTTCCGCTGCCCGACGTCTATGTGGTCGCCAACTTCAAGGAGACCCAGTTGTCGCGCATGCGCCCCGGCCAGCATGTCAGCATCTCGGTCGACGCCTTCCCCGACCGCCACCTGGAGGGAACGGTTGAGAGCTTCGCCCCGGCCTCGGGCTCGAAATTCTCGCTGCTGCCGCCGGAGAACGCGACCGGCAACTTCACCAAGATCGTCCAGCGCGTTCCAGTGCGCATCGCGTTGCCGCGCGACAACGCGCTGGCCGGCCTGCTGCGCCCCGGCCTGTCGGTAGTGGCGGAGGTCGACACCCGCGGTGCCGACGCCCTGCCGCATGTGACCTCCGGCGGCGTGTTCGGCGCGCTCGCCGACAAGCAGGCGGTGGCCGCCAGGTAACGGCGGCCACGGTCCGGCGGGGACGCCGCCCACCTCCCCCCTTCTGGGGCGGCGTCCCCGTCACCAATCCAAGCACTGTTTTGGCCGGAGCCATCCCCGGGCGGGATTCCGTCGGCCGCGATCGAAGGCAGCGGTTCCATGGCAACTCCGGCCCAGGGCATGCGCCCGCTCACCACGCGCGACATCGTCGGCTTCTTCGCGATGGTCGTCGGCATGTTCATGGCGATTCTGGACATCCAGATCGTCTCCAGCTCGCTGTCGGAAATCCAGGCGGGGCTGGCGGCCAGTTCCGACGAGATCTCGTGGGTGCAGACCTCCTACCTGATCGCGGAGGTCGTGATGATCCCGCTGTCGGGCATCCTGTCGCGCATCATGTCCACGCGCATCCTGTTCACCGTGGCGGCCGCCGGCTTCACTCTGACCAGCGTCGCCTGCGCCTTCGCCGGCAGCATCGAATCGATGATCGTCTGGCGTGCGCTCCAGGGCTTCATCGGCGGGGCGATGATCCCGACGGTCTTCGCCACCAGCTTCATGATCTTCCCGCCGGAAAAGCGGGCCGGCGTGTCGGTGATGATGGGGCTGGTCGCCACCATGGCGCCCACCATCGGCCCGACGCTGGGCGGTTATCTGACCCAGCACATGTCCTGGCACTGGCTCTTCCTGGCCAACGTGATCCCCGGCATCATCGTGACCTCGCTGGTCTGGCTGCTGGTGGACGTCGACCGGCCCAATCCGGAATTGCGCAAGGGCTTCGACTTCCCCGGTCTGCTGCTGATGGCCACATTCCTGGGCAGCCTGGAGTATGTGGTGGAGGAAGGACCGCGCAACGACTGGTTCGACGACGAGGCCATTCTGGCGCTTGCCGTCGTGGCGGCGATCGGCGGCATCGGATTCTTCTGGCGGGTGCTGTCCTACCGCAATCCCATCGTGGAACTGCGCGCCTTCGCCGACCGGAATTTCGCCATCGGATCGCTCTACAGCTTCATCCTCGGCATCGGGCTCTACGGATCGGTCTATCTGCAACCGCTGTTCCTGGCGCGCGTGCGCGGCTTCAACAGCCTGCAGATCGGCGAGATCATGTTCGTGACCGGCGCTTTCCAGTTCCTGTCGGCCCCCATTGCCGGCGCACTGTCGAAGCGGATGGACCTGCGCGCCATGCTGGCGCTGGGGCTGATCCTGTTCGGCAGCGGCGTCTGGATGAACAGCCACTTCACCGCCGAGACCGGATTCTGGGAGCTGTTCGTACCGCAGGCGGTGCGCGGCATGTCGCTGATGCTGTGCTTCATCCCGATCAACAGCGTGGCGCTGGGCACCCTGCCGCCGGACAAGCTGAAGAACGCGTCCGGCCTGTACAATTTGATGCGGAACCTGGGCGGGGCCATCGGGCTGGCGGCGATCAACACGGTGCTGACCGACCGCAACGCCTTGCACCTGAACCGCCTGGGCGACAACGTGAACCTCGCCCGGCCGGAGGTGCAGCAGATGGTCGACAACCTCAGCCAACGCTTCGACGGGCTGGTCGCCGATCCGACTGCCGCGGCGATGTCCCGGTTGGTCGGGCTGGTCCAGCGCGAGGCGTTGATCCTGACCTTCAACGACGCCATGCTGCTGATGTCGGCGGTGTTCTTCGGCGCGCTGCTGTTCATGCCGCTGGTGCGCCGTCCGGGCGGGCCGGTGAAGGCCGATCACTGAACGCGAGGCCGGCGAGCGCCGTAGGTTGTCGCCCGCGGGTTGTGCTATAGCTTGGCCCGGTCTGTCCGAATCCTGCCGAGCCCCCGCCGATCGCCATGAGCAAGCGCCAATACACCCGAGCCGAGGTCAAGGAACTGCTGGGCGCCCTGGAGCGCCAGTGCCGCGAAGCTTCCAAGCTGGCCCAACTGGCGGAACATGAGGCGAGCAAACACAGCTTCGGCGCCTACCGCGACTTCCGCGACAAGGTCGGCGAATTCCAGGCCCTGGTGATTCTGATCGAGCAGCGCATGCGCAATCTGGTCGATGCGCGGTCCGACGACCTGCGCGACCAGTTCGAGAAGCTGGACATGGTGATGCTGGCCCTGCTGGTGCGCGCCAGCATGCGCTTCTTCTTCGTGCTGTCGGCGAATCCGATCCTGCCGATGGGCGCGCGCGAGATCTTCGTCGCGGAGCTGCGCAGCCTGCACGACGCGGCGGAAAAGCTGAAGCGGCCCAACTATGCCGGCAAGCTCGGGCCGGACCTGGATCGCGATCTGGAAACCGCCTCGCTGATCCTGGAAGAGATCATCGACAAGGCGCCAAGTTTGCTGAACTTCCGCGGTGCGCCGGTGAGTGGGGAGTAGGCGGCTCTGCGAATGCCACCCCCCACCTGATCTCGTCCGCCGTTGGCAGCAGACCCGGTCCGCCTGTCGCGAAGTTGGAGTGCCCAAAAGGTTCACGACCCGGCAATAGCACTCTCAATACCGCCGGTGCCGGCAGGTCATCGCCGGCAGGACTGCCGTATGGCATGTATGGTCAGGGCCAGCGTCCGGTGCTCTTGCATTCCTGGGCGTCGTTTGCCGCGCGGATACGGCAAAAGCTTCCAGCACTGCCCGTATCGCACAAGCGCGTCGCCTCGTGATACATACGCGTGCAATAGTTGTTTTCGGTTGGCTGCGGAGAGACGTTCTTCTCACCACCCAGAAACGCTCGCACATTGGTGTCAGAGGTAAGTTGAGCGGCTGTTTCTCCCTTGTTGTTTCGCGCGCGTTGATCCGCACCACGCCCGACCAGATATTCCACACTTCTCAGACTACCCTTCCAGGCAGCGATCATCAGCAGCGTCCATCCATCGCTGTTGCGGGCATTTACATCCAACCCCGTGTCGAGAAGTCGCACCAACTCATCCTGTTGATTGTACTCGATGGCCCAGCGAGCTTCCGTCCAGGCCTTCGCAGGATCAAAGGTTGGCAATCCGCCGCCACCGCGAGCAGCCATCGCGTCGGTCAGCATCCGCTTGATCTGAGCGGAACCGGCAACGTCAAATGCTGTCTTGCCGTAGTTGGTCTTGATTGAGGGGTCGGCTCCACGGTTGAGCAGCAGGCTTACGAAAGCGGGCTTCCCCTGGTCGGATGCGATGTGCAGCAGGGTCCAGCCGTCGCTGTTCCGGGTGTTGATATCAACACCTTGTTCGAGGAGAGCGATCAGTTTTTGGTCATTCTGTTGCCACATCGCAGAGTTGAGTGCGCCATAAAGATCGTTCCAGTCATCTGCATACACAGGCGCGCAGTTGAGCATAATCGCCGACAGTACGGCTATTGTCAGGAACTTCATCATCTCTCCTTAACGCAAAAAATATATAGTCCATCATGTGCTTTTACTCGGAGCGCCCGTCGTCTGCTGCAGCTAGAGCGATTATGAGTTCACGGCTCCTCACTCTTCTCCCCCCGAGAGTCCGGTATGTTCCATCGGGCTGGCGATAATAACGTTTCCCTTCAAGAATAACGGGTGATGGAAGCGCTCTCCAACCGCGCCATGCACCATAAGCCAGTCCCACAATCACAACCAAACGCAATAGGTCAATCGCTTCCATCTGAAAATCCTGTGCTTAGAACCTGTGGTGCAAGAGAGCGAAATTATATGCATGCCAAGGTGGCAGAATGGCTGAACACAAACGGAAAATGACATCCGGCCAACCGGTTTTGTCATCTGGAGCGCATCAGGCAAAAGTGGTTTTTTGAAAAAGGGAGCTCGGTTGATGATGGCACCACCGGGTGGGTGTGATCGCGGTTTGCGATAAAGTCGGCAGCCAGTGGCGGTCCAGAGGTGCCGCATGCGACCGCGAAGGCCGGATGCAAGCAAGGCCACGGACGGCTTCCCCTTCAGCGGCCGGCACGTTCCAGACAGGTTACCAGTACCTTCGCAACATCGTATGGGCCGTCGGTGCAAAGCCGGCGGCCCTCCGATGTCTGTGAACGTTATCTTCCGAAGCGGGTGAGCGGCAGGGTGGAGAAAATCAAAGCTTGGCTTCTCTCCAAAGAACCACTCACTTCGCAAGGAACTGCGCGATCGTCTCCCCCGCCTTGGCGATGTTCGCAACACCGTCCAGATGCCCCAGCGTCGAGGTGATCGACTCGGTGTACTCCACGGCGTTGCCCTGCTTTTCCAGACGGTCCTTCAGCGGGCGCATGTTGCGGTCGGGCGGGAACACCAGATCGTCGGCCGACGGGATCAGCAGGACCGGCGCCTTGATCTTCGCCAAGCCATCCTCCAGCGAGGCGCCGTTGCCGGTGACGAAGGTCTGGTTGGCCTTCACCAGATAGAGGAAGTGATTGGCATCGCTGACCGCGGCGCGGCCGGAGGCGGCCTTGTCCAGCCAGGCTTCGATGGCGTACTGGTTGCCCATCGCGGCCTTCGGGTCCTTGCCTTCTTCCGCCCATTTGCGGCCGAAGGCGGCATCGGCCCATTTCCAGTGGCGGGCGTGCAGGGTGACCAGCTTCAGCGCCTCGGTCAGGCCGGCCTTCGGTTCCGCCTTGCCGTAATAGTCGCCGTTGTTCCAGTTGGGATCGAGCTTGATCGGCGCCGCCCACAGATTCAGCCAGCCGATCAGGAAGGGGTCCGCCTCAGGACCGCCGATGGCGGCGATGACGCGCTTGACCATGTCCGGATGGTCGGCCGCCCATTCGAAGGCCTGGAGCGAGCCCATCGAGCCACCCATCACCGCCTGCAAGGACTTGATGCCCAGGCTGTCGATCAGCGCCTTCTGGACATTGACGAAATCCTTGATGGTGACGATGGGGAAGCTCATGCCATAGGGCTTGCCGGTGTCCGGGTTGATGCTGGCCGGGCCGGTGGTGACGACGGTGGGGTCCTTGGGCGACAGGTTCACCAGCGTGTCGGAGCTGATGATGAAGTATTTGTCGGTGTCCAGCGGCTTGCCCGGCCCGATGATGCCGTCCCAATAGCCGGGCGCCGCATCCTCCGCCTTGTATTTCCCGGCGGCGTGACTGTTGCCGCTGAAGAAATGGGTGATGAGGATGACGTTGTCCTTCGCCTCGTTCAGCTTGCCATAGCTTTCCCAGCCAATGCGGACGTTCTTGATCGTCCCGCCACCCACGGTGGTATAGGACGGCATCTCGAAAACCTTCTTTTCGACGATGCCGTCCAGCGCCAGCGCCGGCAACGCACCGAACAGGCATGCGGCCATGGCGAGCCCGCCGATACGAGCGGACCAGGTGGACCCGCGGACAACCCGAGGCATGGGCAACCCCCCTCCCAATTGTTTGCTGGACGGGCAGTCTACCCATATGGTTGTGTCTGTCCAGACGCCTTCGCTGACGCTTACGGTTAGGTGCGCCGTCAGCGCAGGCGGACGGCGGTGCCGTTGACCGACACCATCAGCATGCCGTTTTCCTTGCCCAGCACCTCGTAATCGACGTCCACCCCGACGATGGCGTCGGCGCCGAGCGAGCGAGCTGCGTCCTGCATGTCGGCGAAGGCCGCCTCGCGCGCCTCGCGCAGAGCCGCCTGATAGCCGCCGGCCCGGCCGCCGACGATGTCGCGCACGGAGGAGAACAGGTCGCGGAACACGTTCACGCCCATGATCGCCTCACCGGCGACGATGCCCAGATACTGGGCGACCGGGCGGCCTTCCACGGAATCGGTGCTGGTGACGATCATGGTCGCGTTTCCCCAATCGGTTTCGATGCCGCACAGATGGGGCCTCTACGGCGGAGTCCAAGGCGGCACTGCGAATTCGCATGCAGGCCTAGCCCATCGCGCCTTCCCCCACCCCGTCGGTACCGTGTAGGACAGGGGTAGGCTCGCCGGGGGGCGATAAGGGCAGGTCAGGGGGAAAGCGATGGACGACACGCGGCGCGCCATCCTGCGTTGGATGACCAGCGTCATGGAGGCGAAGGGCTGGAGCGCCGGCGGCTGGGCACGGCTGGCCGACGTCACCGCCACCAACCTGACCCGCTTCCTGCGCGATCCCGTGATGGGCAGCGTGCCCAGCGCCGACACGCTGGCCCGGCTGGCCCGCGTCGCCGGGTCGGAGCCGCGCTTCCTCGACGACCATGCCTATGCGCCGGTCTCCCGCGTGCCGGTGCTGACCCTGGAACAGGCCCACATCTTCCTCGACCTCGGCAGACGGGCAGGGGAGGCGTTCCTGGCCGGCGCGCTGAAGGACGGCGCGTCGTCGGTCGCCATGGATGGCCGGACCTCCCGCCGCGCCTTCGCGCTGCGCATCCTGTCCAAGAGCCTGGATGCCGCCGGCGTGCTGCCGCGCGACTGCGTGGTGCTGGAGCCGCTGGACGTGCTGACGCCGCAGACCGGCGACGTGGTGGTGACGGTGGGGGAGGGGACGATCTGCGGATACCGCTTCTTCCCGCCGCATCTGATGCCGGTTTCGACCGATCCGGACTGCCGCCCGACCGCCATCGACCGCGCCCAAGTGGCTGGTGTCGCCGTCCACGTGGTGCGAGCGCTTCGCATGTAAAAGGGCGGGCTGGGTCGAGTCGCAGCGCGCGTTCCGGTCTCCCGCGACTCGCAAAAACGGGCGCCTCTACTCCGTCCGTTTTGTCTTGTGACGACTCTTGCCAGAAGACACCAAATATAGCGTGTTTCCAGGACTTTGGGCTGGTCTACGGCCAAGCCAAAGGTTCACGTTTTGTTCTTGAAAGCTGCGTGTTCGCATCCCATATTCAGGGTCCGGTGAGGCGGCCTGGAAACGCTGCTGCGATATCGCAGTAACGGTCACGCTTCGAAGCCGGAATGGCGGCTTGTCAGAGGCCGGAACCGGAGATGTCGGGGCAGCATGGCGATCACTCAGGCACAGCGGGAATTGCGGGCGGGGCGGATCGGCTCGTCGGACGCCACGCGCGTGATGGCCGGCGACTGGCTGTCGCTGTGGCGCGAGAAGACTGGCCGGGTCGAGCCCGACAACCTCGACCTCGTTGCCGCCGTGCAGATCGGCATCGCGACCGAGCATCTTCACCCACGCTTCGTCGCCCATGCGACCGGGATGCCCTGCGTGGTGGCACCCGACACGTACCGCCATGCCGAGCATGACTGGATGGTGGCGCACCCCGACTTCCTGACCGGCAGCGAGGTGGGCGGTGCGCTCGACACCATCGTGGAGGCGAAGTTCAACAGCGGCTTCCACAGCGATGCCGACCTCGCCCGCCGCTATCACTGGCAGATCCAGCATCAGTTGGAGGTGGTCGGGCTGGACCGTGCGCTGCTGTCGATCCTGCGCCCGACCGGCCACAGCCTGGTGACGGTGGACCGGCGCCCTGACGACGTCGAGCGGCTGGTGGAAACGCTGGAAGCTTTCTGGTGGCACGTCGTCAACGATGTCGAGCCGTCGGACCCGCTGCCGGTGGACGGCCCGTCCTATGAGAACGGCCGCGTCTTCGACATGGGCCGGCACAACCGCTTCCGGGCCTTGGCCGGCCGGCTGGTCGCCAACCGGGCGGCGGCGCTGGAGGTGAAGGAGGATGAGGCTGCCCTGAAGGCGCTGATGCCCGACGATGCCCGCATCGCCTTCGTCGCAGTCGATCACGCCGACGGCCTGTCCGGTGGCCTCTATCTCGCGCGCGACCGCGAGGGCCGGCTCAGCCTGCGCTACGGCGCACCGCCGCGCCGGGCCCTGGCCGACGCGCAATCCTGGAGCCCCTCCGCTGACCCGAACGCGGTGGAACTCAGCCTGGAAGCAGTGCTGACCGCCGGCTGGGGTGAGGGGAGAGCCGAAACGTTTGGACAAGAAGGACCCAAATCATGGGACGCATGAGCAAGACCGACCACGTCGTTGCCGAATCCGAAACTGCTGAATCCAGCGTAACCGAGTCCAACGTGACGGAGACCGCCCAGGACGAGCCGAAGTCCGGCGGCAGCCGCGGCTCGCAAGGGTCCAAGGGAGCGGGCAGCCGGACGGAGGAGCCGCAGCGCATCGACACCATGTTCCTGTGGAACCGGCTGAAGCGCACCGACCCGAAAGCGACCAAGCCCTTCACCCGCTCCGGCGGCTTCCGCGGCACGCAGATCGACCCGACCTGGCGCTTCCAGATGATGACGGAGGTGTTCGGTCCGATTGGCAAGGGCTGGGGTTATGAGCAGGTGGACTGGACCATCGCGGAGCGGATGATCTTCATCTGCGCCCGCGTCTGGTACATCGACCCGGAGACCAGGGAGAAGTGCTTCACCGGCCCGCAATGGGGCGGGACCGAGATGGTCCGCCGCCGCAACGGGATGGAGATGCCGGACGACGAGTGCTTCAAGATGTCGATGACCGACGCGGTCGGCAAATGCCTACTGCAGATCGGTCTGGCCGCCGACGTCTATATGGGCCAGTTCGACGACAGCAAGTATCGGGAGGAGTCGGAGGCCTTCTATGCCGCCAAGTCCAACCCGGACCTGCAGCCCGCCGCCGTTGAGGCTTTCGAGGCGGAGGTGAAGCGCCGCCTGGGGGCCTGCCTGGACCTGGACGACCTGGAAGAGGTCTGGCGGTCGGGCGTCGGCACCCGGCTGCGCGAGATCGGCGCCGTCGACCGCGCCGCCCAGCACCGCATCACCGGCCTTTTCGCTCAGAAGAAGGCCGAGATTCTGAAGCGCGAGGAAGAGGACGGGCGGGAAGCCGCCTGACAGAACGCCATGACCCAGACGACTCACAACATCGGCGACCGGTCGCCCAGCGGGTTGTTCCGCATGAGCGCCTGGGAAGGTGAGTTCGAACGCGCCAATGCGCAGTTGCCGCGCTGGTACTGGAACCGCGACCAGCGCCGCCGCCACTACGCCCGTTGGGTGGAGGCGGAGGCCGAAACGCTGGCGATGCGGCTGGCCGGCCTGCTGCGGTCCGACACCCCGGCGGAAACCGCAGGGGCGGCCCGCGTCCTCGTCGACTCTCTGGCGCGTGACATCGACTGGGCTCGCCGGTTGGAAGACTCGGAATCGGAAGACGGGCAATCAGAAGACAGGACGTTCGCCCACGCCGCCTGACCGCAGGCGGCATCAAGGGAAGGATATCATCTCATGACGATAGAAGAGGTCCAGGCGCGTCTGCGCGCCGCTCAAGCCCGCATCGGGCGTGAGGGCCGCTTCGCCCTCACCCTCAGCCTGGACGGGCGCGAGGAATGCTACATCACCCATTGGTTCCGCCCCGAGCCGCACGCCTTCGAGGACTGCCGCGCGGTCGGTTCCGGAACCCTCAGCGAATGCCTCGACGCGCTGGACCGCTATGTCGCGGTCAACGCCGTGCGCAATGAGGCTCCGGTGCTGATGGCCGCCGAATGACATCCCCGTAACGGCCAAGCCATCGGCCTTTGTCCCCTCGTTCCCCCCGCGGACGAGGGGACTTTTTTTGGGAGTGGTTGCGGCGGATGCCCCCACCCCAACCCTCCCCCGCTCTCGGCGGACTACGGTCCGCCTGCCGCGTCAGCACAAAGCGAAGCTTTGTGCGAGAGCTGGGCGGGGGAGGGGATAAGTGCTTGATCGGGAAGGCAGCGGCAGTCCCTCCCCCGCCCAGCGGGGGAGGTTAGGTGGGGGTTTAAGTTCGCACCATCTTTACTTCTTCTTCCCCGACTGCGCCCGAGCGAATGCCTCGGCGAAGGCGCTGTTGACCGGCTCCGGCGCCTTGGCCGGCTTCGGAGCCGGCGCCGCCGGACGGCGATCCTGCTGTTGCGCAGGACGCGCCGCCCCCCGGTCTTCGCGGCGCTCCTCCCGCCGGGCCGGGCGCGGGGCTTCCTCACCCATGCGCATGGTCAGCGCGATGCGCTTGCGGGGGATGTCCACCTCCAGCACCTTCACCTTCACCACATCGCCGGCCTTCACCACCGTGTGGGGATCCTTCACGAAGCTGTTGGCCAGTTGCGAGATATGCACCAACCCGTCCTGGTGGACGCCGATGTCGACGAAGGCGCCGAAGGCGGTGACGTTGGTGACGACGCCCTCCAGCATCATGCCGGGCTGGAGATGCTTCAGTTCCTCCACGCCCTCCTTGAAGGTGGCGGTCTTGAACTCCGGACGCGGGTCGCGGCCGGGCTTCTCCAGTTCCTTGATGATGTCCTCGATGGTGGGCAGGCCGAAGCGCTCGTCGGTGAACTCCTCCGCATTCAGGCCGCGCAGGAAGCGGGCGTCGCCGATGACGCTGCCGAGGTCGCGGCCGGTAGTCTTCACGATGCGCTGGACCACCGGATAGGCTTCCGGATGGACGGCGGAGCCGTCGAGCGGATTCTCACCGTCGCGGATGCGCAGGAAGCCGGCGGCCTGCTCGAAGGTCTTCGGCCCCAGCCGCGCCACGTCGAGCAGCTGCTTGCGCGAACGGAAGGCGCCGTTGCGGTCGCGATGCTCCACGATGTTGCGGGCGATGGTCTCGTTCAGGCCGGACACGCGGGTCAGCAGCGGGATGGAGGCGGTGTTGAGGTCGACGCCGACCGCGTTCACGCAATCCTCGACCACCGCATCCAGCGAACGCGCCAGCTTGCCGCCGGCAACGTCATGCTGGTATTGGCCGACGCCGATCGACTTCGGCTCGATCTTCACCAGCTCCGCCAGCGGATCCTGCAGGCGCCGGGCGATGGACACCGCGCCGCGCAGGCTGACATCCAGGGTGGGGAATTCGTGCGCCGCGGTTTCCGAGGCCGAATAGACCGACGCGCCGGCCTCGCTGACCACCAGCTTGGTCAGGGACAGCTCCGGATGGCGCTTCATCAGGTCGGCGGCCAGCTTGTCGGTCTCGCGCGAGGCGGTGCCGTTGCCGATGGAGATCAGTTCCACCTTGTGCCGCGCCGCCAGCGCCGCCAGCACGGCGATGGAGCCGTCCCAATCGTTGCGCGGCGGGTGGGGGTAGATCGTCGTCGTCTCCACCAGCTTGCCGGTGGAATCGACGACGGCGACCTTCACGCCGGTGCGGATGCCGGGGTCGAGCCCGATGGTGGCGCGCTGGCCGGCCGGGGCGGCCAGCAGCAGATCGTGCAGGTTGCGGGCGAAGACGCGGATCGCCTCGTCCTCCGCCCGTTCGCGCAAGGTCCCCATCAGGTCGGTTTCGATATGCGGGCCGATCTTCAGCTTCCAGGTCCAGCGCACCACGTCGGACAGCCACTTGTCGGCCGGACGGCCCTGGTCGCGGATGCCGGTGTGGACGGCGATGGTGCCCTCGGCCGGGTGCGGCTGGCCGTCCTCGACCGGCAGATCCAGGCGGATGTCGAGCACGCCCTGCGCCCGGCCGCGGAACAGGGCGAGCGCCCGGTGCGACGGCAGCTTCGACCAGTTCTCCGAGAAGTCAAAATAATCGGAGAACTTGGCACCCTCGGCCTTCTTCTCCTCGATCACCTTGGAGGTGACGACGCCCTTGTCGGCCATGGCGGTGCGCAGGCGCCCGACCAGTTCGGCATCCTCGCCGAAGCGTTCCACCAGGATGTGGCGGGCGCCGTCCAGCGCCGCCTTGACATCGGCGACGCCCTTGTCGGCGCTGACGAAGGTGGCGGCCTCGGCTTCGGGCTGCTTCCTGGGATCGGCCAGCAGCGTGTCGGCCAGCGGCTCCAGCCCGGCCTCGCGGGCGATCTGGGCCTTGGTGCGGCGCTTCTGCTTGTAGGGGAGGTAGAGGTCCTCCAGCCGGGTCTTGGTGTCCGCCTGCTTGATCTGGCGTTCCAGTTCGGGCGTCAGCTTGCCCTGTTCCTGGATGGTCGACAGGATGCTGGCGCGGCGGTCCTCCAGCTCCCGCAGGTAGCCCAGCCGCTCCTCAAGGGTGCGGAGCTGGGTGTCGTCCAGGCCGCCGGTCGCCTCCTTGCGGTAGCGCGCGATGAAGGGAACGGTCGATCCCTCGTCGAGCATGGCGATGGCGGAAGCGACCTGAGACTCGCGGACCGACAGTTCGTCGGCGATGCGCTGGCTGATGGACAGCATGAGGCAGGGTCCTGCGGACTGGTGACGACATGAAAGGGCGTCTGTCATAGCGCGTCGGGGCAGGGCGGCGCCACCCCGCCCTTTCGGCAGAAAGCCGGATGGAGCAAAGCTGAAGCGGAGCTATTCGATTCTGTATTTTCGCAAAAAGGTGGTAAGGGCCCATTTTCCGCATCCCTTCACCCGTCGTTAACCATATCGGCTCTATACCTCTGCTTGCAACTTGGTTGCGTTTCCTCCCGAACCAAACTAACGGGCGGCCCGGCGGCGATAGCGCGGGGCCGCCCTTTCTTTTTGTGCGACGGGAGGCCGCGACCGGACCTGCTGGCAGGAAAAAGGGCCGGGACGGACATGCCGCCCCGGCCTTACCCCGGAAGTGTCTGCCGCCGGTCGAAACCGAAAGGATCAGGGAAGGCGGCTTTCAGCGAGACGCAGGCGGCCTTCCGGGGACAAGCGGGACAGGGTGTCGGCGACGCGTGCCTCGAACTCACTCCGAAGCGCGGCGTCGTTGGCGTGGATGTTCTCGAACAGGGCCGTCAGCCGCTTGGGATCGAAGGGTTCGGCCATCAGTTCGGTGCGCAGGCGCGGCGCGAATTCCTCGCGGCCGACCCGGATGCGGACGAACAGCGGACGCGCATCGTCGAGCGCCTTGCGCAGGATCGCCGCGTCACCTGGGGACAATTCCTCCGACACCTCGTCGACCAGCCGTTCCAGCATGTGTTCCGGTCCGGGCGGCGGGGGCGGCCGGAAGCTGTGGGCGACGACGAAGCCGCCCGCCAGCATGTTCAGCGCAAGAGACCCGACCAGAAGGAACCAGGGCCAACGGCGCCGGATGGACGGCGTCATCGCACGTCTCCCAGATAGCTGACGATCATCACGCCCGACAGGTTGGGCGTGCTCGTCTTTTCGAAGGTGACAAGACCCTGGCTGTAGCTGAGGAACCCGACCACCGCCATGCCGGCCAGGAATCCGGCGAGCGGGGCAGGGCGGAAGGGCGGTCGCGACAGGAACCACGGCACGAATTCGGGAACGACCCGCTGCGTCAGGCAATCGGCGATGCGGGCATAGACCTGCGCCTCCCGCCTTGACGAGACCAGCGGAGCCGATGCGGCATCCAGCAGCGTGTCGGTGACGGCGGCATCGGCCAACAGGTCGCGGGCCTCGGCGCTGTCGTCCAGAAGGGTCAGCGCCTCCACCCGGACGGAGCGGGGCCACCGGTCCAGATCGGCGCCATAGGCCGCAGTGTAGCGTTTGAACTCTTTGAGCGTCATGACCGTGCACCGTCCTTCTGACGGATCAGGGGTTGAAGCCGGGCCCGCACCACGCGGCGCGCCCGGACCAGCAGACTTTCCATGGCCGAAACAGACACCTGCAATATTTCCGAAGCCTCAGCGCACGTCATCTCCTCATGGTAGCAGAGACTGAGCGCCGCCCGCTGGCGTTCGGGCAGCGCCGCGATGGCGGCATCCACCGCCGCACCGATCCTGATGCCGTCGATCACCGTTTCGGCGCTCCAGGCCGGATCGGCGATCTCGCCGGCATCGTCGAGCGGAGCGAAGCTGCGCCGCCGTTTGTAGTCGATGGCGCGGTTCACCACGATCCTGTACAGCCAGGTCGTGAAACGGGTTCCGTCGCCGCGCCAGCGGTCGGCGTTGGCCCAGATCTGCAGGAAGGCGTCCTGCGCGACCTCTTCGGCGTCGGCAGCGTTCCCGACCACCCGTTGGGCCAAGGCGATGCTGCGGCGCAGATGTCGGCGCGTGAGCGTTCCAAACGCTTTCCGGTCGCCGGCCGCGGCGTTCGCCATCAGCGCCTCGTCCGTCACCGTCTCCTCGGTAGGCTCCACGCCGTCTTCCGCCCGCTCCCGGTTGCTGTCACGGGATTATACGCCGTAAGTGTAGGATCCCTGCGCAGGCACCCCGCGATTTTTCGATCACGGATTACCCACAGCCCAGCCCCAGCCACGCTTAAGTTTCCATAAGAACCGTTATGCGTTTTTTGTTTGCCCGCAAAGTGGGAATGTCAGTATCCGGTCCGCGCAACTTCCCCCCGCCGCCCCTGTCGGCTATCGTCCCGGACTTTCCCTCCCCGTATCCGGAGACCGTAGGACATGACCCGCAACATCGACCGGCTGCTCGACGTGATGGCGCGGCTGCGGAATCCCGACGGCGGATGCCCGTGGGATCTGGAGCAGACCTACCGCTCCATCGCGCCGCACACCATCGAAGAGGCCTATGAGGTCGCCGACGCCATCGAGAAGGACGACAAGGTCGCCCTGCGCGAGGAGTTGGGCGATCTGCTGTTCCAGGTCGTCTATTACAGCCAGATGGCGCGCGAGGAAGGACTGTTCGACTTCGACGAGGTGGCCGGCGTCATCACCGACAAGATGATCCGCCGCCATCCCCATGTCTTCGGGCCGGAAGAGGTGAAGTCCTCCGACCAGCAGACCTCGCGCTGGGAAGATCACAAAGCGGCCGAACGCGCGGCCAAGGCGGCGGAGGAAGGCCGGGCGCCGTCGGCGCTGGAGGGCGTGATCGCCGGCCTGCCCGCTTTGACCCGAGCCCTGAAGCTGCAGAACCGCGCGGCGCGGGTCGGCTTCGATTGGACCGACGCCCGTGACATCCTCGACAAGATCGAGGAGGAAGTTCAGGAACTGCGGGCGGAAATGGACGCCGGATCGGCGCAGGACCGGGTGGCGGACGAACTGGGCGACTTGCTGTTCGCGCTGGTCAACCTTGCCCGCCGCCTGAAGGTGGAGCCGGAAACGGCGCTGCGCGGCACCAACGCCAAGTTCGAACGCCGCTTCCATCGGATCGAGGCGCTGCTGTCCGACCAGGGCCGCAAGCCGCAGGACGCCACGCTCGACGAGATGGAAGCGCTGTGGCAGCAGGCCAAGCGCGAGGAACGCGGCGAATCCTGAGCCGTCAATAGTCCCAGCGGTCGAAGGCGAAGGCCCACTGCCGGCGCACCGCGCGGCGGGCCTGGTCCTCCAGCTCGTGCCGGGCTCGCCGGTAATCCCGCACGCCGGCCAGATAGGCTTCCATCCGCGGCTGCACCGGCTCGAACGGCCCGAGGCCGAGCCCGTCATAGACGTGACGCAGCGTTTCCAGCGGATCGGCGATGAAGCGGTCATAACGGATTTCCACCAGCCGGCCGGGTGGCAGCAGCGCCCGGTCGCGGTCGAACCGCGCCATAATCGCGGGATAGAGGTCCAGCACCAGCCCGTCGACCGCCCGCGGATCGTAGGATTGCAGCGAGAATTCCCGCAGCAGTGTCAGCAGCATGCGGCGGGTGGAACTGAACACCTCGTAGGGGTCGCGGTGGATATGGAGGAAGACCGCATCCGGGCGCAGGGCCAGCAACTCCCCTACCCTTGCGGTATGGGCCGGATTCTTGATCAGCAGGCGCCGGCTGCCGGAATAGAGCTGCAGCTTGGTCAGGTAATGATCCATCCGGCGGCGCCACAGCGCGACGGCCTCCGGACGGCAGCCTTCGAACAGCACGCCCTGGCGGAAGCCACGGTACAGGTGCCTGGGAAAGAAGATGCCGTGGTAGTAGGACAGCGGCTGCATCAGCGCCAGGGCTAGCTCGTCCTCCTGCGGGGCGGTCGGGTCGATCGGCATCGGGTCGATGATCCGGTCGGGCGGCAGCCACGCCTCAAGCCGCGAGCGCCAGAAGGAACTGAGGCCCAGGAAGCCCCAGGGCAGGCCGACCGCCAGCGGATCGGGGGCGGCGAAGCGCTCGTCCTGGGCCAGCAGGTTCAGCAGATGGGTGGTGCCGCTGCGCCAGTGGCCGAGGATGAACAGCGGCGGCGGTGCCGCCTTGACCTGCTCCCGGCCCTGCCCGGCCAGACGCCGCACGCGCCGCTGCTCCAGCAGGTCCAGCGGCGCGCGGACGGCGGCGGCACCGACCGCCGTCACCACCCGGTGCAGATGCAGCGGCCCGACCCCGCCGCCCTTGGCCAGCACCGTCGCCAGCGTCGCGGCGTCGGCGCCGGCCAGCGGGTGGAAGATGCGGTGGGCGCGGCGGCGCAGCCAGGGGGTCATGATGCCCCCGGTCCGGTCGGATAGGCCCGCCCGCGCCACTCCGACGGCCGGCCATGGCGGGCGCGCAGCAACGCCGACCATTGGATCGCCAGCATGATCAGGATGCCGACAGGATGCAAAAGCGCGCCGACGACGCTCTGGCGGAAGCGGACGAGCAGCAGCAGCCGGAACAGCAATCCAGCCGCCGCCGCCAATCCGGCCATGACGACAGCCTCGTCCGGCATCGGGTCCAGCGCCGCCCAGCCCAGCAGGATCCAGGGCAGGACATGGCCGCCGAACAGCAGAAGCGTCCAGACCGGCAGGGCGGCCGGCGTCGCCATCCCCTCCGTCGCGTTCTTGGTGAAGCCGGACCACACCTCCCGCCAGCCGCGATACATGCGGCAGCGGGCAAGCCCGGTGGCGTCGAACAGGTCGGTCCCCTGCCCCGCCCGGCGGAAGGCGCGCGGCAGCGTCACCCCGTCATGCAGCGACGCCGCGATGGCCGCATGCCCACCGGCCTTCCGGTACGCCTCCCGCCGCACCGCGATCAATTGGCCGCAGGCGGCGCCGAAACGCGGGTCGCCCGACCGCCGCATCCCCAGCATCGGCAGATAGCCCAGCAGCAGCACATGGATCAGCGGGATCACCAGCGCTTCGGCGAGCGTCCCGGTCTCCTGCCGCGGAAAGCCGCTGACCAGACCATGCCGGCCGGACAGCAGCGCAGCGCAGGTCAGGCGGGCGGCATCCGGCGACAACCGCACGTCGGCGTCCTGGAACAACAGCACCGGATGCCGTGCCAGCTTGGCGAGCGCCTGACAGGCATGCTGCTTGCCCGACCAACCCGGCGGCAGCGGCGGCGCGCTTTCCAGCCGAACGCGCGGGTCGCGGGCGGCGAGGGAGCGGACGATCTCCGCGGTGCGGTCGGTGGAGTGGTCGTCCAGCACCACCACCTCCACCTCGACGCCGCGGCTGGCGAGTGCGGCCTCGACCGCGGCGGCGATGGTCGCCTCCTCGTTGCGGGCGGGGATCAGGATGCTGACGGCGCTTCCTGGCGGAGACGCGGCCTTGGGAGGGCGGTAGAGCAGAAGGTTGACGATCCCCTGCCCCAGCGGCAGCAGGGCAAGGAACAGGCTGATGGCGGCGATCCACTCGATGACGCTCATGGTCGGCGCACCTCCTGCCCATCACGCGATCCTGCCCCATGGGCCGGGGAGAAGGGCCGCCCGCCGGCCCGGGCACGCGCCCTTCGCCACAGGTCATAGACGCCGCCGACTCCCGCGCTGCCGTCGATCAGTGTCAGGAAACGGGCCGGGTCGCGGCTCTGGGCGTCGAGCGCCAACGCGTCCATCACCGCCTCCAGCCGCCGTTCCAGCGCGTGGGCGATGTCCGCCACCGGCTGCTCTCCGAAGGACGCGGCCTCCATCGGCTCGCCGAAGCGGGCAAGCGCCTCCGGCGTGCTTTCGTCCCAGAACGGATATTCGACCGCCAGCGGCACCACCAGGGCCGAGGGCACGCGCCGGACCAGATGGGCGATGCCCGGCCGCAGGCTGACCGGGCGCCGGCGCGGGTCGGTGAAGGCGCCTTCCGCCGTGATCCACAGCATGGCGCGCGGATCGGCCAGGATGTGTTCGGCATTGCGCAGGAAGGCGACGGCGCCGGCCCGGCCGGGCTCGATCCCGAACAGGCCGATGCGGGCCATGAAGCGGTAGCGGCGCAGCATCGCCGCGTCGATCGGCCCATAGCCCGGCCGGTCGCGGTAGCGGGTGGTCCCCATCACGATCAGCAGCGCGGGATCCCACCAGGACGGATGGTTCAGATAGACGATGACCGGCCGGTCGGGCGGCAGCACGGGCCAGCCCGGCCGGGTCAGCCGCACCGCATGGAAGTCGCGCCGCATCCGCCGCGCCATGATGGCGCCGAAGAAGCGGCAGAGCGCCGGCGACCGTAACGCGACCGGATCGTCCGTCATCACCCGCCTGCCTTTTCTCAAGCGACGGCGCGCGTGGGACCGGCCTGGGCGCCGTCCCGCATGCCGCCGCGCATGTCGCGATCCAGACTGTCGGCGGCGATCCAGCCCGACATCAGCACCATCGGCATGCCCGGCCCCGGATGGGCGGCCCCGCCGGCCAGATACAGCCCCTCCACGTCGCGGGAACGGTTGCCCGGCTTGAAGGCGCCCATGAAGCGGCCATGGCTCGCCAAGCCATAGATGGCGCCGTTCAGCACATTGTAGCGGTCGTGGATGTCCTGCGGAGTCAGCACATGCTCCACCCGGATGCGGTCCTCCAGATCGGCCATGCCTGCGGTACGCTTCAGCTTGTCGAACACCACGCGGCGGTACTCGGGCAGCATGCGCTTCCAGTCGTGATGCGGGCGCAGATAGGGGGTGTGGACCAGCACATACAGCGCCTCGCCCCCCGGCGGGGCGACGCCCGGCTCGGTGCGGGCGGGGGCGGCGATGTAGCAGGTCGGGTCGGGCGCCGGCTCGCCGCGACGATAGATCCAGTCGAACTCCTCCGCCGGGTCGCGGGAGAAGACGAAGTCATGGTGCAGCAGATGGTCGTAGCCGCGGTCGAGCCCCAGGTAGAACACCACGCCCGAACAGGCCGGCTCGTAGCTGCGGCGCTTGGCGAAGCGCTTGGCCGGCGCCCCTCCGACCAACTCCTGATAGGTGCGGACGGAATCCATGTTGGACACCACGGCAGAGACGGGGATGCGCTCGCCCGCATCGGTCTCCACCGCAACGGCACGGCCGCCCTCCACCTGCAGGCGGCGGACGCCGGTGCCGGTGCGGATTTCCACGCCCAGCCGCCGCGCCACCCGCTCCAACGCCACCGGCACGGCGCGGGTGCCGCCCATCGGATACCAGACGCCGTCGTTCGTCTGCATATGCGCGATGGCGCACAGCACCGCCGGGGAGCCGTAGGGCGACGATCCGACATACTGGGTGAAATGGTCCAGCATCTGGGCCGCCCGCGCGTCCGGCACATGGCCGCGGATGGTGCCGGCCACCGTGCTGCCCATGCGCAAGGCCAGGACGTCCGACAGGGTGCCGGCATTCAGGCTGTTGCGGAAGTTCAGCGTGTCGCCGAGATCCTCCACCGACTTCCAGAAGAAGAAGCGCTCGGAGATGCCGTGCAGCCGTTCCGAAAGCGCCTGGAAGCGGCGATAGCCCTCCCCCGCCCCGCGGCCGGGCGCCAGCCGATCGAGTTCGGCCGCCATCTTGCCGATCTCCTCCGACAGGTCCAGCACGGTGCCGTCGTCGAAGAAGCAGCGCCATTGCGGCTCCAGCCGCACCATCTCCAGCTCGCGGTCTAGATCGCAGCCGGCCTCCTCCAGGATGCGGCGCAGGACGCGCGGCACCGTCAGGATGGTCGGCCCCATGTCGAAGCGGAAGCCGCCCTCCTCCAGCACGGCGGCTTTGCCGCCGACCCAGGCGTTCTTTTCCAGCAGGGTCACCTTGTGCCCGCGCGCCGCCAGCACCACCGCCGAAGCCAGCCCGCCGAGCCCGCCGCCGATCACCGCGATCCGATCCGTCATGCCATCCCCCCTGCAACGGCCTGCCGCAGCATGCCGGACAACCCCATGGTCTTCGTGCGCCACGGCGTCGGCAGGCCCAATTCCTGGGCCAGCAGCCGCGACGTGATGCGTGCGCCTTCGAAAATAACCGGCAAGCCACTGCCGGGATGGGTGCCGCCGCCCACCAGATAGACTCCGTCCAGATCCTCGAAGCGGTTGCGCGGACGGAGGTGCAGCATCTGGTCGAGGCTGTGCGCCAGATTGAAGGTGGCGCCGCGGTGCACTGCGAACTGGCTTTCCCAATCGGCCGGGGTCACCACCCGTTCGACGCGGATGCGGCGCTCGATGTCGCCCAACCCGAAGCCAGCCAGCCGATCGAGCACGGCGCGGCGGTAGCGTGGCGCCTCGGCCTTCCAGTCGATATGGCCACGCTGGTGGCCGACCGGCACCAGGATGTAGAGCGTGCTGCCGCCGGGCGGCGCCAGATCGGGATCGGTGACGCAGGCGTTCTGCACGTAGATCGACGGCTCGCGCGGCAACTCCCGGCATTCCTCGATCTCCGCGAGGTTGCGGGCGTAATCCTTCGCCAGATAGACCGTGTGGTGGTCCAGCCCGTCCACCTTGCCCTCGATGCCGAGGTACAGCATGAAGGTGGAACAGGAGAATTTCTTGGTGGCGAGCCGCGCGTCGCTCCAACGCCGCCGCAGATCGTCGGGCACCAGGGTGGTCATCGCCCGTGCGAAGTCGGCGTTGATGACCAGCGCATCGGCCGGATAGTCGCCGGCCTCCGTCCGCACGCCGACCGCGCGGCGGCCCTGGAACTTGATGTGACGCACCGTCTCGTTCAGGCGGACGGTGACGCCCAGGCTTTCGGCGACGCGGCGCATCGCCGCCATCACTGCATCCGTTCCGCCGCGGGGGTGGAAGATGCCGTGTTCGTGCTCCAGGAAGGACAGGATGGTGAACAGGCTGGGGCAGCGGAAGGGCGACATGCCCAGATATTTGCTCTGGAACGAGAAGGCGAGGCGGATGCGCGGGTCCTGGAAATAGCGGGAGAGATCGCGGTCGACCGACCGGTGCGGCGACAGCTTGCCCAGCGCCTTCAGCATCGGCAGCGTCGCAAGCGCCCAAGGGCTGGAGAAGTCCGATTCCAGCACCGGGCGGAAGCGCTCCATCTTCGTCCGGTTGTCGGCCAGGAAGCGCGGCAGCCCTGCGGCATCGCCTGGGCTGAGCTTGCCGATCTCCGCCATCAGCGCCTTCATCTGGGCGTGGACCCGCAGTTCCCCGCCGCCTTCGAAGACCAGCCGGTAGAGCGGGTCCATACGGATCAGGTCGATCTCCTCCGCCAGCCGGCTTCCGCAGGCCTCGAAGATCTCCTCAAGGATGCGGGGATAGAGGAAGAAGGTTGGTCCGCTGTCGAACCGGTATCCGTCCATGGAGAAGCCGGCCGACCGGCCGCCGACACGGTCCTGCCGTTCCAGCACCGTCACCTTGGCACCGGTGAGCGCCAGGAGCATCGCGGATGCCAATCCGCCCGGTCCTGCACCGATGATCACGACTTGTCGTTCCATCCGCTTGCCAAACGCTCCTGCGCTGCCGACTTCTGTCGTGACGGTTACGAAGCTGGGTCGGAAATGGATCACAACAACATCCCCACCTCTCCAGTCGTAATCCCTTGGTCCTATGAGGTATTTGCTCTGCAGCCGGAAGTCCGCGCAGCGTGGTCGACCGCTGATATTTCATCGCGACTTTCGGTCATCCGCGGACTTCGCCGCAGGATCGCGGCCAATGCCGAGGAACTCGTGCAGGCATTGGCTACGCGCCCCGGCCGGAAAGCGGTGGAAAGCGTGAGCGCCGAGATCCTGCCGCTGGCCGAGGCCTGCCGCTTTCTGGAGCGCGAGGCCGCTAGGCTGCTGGCGCCGCGGCGTCTGGGACGGCGCGGCCGCCCGGTCTGGCTGTTCGGGGTGGAGGCGGAGGTCCGGCGGGAGCCCTTCGGCACGGTGCTGATCGTCGGTCCATCCAACTACCCGCTGCTGCTGCCGGGGGTGCAGGCGATGCAGGCGCTGGCCGCCGGCAACGCCGTGCTGGTCAAGCCGGCGCCGGGATGCCGCCCGCCGATGGACCTGCTGGCGCGCTGGCTGAAGGAATGCGGCCTCCCCGACGGACTGTTCCGGGTGCTGGATGAATCCGCCGATGCGGTCGGCGGCGCCATAGAGGCCGGGATCGACAAGCTGGTTCTGACCGGATCGGCCGGCACCGGCCGGACAGTGGCGGAACGGCTCGCCCGCCATCTGGTGCCCTCGACCATGGAACTGTCGGGCAACGACGCCGTCTTCGTGCTGCCGGGTGCCGATGCGGAGGAGGTCGCCCGCGCCCTGGCCTTCGGCCTGCGGCTCAACGGCTCCGCCACCTGCATCGCGCCGCGGCGGGTCTTCGTGCCGCTCGAATTGGCGGCTGGGTTGGAACAGGCGGTGGGGCGCCATGCCGCATCCATCCCGCCGGCCCCGGTTCCGGCGCCGACCATGCGCCGTCTCGCCGTCCTCGCGCGGGACGCGGTGGCGCAAGGCGCCCGCGCGCTTTCCGCGTTGCCGGAGGGGGATGGGGTGGAGATGGCACCGCTGATGCTCACCGATGCGCGGCCGGACATGGCGCTGCTGCGCGAGGAGCTGTTCGCCCCCGTCCTGTCGCTGGTCCCCGTGCGCGACATGGAGGAGGCGTTGGCTGGCGCGGCACTCAGCCCCTATGCGCTGGGTGCCTCGGTCTTCGGACCGGTGGCGGAGGCGCGGGCGCTGGCCCTGCGGCTGGATGCTGGAACGGTGACGGTCAACGACCTGATCGTGCCCACCGCCGACCCGCGCCTGCCCTTCGGCGGACGCCATGCCAGCGGCTGGGGCGTCACCCGCGGGGCGGAAGGGCTGCTGGAGATGACGCAGGTAAAGGCCATCTGCGTCCGCACCGGCCGGCAGCGCCCCCACTTCGATCCACCGCGCGACGGCGACGAGCCGCTGATGCTGGCGGCGCTGCGTCTGCTCCATGGCGGCCCCGGCACCCGCGCCGGGGCCATGCGGCGGCTGGTCCAGGCGGTGCGCGGACGCTTCAATCCGTGAAACTCAATTCAGAACAACAATCTGATGGACCGCCCCGCCGATGCTTGCCCTGATCCTCGCCTTTCTGATCGGCGCCGTCGCCGGTTCGCGCACCCTGATCGCCCCGGCGGCGGTCAGCTGGGCCGCTTACGCCGGCTGGCTGGACGTTTCCGGCAACTGGCTGTTCTTCCTGGGGCACCCGGTGTCGCCCTGGGTCTTCACCGCGATGGCGGTGGTGGAACTGATCGTCGACAAGCTGCCCACCACCCCCAGCCGCAAGCTGCCCTTCCCCTTCGCCAGCCGCATCGCCGGCGGGGCCATAGCGGGTGCCGCCATCGGCGCCGATGCGGGATTCTGGATCGGCGGGCTGGTTGCCGGCGGCATCGGGGCGGTCGCGGGGACGCTGCTCGGCTATGCGGCGCGGATGCGCATGGCCGCCGCCTTCGGCCGCGACCGCCCGGCCGCCCTACTGGAGGATGCCGTCGCGCTGGCCGCCGCCGTCCTGATCGTGGCGGCGGCCTGAGGTACAGAGAGGTTGCCGCACTTGGCGCGGAAGGCGACGACATAACCGCTTCTGAAGCCCTTCTCCCCTTGCGGGAGAAGGGTTGGGATGAGGGGTGCAGGCGGCCGAAAGCCGTTGGAAATTAGTAACTTGTGTCCCCTCACCCCAACCCCTCTCCCGCAAGGGGAGAGGGGCTACTTCAGCGAACCAGGTCCTTATGCAAATGCGCAAACCAGACGCTTGGACGCCCCTTTACACCCGCTCGAAGACCGCGGCGATGCCCTGGCCGCCGCCGATGCACATGGTCACCAGGGCGTAGCGGCCGCCGATGCGGTGCAGTTCGTGGATGGCCTTGACCGTGATGATGGCGCCGGTTGCCCCCACCGGATGGCCGAGCGAGATGCCGGAGCCGTTCGGGTTCACCTTGGCCGGGTCGAAATCCAGTTCGCGGATCACGGCGCAGGCCTGGGCGGCGAAGGCCTCGTTCGATTCGATGACATCCATGTCGGCGACCGACAGGCCGGTGCGCTCCAGAACCTTGCGGGTCGCCGGGACCGGGCCGATGCCCATGTAGTCGGGCTCGACGCCGGCATGGGCATAGCCGACCAGACGGGCCAGCGGCTTCAGACCCAGCGCTTGGGCGCGGCGGGCATCGGCCAGCACCACGGCGGCGGCGCCGTCGTTGAGGCCGGAGGCGTTGCCGGCGGTGACCGACCCGTCCTTCTTGAAGACCGGCTTCATCTTCGCCAGGCCTTCCGGGGTCACGTCGCCGCGGACATGCTCGTCTGTGTCGAAGACAATGGTGCCCTTGCGCGACGGGATCTCGACCGGGATGATCTGGTCCTTGAAGCGGCCCTCGGCGATGGCGCGGGCGGCCCGGCGCTGGCTTTCCGCCGCCAGGGCGTCCTGCGCCTCGCGGTCGATGCCGTAGCGGGCGGCGACGTTCTCGGCGGTGACGCCCATGTGAATCTTCTGCCAGGGGTCGTGCAGGATGCCGTTCATGTAGTCGACCAGCGCCCCGTCGCCGAGACGGGTGCCCCAGCGGGCGCTGGGAACGAAATAAGGGCCGCGGCTCATCGATTCCGCGCCGCCGCCGATTGCGACCTCGCAGTCGCCGAGCGCGATGGCCTGCGCCGCCGAGACGATGGCCTGCAGGCCCGAGCCGCAGAGCCGGTTGACGTTGAAGGCCGGCACCTCGATCGGAATGCCGGCGTCGATGGCGGCGACGCGGCTGAGGTAGGCGTCGTTGGTCTCGGTCGGGATGACGTTGCCCATCACCACATGGCCGATGGCGTCGGCCGCGGCGCCGGAACGCTCCAGCGCCGCCTTGACGGCAACGGTGGCGAGCTGGGTCAGCGGCACATCCTTCAGCGTGCCGCCGAAGCCGCCGATGGCGGTGCGGGCGGCGCCGACGATGACGATGTCGTTCTGCATGGTTGGGTCCACTTCTCGGGCGGAGGAAAGGGTCAGCGGCCGGTGAAGTCCGGCCGGCGCTTGGCGGTGAAGGCGGCGATGCCTTCGCGGAAATCGGCGGTTTCGGCGGTGGAAAGGAAGCGGTCGCGCTCGGCGTCCAGCTGCCCGTCCAGCGTTTGGGTGAAGGACTGCCGCATCAGGTGGCGGATGCCGGCGTAGGACACGGTCGGCCCGGCGGCGAGCCGTTCGGCGAGCTTCGCCGTCTCCGCCGCCAGATCGGCGGCCGGCACCACCCGGTTGACCAGCCCGATGCGCAGAGCCTCCGCGGCGTCGATCACCTCCGACAGCATCGCCAACTCCATGGCGCGGCGCAGCCCGACCAGACGCGGCAGATGGAAACTGCCCGACCCGTCCGGCGTGGCGCCGATGCGGGCATAGGCCATGGTGAATTTGGCGTCGTCGGCGGCGATGCAGAGATCCGCGGCGGTGGCGAGGCTCATGCCCGCGCCCGCCACCGGCCCATGCACCGAGGCCAGCACCGGCACGTCCAGCCGGTCGAGGATGCGCACCGCCTCGTGCAGGTGGGCGATGATGGCGCCGGCCACCGCGGGGGCGGCGGTGGGATCGTCGTTGAAGCGGCCGACATCGCCGCCGGCCATGAAGCCGCGGCCGTTGCCGGCGATGACCAGCACGCGGGTCGGCCCCTGCCCGCCCTCATCCGTCCCCTCATCCGCCACGCTGCGGCAGGCGTCCAGCAGGGCGGCGGCGGTGGGCTCGTCAAGCGCGTTCAGCACAGCAGGGCGGTTCAGCCGGATCCAGGACACGGCCCCCTCGCGGGTGAGAAGGACCGGCGGGGCGGTGTCGGACATGATGGCGTCTCCCCGAACATCATTTGATGCGAAATCTACTTCATGGAAGGTATGTTACCGGACGGTATGCCCTGTCAACGGTCTGGTTGTCCCAATGGTAAACCGCGCATCACGGGGGCGGACCAAATCCGGGACTTGGCTGTTGGACATCAGGCCGAGGCACGGCTGAAAAGGCACGGCTGAAAAGGCCCGAGCCCCTTCCTGGAACAGCAGAGTGGAGTCCCGTCATGCATCATCGCCTCCTGACCGGTTTACCGGCCACCAAGCGCTGACGGCGGACGGGGAGATACGGCATGCCATCGGTTGCGCGTTCGGTCGCCTCGCTGTTGCTCGGCGTGGCTTTCCTGATGCTGGGGAACGGCGCCCTGTCCACCCTGATCGGGCTGCGGCTGTCGGCGACGGAGTCCGGCCCGACGGCGGTCGGGCTGATCACGGCGGCCTTCTATGCCGGGCTGACGCTGGGGTCGCTCTATGCCCATCGCGTCATCACCCGCGTCGGTCATATCCGGTCCTTTTCCGCCTTCGCCTCCATCGTCTCGGTGGCGGCGCTGGCTCATGCGCTGTTCGTCGACGTGCCGCTCTGGGCCCTGCTGCGGCTGGCGCAGGGCTTCTGCATGGCCGGCCTCTACATGTGCATCGAAAGCTGGCTGAACGGCACCGCGACGAACGAGAGCCGCGGGCAGATGCTGTCGGCCTACATGGTGACGTTGTACGGCGCTTCGGGCATCGGACAGCAGCTGTTGCGGCTGGACGACGAGGCCGGGGTCCGGATCTTCATGATCGTATCGATCCTGATGTCGCTGGCCCTGGTGCCGGTGGCCCTGACGCGGACCACGCCGCCGCAATTGCCGAAGGTTTCCTCCTTCGGCGTTCGGCGGCTCTATGAGAGTTCGCCGCTGGGGGTGGCCGGCGTCTTCATCAGCGGGGCCATCACCGGGTCGATCTATGGGCTGGCCCCGGTGTTCGGCGCGGCTTCCAGCTTCGGGGTGTCGGGAACGGCGCTGTTCATGTCGGCGCTGATCCTGGGCGGCATGGCCCTGCAATGGCCGCTCGGCCGGCTGTCGGACCGATTCGACCGGCGCACCGTGATCATCGGCCTGTCGGCCGCTCTGTCGCTGACCAGCTTCGGCATGATCGCCGCCGCCGGAATGGACCAGCCGCTGGCCCTGATGCTGGTTGCGCCGCTGTTCGGCGGGCTGTCCTTCACGCTCTATCCGATCTGCCTCGCCCACACCAACGACCATGTGCGGCGGGAGGATCTGGTGTCGGCCAGCGGCGGCCTGATCCTCGCCAACTCCATCGGCGCCATCATCGGGCCGCCGCTTGCGTCGGCGATGATGTCCGCCGGCGGGCCGGAGGGGCTGTTCGCCTTCATCGCAGGCGGTGCGCTCTGCGCCACGCTGTATGGCCTGTGGCGCACCCGCGTCCGCCCGCCGCTGCCGGCCGAGGCGCAGGCGGCTTTCCGCGCCCTGCCCCAGACCACGCCGACGGTCGGCCCGCTGGACCCGCTCGGCCCGCTGAAGCCGCCGCTTCCGCAATAACATTGCTCGTCCGTTCGCCGAGTGTTCGCCCTCCCCGCAATCAAAGGCAATGGAAGCCGTTAAGGAGTTCGGGGTAAGCTGCCGGCCGGTGGAATGCTGGCTGGTGGTTGCATGCCGTTTTCTGAGAGGCCGTCGCCGCAGGACGCGGTGCCGCAGAGCCCGGCCGACGACAGCTTCGGGGATTTGGTCCGCGCGGTCGCGCAACAGCGCGACCGCGCGGCCTTTGCCGCCCTGTTCCGCCAGTTCGCCCCCCGCATCCTGCAATATTGCCAGAAGCTCGGTGCCGACCGCGGCGTGGCGGAGGAACTGGTCCAGGAGGTCATGCTGACCGTGTGGCTGAAGGCCGGCAGCTATGATCCGGCCCAGGCGTCGGTCGGCACCTGGATCTTCACCATCGCCCGCAACCGCCGCATCGACCGCCTGCGCAAGGAGACGCGCCCGGCCCCCGACATGGACGATCCGGCGATGACGCCCCTGTCGCAGGCGACGCCGGAGGAGGCCGCACAGCTGGTGCAGAGCAGCCGGCAGCTGCACGGCGCGATCGAAACGCTGGCGCCCAACCAATCCGAGGTGCTGCGGCGTTCGTATTTCCTTGAACAAACCCATGAGGAGATCGCCGAGGTGACCGACGTTCCTCTTGGGACGGTGAAGACACGGCTGCGCCTGGCTCTCGGCCATCTGAAGCGCAGCATGAAGGACTCAGTATGAAGGACTCAGGCATGAAGGACCGGGCGTGACGTTCCCCCACCATCATCCGGACGACCAGCTTCTGATCGGCTATGCCAGCGGACAGGAGCGGGTGGGCAAGTCGCTGCTGGTGGCGACGCACCTCGCCTATTGTCCCGACTGCCGCCGGCGCGTCGCGGCCTTCGAGGCGCTGTGCGGAAGCTGGTTCGAGGAATTGCCCGGCGAGGCCGCCACCGATCTGGACGGGCTGCTCGACCGGATGGACGGGCTGCTGACAACCCCGCCGGTATCGGCGGAGGAAACGGTGCCGCGCGTGTCCGACATTGCAGGGCAACCGGCCGGCCGGCTGGTGCCGGAACCGCTGCGCAGCTGGTTGCCGGAGGCGATCGACAGCCCGGTGGATTGCGGGTCATGGACGGAATTGTCGCCCGGCGTCTGGCTGTCGGCGTGGCAACGGACGCTTGCCGGCACCAACATCTGCCTGCTGCGGATGGCGCATGACGCCCCGGTTCCGGCGCACCGGCACACGGCCGACGAACTCCTCCTGGTGCTGCGCGGCGCCTTCAGCGACGAATACGGCCACTATGAGCTGGGCGATGTCGCCCACTATGTCGCGCCCACCGACCACCATGCCCGCGGAGCCAGCGAGGAGGATTGCATCTGCCTGTTCCTGCTGGACGGCGATCTGATCTTCCTCGACGGCGAGGAGACCGGGCGGGCGGACTGACCGCCCCCGCCCGGTCTCCTGTCCTACTCCACGAGGTCGGCGTAGTCGGGATGGCGCTTGATGTAGGCCTCGATGAAGGAGCAGAGCGGCAGCGCCTTCTTTCCCTGGGCGCGGACATCATCCAGGGCGCCCTTCGCCAACGCCGACCCGACACCCTTGCCGGACATGCTTTCCGGCACGTGGGTGTGGGTGAAGACGATCTTGCCGTCCCGCAACTCGTACTCCGCCACCGCGGTGTCACCGTCGACGGTCAGCTCGTAACGGTTGAGCTGTTCATTGTTCCGCACGGTTTCAGTCACGCTCATGGAAGTTCCGCCTTTCCGACCGATTGTTTGAAGACCAACGAATGCCCGATGCTCATCCGACCAGCAAGGATTCCGCTCCGTCGATCCACACCGGCGTGCCGCTGATGTGCCTGGCCCGGTCCGAAGCCAGGAACAGGGCGAGTTCCGCCACGTCGAAGCTGTCGCCGGATTTCCCGTCGGTCAGAGGAACCTTGCCCTCGGGATACTCGATCGGGACCCGCAGGGAGTCGAGGTTGCGGGACTCGGTGTTGTCGGGGATCTCCGTATCGATGATGCCGGGGCAGATGGCGTTGACGCGGATGCGGTCCTTCGCCAGTTCCAGCGCCAGCATCTTCACCATCGCGACCTGGGCCGCCTTGGTGCAGGAGTAGGCGGTGGCGCCCGTGTTGCTGAACACCCGCGTGCCGTTGATCGACGCCATGACGATCACCGACCCGCCGCCCGCCTTCTTCAGATGCGGAACGGCATGGTGCAGCGTCAGGTAGGTGCCGCGCAGATTGGTGTTGATGGTACGGTCCCATTCCTCCGGCGTCAGCTCGTCGATGGCCGCCCAGACGCCGTTGATGCCGGCATTGGCGAAGACGATGTCGATCCGCCCGTATTCCGCCGCCAGCCGGTCCACCGCCTGCCGCATCGCCGCGTCGTCGCCGACATCGGCGGTCAGCGCCAGCGCCTTGCCGCCGGCAGCAACGATCTCCTCGGCGGTCTTGCGGATTTCGTCCTCGGTGCGGCTCAGCACCCCGACGCTGGCCCCGGCCCTGGCGAACAGCACTGCGGACGCCTTGCCGATCCCCGACCCGGCACCGGTGACCAGCGCGACCTTCCCCGACAACTCCATGACCTTCCACTCCGACCAAGACTGAAGAGACGGGAAAGCCAACCGTGCGTCCGGCGGTTCGGTTCCCGTCTTCCGCCCGAGCCACAGGTCGATGCGATTCCGGTCAGGACGGAGTTGCGCTTCACACGGAGCGCAAACGATCGCTGAATCGAGACATAGGGCGTGGTCCCAATGTTCATGCACACATGCGATGTCATACATCAGAGGTCTTGACTCGGACGCTCTGCTTGTTGTGCACTGCAACATAACCATGAAATGAACCCGAACGGCGGAGGTCAAACGGGGTCGTCCGCAACATTCCTGACTCTGGAGATGTCATGATCGAGTTGCTCTTCGTGGTCTGCCTCGTATCCAGCCCCGACCGCTGCACCATCGAACGCCCGTCGTTCCAGGAGCCTTTCGCCAATGTGATGGCCTGTTCGCGCAACGGCATGTTCCGGGCCGCCGAATGGGCGGAACAGCACCCGAAATATACAGTCCGCCGCTGGAAGTGCGAACCGCGTCAGGTCTGACCCGGCGGACGCATCTTTTCCCGTACGGCGTCCCCGCCTTCCCAACCCATCCACTCCGAAGGAGGCCCCCCTCCTTTGGAGTGGACGAGCTCAATCCGTGTCGATGATTGTTATATAGTGAAATCATCGCGGATGGATGATCGCGGCTCACCGGCTGCGATCCGCGGGCAAAGGGGGAGAATTCCGGGCATGCCAGTTCGCATCGCGCTTGGTCTCGCGGCAATTTTCCTCGGGACGGCGCTTCCCGCCGCCGCCGGTCCGGCCAACGACTATCCCACGGCGGCGCGGGCCGATTACGTGATCGCCTGCATGGCGGCCAACGGTCAGTCGCACATCGTCATGGAGAAATGCGCCTGCAGCATCGACGCCATCGCCGACCGGATCACCTATGACGACTACACCGCTATCGAAACGGTGAAGGTGATGGCCGACATGCCGGGCGAGCGGGCGGGGATCTTCCGCAGTTCCGGCTGGGCCAAGGACCTGATGGACCGCTTCCGCCAAGCCCAGGTCGCCGCCGACCGGCAGTGCTTCTGAGGCCAGTGCTTCTGAGGCGCGCCTCTTTACGGTCCGCTCTCATCCGCCCCCGGCCGCCAAAGGCACCGTCTGGCTGAAGGTGGCGCCCTTGGTGTCTTGGGCGGTCACCTCCAGACTGCCGCCCTCGACGGGGATGAAGCTGAAGCGCAGATTCGGATCCTCGCTGATCGAGATGTCGGTGTCCGCCTCCAGAACCGTCCGCCCGCCGACGCGGATGGCGATGGACTGGATATAATGGGCAGGGATGTAGGTGCGGCTGACCTGATCGAACTGCAGGCCGCTGGCATTGGGATGGCTGATCAGCAGCTGCGCGTCGGCCGGGCCGCCGGGACCGGCCGTCTCCGGCAGCTTGACCTTGATACGGCCGAGCCGCGCCATCGCCTCCTGCGGGTCCTTGAGAGCCGGGGCCGAACAGCCGCCGGCCGCCTTGACGAAGACCCGCGTCATCAGCAGCCGCCCGTCCTGCGTCTCGCCCACCGCGCTGACGTTGGTGTATTCGTTGACGCGCAGGCGGGTCTCGATGGTGCTGCCGGCGCTGGCCGGGCCATAGCGGAAGGTGGCGGCCAGCGGCACCGGGTTCTTGTCGACCAGCAGAGACAGCGACTTCAGGCGAAGTGAGGGATCCACCTCCACCCGCACCGGCACCAGCGCCGCGTCGTGGGCGCGCGCCGGGGCGTCGATCCGCATCCGGTCGCCGGCCTCCTCGACCGGACGATCCTTGAAATACATGTCGCGCAGCAGGTCCCAGCGCGCGGCATCCTCCGCCGCATCGGCGGCGGCGAGCGCCGGCATGGACAGCATCATCAGGAACCCCGCCGCCAGCGCCATCGGCAGCGCCATCTCCTGCGGCTTCCGCATCGGATATCCGGTCATCGCTTCCTCCCTCCCGTATCGCGCTCCTATTCCCATTCCAGCTCGGCGAAGGTCGCCGTCACGTTGCGCGGATTGTACACATCGAACAACAGCCAGCGGTCCCGTTCATCCTCCGCCACATGCGCGACGGCCTCCTGGATGCTGCCGCCGGCCTTCAGCACCCGCCGCACCCCCTCCACCAGCGTGGTCAGGTAGCGCCGCTCGGGATCCAGCGCGCCCGGCCAATCGACGGCGGCAGGGCCGTGTCCGGGAACGGCGCGCACCGCCGGAATGCGCCCGAGCGCGTCGATCACCCGCAGCCAGCCCACCGCACTGCCGTCCACCGCCGGCAGATGGTCGAGAAACAACAGGTCGCCTGTGAACAGCGTCCCGGTCTGCCGGTCGAAGACGGTCAGGTCGTTGTTGGTGTGCGCCGTCGGATGGGCGGTCAGGACGATGACGCGGTCGCCGAGGTCGATCCGCACCTCCTCCCCCACCGGCCGGTCCACCCGCACCGGCGCGATCCCGGCCGCGGCCTCAGCGCCCAGTTCGTCGGCCAGCCGGCGCCGGTAGACCTCGATGCGGGCCGCCAGCGCGTCCCGCAGGTTGGCGTGGCCAATGATTGGAACCCCCTCGAAGGCGGCGTTGCCGAACACATGGTCGGGATGCATGTGGGTGTTGATGACGACGACCGGCGGCTTGTCGGTCCGGGCGGCGATGGTCTCGCGCAGGCGGCGGCCAAGCTCCGGCGTGCCGCCGGTGTCGATGACCGCCACGCCGCTGCCGCCCACGATGAAGCCGATGTTGGCGGTGTCGCCCCGGTTGTCCGGCGCCGGTTCGGCGATAACGCCCTGGTGAACGAAGATGCCGGGCGCGATCTCCGTCACCGCGAGCGGCTCCGACCATGCGGGTGCGGCTGCGGCGACGGACAATATCGCGGCGAGGATCAGGCGGACGCCCATGCCGCCCTCCCCCGCCGGGTTCCGTCCGGCGCCCGGCCAAGCGCGTTCAACAGGGCCACGGCGACCGCCGGTGCGCAGTCCGCGGCGATGGACCGCCAGCATTCCGGCAGGGTGGCCGCCTCCATCAGGAAGCGGTAGGGACGGCCGGTGCGCGCGGCCACACGCTCCACCAGGAAGCGGCCGACCCCGGCCCCAACCAGGGGAGCTTCGTCCGGAACCACCCCGCGCGAGGCCACCTGGGCCAGCCCGTCCTCGATCCTGCGGATCTGGTGGTCGATGAAATGGTTGGCGAGCCGGCGCCATGTCGCGTCGCCGCCGTTCGCCGGGTCGCCGGAATCGGCACCGACCATCCGCGCAAGGCGCCGGGCGCTGGCCTCCAGACCCTTGTCGCGGCCGTCGGCGGTCGGGTGGAGGTCGGCCCCCTCCGGCAGGGTGCCGGCAAGCCGGTGGGCATCGGCCATGGTCGCGAAATACTCCGCCATCACGCCACGCCAGACGCCGTTGACGGGAGCCTGCGGGGCGACCGCCATGATGGGGGTGCGGACGACACCGGTGTAGAGCAGTTCGCCCGTCTCCATCCGTGCCGCGTCGGTGTAGCCCGCATGCAGGACGCAGCCTGCGGCGAAGGGCACGATGTCGGTGGTGGTGCTGCCGATGTCGACGAGGATACCCTCCGGCAGCGCCAGGGCGGCGAGCGCCGCCGTGGCATGCCAGTTGGCCGAGGCGACCTCCGCAACCCGATCGCGCGCCTCGGCGGCGGGCAGGAAACCGGCCGGGCCGGCGAACACCCCCAGCGGCACCCCCGGCAATCCGGCGGCCAGCACGTCGAGGATCCGTCCGACCCCGTCGGCACGATCGGCGAACAGGTCGACAAGCTCCCCGGTCATGGTGACCGCCACATCCGACAGCGGCCGATGGCATCCCGCGACCTCCGCCAGCGCCCCCTCCAGCCGGTCGAGCCCCTGCCACAGCGGACAGGGCACCTGCACCACGTCGATCAACTCGCCGCCGGAGAGCCATGCGGCCTTCAGGTGCGCGCCGCCGACATCAAGGCCGAGGGTGAACGTCATTCCTGTCATCCTTTGCGTCCTGTTCCCTGTCCTCCAGCCAGTGGGCGAATAGGCTGGCGACGGTGAGGTCGGCGGAGGTGCCGGGGTTGATGCCCTGCCATTTCAGCCTTGCATCGAAGGCGAACAGATGGTCGTGCCGGACCGCGTCAGACTTTTCCCCCGCCAGTTGCCGGCGCAGCTCCCGCGCTTCGCTCATCAAGGCCGCCGCCACCGCCCCCCCCTGCTTGCGCAGGACGTGGCTGTCGGTGAAGGCGGTCAGGAAGTCCAGATAGACCGCTTCGGCCATCGATACGGCATCCTTGCCATCAAGCGCCCGCGCACGGGAGACGCCGATCTCGAACACGTCGCGGAAGCCATCGGCATATTGGGCGGCGATGCGGTCGCGCGACCGTGCCGCGGCCATGGCGGTGCGCAGATCCACCGTCGCGGGCCCGGCGACGTCATGCTCCGCCGCGCGGCCCAGCCCGCCGGGTGACGCAAGGCGGATCGCCTCATAGGCGGCTTCCGCGTCCTCCACGCTCAGATCCTCCAGCACGGCGCAAACCCTGTCACGGAGCGGACGGGTCGGCGGCATCTCCGCGGCACGGGCCAGCGGGGCGGTCAAAAGCAGGATGCCGAGGTTGGTGTTGCAGTTCACCGCCGCCCGCGTCGCCCGCACCGCCCGCAGGATCCGTTCCCCCACCGCTGCGCCGGGCCGGGCGATCTCCGGCGCCGCTACCTCCGCCGACAGGAGGAAGTCCGCCACCGTCATGCCGTGGCCGGCGGCGTGGACATGGACGTTCCCCGGCTTCAGCGCCATCACCTCCGCCCGGCAGACGGCCATGAACAGCTCCGCGACGCCGGGCCCCATCCCCGTCACCCCCCGAAGGACCGGTCGAGCATGCCGGACGCAAGACGCCCGCCATGGAAGCTGCGGCCGGAGTCCAGCGCCGTCACCACCGCGCGGGCCGGCGCGAACAGCAGCGGGTCGATGGCGTAGAAATCCTTGTTCACCGCCGCGAAGACCTCGGCGAAGGGCCGCCCATAGTCGCGCGATTCCGTGCTTGGCAGGCGTTGGGCCAGATCGGCAGCGGCCTCGTCGGGGCCGGTGACGAACAACTGGACGGTGCCGCCGAACAGGATGGCGTCGTTGGTCCGCCCCATCGCCTCGACGAAGCCCTTGCCCGGCGGCGGCAGGGGCGCGACGCCGATGCCGTCGACGACATCATGCAGCGGGAAGCCCAGCGCATGAACCTTGTGCAGGGCGACCTCCAGCACGCGGGCGACGATCTGGACGGTGCCGGCGAGGCTCGCCGTCGGGGTCAGCACCAGCGTCAGCCGCTCCGCCGCCACTCCGCAATCGGCCGCGATCCGTTCCACCAGCGGGGCCGGCGGTACGGTGCCGCTTTCCAGGACCAGAACCGCATGGTCGCCGCTGTCGCTGTAGCCGAGTTCGTCGAACAGCGTCTCCTTGCGGGCCACGGCGCGTCCGGGGCCGGAACCCAGCGCGAAGAAGGATCCGCCCTCCTCCTTGTGCGAAAGGCTCCACCCGGCATACTGGCTGCCGAGGCAGGCGAGCACTGGGTCGGTGCTGTGCACCGCCACCTGGAAGGGCCAGCGCTCGGACTGGTTGTCGGCCTGCAGCGTCACCCGGCCGAGGCCGCCCATGCACATCTCGGCGATGCGGCGTCCGGCCTCCAGCCCGCCGGGCCGGGCGATCCCGCCATCGACGACCGTCGCACCGGCAACCCGGTCGATGCCGATCCGCAATTGTGCCGCATCGGCGACCAGGGCGGCGGCGAGCGGGGCGGATAGAGCCGACAGGCTGGGGCGATCCTGCATCACGATGCCTTTCCGGCGATGGTCCGCGCCGCGGCCATGGCGTCCTGAAAATCGAAGGCGACGGCGGTGCCGCCGGTCTGCATCCGCTCCAGCAGGTGGTGCTGGACCTTGAACTTGACGTTGCCGATGGCGAGGGCGCCGATGCCGACAGCACCCGATGCAGTCGGCAAGGCAACCCCGTCGTCCTGTACGCCGACGCCCTCCACACCGGCCGGCGGCACGGCGTTGATGTCGGCGGCCACGCGCAGCCGCTTGGCCGCCCGCAGATCCTCGGCGGACAGAACCGTGATCCCGGCCTTGCCGCAGGCGAGCACGACCTCCGCCCGCTCCAGCAGAGCCGCCTTGCCGGCGCTCGCCGTGTCGGCGCAGGACAGCGTCACGCCATAGCGGCGCCCGAACTCCTCCGCCTTGCCCTGCACGGCCGACACGCCGCGGTGGCTGACCAGGGTGACGCTGCCGCCGGCCTGGGCGGCAATCAGCCCGGCGATGCCGCCGACCACGCCGGTCGCGCCATAGACCTGGACGTCCAGCCCGGTGAGGCCCTCCAGACCGGCCCGCCGCAGGGCACGCTCCACCACCGCGACCATGGCGGCGGCGGTGGTGAAGGCGCCCGACGGGTCGGCGAAGACCGAGATCTGGAAGGGCGGGAACATCGCCTTGCGGGCCACGTCGAGCATGTCCAGCGCCATCGCCGCGTCGCGCCCGCCGATGAACAGGCCGGTGCGCACCGCGTTCTTCGGGTCGCGGGAGAACATGGCATCCTGGGTCAGTGCCTCGACCTGCGCGGTTTCGATACCCGTATAGGGGACCACCGTGTCGATGCCGGCGTCCACCGCCATGTTGACGTCGAACGGGCTGACATTCGCCAGCGGCGTGATCATGTGCAGCACGTAAGGGGCGCTCATGCCTGCCTCCCTTCAGTTGTTCACCTCTTGTTATTCGCCGGCCGCCCGCCGGACCACGGGCACGAAGCCCGTCCCGGCGTTCAGGTTCTCCACCGTCGCGCCGACGTTGCGGCCACGGCAGACCATGACCTCCAGCGGCGATCCGGCCCAGCGCTCGCGCATCTCGCCCGCCAGCCGCTCCGCCGACGCGGCATCGCCGACGATGGCGAAGCAGGTCGGCCCCCAGGAGCTCTGGCCGACGCCGGCGATCCCCTGCGCCTCCAGCCACGCCAGCACCTCCGCCACCAGCGGGCTGGTGAAGCGTCCGCCCTGGGCCGGTGCGAAATGGTCGCCGACGGTGCGCTGAAGCTCGCCGATGGCCCGGCCGAACGCCTCCACGTCCCGCTCCGCCAAGGCCGGGAGTGCCACCATCAGCATCAGCCGGCACAGATGCGCCGCGGCATCCGGCGGAAAGGGCGGCAGGCGCCGGAAGGCTTCCACCTCCGGCGCCCCATGCAGCCCATGCCCGCCGCGGTGGAGCAGAAGCAGGATGCGCCAGTCGTCGGGAAACTCGGCCCGCGCGATCAGCGGGGGCGCCGCATCCAGCCCGCCCCGGCCGCCGTCCAGCAGCACACCGCCCTGTTCGAAAGCCGCCAGCCCGATGCCGGACCGCGCGCCCCGTTCCAGCGCGCGGGCCAGATCGCGGGCGGCGGTGCGGCGCCCCTCCAGGCAAACGAGCGCAGCCGCGACGGCAAGGTCCGTCTGGGTGCCGGAACCGAGCCCGACATGGGCCGGGATCGCCTCCTCCACCGTTACGGCGACCATATCGGATAGGCCGGCCTCGCGGCCCAGCCGTTCTATGCTGCGCCGGACACGGTCGGCGGACGGGCCGTCGACGGTCAGCCGGTCGGCCGGACGGATGCGCAGGGTGATCGCCGGCCGGTCGATGGCGATGCCCAGGCTGCCGAAGCGGCGCCCAAGCCCGCCGTTGAGGTCGACGAAGCCGGCATGCAGGCGCGCGGGCGCATGGACCCGCACCTCCCCTATCCGATTGCGCTGGTGGCTCATCTGCATTCCCTTTGCGCGGGTCCCGGCACAATGTTAGCGTTACGAACAAAATTGTCCGTAGCGCGAACGAGTATCTGCGCGCAGTAACCCGAATGGGGTGCGGATTTCCGGGGAGGAAACTGGTCATGAACGGACCGAACGGCATGTCCGTGGCCGATCACATCCAAGCATCGGGTGTTCCGTATCGGGGCCGATGCTTGGACGGTTGCCGGCGAAGACGACTGCTCATCTGAAATTCACCGCATAGGCCACCGGAGATATTTCCTGCGGTCTATGCGGTCGACTGCGCTTCCGGGTTCATTCTCCGCGGTTCATTCTCCGCTCAGGCGATTGGGGGGCCATGACCTTCCACCCCGAAATCCTCTGTCCGTTCTGCGGGCTGGGATGCGGCGACATCGGGATCGATCAGGACGATTCCGGCATCGCCCCCCGACCCAGCGGCTGTCCGCAGGCCGACCGGCTGTTCCGCCGGCCCATGGCGGTGACGACTGATGCCCGCATGGCCGGCACTCCGGTCCCCATGGACCAAGCCGTCGCCGAGGCGGCGCGGCTGCTGGGCGCCGCCCGTGCGCCGCTGATCGCCGGGCTGGCCGCCGATGTCGAGGGCGTGCTCGCCGCATTGACGCTCGCCGCACGCATCGGGGCGACGGTGGACCATGAGCGGTCCGACGCCCTGTTCCGCAACCTCGCGGTCCTGCGGCGCTTCGGCTGGTCGGTGACCACCCTGGCGGAGCTGCGCAACCGCTGCGACCTCGTCCTGGTCGTCGGGCCGGATCCGGCCGCCGCCTTCCCGCGCCTGTGGGAACGCTGGGTGGCACCGGCACCGGCCTTCGTCCCCGGCGGCGGCCGGAGCGTCGTCTTCCTGGGCGGGGAGCCGCTGCCCGAGACCGTGCAGTGCCTTGCCGGCCAGATCGAAACGCAGGGCATGGAGGCCGACCCGCAGCCGGACCTCGCCACCCTGGTCACGAGACTGAGGACGGCACTGGCGGGCCGGACGGCGTCGAACGATGCCCGGATGGCGGAACTGGCGGCCCGGCTGCGGGCCGCGCGCTATGCGGTGGTGGTGTGGGCGGCGGGGCTGTTCGACGGGCCTCAACCGGACCTGATCGTCGAAGCGCTGGTCCGGCTGGTCCGCACCGTGGACGGCACGACGCGCTGCGCCGGCCTGCCGCTGTCCGGTGCCGACAACCTGATCGGCGCCAACCAGGCCTGCACATGGCGCACCGGCTTTCCGCTGCGCACCGGCTTCGAGGCGGGCGCGCCGTCACACGACCCGGACAGGTTCGACTGGCGGACACGGCTGCGCGATGCCGACGTGACGCTGTGGATCTCCGCCTTTCGGCCCGAAGTGCCGGAGTTCAGCACCAGCGGCAGCGTCATCATGCTGGCGCCGCCGGAGACGGCCATCACCCCCGAACCGGCGCTGTTCATTCCGGTGGGGACGCCGGGCATCGACCATGCCGGCGACGTGTTCCGCGCCGACAGCGTGGTGGCGCTGCATGCGGGTGCGCTGATCGACCGGGGCCTGCCTAGCGTCGCCGACGTGATCGGCCGGATGCTCGTGGCGCTGGAGCAATCCGCCGATACCAGGGAGAAGGCCGGATGCTGACGAAGCTTGCCGGCGGACGGCTGTTCGACCCGGCCAACGGCCGGCATGGCGAGGTCGCCGACCTCTGGCTGCGCGACGACCGCATCGCCGCCGATCCGGGAGCGGGCGCCACGCCCGACGCCACCCACGACCTGACCGGCAAGGTGGTGATGGCCGGCGCTATCGACATCCACAGCCACATCGCCGGCGGCAAGGTCAACCTCGCCCGCCTGCTGATGGGGGAGGAGCACGAACACCACCGCTTCGCCGGCAGCGCCTGCGGCTGCGGCGGGGGAAGCGGGCTTGCCACCCCCTCCACCCATACGACCGGCGCCCGCTATATCGAGATGGGATTCACCGCCGCCTTCGAGCCGGCGATGCTGGGCTCCAACGCCCGGCATGCGCACATGGAGATGGGCGACATCCCCTATATCGACACCGGCGGCTATCTGGTTCTGGGCAGCGACGATTTCCTGCTGGACCTGATCGCCACCAATGCCGGGCAGGCCGCGATCAACGATTATGTCGCCTGGATGCTGACGGCGACCCAGAGCCTTGCCGTGAAGGTGGTCAATCCCGGCGGCATCAACGCCTTCAAGTTCAACGCCCGCAGCCTCGATCTGGACGAGCCCGGCCCCTATTACGGCGTCACACCGCGCAGCGTCCTGACCGTGCTGGCCCGCGCGGTGTACGAGTTGGGACTGCCCCACCCGCTGCATGTCCATGGCTGCAACCTGGGCGTTCCCGGCAACGTCGCCACGACGCTGGACACCATCCAGGCGGCGTCGGGCCTGCCGATGCACATGACGCACATCCAGTTCCACAGCTACGACACGGAAGGCGACCGCAAGTTCTCCTCCGGCGCCGCGGCGCTGGCGGAGGCGGTGAACCGGACGCCGACCCTGTCGGTGGACATCGGGCAGGTGATGTTCGGGCAGACGGTGACCGCGTCAGCCGACACCATGGCGCAGCGCCGCACCGCGCCGCTGGCCCACCCGCGCAAATGGCTGGCGATGGACATCGAATGCGACGCCGGCTGCGGCGTGGTGCCGTTCCACTATCGCGACAATTCCTATGTCAACGCTCTGCAATGGGCGATCGGGCTGGAGCTGTTCCTGCTGCTGGACGATCCCTGGCGGGTGTTCCTGACCACCGACCACCCCAACGGCGCGCCCTTCACCTTCTATCCCGAGCTGATCCGGCTGCTGATGGACCGGGATTACCGGCTGGCGAAGCTGGCGGAAATCCATCCCGACGCGCCGGCCCATACCACGCTGGGCTCGATCACCCGCGAATACACGCTGGCGGAGATCGCCGTCATGACCCGTGCAGCGCCGTCGCGCATCCTGGGGCTTGCCGACCGCGGGCATCTGGCGCCGGGGGCCTCGGCCGACGTCACCGTCTACACCGACCGGCCCGACCGGCGCGCCATGTTCGAACGGCCCGACCTCGTCTTCAAGAGCGGCCGGCTGGTGGTGCGCGACGGGACGCTGGTGGCGATGGCCCAGGGCTGCACCCATGTCGTCCGCCCCGGCTTCGACGACCTGATCGAGCGCCGCATCGCCCGCCATTTCGACGAGCGCCTCGGCTTGTCCCTCAAGCATTTCCGCATCTGCGACGAGGAGATCCGCCACGGCGCCGGCCCCCTCCTCCACCCCTGCCGGCGGCGGGAGGTGCCGTGATGGCGGAGCTGCGGATCAACGGCGTGCGCATCGAGGACACCTTCGCCGAAGCCTTTCCGATGACCTACACGCGCCTCGTCGTCACCGCCGACACCCCCGCCTGGGTCGATGCGGCGACCTCCAGCCTGACCGGGTTCGCCACCTCGGTCATCGGCTGCGGCTGCGAGGCGGCGGTGGAACGGCTGCTGACGCCGGAGGAAACGCCGGACAGCCGGCCGGGAGCGGCGGTGATGATCTTCGGCATGTCCAGCGGCGACCTTGCCAAGCATGTCGTCAACCGGGTCGGGCAATGCGTCATGACCTCGCCGGGGTCGGCCTGCTATGCCGGGCTCCTCAAAGGCGCCAAGCGAATCCCGCTCGGCGGCGGACTGCGCTATTTCGGCGACGGGCACCAGATCTCCAAGAAGTTCGGCGACCGCCGCTTCTGGCGCCTGCCGGTGATGGATGGGGAGTTCGTCTGCGAGGACAGCGTCGCCGTGGGCAAGGGCATCGGCGGCGGCAATTTCCTGATCCTGGCCGCCAGCCACCGCCAATGCCTCGCCTCTGCGGAGGCGGCGGTCGCGGCGATCCGGCCGCTGCCCGGCATCATCCTGCCCTTCCCCGGCGGGGTGGTGCGCTCGGGCTCCAAGGTCGGCTCGAAATACAAGGCGCTGATCGCCTCGACCAACACGCGATTCTGCCCGACCTTGCGGGCGGTCGAACCCGAGACGCTGCTGTCGCCCGATGTCGAGGCGGTACTGGAACTGGTGCTGGACGGCACCGACGAGGCCGCTATCCGCGCCGGCATGCGGGCGGGGATTGCCGCCGCCGTCGCCGGCGGGACGGCGGCCGGCGTGCTGGCGATCACCGCCGGCAACTATGGCGGCAAGCTGGGCCCGCATCACTTCCATCTGCACGAGGTGATGGCATGAGCGGCCTGTCCCTGACCTATCGCGGCGACGCCGGCATGATGGTGGACATGTCCGCGCTGCTGCCGGAGCGGCTGGCCGGGCTGACGGCGGATGCCATCGCTGGGGTGCCGCTGCCCTGCGGCGGAGGGTCGGCGCGGCTGGGCGACCTTTTCGAGCTGTCGGCCGGCGATGCGGCAGAGGGGCTGCTGATCCGGCCGGCCGGCGCCATCCTGCACCGGGTCGGCGCCGGCATGACGATGGGCCGCATCCTGGTCGCGGGCAACGCCGGCAACCATGCCGGTGCGGGCATGGCCGGCGGCCTGCTGCGCATCGACGGCACTGCCGGCGACAGCCTGGGCGGCGTTCTGCCCGGACTGCCCCTGGGGATGCGCGGCGGACTGATCAGCGTCGGCGGCGATGCCGGCGACCGGACAGGCGAGCGGATGCGGCGCGGGATCGTCGTCGTCGACGGCCGGGCCGGCGCCTATGCCGCCGCCTTCATGGTTGCCGGCACGCTCGCCGTCGCTGGCGGCTGCGGCTCGCATCCGGGCTTCGGCATGCGGCGCGGCACGCTGCTGATCGGCCGGCCGCAAGAGGCTGTGCCCGATGGCTTCGCCGATGGCGGCACGCGGGATTGGCTGTTCCTGCACCTGCTGCGCCGCGCGCTGGAGGGCACCGGAAGCTGGTTCGAGCGCGCGGGCACCACCCGCGCCCATCGCTTCATCGGCGATCTTGCGGAAGGAGGAAGAGGTGAAATTCTGGCCGTTGTCTAGGCGACGCTCCGACTTATCGAAGGCAACGGGACGAAGGCGCCTCATCGCCGCCCTGCCGCTCGCAGCACTTCTGTTGACCGCGCCGGCAGCGGCGGCATTGGCCCAGGATGCCGGCGGACAGTCCATTCTGATCGGCTATCTTGGACGGCAGGAGGATCCGCGCACGCCGGCCAGTTTCCTCGAACCGGTGGCGACCGACGAGGGTCTCCAGGGCGCCCGGCTGGCTTTGGCCGACAACAACTCCACCGGCATGTTCCTGAACCAGAGCTTCCGGCTGGTGGAACAGGTGCTGCCCCAGGACGGCGACATCGCCGCCGGGCTGAAGGCGCTGGCCGATGAAGGCGTGCGCTTCGTCGTCGCCGATCTGCCGGGCGAAGCGCTGCTCGCCGTCGCCGATCGGCCGGAAGCCCGGTCGATGCTGCTGTTCAACGCCCGCGCGCCCGACGATGCGCTACGCAACGAGCAGTGCCGGGCCAACATCCTGCACACCGCCGCCAGCCGGCGCATGCTGGCCGACGCGCTGGCGCAGTATCTCGCCTGGAAGAAATGGACGGGCTGGAGCCTGCTGATCGGCCGCGATCCCGGCGACACGCTCTATGCCGACGCGGTGCGCCGCGCCGCCAAGCGCTTCGGCGGCCGGATCGTCGCCGAGAAGAGCTGGACCTTCGACACCGGCAACCGCCGCACCGACACCGGCGTCACCACCATCCAGTCCGACATCCCGCTCGCCACCCAGGGACCGGACTACGACGTGCTGGTCGTCGCCGACGAGGCGGGGAATTTCGGCGATTACCTCGACGGCCGCACCTGGCATCCCCGACCCGTGGCCGGCACCCAGGGCCTGACCGCCACCGCTTGGTCGCGGGTGAACGAGCAATGGGGCGGCACCCAGTTGCAAAGCCGGTTCGAGAAGCTCGCCGACCGCTGGATGCTGCCGCGCGACTACGCCGCCTGGCTGGCGGTGCGCAGCGTGGGCGAGGCGGCGACCCGCACCGGCGCCACCGGCTTCGACGATCTCGTCGCCTATCTGCACAGCCCTGATTTCGAACTGGCAGGCTTCAAGGGCGAAGCCCTGTCCTTCCGCAAATGGGACGGCCAGATGCGGCAACCCATTCTGATCGCCGGGCCGCGTATGCTGGTCTCGGTGTCGCCCCAGGAGGGGTTCCTGCACCCCGTGACGCCCCTCGATACGCTCGGCGACGACGCGCCGGAAAGCAAATGCCGTTTCAACCGTTGAAGAGGCGGACCACCCCATGCGTTCCTTACTGTGCACCATGCTGTTCCTCGGCGCACCGGCCCTGATTGCGGAACCGGTCTTGGCCGAAACCATTTTCGTGTCCAACGAGAAGGACAACCAGATCGCCGTGGTGGACGGCGACAGCCTGCAGATCACCAACAAGATCAAGGTCGGCCGCCGGCCGCGCGGGATCACGCTGAGCGGTGACGGAACACAGCTCTATGTCTGCGCCGGCGACGACAACCGCGTCGACGTGGTGGACATCGCCAGCGGCAAGGTGATCCATTCCCTGCCCTCCGGCCCCGATCCGGAGCTGTTCGTCCTCTCCCCCGACGGCAACAGGCTGTATGTCGCCAACGAGGACGACAACATGGTGACCATCATCGACATCCCCAGCCGCAAGGCGATCGGCAACATCCAGGTCGGGGTGGAGCCGGAAGGCATGGGCATCAGCCCCGACGGCAAGATCCTGGTCAACACCTCTGAAACCACCAACATGGCGCATTTCATCGACACAGAGAAACGCGCCGTCGTCGGCAACGTGCTGGTCGACAGCCGGCCGCGCGTCGCCCGGTTCAGCGACGACGGCAAGCATGTCTGGGTGTCCAGCGAGATCGGCGGCACGGTCAGCGTCATCGACGCAGGCACCCGCAAGGTGGTGAAGAAGATCCGCTTCGAGGTCACCGGCGTCCGGCGCGAAGCGATCCAGGCGGTCGGCATCCAGATGACCCGCGACGGCAAGCGTGCCTTCGTGGCGCTCGGCCCCGCCAACCGGATCGCCGAGATCGACACCGAGAGCTTCGAGGTGAAACGGTACTTCCTTGTCGGCCAGCGTGTCTGGAACCTCGCCTTCTCTCCCGACGAAAAGCGGCTCTACACCACCAACGGCATCAGCAACGATCTGTCGGTGATCGACCTGGAGCGCAACAAGGTCATCAAGAGCATCGCCGTCGGCGGCGCACCCTGGGGGGTCGTCGTGAAACCGTAATGGATGGGTGACGACATCGCGGAACCTGCGACCGCAGCGCCCGGTTGAGGGGAAGGCCGGGTGCGGCGGCGGCTGTCGGCGACGGCCCGGCCCTAGGGAGGTGTAATCATGACAATGAAGCTCTCCAACAGCCCGGTCCGTGCCCTGGCCTGTGCAGCCGTGGTCGGTGCCGGCATCCTCGGCATGGCAGCCATGGCCCCGTCGGCTTCCGCCCAATCCACCACCGGCACGAGCACACAGAACGCCCCGGCGGCCACCGAGGGGCAATTGCCGTCCGACTCCCTGCCCGGCCAGCGCCAGGGTGCCATCGGCGGCGCTCCGGTGCCTCAGGGCAGTTCCGGCACGTCAAGCGGCTCTGCCAGCGGTTCTGCTAGCGGATCGACCACCGGGGGCGGCAGCGCAGCGCCGACCGGACAACTGCCGGACACGTCGCTCCAGCAGCAGCGGCAAGGCACCATCGGCGGCGACCCGGTGACGCAGGGCGGGTCGGGCGGAACGGCCGGATCGACCGACAAGCAAGGACAGCAGTGACACCATCCAGCGCATCGATCGCAGCCGCCGCAAAGATGGGGTAACAACCACCAAACGGCCATGCCTTCCCAGTCGATACTGGTGTGGCACGAAGACGGCGGCTGCGATTTCAAGGTACTCCGGAACCCTTTTGTGAGTTTGTTTTACTAACAAACAAACCGGCATAATGCCCACCGTGACCGACGCCGGTACTCTCAGACAATCCAGATGCCGCGTTACCGGCGACCCGGCCGGATTGAGCTGACAGGATCGAACTGGCCGGCGTGACCGCATGACTGCGGCGGTCCTCCAATGATTATCAAAAACATGGGAGAAAACGGCGATGGGCATGTGGCAGGGGTCATCCCCGAAAATCAATCGCGTGCTGGTGGGTGAGTCGCTGGTCGGCGACGGGAACGAGGTGGCCCACATCGACCTGATCATGGGGCCGCGCGGCAGTGCCGCGGAGACCGCCTTCTGCAACGCGCTGACCAACAACAAGGACGGCTTCACCAGCCTGCTGGCGGTCATCGCCCCCAATCTTCAGTGCAAGCCCTCGACCATCCTGTTCAACAAGGTCACGATCAAGGGTGCGGAACAGGCGGTCCAGATGTTCGGCCCGGCCCAGCACGGCGTGGCCAAGGCCGTCGCCGACTGCGTGGCCGAAGGCACCATCCCGCAGGACGAGATCGACAACATCTTCATCTGCGTCGGCGTCTTCATCCATTGGGAGGCGAAGGACAACGCCAAGATCCAGGATTACAACTACCGCGCCACCAAGGAGGCCATTGAGCGCGCGGTGTCCGGCTATCCCACCGCCAAGGATCTGATGAACCAGAAGGACATCGCGAAGCACCCGTTCGCCGCGTGATTCTTCACCAAGATCCGCTCTTTTCGAAAGCCCCTCTCCCCTTGCGGGAGAGGGGCTTTCGTATTCGCGGAAAGTGGTTGCCACCTTCAGCCTTGCTTGAACGGAGCAGCGAACAAAGGACCGAATACCTTCCGTCGTTAAACTATTCTGCGGTTAGCCCTGAGCGCCAAAATCAGGCTGGGCACCGACGCCGGACTGATGGGGATATTTGATTCAAATAAAGGTCCAACACGGGATTGCGCCATATCAGCGCTTAACGCGTTGATTTATTCCAATTCCAAAGAAAAACGGTCGCGCAGTTCATTTCGCATCGCACAAAGAACTAGCCTAAATTCTCACTTCTCTATCCATTCGGGTGATGGTGGCGCCGGGACATCACCGGTACCATTTCCTAATGGGCATCAGGGCAATCATGCCGGTTCGCCCATTCCAGCGGAGGAAACGGACATGAAAACCTGGCGCAAACCAAAGACCGCCGAAATCCGGGTCGGCACGGAAATCAACGCCTACGCCTGCGCCGGCCTGTAACCGGCACGGAACGTTCCCACTCAAAAAGAAACGTTCACTTCGGCCACTCAGGCCGGCCGCGGCTCGAAATGGGCGAAGAATTGCCCGGTGCCGTCCGGCGCGCTGGCATCGTAATGCAGCGCGCAGAGCCGCAGCCGGCCGGCATCGCCCAGTTCCGGCCCGGCCAGCATGCTGTGAAAGCTCTCGCCGCCGAGGAGGCGATGGGCAGTGGTCAGGTACAGACGCGAAAGCCTGCGGTCCCGCAGCATGGTGTCGAGCATCCGCGGCCCCGTCAGCAGATAGATGCTGCGCAGCCCCTGCCGGCCAAGTTCATCGGCCAGCGGCGCGCCCTCCACTGACGCTCCCGCCCCGACAATCAGCACCTCATGGCCGGCGGCACGCCACTGCGCGATGCGCTTGGCCGGCGCCGCGGCGCCGGTGGCGATGACGACACGCTGGCCATGGCGGGCCGGAGAGTCCGGCATTGGGAAATCCAGGCTGGCGCTGGCGATGACCAGGGTCGGCTGTAGCGCCAAGCCGTTGTCGGCGCGCCATCGTGCGAGGTCCCGTGTCGCCTCCTGCGTCCCCACCTGCAGCACATTGTCCAGCCGGCCGGCCGCGAGATCGCGCAGGTAACCGCCATGGGTGACGAAGCAGTCCGCCTGCGCCTGGAGTTCCAGGAACAGCCGGAAGTCGTTGCCGCTGACCAGCCCGGCGGGCAGCCGGCTGTCCCCGGTGGCGGGGTCGCGCAGGGCGATGCGCCCGTCCAGGCTGGCGACGAAGCTGGCGTAGACGAACGGGCTCCCGGCACTCCCCCGCTCATGCAGGCGGTGGGAAAGATAGGCGCCACTGAGTGCGATCTCCTCCGGTGGGCCGGGGTACAGCCGCAGCATGCGGGCGGTCATTGCGGCCCTCGCGATGCGGCGGCCTCGACGCGGGCGAGAAAATCCGCCACTAGCGCGTCGGCGATGTCGGCGTCGCTGACCGACTGTAGCCCCTGCCATGCAGGCATCGAGTTCACCTCCAGCACCAGCCACTGCCCTTCGTCATGGGGGGCGGAAATCAGATCGACCCCGGCATAGTCGGCACCGACCGCCGCCGCGGCACGCACCGCCAGTTCGGCCGCCGCGCCCTCCGGCACCAGGGCTTCACAGCGCCCCCCCTGATGGACATTCGTGATCCAACTGCGGCCATGGCGGATCATCGCCGCCACCGCGCGCCCTCCCACCACGAAGACCCGGCAGTCGCGCCACTCGCCGTCGCGGCGCGGCGGCACGAAGGGCTGCAGGTAATAGACGCCGGCCACCGCCTCGGGCTCCGGCACGTCGTCCGGACGCGGCAGGCGGCGCAGGCCGCGGCCCTGGGCGCCGAACAACGGCTTCAGCACGCAGTCGGGCCAAGCCTCCACCACCGCGCGCGCCGTCGCGCCGTCCTGCACGGTAACGGAGGGCGGCGTCGGCAGGCCGGCCTGGGCCAGCAGGAAGCTGGTGGTGCTCTTGTCCACGCAACGCTCGATGGCGCGGGCAGTGTTGTAGACGGGCACCCCCAGCCGGTCGAGCGCATGCAGCACCCCCAGCCGCAGCGTCACCTGTTCGAAACTGCCCTGCCCGACCACCCGCACGAAGGCCCCCGCCGGCAGCGCATCGCCGAAACCCGGCAGCAGCAGCCCCGTCGCCGTCCGCCCGACGGCGAAACCGCAGGCGCTCAGGGGCACGCGGCGGCATTCGACGCCGCGACGCGTCATCGCCTGTTCCAGCCTTGCCGCGTGCCAGTCGGCACCATCGGTGAACAGGGCGACTATGCCGCTCATGCCGCCTCCGCCAGGGAATGCCGCCGGAAAAGCTCCCACGCGCGCCGGCCGGCAACGCGACGGGCCTCCGCCGGGTCGGCGGCATCTGCCAGGACAGTGCAGAGCGGCGCACCCGCCGGGATGTGGGCCGGCGTGCAGGGACGGTCGGCGGTCCAATCCGGCCAGCGCATGCGGCTGTCCAGCAGAACAGGCGTCCGCGCATAGACGACCATGGCGGCGCGGCAGCCGGCCAAGGGTGGCAGAGCCTTCGGCAGGTCCCCGGCACAGGCGGCCATGTGCAGGCCCAGCAGGCCCGGCATCGGCGGACGGTCGAACAGGTCCAGCGTCGCCCCCGGCCGCGGATTGATCTCCAGCAGGCACCAGCCGCCCGGTCCGGCCAGGAAATCGGCGCTGTTGAGCCCGACCAGCCCGACCTCCGCGGCGATCCGCGAGACGGCGGCGGTCATGGCCGCCGCGAACCCCTCATGTATCGGCGCCACCGGCAGCGGGCCGACCGCACCACCATAGCGAAAGGGCTGGCGGGGTGCCGGGGCCATCCATTGCCGGCTGAATCCAACCGGCAGCACGCGCCGGCCATCGGCCAGGAACAGCAGGGACACCGGACGCCCCGGCATGCGGCGCTGGAGGTAATGTCCGGCCGGCAATGGGTGGCTCCGCCGACCCGCCGGCCGGATGTGGCCGCCGCCGCTGGCTCCGGCGCGTTTCACCAGCCATCCCACGCCATCATCCGGCGGCGAGGTGGCAATCTCCGGATGCGGAATGCCGAGGCGGGCGAGCAGAGCGGCGAAGGCAAACGGGTCCTTCAGCCTCGCCACCGTCCCCGCAGCATTGCCGAGGACCGGCCGGTCGCGTTCGAGCGCCGCCAGCAGTTCCGGTCTGTCCTCGAACCCCGCCCCATAGACCAGCGGCACGCCGCGCAGATCGGGCGCCGCCAGGGCGCGCCGCAGCGCGAGGCCGGGAAGGCGCACCCGCCTTGACGGCAGGGCGAGACAGCGGTCGGCCATGGCCGCGGTGTCCGCGTCGGCGAACAGGTCCAGGGCCGTGACGCCAAGGCCGCTGCGGCGTGCGCTGGCCGCCAGGGCCCGTGCCGACAGCGCCACCACCAGGACATCACTCTTCGGGAGTATGGTCGGGGTCAAGCTCACGTCCCGGCGCGAAAGCGCCTTGAACATTCATCCGCAATCCCAACAATCATGCGGCAAAGCCATCTTTGCAATCACCCTTCCGAACAACGGCACGTGCCGCCACTCCTGCGCCCATTCGGGTGAAGACGGGGTGCGGCCCGTGGAAGGACAGTTGGGGAAGACAGGATGTTCGAGGCCGTGGTTCTTCCGGAGTCTCCGTCGATTCCCGCCATTCAAAGATCCGCCGCCGGGGCTGTGGCCGCCTTGGCTGTGGAGGACCTCAGCCACAGCTTCGGCAAGCGCGTGGCGCTGGATCATGTATCCTTCACCGTGCCGCCGGCCGGCTTCACCATGTTGCTGGGGCTGAACGGCGCGGGAAAGACCACGCTGTTCTCGCTGATCACCCGGCTCTATTCCAGCCGCAGCGGCGACATCCGCATCTTCGGCTTCGACCTGCGGCGCCAGCCGACCCGAGCGTTGGAGCGCATCGGCGTGGTGTTCCAGCAGCCGACGCTCGACCTCGACCTCACGGTACGGCAGAACCTGCGCTACCATGGCGGCCTGCACGGCATGCGGCCATCGGACTGCGAAGCCCGCGCGCGCGAGGAATTGGCCCGCATCGGCCTGTCCGACCGCGCCGACGACAAGGTGCGCGCCCTGTCCGGCGGGCAGCGCCGCCGGGTGGAGATCGCCCGCGCCCTGCTGCACCGCCCGCGCCTGCTGCTTCTCGACGAACCGACCGTCGGGCTCGACGTGGACTCGCGCCGCCACATCCTTGCCCATGTCCGCGCGCTCTGCCGCGACGAGGGGCTGGCGGTGCTGTGGGCCACCCACCTGATGGACGAGGCGGCGGACGAGGACTCCGTCGTCGTGCTGCACCAGGGTCGCCTGCGCGCCTCCGGCACCGTCCGCGCGGTCTGTGCCGACACCGGCACGGCCGCCCTGCCCGCCGCCTTCGCCACCCTGACGGCGGGGGAGCGCCGGCCATGAGCGCCGCCACCTATTGGTACTGCCTGCGCAGCATCATCGTGCGCGAGGGCCTGCGCTTCCTGCACCAGCGCGAACGCTTCTTCGCCGCGCTGGTCCGACCGCTGGTCTGGCTGGCGATCTTCGCCGTCGGCTTCCGCGCCGTGCTGGGCGTGTCGATCATCCCGCCCTACGAGACCTACATCCTTTACGACGAATATGTCGTCCCCGGCCTGGTTGCGATGATCCAGCTGTTCAACGGCATGCAGAACTCCCTGTCGATGGTCTACGACCGCGAGATGGGCAGCATGCGGACGCTGCTGGTCAGCCCGCTGCCCCGCTGGTACCTGCTGGTCGCCAAGCTGCTGGCCGGTGTCGCGGTGTCGATCGCGCAGGTCTATGTCTTCCTCGGCATCGCATGGCTGTGGGGGGTGGAGCCGCCGCCGCTGGGCTACCTCGCCGTCCTGCCGGCGCTGGTGCTGAGCGGCCTGATGCTGGGGGCGCTGGGCCTGCTCCTGTCGTCCTTCGTCAAGCAGCTGGAGAATTTCGCCGGGGTGATGAACTTCGTCATCTTCCCGATGTTCTTCGCCTCCTCCGCCCTCTACCCGCTCTGGCGCATCCGGGAAGGCAGCCCGACCCTGTACCTGATCGCCGCCTACAACCCCTTCACCCAGGCAGTGGAGCTGATCCGCTTCAGCCTGTATCTCCGAGTCGACGTCACCGCCCTGCTGTGGGTGGCCGGCTGCCTCGCGCTGTTCCTCGGCGCTGCGGTGCTGGCCTATGATCCCGGCCGCGGATTCTGGGCAAGACGGGGCGGACCGGCGGAACAGGCCTGATCGCGCGAGCGCCAGCTCGACCATCTCCGCCACTCGGATTACCTATTTCGGCTTTACCTACCCACTATTTCGCTTCGTTCAAAAACTTTCGAACGGCGGCGGAAAATAATCTTCACAGCCTATCTTTATTTGATCAAACTGATTGTCAGCATCACCAACATAATGCGGGGCAGTTTAGAACCCCGCCAAGGGCCGTGCTCCGGCACTTGATACCGGCACGCCTGGATGCCGGAAGCATTGTGATTCGGAACTTTGGGTGCGGATGCACCGCCGACGCCGTCTGATCGACATCATGCGCCAACGATGGAGGGAGACCGCCCTCTCAAAAGACCGCTTCACCGACACCGCCGCCTGTCGTCGCACAGTCCCTGGGACCACGGACCACCCCTAAAAAAACGGGAGGAAACAGATGAACCCCTTTGTGCGCTGTCTGCTCGTCACCGCCGCGATCCAGGCGGCCACCGCCACGGTCGCCTATGCCAACGAAGACACCCTGAAAAATCAGAAGGATCCGGCCAACTGGGCGATGCAGCTCGGCAATTATGCCGGCCAGCGCTACAGCACGCTCGACCAGATCACCCGTGAGAACGTGAAGAACCTCAGGCCGGTCTGGCAGTTCTCCACCGGCGTGCTGCGCGGGCACGAGGGCGGTCCTGTGGTGATCGGCGATACGATGTACATATCGACGCCCTTCCCCAACATCGTCTATGCGCTGGACCTGAACGACAACGGCCGCATCAAGTGGAAGTATGAACCCAAGCAGGATTCGTCCGTCATCCCGGTGATGTGCTGCGACACCGTCACCCGCGGCGTCGCGGTGGCCGGCAACAAGGTCTTCCTGGGTCAGGCCGACAACACGCTGGTGGCGCTTGATGCGCAGACCGGCAAGGTGCTGTGGTCGGCCAAGAACGGCGACGCCAGCAAGGGCGAGACGCTGACCGCCTCACCTCTGGTCGTTAAGGACAAGGTCTATGTCGGCATCAGCGGTGGCGAGTTCGGCGTCCGCGGCCATCTGACGGCCTACGACATCAACACCGGCAAGATGGTGTGGCGGGCCTATTCGACCGGTGCCGACAAGGACGTGATGATCGACCCGCAGAAGACGCTGATGATGGGCAAGCCGATCGGCGAGCCCGACCTCGGCATCAAGACCTGGCCGGCCGACCAGTGGAAGATCGGCGGCGGCACCACCTGGGGCTGGTACACCTACGATCCCGACCTCAACCTGATCTATTACGGCACCGGCAACCCCGGCACCTGGAATCCGGCGCAGCGCGCCGTCAACAAGGACCGGGCCAAGAGCGACAATAAATGGTCGATGACCATCTTCGCCCGCGATGCCGATACCGGACAGGCGAAGTGGGTGTTCCAGAAGACGCCGTTCGACGAGTGGGACTATGACGGCGTGAACGAGAACATTCTGGCCGACATCAACATCGGCGGTCAGCAGCGCAAGGTCCTGGTCAACATGGACCGCAACGGCTTCGGCTACACGCTCGACCGCAACACCGGCGAGCTTCTCGTGGCGAAGAAGTTCGATCCGACTGTCAACTGGGCGACCGAGATCGACATGGCGACCGGCCGGCCCAAGGTCGTCGACAAGTACAGCACCTTCGCCCAGGGCGAGGACACCAACACCACCGGCGTCTGCCCGGCGGCGCTGGGTTCGAAGGACCAGCAACCGGCCTCCTACTCGCCGGACAGCGGCCTGCTCTATGTGCCGACGAACCACATCTGCATGGATTACGAGCCGTTCAAGGTGGAGTATTCGGCCGGCCAGCCCTATGTCGGCGCGACGCTCAGCATGTATCCGGCCCCGAACTCGCACGGCGGCATGGGCAACTTCATCGCCTGGGATCCGGCAGCCGGCAAGATCGTCTGGTCGAAGCCGGAACGCTTCGCGGTGTGGAGCGGTGCGCTGACGACCAAGGGGGGCATCGGCTTCTACGGCACGCTGGAAGGCTATCTGAAGGCCTTCGACCTGCGTGACGGCAAGGACCTCTACAACTTCAAGACGTCGTCCGGCATCATCGGCAACGTCAACACCTACACGCACAAGGGCAAGCAGTACATCGCCGTGCTGTCGGGTGTCGGCGGCTGGGCCGGCATCGGGCTGGCCGCCGGGCTGACCGGCGAACAGGAAGGCCTTGGCGCCGTCGGCGCGCACAAGTCGCTGGGCGAATACACCCAGCTTGGCGGCACGCTGACCGTCTTTGCGCTTCCGGACAACCAGTAATGGCCAAGGCTTGGCGCCACCCCGGTAAAGGGGCCGGCGCCAAGCCCTTTTTTCCAAGCTGATGGCAAGACACGAACAAAGGCAGTGGGGAGAGACAGTGAGATGCCCAAATACCTGATCGGGCTGTGCGCCGCTGTTGGGTTCACCGCGACGGTGGCCCTCGGCAGCGCGTTCGGCCAGCAGGATACCGCCCAGAAGCCGGGGCAAAACCAGCCGACACAAAACCAGACGGCTCAGGCACCGTCGAGCGGAAGCGCACCGCAGGAAGCGAAGATCGCCGAGCCCGAGGAACTGGTGGACGACGAAGGGGTGCCGCTCTACGCCGTGCGGGACGGCAAGGTGGACCAGGGAACCTACAACGGCTATCGGCGCTATGCCTCGTCCTGCCATGTGTGCCACGGGCCGGACGGGCTTGGATCGTCCTTCGCCCCGGCCCTGACCGACTCGCTGAAGCGGATGGACTACTGGCAGTTCACCGACGTGGTCACCAACGGCCGCACCAACATGGGGGCCACCGGCGACCGGGTGATGCCCACCTTCGGCACCGATCCGAACGTGATGTCGAATCTCGCCGACATCTACCGGTATCTGAAGGCCCGCTCCGACGAGAAGGTCGGCCGCGGCCGGCCCGAACGGATCAAGTCGGCATCGTGAGTCCGGCATGATCCGCCGGCCCGCCCTTTCCTTGATGCTGGCCGCCGTGCTCTGTGCGGCGGCTCCCGCCGGCCGGTCCGCCTTTGCTGCGGAAGGCATTCCGACGGAGGTTCTGCGCGTCTGCGCCGACGGCAACCTGCTTCCCTTCTCCAACGACCGGCAGGAGGGGTTCGAGAACCGCATCGCCAAGCTGATCGCCGACGAGCTGAAGGTGCCGCTGGCCTTCACCTGGTGGCCGCAGACCATCGGCTTCGTCCGCAACACGCTGCGCACCCGGCAATGCGATCTGGTGATGGGGACGGCGGTCGGCGAAGAGCTGATGCAGAACACCAACCCCTATTACCGGTCCACCTACGCGCTGGTCTACCGCAAGGATTCCGGGATCACGGCCACGACGCTGGCCGATCCGTCGCTGCAGGGGGCGCGCATCGGCGTCGTCGCCCGCACGCCGCCGTCCGCGGTGATGCTGCGCCACGGGCTGACCAACCTGGAACCCTACCAGCTCGACACCGACACGCGCGCCCACCACCCTGCCCAACAGGCGGTGGAGGATGTCGCGGCGGCCCACACCGACGCCGCCATCGTCTGGGGTCCCATCGCCGGCTTCTTCGCCGCCCGGCAGTCCGTGCCGCTGGCGGTCGTGCCGCTGAAGGACGAGCCGGGCGCTTCACCCTTCCAATACATGATCTCCATGGGCATCCGCCCGGACGAGCCGGACTGGCGCCACTGGCTGAACGACTTCATCGTCCGCCGCCAGGGCGACATCGACCGCATCCTTGCCGAGTACCATGTCCCACTTGCCAATCCCGACGGGTCGATCCGCGCGGCGTCGGCCAAGGCGGCGGCGACTGGAGCAGGGGTGCCGGAACCGGACGGCTACCGCATGGCCGACTACCGCGCCCCCACCCCACCGGCCCTGCGCGGCGCCGAGACGGTGGGAGCGGAGGAGGTCGAGCGGTTGGCGAAGGCCGGCGCCGTCCTGGTCGACGTGCTGCCCACCCCGCCGAAGCCCGAAGGGCTGGCGCCGGGAAGCCGCTGGGTCCCACCGCCGCATCGCAGCCTTCCGGGAGCCCATTGGCTGCCGAATGTCGGCTACGGCGCCCCTTCCGCCGATCAGGAGGCCTATTTCCGCACCAGCCTGGAGGCGCTGACTGCCGGCGACCGCAAGCGTCCGCTGGTGGTGTTCTGCCAGCCGGATTGCTGGATGAGCTGGAATGCCGCCAAACGGGCGGTGGCGCTCGGGTATCAGGCGGTCAAATGGTATCCGGCCGGCACTGACGGCTGGACGGCCACGGGCCGCGACCTCGTCACGGTCGAACCCGAACCCAAGGTGGCGAACTGAGTGCCGCCCTCAGGACAGAAGCGCCGACAGCATGCGCGCGATCTGGCCGAGCCGCTGTTCGATGCGGGCCGGCTGCTCGCAAACCGCGGTCTGCGCCCGGCGGCGGTCGTCGAGGATGCGGCGATCCCAGGCGATGGCGGCCTTGATCTCCTGCGCGCGGGCGGCGTCGGCCGACACGGCATCGAGGTCGCGCAGGGCGGCGGCGATACGCTCGCGCAGGGCCCGTTGATGCTGGGCATAGCGCTCGATGGACGCGATGGCGGCGGTGCGCTGGCGGTCAAGCGTCTGGAAGGTCCCGGCGAAGACCAGCGCGAGCTTCCGGTCATGCTCCTGCTCCGCCCCCTTCTGCACCGGGCCGGCCAGCGCGTTCGCTTCCGGTTCCAGGCGGGCGGGGTCGATGCTGTCGTCCGCCGCGCGCCGCACCAGGGTGGCGATGGCGGAATCGCGCTGCCACTCGTCCCCCAGCCCGTCGATCGACGGACCGTCCCAGACCGAAGCCGGCGACAGGGCCGGGACCAGAACCTGCGGACAGGGCCAGTCGGGATTCTTCGGATCCGAAGAAGCCGGCTGGGCTGCCGCAAGGGCGGGCAGTCCTGCGATCAGTGCCGCGGCCAACACCGCAGCGGCGATGGGAGATGATCGATGCATGCCGAGAATGATGGCAACACCAACGATCCGGTGCAATCGGAACCGCTGCGCAAAAGGGGAAGCCCGATGGATCATGCGGGGAGGAGGATCGGAGCCGCTATGATCGCAGGGCTCGTCCTCGGTCTGGCACCGGGCTTCACGGGCGCCGGAGCCGCGTCGGCGCGGACGCTGGTTCTCGATCTGGAGCTTGAGGACAGCAGCGGCGAACCCCAGTCGGCGGAGCATGCTGAGCGTCTGAAACGGGTCAGCGCGGAGCTGCGCCGGGCGTTGGACGCCAAGGGGTATGACGTGATCGACGACGCGACCACGGCAGGGCTGGTGCCGCCGGGGACGCAGATCCGGACCTGCAACGGCTGCGAGACCGACATCGCGCGTGCCGCCGGTGCCGATCTGGTCGTGTTTGGCGCGGTCCGCAAGATCAGCAGCCTGATCCTGTGGATCGCCGTGGCGGTCGAGGATGTCGGCACCGGCCGCGCGGTGACGACGGCCCGCGGCGACATCCGCGGCGACAATGCCGCCGCCTGGTCGCGCGGCGTCGCCTGGCTGGTCGAACACCGGCTGGCGGAGCATGCACCGGCCAAGCGATGAGCCGGGCGGTGAGCCGGGCGGCTCCAAGAAGGACAGGCGGCAAAGAGGAACCAGAAGATGCCGGACGATTCACAGAGCGGCTACCTCACCATCATGAACGTCCTGCGGCCGCCGCCCGCCAGCGCCGTCATGCGCCGCTACGACCTTGTGCTGCGCGACTATGTCGGGGAGTTCCGCATCGGCGTCTGGGACCACGAGAAGACCCGCACCCAGCGCGTGCGCGTCAGCCTGACCGTCACGGTCGAGGTGCCGAACCGCCCCTTTGTCGACGATCTCGACGCCGTCGTCTCCTACGAATATTTGATCCAGGGTGTCGAGGCCTTCCAGCAGAGTCCGCACATCCAGTTGCTGGAGGTCCTGGCCGAAAAGCTGCTGGCGCTGTGCCTGTCGCCGCCGGAAGCAGTCTTCGCACGGGTGCAGGTGGAAAAGCTGGAGATCGTCCCCCAGTCGGCCGGCGTCGGCGTCGTGCTGACCGGCGCGCGGGACCAAGCGCGATGAGCGGAATTTCGGCCACCACTTGGGTCGTCAAGCTGGGCGGCAGCCTGTGGAACGGCCCTGCCCTGCGCCCCTGGCTCGCCGCGCTGGCTGCGGAGCGGGCGCGGCGCATCGTCATCGTTCCCGGCGGCGGTCCCTTCGCCGATGCGGTCCGCGATGCGCAGCCGGTGCTGGGCTATGGCGCGTCCGCGGCGCACCAGATGGCGATCCTGGGCATGGAACAATATGGGCTGGCGCTGCTCGACCTCGAGCCGCGACTGCAGCCGGCACGGACCATGACCGATCTGGCGGACACGCACGGAACGGCGGTGTGGCTGCCGGCGACCCTGTCGGCCGACGCGGATGTGGAGGAGAGCTGGGACGTCACCTCCGACACGTTGGCGGCATGGCTCGCCGAACGGCTGGAAGCGGAGCGGCTGGTGCTGGTGAAATCGGCGCCGCTGCCGCCGGGAACGGCGGATGCGCGGGCGCTGGCGCGGGCCGGCGTGATCGACCCGGTCCTGCCCGGCCGCATGGAGCGGCTGTCGGCGGAGGTCCGCTGCGTCGGCCGGGACGACCTGCCGCTGTTCGTGGCGGATTTGCGTGGCGGTCCGCCGGCCGGCACCCGGCTGTGGGTGGAGCGGGAACGGGAGGCGGCATGGCCCGGCACATCCTTTTCCTGACCGGTTCCCTCGCTGAGAGCCGCTTGCGTCAGGTGCTGGACTCGCTCGCCCCCCTGCCCTTCGAGGCGACCATCGTCAATCTCGGCGTCAAGGTCGCGGCGCTCGCCACCACCGAGATCGTGCTGCGGCGGCTGGACTCCGCGCGGGGCGCCGACCTGATCCTGCTGCCGGGCCGGTTCCGCGGCGATCTCGCCGCCCTCGCCGCCCATTTCGGCACGACGGTCGAACGCGGCCCCGACGAGTTGGAGGATCTGCCCCAGTACTTCCAACGTCAGGCCCGCCCCCTCGACCTCAGCCGGCACGACACCCGCATCTTCGCCGAGATCGTGGACGCGCCCTCGCGCGACACCGCCGCCATCCTCGCCAAGGCGGCGGAGCTTCGCGCCGACGGTGCCGACGTCATCGACCTCGGCTGCCTGCCCGACACGCCTTTCCCGCATCTGGAGGAGGCGATCGGCGCACTGCAAGACGCCGGCTTTGCCGTCAGCGTCGATTCCCTGAATGCCGACGAATTGCGCCGCGCCACGAGGGCCGGTGCCGACTATCTGCTCAGCCTGACGGAGGAAACGGTCCACCTCGCCGAGGAGGGCGATGCGGTGCCGGTGCTGATCCCGACCACCCCGCCGGATCTCGACAGCCTGGGACGCGCCGTCGACGCCATGACCCGCCGTGGGCGGCGCTTCCTGGTCGATCCGATCCTGGAGCCGATCCACCATGGCTTCACCGACTCCCTGCTGCGCTACCGTACGGTGCGGGAGCGCTGGCCCGAAGCCGAAATCCTGATGGGCATCGGCAATGTGACCGAGCTGACCGACGCCGACACCTCCGGCATCACCGCGGTGCTGATGGGGGTGGTGTCCGAACTGCGGATCGGCAGTGTCCTGGCAGTGCAGGTCAGCCCGCATTGCCGCCGCGCCATCCGCGAATTCGACGCCGCCCGGCGCCAGTTCTTCGCCGCCCGCGCGGCGCACAGCATGCCACGCGGCTTCGGCAGCGGCCTGCTCTGCCTGCGCGACCGCCGGCCCTTCGTCCGCAATGCCCAACAGGTCGCCGAGACCGCAGCGCAGATCCGCGACCCCAATTACCGGGTGGAGGTCAGCGCGGAGGGCATCCATCTCTACAACCGCGACGGCCATCACCGCGCCACCGATCCGTTCGACCTGTTCACGAAACTTGATCTGGGAACCGACACCGGCCATGCCTTTTATCTGGGGGTGGAACTGGCGCGGGCGCAGATCGCGTGGCAACTCGGCAAGCGCTACGCCCAGGACAGCGAATTGCGCTGGGGTGTCGCGACGGACGAGCCGCAGGACGACCCGACCGGCTTCCACGCCATCGGCCCGACCAAGCGAGGCGGCTGACCCATGCCCCTGATCCGCGAGACCATCATCACCACCACCGGCGACGACGGACAGCCCCATGTGGCGCCGATGGGGGTGACGGTGGAGTGGAACGGCGACGGGGAGCGCTTCATCCTGGCTCCGTTCCGGCCGTCACGGACGCTCGACAACCTGCTCGCCCGCCGTTGCGCCGTCGTCAACCACACCGACGACGTGCGGGTCTTCGCCGGCTGCATCAGTGGACGCCGCCGCGACTGGCCGACGGTTCCGGCGGAGCGGATCGACGCCCCCCGTCTGGCCGACTGCCTGTCGCACGAGGAGATCGTGGTGGTAGAGGTGGAGGACGACCCGGTCCGCCCGCGCTTCCACTGCCGCAGCATCCATGCCGCGACCCATGCCCCTTTTCGCGGCCACAACCGGGCGCAGGCGGCGGTGATCGAGGCGGCCATCCTGGTCAGCCGGCTGCACATGCTGCCCGCCGACAAGATTGAACGGGAGGTCGAATACCTCTCCATCGCCATCGGCAAGACCGCCGGCCCACATGAGTTGGAGGGCTGGGGCTGGCTGATGGACCGCATCGCAGCCCACCGCACAGGGGAGGAGTCATGACCGGATGGCTGGCCAGCGTCGCGACCGCGGCGGAAATCCCCCTGCTCCTGCCGGCAGGCCCCGACATCCTGGATCTGAAGGATCCCTCCGCCGGGGCACTGGGTGCATGGGCAGCGGACGATATCGCCGCGACGGTGCGCGACCTGGCGGCCCTGCCCGAACGCCCGCGGCTGAGCGCCACCATCGGCGACCATCCGATGCGGCCCGAGGCGGTGGAACCGGCAGCGCGCCGGGTCGCCGGGACCGGCGTGGATTTCGTCAAGATCGGCTTTGCGCCGGATGGAGCGCCCGACCGCTGCATCGACGCGCTGGCTCCGCTGGCGGCGGAAGGGGTGCAACTGGTCGCCGTGCTCTTCGCCGACCTTTGGCCGCCGGATCCCGGCTGCCTGCCCATCGACCGGCTGGCATCCGCCGGCTTTCACGGGGCGATGCTGGACACGGCCGGCAAGCGCCATGGGCTGCGCCACCACTGGCACGATGAGAATCTATCCGCGTTCGTGTGCTGCACACGGGCGCACGGATTGCTGACCGGGCTGGCCGGGTCGCTGCGCGTTGCAGACATCCCGGCCCTCTCGGCCCTGTCGCCCGATTACCTCGGTTTCCGCGGCGCGCTCTGCGGCGGGGAGCGGACCGCGGGCCTCGACCCGCAGGCGGTGGCGCGGGTCGCCGCCGCCATGAGCGGTTTTCCTGGCACTACTCCGCCGCCTCGGCCATCTCCGCCCTCTCGATCTTGATCGCGCAGTATTTGAACTCCGGGATCTTGCCGAAGGGATCGAGCTGGGGGTTGGTCAGCACATTCGCCGCCGCTTCCGCGTAGGCGAAGGGGATGAAGACCAGCCCGACCGGCATGCGGTCGTCGATGCGGGCCTTCAGCCGGATGGTGCCGCGCCGGCTCGACACCAGCATGTAGTCGCCGGTCCTCATTCCGGCACGGGTCAGGTCGTGCGGGGAGACATAGGCGACCGCCTCCGGCTCCACCGCATCGAGCACGCTCGACCGCCGGGTCATCGACCCGGTGTGCCAATGCTCCAACTGGCGGCCGGTGGTGAGCACCAGCGGGTAGTCGATATCCGGCGTCTCCGCCGGGTTGATCGGCCGCGCCGGCACGAAGCGACCGCGCCCAGTCTTGGTGGGAAAGCCGTTGCCGAAGACGATGTCGTGGCCGGGCTCGTCCGGGCCGTCGACCGGATAGGTGACGGAGCCCTCGCGCTCCACCCGCTCCCAGGTGATGTTGGCGAGCGACGGCATGGCGCCGACCATCTCCGCGAACACCTCCGACACATGGGTGTAGTTCCAGTTCAGACCGAGCCCACGCGCCATGTCCTGAATGATCCACAGATCCTGGCGCGCCTCGCCCGGCATCGGCACCGCCGCGCGGCCCATCTGGACCTGCCGGTTGGTGTTGATGACGGTGCCGTCCTTCTCCGGCCAGGCCGAGGCCGGCAGCACCACGTCGGCGTATTTCGCCGTCTCGGTCAGGAAGATGTCCTGCACCACCAGATGGTCGAGCATGGCCAGCGCCTCGCGGGCGTGGGTCACGTCCGGATCGGACATCGCCGGATTCTCGCCCTCGATATAGAGGCCCCTGATCCGGCCGTCATGGACGGCGTCCATGATCTCGACCACCGTCAGGCCACGCTTGCCGTCCAGCTTGGTGCCCCAATAATTCTCGTAGAAGGACTGGACCTCGGGATCCTCGACCGACTTGTAGTCGGGGTAGAACATCGGGATCAGGCCGGCGTCGGACGCGCCCTGGACGTTGTTCTGGCCGCGCAGCGGGTGCAGGCCGGTGCCGGGACGGCCGATCTGGCCGGTGACCAGCGACAGCGCGATCAGGCAGCGGCTGTTGTCGGTGCCGTGGATGTGCTGCGACACGCCCATGCCCCAGAAGATGATGGACGACTTGGCCCGGGCGAACAGACGCGCCACCGTGCGCAACGTGGCGGCGGGGATGCCGCAGACCTTCTCCATCTCCTCCGGCGGGTAATCCTTGACCGTCTCGGCAAGCGCCTCGAAATCCTCGGTGTTGGCCTGGACATACTGGCGGTCGTACAGCCCCTCCGCGATGATGGTATGGAGGATGGCGTTCAGCATCGACACGTCGCGGCCGGGCGTGAACTGCAGCATGTGCGTGGCATGGCGCGCCATGGCTAGCCCGCGCGGATCCATGACGATCAGCTTCGCCCCGCGCTCCGCCGCGTTCTTGAAGAAGGTCGCGGCGACGGGGTGGTTTTCCGTCGGGTTGGCGCCGATGATGACGATGACTTCGGCATCCTCCGCCGCCATGAAGGGTGCCGACACCGCCCCCGACCCGACGCCCTCGATCAGCGCCGCCACCGACGAGGCATGGCAGAGCCGCGTGCAATGGTCGACGTTGTTGGTGCCGAAGCCGGTGCGCACCAGCTTCTGGAACAGATACGCCTCTTCGTTGGAGCCCTTGGCCGACCCGAAGCCGGCCAGCGCGTTGCCGCCGCGCTCGTCGCGGATCTTGCGCAGGCCCCCGGCCGCAACCGCCAAAGCCTCTTCCCAGGTCGCTTCACGGAAATGGGTGAAGGGGTTCATCGGGTCGATGTCGACGTCGTGCTTGGACACGCCCTCCTTGCGGATCAGCGGCACGGTCAGCCGGTCGCCGTGATGGGCGTAATCGAAGCCGAAGCGGCCCTTCACGCAGAGCCGGTTCTGGTTCGACGGGCCATCCTTGCCATCGACGGCGACGATCTTGTTGTCCTTGATCTTGTAGGTCAGCTGGCAGCCGACGCCGCAATAGGGGCAGACGGAGTCCACTTCGCGGTCGGGCGCGTTGGTATAGACGCCCTTCTCGTCGACCATGGTCGCCGGCATCAGCGCGCCGGTCGGGCAGGCCTGCACGCACTCGCCGCAGGCGACGCAGGTGGATTGGCCCATCGGGTCGTCGAAATCGAAGACGATCTTTTCCAGATGCCCGCGTGCCGCCATGCCGATGACGTCGTTGACCTGGACCTCGCGGCAGGCGCGGACGCACAGGTTGCAGTGGATGCAGGCGTCGAGCTGGACCGCCATCGCCGGGTGCGACATGTCGTCGGTCTTGTTCGGCCGGTCCACGGTGGGGAAGCGGCTGCCGGCGATCTCGACCTTGTCCGCCCAGTTCCAGAAGGTGGAGTTGGGGTCGTGCGCGGTCTCCCGCTCCGGCTGGTCGGCCAGCAGCAGTTCGAAGACCAGCTTGCGCGACGCCTTGGCCCGCTCCGACGCGGTGCGCACGGTCATGCCGGGCTTGGGCTTGCGGATGCAGGAGGCGGCGAGCACGCGCTCCCCCTCGATCTCCACCATGCAGGCGCGGCAGTTGCCGTCGGGGCGGTATCCCGGTTCCGGCCGGTGGCAGAGATGCGGGATCTCGGTGCCGATCCGGGTGGCGACCTGCCAGATCGTCTCGCCGTTGCGTGCCTCGACCTCGGTGCCGTCCAGGGTGAAAGTGATGCCGTTTGACATGTCGGTCTCCTTACCCCTGCGATCCGGTTGCGTCCGGGGCCACGGTCTGCGCCGTACCCTGGCGCGACACGAAGTCTTCGCGGAAGTGCTTCATCACGAGCTTGATCGGGTTCATCGCCGCCTGACCGAGGCCGCAGATCGACGCATCGCCCATCACGGTGGCGAGCGCGGTCAGCAACTCCTCGTCCCACTCGGGTTCGCTGATCAGGCGCACGGCCTTCTCGGTGCCGACCCGGCAGGGGGTGCATTGGCCGCAACTCTCATCCTCGAAGAATTTCAGCAGGTTGAGCGCCACGTCGCGCATGTTGTCCTTGTCGGACAGCACGACCACGGCGGCCGAGCCGATGAAGGAGCCGTGCGGCTCCAGCGTGCCGAAATCGAGCGGGATGTTCGCCATCGACGCCGGCAGGATACCGCCGGACGGGCCGCCGGGCAGATAGCCTTTCAGCGTGTGGCCGTCGGCCATGCCGCCGCAATACTGGTCCACCAGTTCCTGCAGGGTGATGCCGGCCGGGGCCAGCTTGACCCCCGGCTCCTTCACCCGGCCGGAGACCGAGAAGGTGCGCAGCCCCTTGCGCCCGTTCATGCCGTGGCTGGAGAACCACGCCCCTCCTTTCTCCAGGATCTCGCGGACCCAGAACACCGTCTCGATGTTGTTGATCAGGGTCGGGCGGCCGAACAGGCCGACGACCGACGGGAAGGGCGGCTTGTGGCGCGGCAGGCCGCGCTTGCCCTCGATGCTTTCCAGCATCGCCGACTCTTCGCCGCAGATGTAGGCGCCGGCGCCGCGGCGCAGATGGATGCGGGTGTGGCGGGCCAAGCCGGCGGCTTCGACCTTGGGGATTTCGCGCAGCAGGATTTCCCGGCATTGCGGGTATTCGTCGCGCAGATAGATGTAGACGTCGGTCGCCTCGGCCGTCCAGGCGCCGATCAGCATCCCCTCCAGGAAGCGGTGCGGGTCACGCTCCAGATGGAAGCGGTCCTTGAAGGTGCCGGGCTCGCCCTCGTCGCCGTTGATCGCCATCATGCGCGGCCCCGGCTCCGCCCGGACATAGCGCCATTTCAGGCCGGTGGGGAAGCCTGCGCCGCCGAGGCCGCGGATGCTGGAATCCTCCAGCATCTTCAGCACCTGATCGACGTCGCGCGCGCCGTCCAGGCATTCGGCCAGCATCTTGTATCCGCCGCCGCGGATATACTCGTCGAAGCCGAGATAGTCGGGGATGTCCGGGTGGACATGGCCGTGGGCCACGGCGTCGAGCACGCTCTCGACGGTCGCGTTCTCGTGCGGGGCATGGCCGATCGCCACGACGGGCGCGTTGTTGCAGCCGCCCATGCAGGGGGCGCGCAGGATGCGGACCTCGCGCTCGTCGACGCCGGCCTTCAGCGCCTCGTGCAGCTGCTCCGCCCCGGCGAGCGCGCAACTCAGCGAATCGCAGACGCGGATGGTCAGCTTCGGCGGCGCCGGCTCCCCGTCCATCACGATGTCGAAATGGGCGTAGAAGGACGCGACCTCGAACACCTCGACCAGTGCCAGCTTCATCTCCTTCGCCAGAGCGGCGAGGTGGCGGGCATGCAGGCAGCCGTAATGGTCCTGAAACAGGTGGAGATGCTCGATCAGCAGGTCCGCCTGACGGGAGCGGTCGCCGAGAAGCGCCCGAACCTCCTCAAGGCTGACGGGGTCGACTTGGCGGCCCTTCTGCTGGTCGCGCGTCTTGCGGCGGCCGGAGCCGGGATGGATACTGCGGGCAGGAACGCCGCCCGGCGGCTTTGCGCTGATGATCGGAGGGAATGCGGTCACGGCGTTTCTGGCCTCTGCTGGATGGTCCGCGCTTCTGGGTGTCGCGATCCGAGTTCCTGGTGTCTCGTATACCAGATGCCACGGTAACGCATCCTTTGCTGAAAGTCAGCATCCTAAATCATCATCGCCTTCCGCTGGGTGGGAATGTCGGATGGGGTGTTGGGATTGTTGGGGAATCAGGCGGCGCGGGCGGCCATGCGTTCCAGCGGAAGCGGGGCGATCCGCTCCGCCTGCGCTGCCGACCCGAAGGCCTCGAACCGCTCGCGGCAGAGCGCGCGGGCGGCCTTGGTGGCTTCGGCCAGGAACTTGCGCGGGTCGAACTCCTCCGGCCGCGTCATCATCGCACGGCGCAGGCTGCCGCTCATGGCGAGGCGGATGTCGGTGTCGATGTTGACCTTGCGCACGCCGTTGCGGATGCCCTCGCGGATTTCCTCCACCGGGACGCCGTAGGTCTCCCGGATGCTGCCGCCATGGGCGCGGATGATCTCCAGCCACTCCTGCGGCACGCTGGAGGAGCCGTGCATCACCAGATGGGTGTCGGGGATGCGGTTGTGGATCGCGCGGATGCGGCCGATGGCCAGCACCTCGCCGTCCGGTCGGCGGCTGAACTTGTAGGCGCCGTGGCTGGTGCCAATGGCGATGGCGAGCGCATCCACCCCCGTCCGCGCCACGAAATCCGCCGCCTGCTCCGGATCGGTCAGCAACTGGTCGTGCGACAGGATGCCGGCGGCGCCGGAGCCGTCCTCCTCCCCTGCCCGGCCGGTCTCCAGCGAGCCGAGGCAGCCCAGCTCGCCCTCCACCGAGACGCCGACGGCATGCGCCTGCTCCACCACCTGCCGGGTGACGCGGATGTTGTAGTCGTAGCCGGCCGGCGTCTTCATGTCGTCCAGCAGCGAGCCGTCCATCATCACGCTGGTGAAGCCGGAGCGGATGGCCTGTTGGCAGACGGCCGGGCTGGCGCCATGGTCCTGGTGCAGGCAGACGGGAATGTGCGGCCACATCTCCACCGCCGCCTGCACCATGTGGCGCAGGAACGGCTCGCCGGCATATTTGCGCGCGCCGGCGGACGCCTGCAGGATCACCGGGCTGGCGCAATCGTCCGCCGCCTGCATGATCGCCTGAATCTGTTCCATGGTGTTGATGTTGAAGGCCGGCACGCCATAGCCATGGTCGGCCGCATGGTCGAGGAGCTGTCGGAGGGAGATCAGGGCCATCGGGGGAGGTCTCCGGTTCAGTTCTGGGGGGAGCAGAGGCGTTGGGCGCGTTCCGCCACCGCCTCCGCGTTGATGCCGAAATGGCGGTAGAGGTCGGCTGCGGGGGCGGATTCGCCGTAGCGGTCGAGGCCGACCACGTCGCCGTCCAGCCCGACATGGGCGCGCCACAGCCCGGTCGCCCCGGCCTCCACCGCCAGCCGGGGAACGCCGGCCGGCAGCACGGCACGGCGCCAATCCGGATCCTGGCGGTCGAAGACCTCGCAGCAGGGCATGGAGACGACGCGGGCGGCGACGCCCCGGCCGGCGAGCAGCCGCCGCGCCTCCATGGCGATGGCAACCTCCGACCCGGTGGCGATCAGCACCACGTCGAGATCCTCATCGTCGGCCAGCACATAACCGCCGCGGGCGGCATCACGGGCGCGGTCCTCACCTGTCTGGGCCGGCAGGGTCTGGCGCGACAGCAGCAGTGCGCTCGGTCCATCCGCCCGCTCCACCGCGGCGCGCCAGGCGACGGCGGTCTCCAGGGCATCGCAGGGGCGCCAGACGTCGAGGTTCGGCATCAGCCGCAGGCTGGCGGCATGCTCCACCGGCTGGTGGGTGGGACCGTCCTCGCCCAGGCCGATGCCGTCATGGGTGAAGACATGGACGACGCGCAGCCCCATCAGAGCCGACAGGCGCAGGCCATTGCGGGAGTAGTCGGAGAATGCCAGGAAGGTTCCGCCGAAGGGCAGAAAGCCGCCATGCAGGGCGAGGCCGTTCATCACCGCGGCCATGGCGAATTCCCGCACGCCGTAATGCAGGTGGCGCCCGCCGCTCCCCCGCCAGTCGGTGAGATTGGAACCGGTGAGATCGGCCGATCCGCCCAGCAGTTCCGGCAGCAATTCCGCCAGCGCGCCGATTGCCTGCTGGGAGGCCTTGCGCGTCGCCATCGGCTCGGCTTGCCGTGCGACGGCGGCGATCCAGGCATCGGCGGCCTCGGCGAAGCTCTGCGGCAGGTCGCCGCGCATGCGCCGCAGGAACTCGGCGGCGGCCTGCGGGTGGGCGTCGGCATAGGCGTCGAACCGGGACTGCCAGTCGGCCTGCACCGCCGCACCACGCCGCCGCGCATCCCAGCCGGCGCGCACCTCGTCCGGCATCTCGAAGGGTGGGTAGCTCCATCCGAGTGCGGCCCTGGTCGCGGCGGCCTCGGCCGAGCCCAGCGGCGCGCCATGCACGTCCGCCGAGCCGGCCCGGTTGGGGGAGCCAAGGCCGATCACCGTCCGGCAGCAGACCAGAGTCGGCTTGCCGCAGGGGGCCAGCGCATCGTCGATGGCGGTGTCCAGCGCGTGGGCGTCGTGCCCGTCGGTCTCGCGGATCACCCGCCAGCCATAGGCTTCGAACCGCTGCGGCGTATCGTCGGCGAACCAGCCGGTGACGGGGCCGTCGATGGAAATGCCGTTGTCGTCATAGAAGACCACCAGCTTTTCCAGCCCCAGCGTGCCGGCCAGCGAGCAGGCCTCGTGGCTGATCCCCTCCATCAGGCAGCCGTCGCCGACGAAGCAGAAGGTCCGGTGATCGACGATCCGGTACCCCGGCCGGTTGAACTCCGCCCCCAGCAGCCGTTCGGCCAACGCCATGCCGACGGCGTTGGCAAGGCCCTGCCCCAGCGGCCCTGTGGTCGTCTCCACCCCCGGCGTGAGGCCATACTCGGGATGCCCCGGCGTGCGCGAGCCGAGCTGCCGGAAGCGCCGCAGTTCCTCCATCGGCAGATCGTAGCCGGTCAGATGCAGCAGCGCGTAGAGCAGCATGGAGCCGTGCCCGTTCGACAGCACGAAGCGGTCGCGGTCGGGCCAGCGCGGGTCGGCCGGATTGTGGCGCAGATGGCGCCGCCACAGAGCCTCGGCGATGTCGGCCATTCCCATCGGCATGCCGGGATGACCGGAGTTCGCGGCTTCCACCGCATCGATGGCGAGCACGCGCAAGGCGTTCGCCAGCAGGCGGCGTCCGGAACCACGGTCGGGAGTATCGGCAGGCGGCAAGGCAAGCCGGTCCTGTTCGCGGACCTCGACGGCCGCGGTCATCGACGCGTTCATGGTTGGTGTCCTTCCCCTGGTGGGTGTTCTTGCGGCGGCAGGAGGGGCGCCCCCTCAGAACGCCTTCTTCTTGCGGTCGACCAGTTGCCAGATCATCGGCGTGAAGATCAGCTGCATGGCCAGCGCCATCTTGTCCCCCGGACAGACGATGGTGTTGGGCCGGGTCATGAAACTGTCCTTCAGCATCGACAGCAGATAGGGGAAATCGATGCCCTTCGGCCGGGTGAAGCGGATGACCAGCATGCTTTCGTCCGAGGTCGGGATGTCGCGGGCGATGAAGGGATTGCTGGTGTCCACCGTCGGCACGCGCTGGAAATTCACATCGGTGCTGCTGAACTGCGGGCAGATGTATTTCACGTAATCGGGCATGCGCCGCAGGATGGTGTCGACGATGGCCTCCTCCGAATAGCCGCGCATGTTGCGGTCGCGGTGGATCTTCTGGATCCATTCGAGATTCACGATGGGAACCACGCCGATCTTCAGGTCGGCATGACGGGCGAGATCGACGCGGTCGGTGCGCACGCAGCCGTGCAGCCCCTCGTAGAACAGCAGGTCTGTGCCGGGCTCGATCTGTTCCCACGGCGTGAAGGTGCCGGGATCCTGGCCGTATGGTTCGGCCTCCTTCTCGTCATGCAGGTATTTGCGGGAGCGGCCGCCGCCGGTCTCGCCATAGCTGCGGAACAGGTCGTCCAACTCCTCGAACAGGTTGGCGTCGGGACCGAAATGGCTGAAGGTCGAATGGCGGTCCTCCTGCGCCTCGGCGACCTTGGCGCGCATTTCGCGGCGGTCGTAGCGGTGGAAGCTGTCACCCTCGACGATGGCGGCGGCGATGGCCTCGCGCCGGAAGATCTGCTGGAAGGTGCGGGTGACGGTGGTAGTCCCGGCGCCGGATGAGCCGGTGACGACGATGATCGGATGACGGGCCGACATGGTGTGTTCCTCCCTCAGCCGAGTGCCGCGGTTTCGGACGGCAGGAACAGCGACCGGCTGCCGAACAGCGGGGCGTGGAAGGCCAGCTCCTCCCCCCGGTCGTAGGCGGCGTGATAGGCGACCAACCGCTCCACCTCCGCCTTCGATCCCAGGATCACCGGCACGCGCTGGTGCAGGGCCATCGGCTTGATGTCGAGGATGCGCTGCCGCCCGGTGCTGGCCGCCCCGCCCGCCTGCTCCACCAGCATGGCGATGGGATTGGCCTCGTAGAGAAGGCGCAGCCGTCCCGGCTTGTGGGTGGGGCGGGCGTCGCGCGGATAGAGGAAGACGCCGCCGCGGATCAGGATGCGATAGACCTCCGCCACCAGCGACGCGATCCAGCGCATGTTGAAATCCGCCTCGCGCGGGCCGGAACTGCCCTTGATGCATTCCTCGACATATTGGCGCACCGGCGGCTCCCAGAAGCGGGCGTTGGAGCTGTTGATGGCGAATTCGCAGACATGGTCGGGGATGCGCATGTCGGGGTGGGTCAGGGTGTAGGCGCCGATCTCGCGGTCCAGCGTGAAGCCGTGCACGCCCTCGCCGAAGGTGGCGATGATCATGTCGGCGGGACCGTAGAGGGCGAAGCCCGCCGCCACCTGCTGGGTGCCGGGCTGCAGGAAATGCTCCACCTCGGGCTCGTCCACCCCGTCGGGCGCCTTGAGGATGGAGAAGATGGTGCCGACCGTCAGGTTGACGTCCACGTTGGACGAGCCGTCCAGCGGATCGAAGGCCAGCAGATAGCGGCCGCGCGGATATTCACGGGGGATGCGGTAGGGCTCCTCCATCTCCTCCGACGCCATGCCGCAGAGCTTGCCGCCATACTCGCAGGTGCGCAGCATGATCTCGTTGGCGATCAGGTCCAGCGGCTTCTGCGTCTCGCCATGGACGTTGACGCCGGGTTCGGGAGCCGGAGCCGCAAAATGGGCGGTGGCGGGCTGGCCGGCGGACGGCGTCAGCGACCCGCGGGCGGCGGCGCTGGCGATGAACTTGCACGCGGTCTGCACGTCGTTGAGCAGCGCGGTCAGGTCGGTGTCGGCCCCGCCGCGTCGGCGCTGGTCCTCGATGATGAATTTGCTGAAGGTCGTGTGACGGTGCGGCATCGGTTCCCCCTCTCATTCATGTTTTCTGCGGCCGGCTTCGTTGGCGGCCTATTGTGTGAAGACGCGGCTTTGGCGGATGTCCTCCTCGGCGATGGTCAGCAGGTCGGCGGCGGCGATGGCGCTGCCGCGCGCCTCGAACAGGCGGTTGGCCTGACGCAGGCGGGCGCGGTCCAGCGCGTTGCGGATGGAGCGGGCGTTGGCGAAGCGCGGCTGGGCCATGCGGCGGAGGATGTAGTCGCCCATCGCCCGTTCGGCCTCCGGAGCCATGCGGTACTGCATGCCCTCCGTCATCAGCCGGGCGATCTCCAGCAGTTCCGCTGCTTCGTAGTCGGGGAAATCGACATGATGGGCGATGCGCGACGCCATGCCGGGGTTGGAGCGGAAGAACACCTCCATGCGGTCGCGATAGCCGGCGAGGATCACGACCAGATCGTCGCGGTTGTCCTCCATCACCTGGAGCAGGATTTCGATGGCTTCCTGGCCGTAATCGCGCTCGTTCTCCGGCCGGTAGAGGTAATAGGCCTCGTCGATGAACAGCACGCCGCCCATGGCGCGCTTCAGCACCTCCTTCGTCTTCGGCGCGGTGTGGCCGATATACTGGCCGACCAGATCGTCGCGGGTGACGCTGACCACATGGTCGCGCCGGATATAGCCCAGCCCATGGAGAAGCCCGGCCATGCGCCGCGCCACCGTGGTCTTGCCGGTGCCGGGATTGCCGGTGAAGCACATGTGCAGCGACGGCGGCTCCGCCCGAAGGCCGATGCTGCGCCGTGCCCGTTCCACCAGCAGCAGGGCGGCGATCTCGCGGATGCGGGTCTTCACCGGCATCAGCCCGACCAGTTCGCGGTCCATCCCCGCCAGCATTTCGCCGATGCCGGACTCGCGGTAGAGCGCGTCGAGATCGACGGACGGAGCGTCGCGCGGCTGGTCACGGGTTTCCGGGGCGAGAAGGTCGGCCGCCCCGCTCATGCCGCCCTCCATTCCGGTTTGGCCACCAGGGCGGCACGCATGCGGCCGACCACGCCGCGATAGCCGCCGTCGGCGTCAGCATCGCCGAAGATGGCGGAACCAGCGACGAAGATGTCGGCCCCGGCCTCGGCGACGGCGCGGATGTTGTCGGGCTTGATGCCGCCGTCCACCTCAAGCCGGATGGCGCGGCCGGTACGCTCGCGGTGGCGGTCGATGCGGCGGCGGACCTCGGCGATCTTCTCGAACGCGGAGGGGATGAAGGACTGGCCGCCGAAGCCGGGGTTGACCGACATGACGAGGATCAGGTCCAGCCGGTCCATCACATGGTCCAGATACGCCAGAGGCGTGGCCGGGTTCAGCGCCAGTCCAGAGCGGCAGCCCTGCTCGCGGATCAGCGCCAGGGTGCGGTCGGGATGGTCCGACGCCTCGGGGTGGAAGCTGATGATGTCGGCGCCGGCCTTGGCGAACTGCGGCACCAGGGCGTCGACCGGCCGCACCATCAGATGCACGTCGAGCGTTGCGCGGGTGCGCGGACGGATGGCGGCGCAGACCAGCGGGCCGATGGTCAGGTTGGGAACGTAATGGTTGTCCATCACGTCGATGTGGACGACCTCGCAACCGGCCTCCACCACCCGCTCCACCTCCTCGCCCAGCCGGGCGAAGTCGGCGGACAGGATGGAGGGGGCGAGGAGATTGCCCGGCCTGATCTCACGCTCCATGACGGACCTCCCCGCCATAGCGCTCACCCGGCGGACGGCCGGTGGCATAGCTGCGCACCGTGTAGCCGATGCGCCGCCCCGGCCCCTCCGACCGCAGCAGCTCGAAGCCGGGCTCCGCCGCCGGGCGGTTGATCAGGTAGGACATGCGCACCGTCTCGAACCCGTGGGAGCTGTCGAAGGCGAGGACCTTCACGTACTGGTCGGGATGGGCGGTGCGGCAGGCGTCGATCTCCATCATCACGCCCTTGGCGTCGCGCAGGTCGAACATGGGGTTGCCCCACATCGTCCAATAGCTGTTGCGCGGATGCGGATCGTCGGTGAACTCCACCGCCACGGCCCAGCCCTGGTCGAGGGCGTATTGCACCTGTTTGGTGATCTCCTCGTCCGTCAGGTCCGGCAGGAAGGAGAATTGGCCCTGAGTCAAACGCATAGGATTAAGACGCATGGGACTCGCTCCTTCACATCGCCGCGGTGGGGGTGGGGACGTAATCGACGCTGTCGGTGGAGGCGTAGTCGAAGGTCACGTCCTTCCAGGTGTCGAGCGCGGCGCGCAGCGGGGCGCACCAGCGGGCGGCGTCGCGCAGGATCTCCGGCCCCTCGTTCCAGATGTCGCGGCCTTCGTTGCGGGCCTTGACCATCACTTCCAGCGCGACGCGGTTGGCGGTGGCGCCGGCCTGGATGCCGTCGGGATGGCCGATGGTGCCGCCGCCGAACTGCAGGATCACGTCCTCGCCCAGATAGGTCAGCAGCTGGTGCATCTGCCCGGCATGGATGCCGCCCGACGCCACCGGCATCACCCGCTTCAGGCCAGCCCAGGGCTGGTCGAAGAAGATGCCGTGCTGCAGGTTCTGCGGGACATGGGTCTCGCGGCAGGTGTCGTAGATGCCGCGGATGACGTTGGGGTCGCCCTCCAGCTTGCCGACGACGGTGCCGGCATGGATGTGGTCGACGCCGGCCATGCGCATCCACTTGGCGATCACGCGGAAGGACACGCCGTGGCTCTTCTGCCGGGTGTAGGTGGAATGGCCGGCGCGGTGCAGGTGCAGGATCATGTCGTTGCGCCGCGCCCATTTCGCCATCGACTGGATGGCGGTGTAGCCGATCACCAGATCGATCATGACGATGACGCTGCCCAGTTCCTTGGCGAACTCGGCGCGCTCGTACATGTCCTCCATGGTGGCGCCGGTGACGTTCAGATAGGTGCCCTTGACCTCCCCGGTCTCGGCGATGGCGCGGTTCACCCCTTCCATGCAGTAGAGGAAGCGGTCGCGCCAATGCATGAAGGGCTGCGAGTTGATGTTCTCGTCGTCCTTGGTGAAGTCGAGCCCGCCCTTCAGCGCCTCGTACACCACGCGGCCATAGTTGCGGCCGGACAGGCCCAGCTTCGGCTTCATCGTGGCGCCCAGCAGCGGCCGGCCGAAATTGTTCAGCCGCTCGCGTTCCACCACGATGCCGGTCGCCGGCCCCTGGAAGGTCTTCAAATAGGCGATGGGGATCCGCATGTCCTCCAGCCGCAACCCCTTCAGCGGCTTGAAGCCGAAGACATTGCCGATGATCGATGCGGTGAGGTTGGCGATCGACCCTTCCTCGAACAGGTCGAGTTCATAGGCGATGTAGGCGAAATACTGCCCCGGCGTGCCGGGCACCGGATCGACGCGGAAGGCCTTGGCCCGGTAGCGCTCGCAATCGGTCAGACGGTCGGTCCACACCACGGTCCAGGTGGCGGTGGAGCTTTCGCCGGCGACAGCCGCCGCCGCTTCCTCCGGATCGACGCCGTCCTGCGGCGTGATGCGGAAGACGGCAAGCACGTCGGTGTCCTTCGGTTCGTAGTCGGGTTCCCAATAGCCCATCTGGCGGTATTTCAACACGCCAGGCCGGTAGCGGGCCTTCGGGTCGCTGACAACTCCATCGGCGGCCTTCTGATCCGTTGGAAGAGTCGTCGATACGTAGTTCATCGTCTTCACCTCGCCGGTGGCGTTCGGTTCGTTCCGATGAAAACGTTAGCCCCACGTACTATTGAGGAAAATTCAAATACACAGCACAGTATGGATAGGGATTCCTGATGAATGGGCCGGCCGATGACCATCCAGCATGCCACGCTGCGCCAGCTCCAAATCTTCACCGCCGCCGCCCGCAGCCTGTCCTTCGCCCGGGTGGCGGAGCGGTTCGGACTGACGCCCGGCGCGGTCTCGTTCCAGATCAAGCAGGTGGAGGGCCATTGCGGCTTCCCGCTGTTCGAGCGGGTCGGCCGCCGCGTCGTCCTGACGGAGGCCGGGCGTGACCTGCTGGAGCATGCGACGCTGATCCTCCAGGCGCTGGACAATGCCGACCGGCGGATGCAGGCGCTGAAGGGGGTGACCGGCGGCAACGTCACCATCGGGTTGGTCAGCACCGCCAAATACATCGCTCCGCACATGGTCTCCCGCTTCCAGGTGGAACGGCCGGGCGTGTCGATCCATCTCCAGGACGGCAACCGGCGGGAGGTGAATGCGATGGTCGCCAAGGGCGAGGTCGATCTCGCCATCATGGGCCGCCCACTGGACGCGGATGAACTGCTGGCCGAACCCTTCGCCCGCCATCCCAGCATCATCATCTGCGCGCCGACCCATCCGCTGGCCGACGCCCCGGCCCTGCGCCTGTCCGATCTGGCCGACAGCGGCTTCATCGCGCGGGAGGAAGGGGCCGGCACGCGGGCGCTGACCGACGCCTATTTCCACGGGCAGGGCTTCTCGCCGCGCATCGTCATGACCTCCAGCAGCAACGAGACGATCAAGCAGGCGGTGATGGCCGGCATCGGCGTCGCCCTGCTGTCGCGCCACACCGTAGACCTGGAACTGGCTTTGGGAATGCTGCGCGAGCTGAAGGTGGAAGGATTGCCATTGATGCGCTCCTGGTACATCGCCCACCGCCGCAGCCTGCCGCTGCTGCCGGTGCATGCGCAGTTGCGCAGCTACCTGCTGGAGCGTGGGCAGGCGATCATCGACAGCATCCAAGCCGGCCACCGGGCGCTTGCGTCCGGAAGCTGACGCGGCTTCCTGACCGCACCGTCACGCGTCATCGGGCAGGCGACGGTCCCGCTGGAAAGCAAGGACGGACGCGCCGCCATCCGATGCGGGAACCGCAATCCTCGCCTGCCCGCCAGCCTCGGATACAGAGCCGGGAGCCATGGTCAGATAGCGCACGCAGCTGACACGCAGGAACGAGGCGAGATTCTGGATCGTGCCATGGACCTCCACGACCTCGTCATGCAGGGTGACGATCAGGCGATTGGTGGTGATTCCCTGCTCCGCCGCGATGTCGGCAAGGACGTTCCAGAACAGGTTCTCCAACCGGATGCTGGTCACCATCCCGTGGATGCGGACCGAGCGGGACCGCGCCTCGTACAGGATGGGGTCGGTGTTGACGAAGATCTGGCACATGCACCGGCCCTCCCTGAAGCGGTTACGCTGTCCTGCGGCAAACGGGATCAGGCACGGGCGGCGCCCACTCCCTTTCCAATAGCCTCGCGCCGGATGCCATGCTGGCTCAGCTTGCGGTACAGGGTGCTGCGCGAGATGCCCAGCACCGCGGCGGCGTCCGACAGGTTTCCTCCGGTGGCGGCGATCACGTCCTCGATGGTCCGCTGCTCCGTCACCGTCAGGGACATGGCCGGCGGGGATATCGCCGGCAGACCGGGAGACGCAGGCATCTGCATCGGCATCGGCGGACCCGGCAGGGGCCAGCCCTCCGCGTCCACGCCGCCGCAGCCATCCCGCAATTCCTCGGGAAGATCGCCGACGTCCACCATTCCGCCGGTGGACAGCAGGACCGCGCGTTCCACCAAATTCCTCAACTCCCGGACATTGCCCGGCCAGTCATAGCGGTGCAGGCGTTCCAGCGCCGCCGCCGTGAACCGGACCGGATCCCGCCCGTGCCGGTCGGCCAGCAGGTCGTTGAAATGGGCGATCAGCCGCAGCACGTCGCCTTGCCGCTCCCGCAACGGCGGCACCCGCAGGGCGGTGACGGCCAGACGGTGATACAGGTCGCGGCGGAAGCGGCCGGCGGCTACCTCATGGCGCAGGTTGCGGTTGGTCATGGCGAGCAGCCGGACCGACACCCGGCGCGGCGTGCTGTCGCCGATGCGGTACAACACCCCTTCCTCCAGCACCCGCAGCAGATAGGGCTGGAGGTCGAGCGGCAGTTCGCCGACCTCGTCCAGGCACAGCGTTCCGCCATCGGCCAGTTCGAAACGGCCGGTCCGTCCCTCCGCCGCCGCCCCGGTGAAGGCGCCACGTACATAGCCGAACAGCTCGCTGCCCAGCATCTCGCGCGACACGGCCCCGCAATTGAAGGGGATGAAGGGACCACCGGCCACGGCGCTGTGGCCGTGGATGGCCCGCGCGAACAGTTCCTTGCCGACGCCGGTTTCCCCCTCGATCAGGATCGGGACCGGCAACGGCGCCAGCCGCTCCCCCTGGCCGATCACCACGCGCAGGCTGTCGCTGGCCCCGACGATGCCGCCGAAGCGCGACCGCGCATGGTCGGTCTCGTCGGACGCCGTGCGGCGGCCGGACGGCAGGCGGCAGGCGGCCGCGCGGGGAATGACCAGCAGCGTGCCCCGCCGCTCGCCGTCGAGCATCAGGGGCCTGACCCAGTCGGCGGGCACGGGCAGTTGGCCATCCGCCGGATTGCCCGCCACCGTGCCGGCGATCCCGACGATGGGCAGCTTCGTGCCGCGGCTGAGCTGAGGCAGGTCGGACCCGAGACTGGCCTTCAGCAGATGCGCCGCCTTTCGGCTGGCGTAGAGCAGGCGGCCACGCGCATCCAGTGCGATCAGTCCCTCTCCGGCATATTTCTGGCTGTCCTCCAGGCAGGCTTCCAGCAGACGGACATGCTCCGCCTCGGTCTGGCGGGCGAGGTTCCATTCCACCTGCCGGGCGGCTACCACTGCCAGCGCCAGCGCCTGGGCGCTGAATCCCTGCTTCAGCCCGGAGATGTCGAGCAGCCCCACGACCGACCCGTCCAGCGGATCGTGAATCGGCGCCCCGGCGCAGCTCCACCCCTTGATGCCGGCGCAGTAATGCTCGGCCGCCTGGACCAGCACCGGCGTCTTGGACGCCAGCGCCGTGCCGATGCCGTTGGTCCCGGCGCAGCTCTCGCTCCAATGGCCGCCACAGCCCAGGCTGATGTCGCGTGCGGCGCTCAAGGTGGCCCGGTCGCCCGCCGCCTCCAGCACCACGCCGTTGGCATCGGTGATCAGCATCACCGTCCGCGTGCCGGCGAGAAGATCCGCCGCCTCCGCCATCGTGGTGGCAGCGGCCTGCAGAAGTTCGCGGTTCTCCCGTCTCAGGGCTTCCACATGGTCGGCGCCGACCACCGGCGCCGCGTCCGCCCGTGCGTCGACCAGAAAACTCTGGCACCGTGCCCAGGATCGGATGACCACGTCACGGACCGGCAGGTTTTCCTGCCTCGATCCGGAAACGAAGTCTTCCCATGCCTTCATCGTCGCCCGTTCGCCGTCACGTTCGCTCTTGGCCAGCGCATGGAACGCCGGACCGGATGACGCAACGGCCGAACGGCCGATGGCGACCTCTTCATTGGCCAACACTGTCCCCTCCCTGCTTCCCGGCGTCTTTTGCTGTTTTATTGCCCGTGCGCCGATTGTCCTTCGGTCCGGATGCGGAGGACCGCCCCCGATCCTCCGCATTTCTGATTGTTCGTGTAAAAAATCATAAGCCGAACCGAAGCGGGAGCGGTAGTAGCGGAATACTCTATGGCTTTTTTCCCTGCCCCTTTCCCCGAAGGTGGAGGTTTCGTGCCGCCGGATGCGGATCAGTCGCGCCCGTAGCGCTCCATCCCGCCGCCGCGGGCCGGACCGGCGGTTGGATCGACGTCGTCGGGGATGTCGGCGATCAGGGTGTGGGTGGTCAGGACCAGCTTGGCGACCGACACCGCGTTCAACAGGGCCAGCGTGGTGACCTTGGCAGGGTCGATGATCCCCGCGGCGAACAGGTCGCCGAACCGGCCGGTGCGCGCATCGAACCCGGCGCCGTCCGGAAGCTCGGCGAGGCGAGCGGCGATGCCGGCCCCGTCCAGTCCGCCATTCTCGGCGATGCAGACCAGAGGCTGCAGCATCGCCCGCTGCACCAGCCGTATCCCTGCGCGCTCGCCCTCCCCAACATCCTCGGCCAGCCGGTCGAGCAGCGGGGCGATGCGGGCCAGCGCAGTGCCGCCGCCGGGCAGCACACCCTCCGCCAGCGCGGCACGGGCGGCGGCGAGCGAATCCTCCAGAAGCTGGGCCGTGCGCTTCTGTTCCACCGGCGTGGCGCCGCCGACCTCGATCAGGGCGGTGCCATGCGTCAGCTTCGCCAGCCGCTGGGACAGCTTGTCGCGTTCGATGTTGGGCGGCGCCTCCTCCCACTGGCGCTGCACCAGCGCGCGGCGGGCGGCCAGCATGTCCGGATTGCCGTGCCCGCGCAGGATGGTGGTGCGGCCGGCGGACACCTCGATGCGGTCGGCGCCCCCCAGATCCTCCGCCGTCACGCTGTCGAGGCGCCCGCCCAGGTCGCGGGCGATGACGCGCCCGCCGGTCAGGATCGCGATGTCCTCCATCGTCGCCGTACGCCAATGGCCGAATTCCGGCGGATTGATCGCCACCACCGTGGCGCGTCCGCCGCGGCGCAGCTCCATCAGGGCAGCCACCACCTCCGGCGCCACGCTATCGGCGACGACCAGCAGCGGCCGCCCCCCGGCGGCGATGCGGTCGATCAGGCGCAGGAGCGGGTCCGGATCGGTGATCTTGTGGTCGGTCATCAGGATGTGGGGCCGCTCCAGCACCGCGGTCTGGCCGGTGGGCTCGGTCGCCATGTGGTGGGACAGGAAGCCGCGGTCCAGCACCATGCCCTCCAGCACATGCAGCGCGGTCGGCGCGCCCGGCTGGCCGTATTCGATGTCGATCACCCCCGCCATCCCCACCCGGCGCAGAGCATCCGCTACCAGCCGGCCGAGCGCCGGATCGGTCGCCGCGACCGTCGCCACCTGCTCCAGCTGCGCATCGCCTTCCAGCGGCCGGGCCATGCGGCGCAGCCGGTCGACGACGAAGCCGCAGGCACGCTCCATTCCCTCCACCAACTCGACCGAGCCATGGCCATCCGCCAGCACGGCGACGCCATCCTGGATCAGCGCGTCGGCCAGCACGGTGGCGGTGGTGGTGCCGTCGCCGGCCACATCGTTGGTCTGCTTCGACACCTCGCGCACCACCTGGGCGCCCATGTTCTCGAAGCGGCAAGGCAGCTCGATCTCGGCGGCGATGCTGACGCCGTCGCGAGAGATCATCGGCGTGCCGATGGGGCGGTCGATGATCGCGTTCGTCCCCTTCGGCCCCAGCGTGCCGCGGACCGCCAGCGCCAGCTTGCCCACCCCACGGGCAAGCGCGGTCCGCGCCTCGGCACGGTGCAGCATCATCTTCGGCATGGTCTCGTTCCCTCCCATTCTTGATTTTGCGGATTTGAAAAAGAGGCGGAGCCCGCCGGACCTGAAGCGAGCCCCGCCTGCCCACTCATTCGTAGGCGAGCGCGTCATCCATGTTGCCGAAGAGGACGACGGTGTCCTCGTCGATCATGACCATGCGGCCATAGTGGGTGGAGGTGGAGATCTCGAAGATATGCGGGGTCATCTCGCGGCCGAGGGCCTCGCCGATCTCGCTCATCTTGAACTCGATCTTGCCCTCGCCGTCGATGCGGATCATCGCCGGCAGATAGGTGACGGTGATGCCGGGCTTGCTCTCCATCACCTCGGCGATGCAGCGCGCCTCGACGCTGTCGTTCATCGTCACGCCGCACTGGTGGGAGATGGTGCCGTCCTGGGTGATGTCCTTCAGCGGCTTGAAAAGCTGCTGCACGGTGGTGACGCTCATGGTTTTCGTCCTCTTGTGGCGGAGATGCGGGAAGGATCACTCGGCCGCGGCGTCGGTGACGGCAGCCGCGGCAGGCTGCCCGACCTCGACCGGCGGCAGCGCCGGCAGGTCGGCATCGATGCCGATCTCGCGCCCGATGGCGGCGACGCGGTTGCGCGCCCGCTCGAAGGCATCGGCGAAGCTCGCCGCCTTGACCCGCGGCAGCGACCACAGCGGCTGCAACTGCAACGCCGCCTTCACAGCCAACCCGCCGTGATGGGCGAACCAGCTCTGCAGCATGGTCCGGTTATCCTGCCCGTGCGCCGGGTCGCGCAGCAGCAGGGCGAACAGCTCCACCGCGTTGGCGAGGTTCCGTTCATAGTCGGCCTCCGCCGCCGAGATGACCGACGGGGTGGAGAAGTCGTTCTGCGCCGCCGCCACCTGCATGACGAAGCCGCTGCGGAACAGCTCGCCCACCAACGGTTCGAAGACGAGGTTGACGGCGAAATACTGCTCCAGGAAATCGGTGGCTGCGCGGATATGCTCCACCGCCTCGCGGCAGGGCTGCCAGATGGGGTCGTCCAGCCAGTGCGCCTTGCCGGCGTCCAGATCGAACCCACCGATGTCGCTGCCGACCTCCGCCAGATAGAGCGTCAGATCCTGGGCGAAGCGCAGCTTGTAAGAGGCGTTGGTCAGGATGGCGTTGTTCACCATCTGGGTGTAGCCGTAGCGCTGCGCCCGCATCAAAGCGGTGCCCAGCCCGTATTCGGCATGCTTGAAGGCACCGACATGGTTCTGGAGCACGGCGACCCAGGCCTTGTCGAAGCGCTGGGGCGCACCGGCGCGGCGTGCGTTCTCCACCACGTTCTGGATCATGCCGACGATGGTGGATTGGCGCTGGTAATGGGTGCGTTCCCATTCCTGGTCGGGCGCGCGGAAACCGTGCCAGTCGGCGCATTTCAGCGCGGTCCAGTCCTTGGAATAGGTCGGCGTCCCGTCGCCGAAGGAGATGATCCAGTTCTGGAGCAGATAACGATCCGGATCGGGCTGGACATCGACCGTCACGTCCTCGTAATGGGTCGCCTTGCGCCCCTTCGGCTCGAAGTAGTTGTAGCGGCGGCTGTCCGATCCCGGAAAGACCTTGGCCCCGGCGGCAGCGGATGTGGTTTCGGTTTCCTGCATGGTCATCGTCTTTCCTCCCGAATTTGCAAAATCCCGGCTCAGCGGGTGGCGGGGGTGAATTTGTCGAAATAGACGCGCGCGGAATCGACGCCGGCCATCTGCAGGACCGGCAGCACCGCGTCGATCATCGGCGGCGGCCCGCAGGAGAAGACGTCGGCCTCCCCCACCTCCGCCATGTCGGACAGGTGCCGGCGCAGCACCTCGTGGATGAAGCCGGTCTCGCCGGCCCAGCCGTCGCCCTCCTCCGCATGCGACAGGGCGGGGACGAAGGCGAAGTCCGGCAGGCTGCGGGTGAATTCCTCGAACAGGTCGAGGTGGAACAGGTCCCTGCGGCTGCGGGCGCCGTAGAAGAGACGCACCGGCCGCGTCTCGCCGCTGGCGGCCTGATCGCGCAGGATCGACAGCAGCGGCGCCATGCCCGACCCGCCGCCGACCAGGATCATCGGCCCTTCTCGCCCCTCGCGGCGGAAACAGGTGCCGTAGGGACCGCGGACGCTCACCCGATCGCCGACCGACAGGCCTCCGTCCAGTTGCCGGGAAAAGGCGCCGTCCGGGTATTTCTTGATGATGAATTCCAGCCGATTGCCATCCGCCGGCGGGTTGCCCATGGAGAAGGAGCGGGTGAGGCCGATGCCAGGCAGCGTGATGTCGGCATATTGACCGGCCCAGAACTTCATCGGCTGGTCCAGTTCCAGCGCAATGGCGACGATGTCGTGGGTCAGTGGCTCCACCGCCGCCAGCCGCGCGTTGAAGTCCTTCACCGGGATGGAGCGGGACAGCAGATCCTCGTCATAGTTCAGCAATTCCACCGCCACGTCGCTGTAGGCCAGCGAGCGGCAGAGCAGGATGTGGTTACTGTCGCGCTCCGGATCGGAGAGCGCGAAGGTGGAGTATTTCAGCATCTCCACGTCGCCGTCGATCAGCAGGCATTTGCAGGCGGAGCATTGCCCCTCCTTGCAGCCATGCATCAGCGAGACGCCCTGGCGAAAGGCCGCGTCGAGGATGGTTTCCCCTTCTGCAACCTCCATTTCGATGCCGACCGGCTCCAGCCGCACCGTGTGGACGGCCGGACTGTTGTGCAGCGCTTGTGCGGTCATGGTCTGTCGATCTCCGCAAGGGAGCGCGTTCGCCTCTTTTCATTGGGAAAGGCAACGGCCCCGATCGGTGAGGCAGGGGATCAGACCCATGGGTCATCGCATTTGATGTCGGAGTAATGACGTTGCGGTTCGGATGCCCTTCTCCCCTTGCGGGAGAAGGGCGTTTCCCTGCGAACGAGCTCCTTATGCGATAGCCCTGGAATCAGACCCGGCGGATCTTGAAGCCCTTGCGGTACTCGTCGACATGCGCCTGACGCTGTTGCGGCGTCATTTCGCGCAGGGCCAGCAGCGGGCTGCGGATGGTGTGGCCGCGCACATGATCCAGCGTCCACATGTCCTTCTCCTCGAAGGACAGATGCGGCTGGGCGACCAGCGTCTTCCCGTCGGGACGGACGAAGCCCATGTCCTGGATGGCGTCGGCGAGATCCCAGCCGTCATAGACCTCCTCCCACTGGCGCCGGCCGGAGAAGCGGCCCATCGCCGGCGTCGGGCGGCCCTGGTATTCGGCGGCGAAGGCCTCCTTGTGGGTCCAGCGGTCGACTTCGGAGGCGTAGGTGAACAGCTCGCCGTCGACCTCGTCGATCTGGAAATCCTCGCGGATGACGCAGGGCACCAGGCTCGACCAGCAGCGGTGCGGGTAGACATAGCCGGTGTCGGCGAAGGTGATCGGTACGCTGCCGGGCTTGCTGAGCTTGGCGTAATTTTCCCACCAGACGCCGAACTCGTCGTACCAGCCCGGATACTTGCTCTCGAACCATTCGAAGTCGCGCTCGGTCATCGCCTCGATGCGCCAGAAATTGGCCCACCAGCCGGCCGAGAAGAACTGGGCGATCTTGTGGACGTAATTCTTCTTGACGATGCTGTCGAAGGCTTCGTGAACGTCGTCATGGTGGATCTTGATGCCGTACTTCTCCAGCGGCAGCATGTAGGTGCGATAGTAATCCTCGAAAATCCAGCGGTGCCACAGCTCGGCGTAGGATTCCTTGTTCTTGTCGCGATTCTTGGTGCCGTATTCGATGATCGTGCCGATGGCGGCGTCGACGATCATGTGGTTCTGCCAGAAGGAATAGCGGATGTCGCGTTCCAGCAGCAGATGGTTGTCCGGCTCCTTCAGCACCGACATCAGCATGGAATGGCCGTTGCCGATGTGGCGGGACTCGTCGCTCTGCACCGACAGGAAGACGGTGGGCAGGGCATAGTCTCCGTTGCGCGCCGCCTCAGACGGCATGGCGACGAACAAGGTGTTGGTGAAGGCCGTCTCCGCCACGACCTGCAGATAGATGTTCGACGCGGTGATGGCGTCGCCGGTCAGGAAGGCCTCACCGAACTGCCGGCCGATGGTGGTGGCGTAGCATTTGCCGAACGCCTTCTCGGTGATGTCGAAGCCGGCCGGGTCGATGTAGTTCTCCATGTACCATTTCTTGAGGTTCATCTGGATCGTCGAGTGCCGGAACTCGTCGATCATCTGCATGGTGAAGCCGGTGCGCAGGTCGTCGCCCGGCGCCAGCTGGCCCAGCGTCGCCATCGACCGCGCCGCCGAGATTTCCGGGAAGGGGATGATCGCCAGGAACAGCTTCATCCACTCGATCCAGCGCGGCTCGACATTGCGGAACATGTCGCCGCGCAGCGCCGCATCTAGCGCGCCATAGACGCGGTTGTCCTTCTCCTCCTGCATCGGAAAGTAGGAGCGCAGGACCTGCTTCATCGGGTCGCGCGGCGCCTTGGAGATCTTGTAGTCGGTCGGAAAGGCCATCGCCTCCTTGACGTAGGACGGCGTCCAGCCGAGATCGGCGACGCGGCGCGCCGCCTCGCTGATGCCGATGCCTTTCTGGCTGGTGATCTTGTTCAGCGTCAATCCATCCGGCATGTCGTCTCTCCCCATGATTTTGATGATGTTGATCCGATGACAGGGCTTAAGGATCGGGCCTGAAGGATCGCGTCGTTCGCCGGTGGCAGGCGACTGGCTGCCGGGCAAAGTCGTGCCGGCCTGCCTTTGGGATGCCGACGGCGTGAGTTCCGAGATCGTCCGGCTTCAGACCGATTGCGTCCGCCGAACGGGGGCGGCTGCACCGTCGACCCTGTAAAGCAACGGCCATGCCAAGCCGGCAATCGGCGGCGGCAAACCGATTTTAAAGAACGTTCGTGTAACGCACTGTCCCATCATGAGACGACTTGTCGCGGGCGGGTGTCTCAAAACGAAACAGTCGAGACACTCGATACCGGCGACACCACGGGAAAACGTCCCGCCACCAAGCTCCCGGCAACCGCCCGCAAGGTGGCATGACGCTTGCTATTCCCAGTCAACGGCGCCGCCCCGGCCACCTGCCCGGCTGATCCGGCAAAGAAAAGCGCAGGCGCCGCCCCACGCATCGGGAGGGTTTTTGAAAGATGAGGCATGCGATGCACGCGAAACTGTCGCCGCACCGCTGGGTGATGCTGCTGCTCCTGCTGTCCATACCGCTCTCGCCCTTTACGCGGAAGTCCGCGGCGGCGGAAGGCGAGACGCTGTTCCGGCAGCAATGCGGAGCCTGCCATACAGTGAAGAAGGACGATGGCCCGCGCGCCGGACCACCGCTGTTTGGCGTCATCGGCCGCAAGGTCGGCTCGGCGGCCGGCTTCGAATATTCCGACGCGTTGCGCGGCGCCGGCTTCGCCTGGGACGCCGGCCATCTGGAGCGCTGGCTGGCGAATTCGAACGAGTTCCTCCCGGGCAGCTACATGAACTACCGGCAGGAAGACGGCAGCGTCCGCAAGAGCATCGTCAATTTCCTGGAAACCAGCGCCACCCGCTGACCCGGCCCCACAACGACATCGCAGGAAGCATCATGGCCAAGATCATTCACATGATGGTGCGCGTCCTCGACGAACAGCGGTCGCTGGACTTCTACGCGAAGGCCTTTGGACTTGAGCCGGCCGAGCGGCTGGCCTTCGAAGGCTTCACGCTGATCTACCTGCGCAATGCCGAGAACGATTTCGAACTGGAACTGACCGTCAACCATGACCGCACCACCCCCTACACCCATGGCGACGGCTATGGCCACATGGCGGTCGCGGTGGACGATCTGCAGCGGGAGCACGCCCGGCTGTCGGCCTTGGGCTTCCCGGTGACGCCGGTGAAGGAGTTCGCCCCCGGCGGCGCGTTGCTGGCCCGCTTTTTCTTCGTCACCGATCCGGACGGCTACAAGACCGAGGTCCTGCAACGCCACGGCCGCTACCGCTGAGTTTTGACGACAAGAACAAACCACTTGGGAAGGAGACGTCAATCATGCGCGTTCTCGACAAACGGACACGGTTCAACAGGCGGAATTTCCTCAAAACCTCGGCCGCTTCGGTGGCGGCGGCGGGCGCGGTTTCCAGCGGTGTGGTGTCGATCGCGGCGACGCCGGCCTGGGCCGGTGCGCTCACGGCCATCAAGCCCGACGCTGCCAAAACGCTTCTGGTCATGGTCCGCGACCTCTATCCGCACGACCGGCTGGGAGACGCCTATTACGAGAAGGCGCTGGCCTCCATGGATCAGGAAGCGGCCAAGGACGCGACTCTGGCCGGCCAGCTCAATGAAGGCGCCGTGGCACTCGATACCGCCGCGCGCAAGCTGCGCAACGCCCCCTACGCCGCCATTCCGGCGGAGGCGGACCGCGTCATGGTGCTGAAATCCATCGAAGCAACCCCGTTCTTCCGCAAGGTCCGCGGCGACATGGTGGTCGCCCTCTACAACCAGCCGGAGGTGTGGGCGAAGCTCGGCTACGAAGGGGCGTCCGCCGAATATGGCGGCTACATCCATCGCGGGTTCGACGATCTTGATTGGATCAAGGACGCCTGACATCCCTGCCGACCAGCCTCAATGAACGCCCACAAAACACCCGCAACGGGGAGGATCGAGACATGGCCGCGAAATTCTCATTGGACGACGACGGCGTCGTGGTGGTGATCGGATCGGGTGCCGGCGGCGGCACTCTGTCGAACGAATTGGCCCAGAAGGGGATCAAGGTCGTCTGCCTGGAAGCCGGCGGGCGCCACGAGATCCAGGATTTCGTGAACGACGAGTGGAAGAGCTTTTCGCAGATCTCCTGGCTGGACAAGCGCACCACCTCGGGTGCCTGGCGGGTGGCGAAGGACTTCCCCAACCTGCCGGCTTGGATCGTCAAGGCGGTCGGCGGCTCCACCGTCCATTGGGCCGGCGCTTCGCTCCGCTTTCAGGAGCATGAGTTCAAGGCGCGCACGACCTATGGCGAGGTGGAGGGGGCCAACCTGCTCGACTGGCCGGTGACGCTGGCGGAGATGGAGCCCTATTACGCCAAGGCCGAATTCAAGATGGGCACGACCGGCACCAACGGCATCCCGCGCCTGCCCGGCAACAACAATTACAAGGTGCTGGCGGCCGGCGCCAAGAAGCTGGGCTACACCGATTTCCACACCGGCAACATGTCGATCAACAGCAAGCCGCGTGACGGCCGCGGCCCCTGCCAGCAGATCGGCTTCTGTTTCCAGGGCTGCAAGTCGGGCGCGAAATGGTCCACCCTGTACACCGAGATCCCCAAGGGCGAGGCCACCGGCAATCTGGAGGTCCGGCCGAACGCCCAGGTCCTGAAGGTGGAGCATGACGCCAAGGGCCGGGTCAATGCCGTGCTCTATGCCGACGGCACCGGCGCCATCCAGCGGCAGAAGGCCCGCATCGTCGCGGTGGCCGGCAACTCCATCGAAAGCCCGCGCCTGCTGCTGAACTCCGCCTCGACGATGTTTCCGGACGGGCTGGCGAACTCCTCCGGTCAGGTCGGGCGCAACTACATGCGGCACATGACCGGTTCGGTCTATGCGGTGTTCGACCGGCCGGTCCACATGTACCGCGGCACCACCATGGCCGGCATCATCAAGGACGAGTCCCGCTTCGACCCGCGGCGCGGATTCGTCGGCGGCTACGAGATGGAAACGCTGTCGCTTGGCGTGCCCTTCATGGCCGCCTTCCTCGATCCGGGTGCCTGGGGCCGCGATTTCAGCTCGGCGATGGATGCCTACGACCATATCGCCGGCATGTGGCTGGTGGGGGAGGACATGCCGCGCGAGACCAACCGCGTCAGCCTGCACGCCACCGAGAAGGACAAGTTCGGCCTGCCCATTCCCAACGTGCATTTCGACGATCACCCCAACGACATCGCCATGCGCACCCATGCCTACGGGCGAGGCTCAGCGGTCTATGACGCAGTGGGTGCTGTCCGGACCATCCACACGCCGCCCTACCCGTCCACCCACAACCTCGGCACCAACCGGATGAGCGCCAACGCCCGCGACGGTGTCGTCAACAAATGGGGACAGGCGCACGACATCAAGAACCTGTTCGTGTCGGACGGCAGCCAGTTCACCAGCGGAGCGTCGGAGAACCCGACCCTCACCATCGTCGCGCTGGCGATCCGGCAGGCGGAGTATATCGCCGACCAGATGACGAAGCGGGAGATCTGAAGAAGACGGTCCAGAACGCAAAAACGCCCCGGCTCATGGGAGCCGGGGCGTTTCCGATATGTGCGAAGATGCCAGCGTTTGTGCTTTGGATTGTGCGTCTCTTGAGCCTGAGTGACCTGGCGGCGACCTACTCTCCCACGTCTTAAGACGCAGTACCATTGG
>NZ_JAVDTO010000010.1:0-220986 GCF_031455875.1 Azospirillum sp. BE72
CATCCGGTGGTGCGGGTGCCGTGGAACGACATGGTGACGCTGAAGCGCTACCTGGACATCGGCGTGCAGTCCTTCCTCATCCCCTATGTGGAGAGCGCGGAGGAGGCGGCGAACGCGGTGTCCTACACCCGCTATCCGCCGCATGGCGTGCGCGGCTATTCGGCGGCGCCGCGGGCAAGCGGCTTCGGCCGGATCAAGGATTATCCGCAGCAGTGCGAGGCGGAGCTTGCGGTGCTGGTGCAGGTGGAAAGCCGCCGGGGCCTGGACAACATCGAGGAGATCGCCGCGGTCGAGGGCGTGACGGGTGTGTTCATCGGCCCCGGCGACCTTGCGGCGGCGCTGGGGCATGTCGGCAACCCCAAGCACCCGGAGGTTCAGGCGGCGATCGAGGACGCCATCGCCCGCATCCGCGCCTGCGGCAAGCCGGCCGGCATCCTGTCGGCCGACGAGGCTTTGGCGAGGCGCTACATCGAGCTGGGCTGCACATTCGTCGCCGTCGGCTCCGACCTCGGCATTCTAGCCCGCACCTCCGAGCAGCTCGCCGCCAGGTTCAAGACGAACGCCTGAGAGGACCCCGTCCGATGTCCGACACTCCGCTCTACATCAAGGTGCATGGCGACGACAATGTCGCCATCATCGTCAACAACCTGGGCCTGCCGGAAGGAACGGCGTTCCCCTGCGGCCTGACCTTGCGCGAGTTCGTGCCCCAGGGCCACAAGGTGGCGCTCGCCGATCTGGCGGAGGGCGAGCCGATCCTCCGCTACGGCGAGGTGATCGGCCATGCCGCGCGAGACATCGCCCGCGGAAGCTGGATCGAGGAATCGCTGGTGAGGCTGCCGTCCGCTCCGGCGCTGGGCAGCCTGCCGCTCGCCACCAACGTCCCGCCGGCGCAGCCCCCGCTGGAGGGCTACACGTTCGAAGGCTTCCGCAACCCGGACGGCTCGGTCGGCACCAAGAACCTGCTGGGCATCAGCATGAGCGTGCAGTGCGTGGCCGGGGTGATGGACTTCGCCATCGAGCGCATCAAGAAGGAGCTGCTGCCCCGCTACCCGAATGTCGACGATGTCGTCGCTATCGAGCACGCCTATGGCTGCGGCGTGGCGATCAACGCCCCCGAAGCGGTGGTGCCGATCCGCACCCTGCAGAACCTTGCCCGCAATCCCAACCTGGGCGGTCAGGTGATGGTGGTCGGGCTGGGCTGCGAGAAGTTGCAGCCGGAACGCCTGCTGCCGGCCGGCGCGTCCGGCGACACCAGCATCATGACGCTTCAGGACGAACGCCATGTCGGCTTCGGCGCCATGGTCGCCTCGATCATGGAGATGGCGGAGAAGCGCCTTGGGGAGCTGAACGGGCGCCGGCGCGTGACCTGCCCGGCCGCCGACCTCGTGGTCGGCATGCAGTGCGGCGGCAGCGACGCCTTTTCCGGGGTCACCGCCAACCCGGCGGTCGGCTATGCCTCGGACCTGCTGGTGCGGGCCGGCGCGACCGTGATGTTCTCCGAAGTGACGGAAGTGCGCGACGCCATCCACCTGCTGACGCCGCGCGCCGTCGACGAGGAGGTCGGCCGGGCCCTGATCCGCGAAATGGACTGGTACGACCGTTACCTCTCCGCCGGCCAGACCGACCGCAGCGCCAACCCGTCGCCGGGCAACAAGAAGGGCGGGCTGGCGAATGTGGTGGAAAAGGCGCTGGGCTCCATCGCCAAGTCGGGCAGCAGCCCGATCGTCGGGGTGCTGTCGCCCGGCGAGCGGGCCGACCGCAAGGGGCTGATCTACGCCGCGACCCCCGCCAGCGACTTCGTCTGCGGCACGCTGCAACTGGCGTCGGGCTGCAACATGGAGGTGTTCACCACCGGGCGCGGCACTCCCTACGGTCTTGCCATGGTGCCGGTCATCAAGGTCTCGACCCGCACGGCGCTGGCCGAGCGCTGGCACGACCTGATCGACGTGGATGCCGGGCGCATCGCCACCGGTCAGGCCACCATCGAGGATATCGGCTGGGAGATCTTCCGCATGATCCTGGATGTCGCCAGCGGCCGGAAGAAGACCTGGGCCGACCATTGGGGCATCCGCAACGCGATGACGCTGTTCAACCCGGCGCCGGTCACCTGATCGGACCGGTTCCCTTGCACAGTGCCCCGGCGTTGGTTGCCGGACGTAAAAATTTGTTTCACATCGTTGCAATCAAAAGGGTTGGATTGACACTGTTCGTATGGCCTATTCCAGGCGCATGCAGGACGTGGGGCGCTTCCATGCCATGACCGGGCATCGCATGGAAAGACACGGTACGCAGCATGATCATGTGGCTCGATTCCCTGTTCCGTCCCGCCGCGCCGGGCCCCCTGGACGCCGTGTTGGTCGGGTCCTACACCCCCTGGTTGGTGGGGCTGTCCTTCCTGGTCGCGGCTTTCGCCTCCCTGGCTGCCCTGATGATCGCGCAGCGGCTGTCCACCGCCGCGCCGCTGGCCCGGGCGGTATGGCTGGCCGCCGGTTCGGCCAGCATGGGCGGCGGAATCTGGGCCATGCATTTCATCGGCATGCTGGCGTTCGCGCTGCCCTGCGGCGTCAACTACAGCGCCGGCCTGACCCTGCTGTCGCTCCTGCCGGGAATGATGGCCAGCGGCGTCGCCCTGCGAGTGATCGGACGGACTGACGAGATCGGGCGCAAGCGGCTGGCGCTCAGCGCCGTCCTCATGGGCGCCGGCATCGGCGCCATGCACTACACCGGCATGGCCGCCATGGATATCGACGCGGTGCTGCGCTATGACGCGCGGCTGGTGGTGCTGTCGGTCGTGGTCGCGGTGGTGCTGGCCTTCGTCTCGCTGAGCATCCGCGGCCTGACCCGCCGGGCCAAGGCGGCCGGCGGGCGCCTTCTGGCGATGTCGGCGGCGGCGGCGGTGATGGGCGGCGCCATCACCGGCATGCACTACACCGCCATGCATGCCGCGGTCTTCTTCCCCGCCGAACAGCCGGTGGCGCTCGTCGCCACGCTGCCGCCGACGACGCTCGCCCTGCTGGTCGTCGTCTTCGCGGTGTCGCTCGCCACCGCCACCATGGCCGCCGCCGTCGCCGGGCGTCAGGTCGAGACCGCCCAGGCACTGCGCGAGGAGATCGCCCGCCGCGCCGCGCTGGAGCGGGACGCCAAGGCCGGCGAGGCGCGGCTCCAGGCGATCTTCGATACGGTGGTAGACGGCATCATAACCATCAACGAGCGCGGCACCATCCTGCGGTGGAGCCCGGCCGCCTCCCGGATTTTCGGCTACGGCGCCGAGGAGACCATCGGCAACAACGTCTCCCTCCTGATGCCCGAGCCGCACCATTCGGCGCATGACGACTATCTGCGTCGTTTTCTCGACACCGGCGAGGCCAAGATCATCGGAATCGGGCGCGAGACCGTCGGCCGCCGCAAGACCGGAGAGCTCTTCCCGCTGGAGTTGTCGATCAGCCAGGTCCGGCTGGGCGAGGAGATGCTGTTCACCGGCATCGTCCGCGACGTCACCGAGCGCAAGCGCGTGCAGCGTGAGCTTGAGGAGGCCGTGCGCGGCGCCGACGCCGCCAACCGTGCCAAGTCGGCCTTCATCGCCAATGTCAGCCACGAGGTGCGCACGCCGCTGAACGCCATCATCGGCATGGCGCATGTTCTCATGCGGGCCGGCATGGAACGGTCCCAGCATGACCAGGCGGCCAAGATTCTCAACGCCGGCCGCTCGCTGCTGTCGATCATCAACGACATCCTCGACTTCTCGAAGGTCGAGGCCGGACAGCTCACCATCGAGGCGATCGAGCTGGACCTTGAGCGGGTGCTCCAGGACGTCGCCGATATGGTGGTCGAGAAGGCGGCGGCGAAGGGGCTCGAACTGGTCGTCGACATCGGCACCGACGTGCCGATGCGCCTTGTCGGCGACCCGCTGCGGCTCGGACAGATCCTGCTGAACTACGTCAGCAACGCCGTCAAGTTCACCCAGTCGGGCGAGATCAAGGTCACGGTGCGGCGCGACCACGGCGCGGGCGCACCGGCGGAAGGGCGCGTGCGCCTGAATTTCGCCGTCAGCGACACCGGCATCGGTCTGTCGGAGGAAGCGCGGGGCCGCCTGTTCCAGCCCTTCCAGCAGGCTGACGCATCGACCACCCGGCGCTTCGGCGGCACCGGGCTCGGCCTCGTCATCAGCAAGCGGCTGGCCGAGATGATGGGCGGCAGCGTCGGGGTGGAAAGCCGCCCCGGCGAGGGCAGCACCTTCTGGTTCACCGCCGTGCTGGGCGTCGCCGCCAGCGCCGCGGACCGGAAGGCCGCCACGCCGGCCGGGCTGCGCGGCCGCCGCGCCCTGGTGGTCGAGGACAACGACAGCACCCGCACCGTGATCTGCGACATGCTGCGCTCCATGACCTTCGAGGTGCAGGGGGCCGCGGGCGGCAACGAGGCGGTCACGGCGACCCGCGCGTCGCTCGCCGCCGGCAAGCCCTTCGACATAGTCTTCGTCGACTGGCGGATGCCGGGCATGGACGGCATCGACGCGGTGCGCGCGATCCGCGCTCTGCACGCCAAGGACCCGGCTTCCGCCGCCGACCCGGCCTTCGTGCTGGTCACGGCCTATGGCGGGGCGGAGATCATGCACCGTGCCGCACGTGCCGGCGTCGACGAAATCCTGGTCAAGCCGGTGAACCCCAGCATCCTGCTCGACGCCGCATCCCGCGCGCTCGGCATCGTCGGCGCCGACGTGATTCCGACTGACGCGCCCGACGCCGCGATCGGCGCGCAGTTGGCCGGGCTGCGCATCCTGGTCGCCGAGGACAATCCGCTGAACCAGGACGTCGCCCGCGAACTGCTGACCAGCGTCGGCGCCCTGCCCGACATCGCCGACAATGGCGCCGTCGCTCTGGAGCGGCTGGCGGCACAGCCCTATGACCTCGTCCTGATGGACATGCAGATGCCGGTGATGGACGGGTTGACCGCCGTCCGCCTCCTCCGCGAACGGCCCGAACTGACGACGCTGCCGGTGGTCGCGATGACGGCCAACGCCATGGCGGGCGACCGCCGGGCATGCCTGGACGCCGGCATGAACGACCACCTCTCCAAGCCGATCGATCCGGACGAGCTGTACGCGATGGTCGCCCGTTGGGCCGGACGTGCGACGGAGGATTCGGACGGGTCGGCGGAATGCTCCCCGGACGGTGCCGCGCCCGGCATCCGCCGTACGATGGTCGGCGTGCCGTCGCCCTTCGACGCCGTCGGGCCGGAGATCGACGCGGCGGCGGGCCTGCACCGGGTGCTGAACCGGCCGCAGCTCTATCGTTCCCTGCTCGACCGCTTCCGGGCCGAACAGGAAGGATCGGCCGTGCTGATCGCCGATGCGCTCGCCGATGGCAACCTCGCCCTTGCGGAGCTCACCGCCCACACCGCCAAGGGCCTGTCGGCGCAGATCGGGGCCGGCGCGCTCGCCGAGGAGGCGGCGGCGTTGGAAGCCGCCTTGCGCCGCGGCGAAACGGGAACCCAAACGGACGGGCTCGTCGCCCGTTATGCGCAGGCGTTGCGCCGGACTCTGGCCGCCATCGACTGCGCGATCCCGCGGCAGGCGGCACCTCCCGCCGGATCGCCCGGCAAGCCGGCGGCTTTTGACGTCCTACCCCCGCTGAGTGCTGCGCAGGAGGACCTTCTGCGCCGGCTTGACGCCCTGCTGGCCGACGACGACGCCGATGCCCACGAACTGGTTCGGCAGGAGGAGGAGGCTCTGCGCGCAGCGCTGGGATCCGAGGCCTACGGTGCTTTGGCCGCGGCCGTCGGGCGTTTCGATTTCGACCAGGGACTGGCCGTGACGCGCGGACGCCTGGCCGCCGTCGCGACCTCCGCCTGAATCCGCTCACCTCCATGTCCACAGCCGCCTTGCCGATCGAAAGACAGTTTGCGATGACCGACGCCGAAGCCCGTCGCCCCGTTGTGCTCGTGGTGGACGATACACCTGACAATCTGATGTTGATGGCCGGTCTGTTGAAGGAGAGCTACCGGGTCAAGGTGGCGAGCGGCGGCGAGAAGGCGCTGCGGATCGCGCAGACCGTTCCGGCTCCCGACCTGATCCTGCTCGACATCATGATGCCGGACATGGACGGTTACGACGTGTGCCGCCGGCTGAAGGCCGATGCCGCCACCCGGGACATCCCGGTCGTCTTCCTGACCGCTTTGTCGGAGCAGGCGGACGAACAGGCCGGGCTGGAGCTGGGTGCGGTCGACTACATCACCAAGCCGATCAGCGCGCCCATTCTGCTGGCCCGCGTGCGCAATCACATCCGCCTCAAGGAGGCAGCCGACTACATCCGCGACAAGAACCTGTTCCTCGAAGCCGAAGTGGAGCGCCGCACCGCCCATATGCGGGCGATCCAGGACGTGACGATCATGGCGTTGGCCTCTCTGGCGGAGACGCGGGACAACGAGACCGGCAGCCATATCCTGCGGACCCAGCATTACGTCCGCGCCCTGGCCGAAGAGCTGCGCCACCACCCGCGCTTCGCCGCCTTCCTGACCGACGGCGTCATCGACCTGCTCTACAAATCGGCGCCGCTGCACGACATCGGCAAGGTCGGCATCCCCGACGCCATCCTGCTGAAGCCGGGCAAGCTGACGGCGGAGGAGTGGGAAATCATGAAGACCCACGCCACGCTGGGCAGCGATTCCCTGGCGCGGGCGGAGGACCGGCTGGAAGGCGACACTCCATCCTTCCTGCGCTTCGCCCGCGAGATCGCCGATGCGCATCACGAGAAGTGGGACGGCTCCGGCTACCCGCGCGGCCTGAAAGGGGAGGACATTCCCGTGTCGGCCCGGCTGATGGCACTGGCCGACGTCTACGATGCCCTGATCTCCAGGCGCGTCTACAAGGAACCGATGAGCCATGAGCAGGCCGTGGCGATCATCTTGGACGGGCGGGGCCGCCACTTCGATCCGGATGTCGCCGACGCATTCCTGCGGCTTGCCGAACGTTTCCGGGAAATCGCAGAGCGCTACGCCGACCAAAGCATGTCGTGAGACCCGCACCGCCCCCTACGACGTCGAGCATGCCGGAGACCGTCGGAGGTAGGGCGGGACGATTGCCGACATGGAGCGCCGGCGCTTCGCCGGCGGACGGGAGTTCCCTCCTCAATCGGCCCTTTTGAAGTCCATGGTCCAATTCGTTTCCCAGCTTTCGCCGCCGTCGGCCGACATCGCCTGTTCCCAGCGCGGATTGGCGGTGTGGGTATCCAGCCAGAGGAAACGGGTTTTGACCGGCCGTCCCTTGAAGCATTCGTCCGCGTAGAAAGTCCCGACATTGCCCTCGAACCGCCCCACCACAGGCGTCTCGATTGAATGCGGGTCGGCAGCGGAAAGCCACCAGATGGCCCAGAGCCCGCTCTGTGGATCATAGGACCTGATTGCAATCGCTCTGTAGGCGCCCTGCGGAAGGTTCAGGAAGTTATCTTCAATGTTCCCGTTGCCCCCGAGAACCGGCCGCATGTCCGCCGTCCCGGTGAAGCTGTCCCACTCCCGGCAACCAGCCAGACGCTCACGCAGACGGCGATGCGAGACGTGCCAGGTCCCGATTTCGAAATCAAAGGCACGCGCCATCACGTCACGGTCACTCATCTGCAATCCCCCAATGCCGGATACGGGTAGTATGTTCGCTTTTTGTTCCGATCAGTGTCAATGGCATACTTCAGCTGGCGCATTTCGGAACTGCCATATCGCCTGAAGACCGATCTGTGCCGGCCAGCCCCAAAATCTTGAGTCCGTCAGATGCTTATTGAAGCATCTGACGGACTCTAGCCTTTTGATTTTCCGTGCGATTCACGCTTCAGACGATTTCGTCTGAACCGATCGCACTCTAGTCCATTTTTGTAAAATTTATCCCAGGCACGATTGCATTCTACAACGTTGACGGCGAGCCGGATTCGTGTTCCCCTTAAATCTACTAGAGTTATGGATATGAGGGGAGCACGATGATGCGACAGCCAAGACGCCCCAGCCGCCGCGCCTTCGCGGCCATTGCCGCGTCGGTGATGGGGCTGCTGATGACGTCGGCAATCGCGGCTCCGGCGGCTGCCGAAGGACGCATCCGCATCGCCGAGCAATATGGACTCGGCTATCTGCCGCTGCATGTGCTGCGCCACAACCAGCTGATCGAGAAGCACGGCAAGGCGCTGGGCCTCGACATCGCCGTCGAGTGGGTTCAGCTGTCCGGCGGCGCGGCGATGAACGATGCGCTGCTGTCCGGCAGCATCGATTTGGGCTCCGCCGGTATCGGGCCGCTGCTGACCATCTGGGACCGGACCAGGGGCAACGCCAACGTCAAGGCGATCGCGTCGCTGAACGACATGCCGCTGTTCCTGACCACCGCCAACCCCAAGGTCAAATCGCTGAAGGATTTCACCGACGCCGACAAGATCGCGCTGCCGGCGGTGAAGGTCGGCGTGCAGGCGCGCATCCTGCAGATGGCTGCGGAGAAGGAACTCGGCCCCGGCAATTACGACGCGCTCGACAAACTGACCGTGTCGATGCCGCATCCCGACGCCACGGCGGCCCTGCTGTCGGGCAGCGGCGGCATCACCGCCCATCTCTCCGGCCCGCCCTTCCAGTACCAGCAACTGGACGACCCGAAGATCCGCAAGGTCTTCAGCTCCTACGACGTGCTGGGCGGGCAGCACAGCTTCAACCTGATCTGGAGCAAGCAGTCCTTCCGCGACGACAACCCGAAGACCTACCGGGCCTTCCTGAACGCACTTCGCGAGGCGATGGACAGCATCAACGCCGATCACGAGGCGGCGGCGGACGCCTATCTGGCGCAGAACAAGGGCAGCCTGGACAAGGCCTATATCCTGCGGCTGCTGAACGACCCGGACATCCGCTTCACCGTTACGCCGAACCGGACCGAGGCCTTCGCCGACTTCATGCACAGGGTCGGCGCCATCAAGAACAAACCGGCTTCCTGGAAGGATTTCTTCTTCGACGACCTGCATGACGGCGCGGGGAGCTGACGCGATGAACGCGCTGACCTATCCGCACAGCATCGACAGCGACGGCCTGTCCGAACGGCCGCTGCTGGACGTCTCCGGCGTGACCCTGCAATACAAGACGCGGCGCCACCTCGTCACCGCGACCTACCGCGTCGATTTCCAGGTGTTCCAGGCCGAACGCTACGTCCTGCTGGGGCCGTCGGGCTGCGGCAAATCCTCCCTGCTGAAGGCGGTCGGCGGCTTCCTGCAGCCGGTCGAGGGGGCGATCCGCCTGAACGGCCGCACCGTGACGAAGCCCGGCCCCGACCGCATGATGGTGTTCCAGGAGTTCGACCAGCTTCCGCCCTGGAAGACGGTGAAGGAGAACGTCATGTTCCCCCTGCTCGCCAGCGGCAAGGCCGGGCGGCGCGAGGCGGAGGAAAAGGCGCTCGACTGCATCGCCCGGGTGAACCTGACGAAGTTCGCCGATGTGCACCCGCACATGCTGTCCGGCGGCATGAAGCAGCGCGTCGCCATCGCCCGCGCCATGGCGATGGAGCCCGACATCCTGCTGATGGACGAGCCCTTCGCCGCGCTCGACGCGCTGACCCGCCGCAAGATGCAGGAGGAGTTGCTGCAGCTGTGGGACGACCTGCGCTTCACCGTGCTGTTCGTCACCCATTCCATCGAGGAGGCGCTGGTGGTCGGCTCGCGCATCCTGGTGCTGTCGCCCCATCCGGGACAGGTGAAGGCGGAGGTGAACTGCGACGGCTACGACCATGGCGCCGTCGGCGGAGCGGAGTTTCAGACCCTCGCCGGCCGCATCCACACCATGCTGTTCGCCGAAGATGTGGAAGGAAGCGGAAAGGGACCAAGCGCATGACCGAGCTGTCCTTCTCCCCGCGCCGCCTTTCATCCACCGGCAGGCGCGAGCCGCCGCAACGCCCCGAGTACGAGCGCACTGTCACCGCCACCGGCCCCATCGGCGACGTCGCCCGCCCGCTATCCCCGTGGGAGCGGCTGAGCAATGTCACGGCGCTGCGCCGGCTGCTGGTGCTGGCCGCGGTCGCGGCGCTGTGGCAGGCGGCGGCGGTCTGGCAGAACAACCCGCTGATGTTCCCGACCTTCACCGACACCGCGGCGGCGCTGTGGGACGGCATCCGGCGCGATAATCTGCTGTCGATGGCCTGGACCTCTCTGGCCGTGCTGCTGAAGGGCTATGCGGCGGCGGTGGTGCTGGCCGTGCTGCTGACCACGGTCGCCGTCTCCACCCGGATCGGCAACGACCTGCTGTCGACGCTGACCTCCATGTTCAACCCGCTGCCGGCCATCGCGTTGCTGCCGATCGCCATGCTGTGGTTCGGGCTGGGCGAGGTCAGCCTGATCTTCGTGCTGGTCCATGCCGTTCTGTGGCCGCTGGCGCTGAACACCCATGCCGGCTTCACCTCGGTGTCGGAGACGCTGCGGATGGCCGGGCGTAATTACGGGCTGTGCGGCCTGCGCTATGTCGTGACGCTGCTGATCCCCGCCGCCTTCCCGGCGATCCTGACCGGGCTGAAGGTCGGCTGGGCCTTCGCCTGGCGCACGCTGATCGCGGCGGAGCTGGTGTTCGGCGTGTCGTCCGGCAAGGGCGGGCTCGGCTGGTTCATCTTCCAGAACCGCAACGAGCTGTACATCGACAAGGTCTTCGCCGGCCTCGTCACCGTCATCCTGATCGGCCTGCTGGTCGAGAACGTCGTCTTCCGCTGGATCGAGGTCCACACGGTCCGCAAATGGGGCATGGTCCGCTAAATGGCTTTCCAAGACATCAATCCCGTGCGCTTCGATTCCAACCTGACGGTCGAGCGCCCGACCTTCGTCACCCATCTGGAATGCGCCTACACCGGCGAGCGGTACGAGGCCGACACCGTTCACAACCTGTCGCGCGCCGGCAAGCCGCTGCTGGTCCGCTATGACCTGAACGGCGTGAAGCAGGCGCTGACCAAAAGCTCGCTGTCCGAACGCCCGCAGGATCTGTGGCGCTACCGCGAGCTTCTGCCCGTCCGCCGGGTCGAGGACATCGTCAGCCTGGGCGAGGCGGTGACCCCGCTGGTCCCGCTGTCCCGTCTGGCAAAGCGGCTGGGGTCGGCAGAGTTGCTGGTGAAGGACGAGGGGCGGCTTCCCACCGGGTCCTTCAAGGCGCGCGGGCTGGTGATGGCGGTGTCGATGGCGAAATCCTTCGGCATCACCCACATAGCGATGCCGACCAACGGCAATGCCGGTGCAGCGCTCGCCGCCTACGCCACCCGCGCCGGCATCCGCACCACCATCTTCTGCCCGGCCGACACGCCGGAGGTGAACGTGTCGGAGATCGAGCTGCAAGGCGCCACCGTCTACCGCGTCAACGGCCTGATCGACGATTGCGGGAAGATCGTCGGCGAGGGCAAGGCCGAGGTCGGCTGGTTCGACGTGTCCACCCTGAAGGAGCCCTACCGGATCGAAGGCAAGAAGACCATGGGGCTGGAGCTTGCCGAACAGCTGGGCTGGGAGGTGCCGGACGTCATCTTCTATCCCACCGGCGGCGGCACCGGCCTGATCGGCATGTGGAAGGCCTTCGACGAGTTGGAGGCCATCGGCTTCATCGGATCGAAGCGACCGCGCATGGTGGCGGTGCAGGCCGCCGGCTGCGCTCCCATGGTCCGCGCCTGGGAACAGGGGGAGGAGCATGCCCCGCGCTGGGAGGATGCGCACACCATCGCGTCCGGCATCCGCGTGCCGCAGGCAGTCGGCGATTTCCTGATCCTGCGCGCCGTGCGCGAGAGCGGCGGCTTCGCCATCGCCGTGCCCGACGACGCCATCCAGGCCGCGCTGACCGAGGTGGCGCGGGAGGAGGGCTTCCTGCTCTGCCCCGAAGGAGCCGCGACCTACGCCGCCTACCGCCAAGCGCTGGCCGACGGCCGGGTCGGGCGGGACGAACGCGCCGTCCTGTTCAATTGCGCCACCGGCCTGAAATACCCGCTGACGCCGGTGCACCGCAAGCTGGACCGCACCCGGCCCATCGACTATTCGGCCTTCGGGTAAGCTGTTCGATGAGCGAGACCCGCCACCACCCGGACTGGCTGGTGGCGACGTCCTTGCAGTTCGCTCAAGCCCGGATCCTGTTCCGCAGCACCCCGTCCTCCAGGAACATCCGCACCGTCTCCGCCGCGTTGCGCCGCATCTCCACGGCCGCCTGATCGGAGTGGAAGGCGTTGTGCGGCGTCACCACCAGCCGTCCGGCCAGCCAGCCCTCCCCCGCCCGCCAGGCGTCGAGCAGCGGATGGGGGACCGGCGGTTCGACCGGCAGCACGTCGGTGCCGACGGCGGCCAGCCGGCCGTCGCGCAGGGCCGCTTCCACCGGGTCGAGCCCCGCGAACAGTTCGCCCCGCGCGGTGTTGACCAGAATGGCACCCGGCTTCATCGCTGCCAGGGTCGCCCCGTTCAGCAGTCCGCGCGTCTCCGGCGTCAGCGGGCAATGGAAAGTGACGATGTCGGATTCGGCCAGCAGGTCTTCCAGCCGGCGGGCGCGGCGGTAGCCGACCGCCTTCTCGTGTCCGGCCGGCTGCAACGGATCATAGCCCAGGATTCGATAGCCGAAGCCCTTCAGTCGGTTCACCACCGCGGTTCCGATCCGTCCGACCCCGACCACCCCCACGGTCGCGGCGCCGGAACGGTGCAGCGGCGTCAGCGTGTTGGCCTGCCAAGTCGTCGTATAGCCGCGGGCGCGGGCATCATGCTCCCACAGGCGCCGCTGCAGCGACAGGATCATGGCGACGGCATGGTCGGCGACCTCCTCCGTCCCGTAATCCGGGTTGTTGCAGAAAGGGATCCCGGCGGCCTCCAGCGCCGCGACATCGACGCGGTCGTAGCCGACGCCGAAGCGTACGACGATCCGGCAGCGCTTCAACCGCTCGACCGTGGCCGGACCGATGCGCGTGCTCCACACCAGCAGAGCGTCCAATCGGGCGAGACGCTCCGGATCGAGTTCCTCCTCCCGCCGACAATCGAGGAAATCGACCTCGGCGACACCATCCAGCGCAGCGGCTTCAAGATCGGGGGGCGGAATCATGTGATCGGTGATCCCGACGACGAACCGCCTTGCTTGCTGCTGCATCCCTGCCGCTCCTGTCATTTCCCAGGTTGATGAGGGCGTTATCTGTCCACGCAATTACGAGGTTTGCAAGATGAAGCCCATCACTAGAATAGGGAAACAGATATGCATTCAAGCAGCTGAACTGCCGAATAACCCTACATTCTCACAGGTGCCGCAGTGAAAACTCCGAACGCCGACGCACCGGGGGCCGGTCCGAGCCGTTGATCGACATCATCGGAGAGGCAGACTCGCGCTCAACATCAACCGCTCCGCAACCTCGCGCAGATGGTCGAGAAAGGCCCGCACCGCGGGGTTGGAGTGCCGGCTGGCAGGCCACAGCACGGCTATGGTGTTGCGCTCCATGGCGAAGTCGGCGAGCACGGCTTCGCCGACATCGACGACCACGCCCGAGGAGGGCAAGAACTCCATCTCCCGGTCGCCGATGCGGAAAGGCCAGCGGAAGGTCTGACCGCTGCTCTGATAGCGGAGGTTGACGGTGTCCGCGGCAAGCCGACGCCTGACGGCGGAGCTTCAAAGCTGGAAGGTATGAAAGCGGTTGGAAATCATCCTCGCCCTGCTCACGGCCGCAGCCATCTTCTCCATCGCAAACCAAGCACTGAGTGCTGAAAGCCGTGCCCTGTCATCTTGGCCAGCAAGAATGCGGGAACCACGCGGTTCCGGCGGCGAATGAGCATGACGCCAGGCACCAATTGTTTGCTGCCGCAGCCAGTTGCTCATTCCGGCCACTCGTGACGGAATCGGATGCTCCAGGCAGACCGGACATTGGCCGATGGCGTAGGGCCAGCCTCATTCGAATGCGCAACATCAAAGGAAATTGATGCGCAAAGCAGGACGAGCGGCTGCACCCAAATAGAAAACTCCAGCATTATCACCAAAGAACAGCCAAATTTTATCTGATTTTCTTTAATATAGGACTCGACGCCTCCGTCAAGAACACACTGGTGGACGAGATGTCAGTGCGGGTTGCGGGAAAAACATCTTTAACAAGCGCTGTGCCACACGCCCCTGATGACAGGAAGATCGGCACCGTCATCGACAGACTGGGATTTATTGCAACGTCGTTCTTATTACTTTATTCGTCACTGAGCTACTTCCTTGCAGCCTCGGATGCACAAGACGGGGAAGTCGGCCTGCCCAATCAAGCCGCTTTCTTCGCTCGGCTGGCAGCATCCATCGCAGACTTCCCGATCCCGCTGGCACATGCACTCACCGACGGCAACGTCTTCACCCATGATGGTCTTTATTTCCTGTTTTATTGCTTCCCGCTCGCCCTTCAGATCGCCGAGGCGGCATGGCTGTTCCGCTGGCTGTCCAATTTCAGCGGCCCGGTCACGAAGACGATGACGGACCGCCTCTTCTTCTGGCCGGTTCTTTTCACCGTCGCCTGCATTCCGTCGGTTCCGGTGATGACGCAGGACCTCTGGTTCTCCGCGCTGTGGGGCGAAAAAATCATCGATGGCCTCAACCCTTACTATGTTCCCTTCACGCCGGAACAGGCCAGCTTCTACCCCTTCGACGAGGTGTCGGCGATGATGACCTACGGTCCCCTGTGGGCGGTCATCTCGGCCGGCATCATGGCTCTCAGCGACGGTAATGTCTGGGTGACCGGGCTTCTGTTCAAGCTGGCCTTGGGGGGGGCCTGGATCGCCGCGCTCGCCATCGTCCGGCAGATCGGCCGGACCCATGACGAGGCGACCGCCGCAGCCGGCCTCGTCGCGTTCGGCTGGCTGCCCATCGGCCACATCTATTCGGCCGGCGAGGGACACAACGACATGGCGATGGTCGTCTTCATGCTGGTGTGGCTGATGCGCCTTCCCTCCGGCGACCGTGCCGGCCCGCTGGCGCTGGCGGCGTCGGCCGCCTGCAAATACACCAGCGCAGCCCTGGTCTCCGTCGATCTGCTGTACAGGGTCGGCAGGTCCGGGCGATTGGATCTCAAGAGCATCCTGGTTCCATATCTTCTGCGCGGAATTCCGGCAGCCGCCTTCTTCCTTGCCGTCCTGTTCCTCTTTTTCCGCTCTCCCACCTTCTTCGATGGAGCCCGCGGCATGACCGGCTGGCAGTGGCTTCAACCGGTCGACGTCGTCCGCGTGGCGGAGAGGCTGATGGGCATGGACCTCGCTCCCCTGCGCTGGCTCGTACGCGGTTCCTTCGCTGCTTTCGCCATGTGGACCCTGGCCACTCTGTACCGTCGGCCCACCACGGAAAATACCTGGAAGGCCGCCACTGCGGTGATGGCGGCGGTGGTGTTCAGCATATCGACCCATATGTGGCCCTGGTTCATGCTCTGGATCCTGGCGCTGGCCGCCCTCGTCCCCGCCTGGTGGTTCTCCCGCTGGATCTTCGGCGTCGCGGCGCTGGCCCCTTTCTCGATCGTCCCGTTCTGGCGCTACGAAGTGGGATTTGACCCCTTCTACACCAAGACGCTTCCGGCCCTGCCCCTCTATCTGGGTGCAACCCTCTTCATGGTGTGGATGCTCGACCGCGAGGAGCGCGCCGCGGTCATCGCATGGGCGGCGGCAGTCCCGGGACGCCTGGGCATCACCCGTCCGCACCGGTCATAAAGGAGCACGAGATGACTGCCGGCCCGGCCGAAACCCTCGTCATGACAAGCCGGGCCTCGGCTCGGCCCGTCCTTGGGAGTGAGCACATGCCACTGCCGAACCCACCGGCAGCCAGAGACGGAAGCCTGGACATCATCCGCGTCTCCGCCCTTGTGTTCATGGTGGCGGGCCATTGGGGGCGCGCGATGCCGGACGCCTACCATCTCGTCAACATCCTGCAATTCGTCTTCGAACTGGCGCCGGTGCTGTTCTTCTTCGCCTTCGGAATGACGCTCGATCGCTTCCTGGCAAAGCCGCTGGGCCGGCGGATCGAGGATCATCTGAAGCTGTTCATCCTGGCGGCCATCCACAGCCTGTATCAACAGAACAACCCCTTCTCCAGCGACTTCTTCATGTTTCTCTTCGCCGCCCGGCTGCTGTTCGATATCGCCGCCAGGGTCGGCGCCGCCAACCGGATGCTTATCGGCCTGTTTCTTCTCGCACTCTGCGGCGCTTGGTTCGCCTTGCCGCTTCCCTTCATCTACGGCCTGTTCGTGCCATCCTTTCCCGGCTGGTTCCCTGTCTTCCCGTGGATCCTCTTCGTCGTTGCGGGGCGGGCGTTCGCCCACCACCGGCACTCCCACCGTACCGCGATCGTCGCCCTGCTGGGCCTCTCGGTGGCGTTGTTCGACATCCTGGTCCTCGGTCACGGGGTGTCGAAATGGCCGCTGTCGCCCGATTATGCGCTGCTCTTCGGCAGTGGGACTGCGGTGAGCATCCTCGTCCTCGACCGTATCCGTCGGCCCACCTTCCTGCCCTGGCGAACCGTGGAGCTGCTGTCCGGCAATCTGCTGCTGGCGACGGCGCTGCATTACATCGCCGTCATCGGGGTAACGGCGGCGCATGGCGCATTGGCTCCGATCCTCGCCGGATCGGTTCCCGCCGGGTACCTGCCGGCGGTGTTCACCCTGGAATATGTCCTGATGGCCGGCATCGCCCTCCTCATCCTGATCGCGCTGATTCATGCGACCCTGGCGGCCGGTGCGTGGCTCGACGGCCGCGGCATACTCGGGCTCGCCGACACCCTGTTGCCGGCCATCGCCACGATCGGCATCGTTCTCTATGCCGCCATCCTCCACATCGATTTCCAAATGCGCGACGTCGGACTTCCCCTTCTCTGCACCGTGGCCTTCCTGATGGCCTACAAGCGGGCATAGGAAGTTGGGCACGAGGCCAAGAACCCTCATAGAGAATGCTGGAATGCCGAAGGGCGTCGTTGCCGCCGTCGCTCACCACGAGATGGCTGGCATCCGGGGGGAGAGTTGCCCGACCTGAGCGGCAACGCTGCTGGTCACCCCGCCATCGACCGCCCGCAAGGTCGCCTGCCAGCCCTGCGGCAGCTGTCGGCGAAGCTGCGTCACCACGTCGGGACCGCCGCCCACATAGGCGGCATTGTCGAAGATCGAAGCTCCGAGAAGGACAACGTTCGACATGGACGGCCATCTCCCTTCCATCCGGATTCCCGACATCGGGCCGTGGCGGCCGATGCCGGTGCATGACATGACCCTGCCCAGGCAGGATGAACAGCGCCCTGCGCCTTATGCCGGCCGGTCCGCGCCGCCGGGCGGGGCAAGGCCAGGCGGAGCAAGGTTGTCCTTCAGGAAATCGATGAAACGGGGATCGGTCGCGTAGGCGATGTTGATCCGCAAGGCCGGCGCGGTCGGCATCCTGGTCGGCAGGAACAGCGTTCCGGGCGCCAGGAAGATGCCCCGCTCCGCGGCGTGCTGCGCCAGATCAACATCGTTGAGATGGTCGGGAAGCTCGCCCCACAGATAGTAGCTCCCCGAGACGGTCGGCGGCAGCCGGACGCCGATGCGGCTCAGCGCCAGCATCGCCGTTTCGGCATGCTCCTCGATCCGGGTCTTCAGCTTGCGCAGGTGGCGCAGGTAATGCCCGGACGCGATGAAGCCGTAGACGATCCGCTCGACATAATCGGAGGTGCTGACGATGGTCAGCATCTTCACGTCGCACAGCCGGTCGATCAGCGGCCGCTTCGCCGCCACATAGCCGACGCGCAGGCTGGCCGACAGCGTCTTGGAGAAGGTGCCGATGTAGATCACCCGGTCCAGCTGGTCGAGCGCGGCCAGCCGCGGACTGGCGGCAGGCAGCACGTCGGCGAAGGGATCGTCCTCCACCACATAGAATCCATGTTGGCCGGCAACCTGCAGCAGGCGATGCGCCACCGCCGGCGTGATGGAACTGCCGGTCGGATTGTGGGCAAGCGACTGGGTGAAGAACAGTTTGGGCTTGTGGGCGGCGGCCTTGGCGGCGAGATCGTCCAGGTCGGGACCGTCCTGGAGGCGCTGCACGCCGACGATGGCGATGCGCGACAGGCGCAGCTTGCCGAACAGCGGGTAATAGCCGGGACTGTCGACGAGAACCGTATCCCCCGGCTCCAGCATCTGGCGGGCGACGAGATCCAGCGCATGGTTGGCGCCCTGGGTCAGCAGGATCTGGTCAGGCGACGCCTTGATCGAGCGTTCCCCCAGCGTCAGCGCCAGCCTCTCCCGAAGCGGCAGGAAGCCCCAGGGCGAGCCGTATCCATGTTCCGACGCCAGCCCGCGCGCCGCCGCCATGAAGCGCGGGGCGCTGCCGATCTCGAACCGCTCCATCCAGGACGGCGGCGGCCGACCGTCGCCGATCCGCACCGAGCAGGTCTGGACCAGCTGTTCGCGCAGGAGCGAGACGGAATCCACCGCTTCCGCCACATGGGCCGGCTGCTGTTCGGCCGAGGCACGGCGCACCCGCGCGACGTAATAGCCGGAGCCCTGCTTGGCTTCCAGATAGCCCAGCGCCACCAGCCGGTCATAGGCCTCCGCCATGGTGTTCTTGGAAACGCCATGCTCGACCGCACCGGCCCGGACCGACAGAAGCCGCTCCCCCGGCTTCAGCAGGCCGTCGCCGATCAGACCGGCGATCTTGTCAACGATGCTGTTCACCCGCGTCATCGTGCAGCCGGCCCTTCCGGTAAGGTGTCCCACTGAAATCACTGGGACAGTGTCCCGAAGATACCGACGAACTGTCCCTTGCTCCGTCCCTTTGTATCACTGATCATTCCGCATGCGAACAGCGCCGTCGCGGCTTTTGCCGCGGCACCCTGTTCGCCGTCTCCTCCCCCGCTTCCTCCTCGCAGGCACCGTCATGCGCGGTGCAGGACGGAAGCCATCCGTTCGAGCGCGACGATCCGCGAGTGACAACCAGGGCGCCCTCCCCCGCCGGCAACGCCCTCACAGCAAACAAGGTTCAGGAATGACCAATCCCCATCGCAGCTCCCGCATCTCCGGATTCCACAAGAAGTCGCCGGTGGAGCGGCTGGCGATCGTCTCCGAATTCGCCGGGCTCGACGCGGCGGCGGCGGCGGCGCTGCCCGGCACCGGCAACCTGGATATCGACCTCGCCGACCGGCTGGTCGAGAACGTTATCGGGTCGATGAACATCCCCTTGGGCATCGCGACCAACATGAAGGTCGATGGCGAGGACCTGCTGATCCCGATGGCGACGGAGGAATCGTCGGTGGTCGCCGCGGTCTGCAATGCGGCCCGGCAATGCTACGACGCCGGCGGCTTCACCACCTCGATGTCCGGTACGCTGATGATCGCGCAGATCCAGGCGATCGGCGTCGCCGATCCGCATGCCGCACGCCTGCGCATCCTTGGCCGGCGCGACGAGATCAAGGCGGTGTGCGACGGCTGCGACCCGATCCTGCTGAAGTTCGGCGGCGGTTTCCGCGATGTCGAGGTTCGCGTGCTCGACAGCCAGGGCGGTCCGATGCTGGTGACCCACCTGATCGTCGACACCCGGGATGCCATGGGCGCCAACGCCGTCAACAGCATGGCGGAAAAGCTGGCTCCCCACATCGCCGAATGGACCGGCGGGCGCGTCTATCTGCGCATCCTGTCCAACCTTGCCGACCGCCGTCTGGCGCGGGCGCATGCGGTTTGGCCTCTCGACCGGATCGGCGGCGAGGCGGTGCGCGACGGCATCATCAGCGCCTATCACTTCGCCGACGCCGATCCCTACCGCGCCGCCACCCACAACAAGGGCATCATGAACGGCGTCAGCGCCGTCGTGCTGGCCACCGGCAACGACACCCGCGCGGTGGAGGCCGGCGCCCATGCCTATGCCGCCCGCAACGGCCGTTACGGCAGCCTGACCCGCTTCGAGGTGACGGCAGACGGTCATCTCAGCGGGTCGATCGAGCTGCCGATGGCGGTCGGTCTGATCGGCGGCGCCACCAAGGCCCATCCAACGGCGCAGGCCTGCCTGAAGATCCTCGGCGTTACCAGCGCCGAACGTCTGGCCCGCGTCATCGCCGCGGTCGGGCTGGCGCAGAACTTCTCCGCGCTCAAGGCGCTGGCGACCACCGGCATCCAGAAGGGCCACATGGCCCTGCACGCCCAGAACATTGCCATGATGGCGGGTGCGGTCGGTGAGGAGATCGACCGCGTCGCCCGCATCCTGGTGGAGCGCGGCACCGTCCGCCAGGACGTCGCCCAGGCGATCCTGGAGGACATGCGGGCGGCCGCCCAATAGCCAAGGCCACGACAAGCAGGTCCGTCGAAGGGCCCGGCCAGGCAACCGGCAGGCAGGCCAGCCAACCGGCAGGGTTGTGACGCTCCACCGCGGCATGACCCCGCCCCCCGATGAAGAGGAAACGCAATGAAGACGGGACAATTGATTGAGGTCTGGGGGGACACGGTCGACAGCGTCCATCTGGGATGGGCGATGGCGATCGGCTGCGCCATCAGCCTCGGTGCCTTTCTGCTGGCCAACCGCATCCTTGCCGGCCTCGTCGCCGCGCCGGAGATGGCGCGCGCCTATTCCATGCTGGTCGGGCTGGCGGGATGTCTGGTGTCCGGCGCGGTGTGCGCCCGCCTGTTCCCGCCCAAGCGGGAGGTCATCGACCGTGCCGCCGATCCCGCCTGGCGGGAGACGCTGATGGCCGAACTGCGATCGGAACCCGGCGGATTCGGCCGGCTCGCCGACCTTCCCGCGCCGACTGTGGCCGAATTGAAGGAGATGGGGCTCTACGACCTGTTCGCAGCCGAGGAAGCGGCCCAGGACGCTGGAAGGGATGCCGGCGGCCGCAAGGCGGTTCTGCATGGTGTTCCGCCCCCGAGCCCCGATGCCCTTCGCTCCGAACCGGCGGCACGGGGGGCGCGGGCGTGATGGAACTCCTTCTTTCCGACATCCTCTGGGCGGCGGGAATGGGGCTGCTCGGTGCCGTGCTGTTCGCTGCCATCGGGCTGGTGTCCGGCACCGACGAGACCACGACCATTGCGCCCCTGACCCTGCTGGTCGTCCTGCTGGGCGTGCCGCCGGCCGGCGTCTTCACCTTCTTTCTCGCCAGCGCGGTCGCCAAGCACATGACCCACGCGGTGCCGACCGCCCTGCTCGGCATCCCCGGCGACACCATGGCGATCCCGCTGATGCAGCAGGCCGGCGTCCTGCGCAATCTCGGCGTGCCGCACATCGCCCTGCGCAAGATGGTGTCCGGCGCCATCATCGCCGCCTTCGTCTCCGTTCCGCTGGCGGTGCTGTTCGCCGTCCTGCTGGCTCCATTCGGACCGGCCATCACCAAGGCTGCACCCTGGATCTTCGTCGCCGCGGCGGTGATCATCGCCTATTTCTCCGCCGGGCGCTGGGCCTCGGTCGTCGCGCTGTTCCCCTTCGTGCTGGTGATCGTGGCCCTGCAGGGACTGACCGCGAAGTTCGGCGTGAAGCTGAGCATCAGCTATTTCCTGGGCATCGCCATCGGTCCGCTGGTGGCCGACCTCTTCTCCGTCCTGTCGCCGGTCGACCGCAAGCGGATCGCCCGCGACAAGGTGCGCAGCTTCGCGCTCGCTCCCGACGTCAAGAGCTGGGGCGGCTATTTCCCGAACCCCTTCAAGGTGCTGGATGCCTCCCAGCTGCGCTGGACGCTGGGCACCGCCGCGATTTCCAGCGCCACCTTCGTGTTCAGCCCGGTCGCCATGACCGTTCTGCTGGGCGAGGTGGTGGGCTCGCGCGTCCGCCATGTCTACCATCGCATGACGACGGTGCTGACCGCGCGCAACGGCGTCACGGAATCGACCTACATCGCCGAGGCGCTGATCCCGCTGATCGCCTTCGGCCTGCCGCTGAGCCCCGTCGCCGCCGGACCTGCCGCGCCGCTGTTCAACGCGCCGCCACGCTTCACCGTCGATGCCGCGACCGGGCAGGTCAACAACCTGCATAACCTGATGACCAGCTGGGAATTCCTGGGCTACGGCCTGCTGGCGGTCGTCCTGGCGGCACTGGTCTCCTACCCCTTCGCGATGAATTATGCCCGCAGTGCCGCGGCCCTGGTCGCCCGCCGGCTGAGCCACGAGGCGATCATCGCCACCTTCTCCGGCCTGATCCTCGTCATCGGCGTGTGGGAAGGCGGGCTGATGGGCCTGCTGGTGATCCTGGCGATCGGTCTGGTGGGCGGGCTGCTCTACCGGACGCTGGGCTTCAACACCGGGGTCCAGTTCATGGGCTACTACACCGCCGTCCTTACGGTCCCCGCCCTCACCAAGCTGCTGGGTGTCTGAAGCCCGCGGCGTGCCGCACGGACGTGGCCGGTGTCGGAGGCGGAGGTCCCGCTCCCGCACCGGTCTGCCGCTGCACCGACACCCCCAAGGAGTCATCTCGAAATATACTGTACTATGTGATGCGCCTGTTCGCTCCCATCCGGACACAAATGAGCATTGGCCTCCCCGGGGCATTCAGCCAATTCTGTCAGTACTCGGTGCCGCGGATGCCATGACCACCCGCTCGGCATCCGCAGCAATCTTCTTTGAGCCGCTCCCGGAACTCGGCCCTCTTTTCGTGTGAGGCGGAATGAGACATCTGGCTCGATTTCTATTCGCGCTTGTCCTCGTTTGCCAATCCGGATGGGCTTCGTCTGCGGAAATGACCCGCGCGGACAAGGCTCTCTGGTTGAATCTGGGGGTCGGCGCGGTGGCATTGGGCTGGGGAACATGGTCATGGGATTGGGGCTCGGGCGGCCCCAGATTTCAGGATGAGGGTTGGTTCGGCCGCACCACCGGCGAGGGCGGCGCCGACAAGCTGGGCCATGCCTGGTCGGGCTATGCGCTGAGCCACCTGTTCGCCCACAGCTACGAGCGGTTCGGCTATGGACGGACAGACGCGGCCCGCTACGGAGCTTTCTCGTCCCTCGGCGTCATGACGGCGATCGAGATCGGAGATGCTTTCAGCGACGATTACGGCTTCTCCTACCAGGACATGCTGTTCAACACGGCCGGGGCGGCGCTCGGCTATGCGTTGTGGGAGTATCCCGAGATCAAACGGAAATTCGACTTCCGCGCCGAATACGATCCATTCCCCCGCGGCAAGCGACAGCTCGACGTGACCACGGACTACCAGCGGCTGAAGTACCTTATCGCCGTCAAGGCCGATGGATTCGAAGCGGTCACAGACCCGGTGCTGCGCCATCTGGAATTCCACGTCGGCTACTACGCCCGCAACTATGACAGCTATTCCGGCACGGGGGCCTCCGACCGACGCGAACGGCACTTCTACATCGGTGTCGGGCTCAATCTGACCAAGCTCCTGGCCCCCTATGTCGACACCGGCGGCGTTCTGAACTATGTCCAGGCGCCATACAGCTATATCAGCGTAGATCGCAGCTTCGACCGCCGCTGATCGTGCCTGACGACCATCGGCGACCGCATCATACGGCAACCATCTCCATCAGCCGGGCCCGGTCGGCGGACGAGGCGGCTTCGCCCTGAAGCGTGATGCGTCCCCGTTCCACCGCATAGAACCGGTCGGCGACGTCGAGCGCACGGTGGATGTTCTGCTCCACCAGCAGGATGGTCAGCCCCGCCCGCTTCAGCTCCGTGATGATCCCGAAGATCTCGTCGACGATCATCGGGGCCAGACCTTCCGTCGGTTCGTCGATCAGCAGCAGCCTGGCAGTGCCCACCATCACGCGGGCCATCGCCAGCATCTGCTGTTCGCCGCCGGACAGGGTGGTGCCGAGTTGCCGCCGCCGTTCGGCCAGCCGCGGAAAGCGGGCGAATGCCTGACCGATCGCCCGCTCGTTGTCCTGACGGGCACGGCCGGGACATTGGTGCAGCCCCAGCCGCAAATTCTCCTCGACGCTGAGGCCGGGGAAGATGCGGCGATCCTCCGGCACCAGCCCGAGACCGAGGCGGGCGATCGCGTCGGGCGTCTGTCCGGCCAGATCGACGCCGCCGTATCGGATCGTTCCGGAACTGGCCGGCACCCAGCCGGCGATGGACTTCAGGATGGTGGTCTTGCCGACGCCGTTGCGGCCGAACAGCCCGACCACCTCGCCCGGACCGGCCTGCAGGGACACCCCTTGCAGGACGTGGCTGAGGCCGTAATGCGCGTGCAGGTTCTCGATGGATAGCATGGGTTTCACCCGTGTCCGAAATAGGCGGCCTGTACGACGGGATCGGCGCGCACCGCGGCTGGCGGTCCCTCGGCGATCTTCCGGCCCTGGGCCATCACGACGACATGGTCCGACAGGCTCATCACCAGGCCGATGTCATGCTCGATCAGCAGAACGGTCAGGTCGCCGGCCAGCGAGCGGATCAGGGCGCCGGTGTCGGCCGTGTCGCCGTGGCTCATGCCCTGGGTCGGCTCGTCCAGCAGCAGCACCCGCGGTTCGGCGGCCAGCGCCACCGCGATCTCCAGCCGCCGCTGCTCGCCGTGCGACAGGTTGCCGGCAAGCTCCCCCGCCTTCGCCGACAGGCCGAACCGCTCCAGCAGCGCGTCGGCCTTGGCCAGTGCCCGGCGGCTGTGGCCGACCGGACGCAGCGCGTGCCAGGGCCGTTCCAGCACCTGTGCCGCGATCCGCAGGTTTTCCAGGACCGACAGCTCGAAGAACAGGTTGGTGATCTGGAAGGACCGGGCCAGCCCGGCGGCGAGCAGCCGGTCGGGCGAGCGCCCGGTGACGTCGGCGCCGTCCAGCGTCACCCGACCGCCGGTGGGGCGGATGGCGCCGCTGATCAGGTTGAACAGCGTGCTCTTGCCCGCCCCGTTGGGGCCGATGACCGAGGTGATCCGTCCGGCGGCGGCCTCGAAGCCGACGCCCGCCACCGCCTGGAGCCCGCCGAAATTCACCGAAAGGTCGCGCACGCCCAGCGCACAGGCTCCGCCCGCACCGGCCGCCGCGGTCTTGAGGGAGGATGCCGTCATGGCGTCGACCTCCCCTGCCCGTTGCGGCGGTTGAGGCGGGCCAGCAGGGCGCCGACCAACCCCTTGCGCAGGAAGATGACGGACAGCATGAAAATGACCCCCACGACGATCAGGTGATGCTCGGTCCAGGAACCGACGACGGAGCGAAGGGCGGTCAGCAGCAGACTGCCCACCACAGGCCCGACCAGCGTGCCGACGCCGCCGACGATGACGGTGATGACGGCGTTGCCGGAGGTTTCGAAGAACATCAGTTCCGGCGAGACGAAGCCGCGCAGCATCGGGTAGAGCGCCCCCGCCAGCGCCGCGACGCAGGCCGCCAGCACATAGACCGCCAGCTTGTAGCGCCACGCGTTGAAGCCCAGGAACGGCACCCGCTTCTCGTTGGCGCGGATGGCGGCCAGGGTCCGGCCGAAGGGCGCATCCATCAGATAGGCCAGCCCGGCATAGGCCGCGGCGGTCAGGGCCAGCACCAGCAGGAAGAAGGAGAGCGGGTCGGCGGTGTCGAGACTGAACGGTCCGAAGCCGACCTGGATCTGCGGGATGCCGATCAACCCGTCCGACGCGCCCAGCGCGCGGGTGTTGTAGACGGTCTTGGCCGCGACCTGGGCCAGGCCGAAGGTGATGAGGGCGAAATAGACGCCCTTCACCCGGTTGGCGATGACGCCGCCGATCAGGCCCGCCAGGACGCCAGACAGCAGGGCCGCCCCCATCGCCAGCCAGAAGCTGGGGGCGACGTCGCGCAGGACGAGTGCGGAGACATAGGCCCCCAGCCCGAAATACAGCGCCTGCCCCAGTGACAAGAGGCCGGTATAGCCCAGCAGCAGGTCGACGCTCATCGCCAATCCGGCGAAGATCAGCGCCTCGGTCGCCAGACGCAGGTAGAAGCCGTTGCCGGTCGCCCAGGCGACGGCGGCGAAGCCCAGCGCCGCCGCCAGGAAGGCCAGCGCCAGCCAGTGGACGGGGGCCAGCCGGGAAAGCCGGGAAACCGGCCCGGCGCGGCCGGGGTCGGACAAGGTGCGCAACGTGGTGGCGTCAGGCATGTCCCAGCCTCCCGAAAAGGCCCTGCGGCCGGACCATCAGCACCAGGACCATGATCCCGAACACCAGCGGGTCCGACCAGACGGGGGAGATGTAGAGGCTGGACAGCGCCTGCACCTGGGTCAGCAGCAGGCCGGCGATCACCGCCCCCTGGATCGACCCCATGCCGCCGACGATCACCACGGTGAAGGCCATCAGGATGAAGTCGCGTCCCATGGTCGGGAACACGGAGTAGATCGGCGCCAGCAGCACGCCGGACAGCGCGGCCAGGGCCACCCCGAAGGCGAAGGTGCCGGCATAGACCCGGCGCACCGGCACGCCCAGCGACGAGGCCATGTCCTTGTCGAAGGCGGCGGCCCGCACCATGGCGCCCAGCCCGGTGCGGAAGACCACCAGCCAGACCGCGGCGATCAGCGCGAGGCCGAAGCCGATCAGGAACAGCCGGTAGTTCGGCAGGAACATGCCGAGGATCTCCGTGCCGCCCTCGATCGGGTTGTCGGGCCGCAGGGTGTTGGGGCCGTAGACCAGCTTCAGCACATCCTCCAGGATCATCCCCAGCCCGAAGGTCAGCAACAGGGTCAGGATGTGGCGGTCGCGGCTGTGGAAGACCCGCTCGATCAGCCAGCGCTCGGCCAGCCAGCCGATGGGGAGCATCAGCAGCGGCACCAGCACCAGCAGCGCCCAGAACCCCACCCCCAGCCCGGCCAGGGTCAGCGCCAGGAAGGCGCCCATGGCGTAGAACTCGCCATGGGCCATGTTGATGACGTCCAGCAGCCCGAAGATGATGGTCAGGCCCAGCGCCATCAGGACGACGGCGACCCCGAGCGACAGGCCGTTCAGCGCCTGCGGCGCCAGGACGAATTGCAGATAGTCGATGAGTTCGGCCATGGCCGTCGGCTCCCTGGAAGCGGTTCCTCAGAACCGGGTGCACTGGTCCGGCCCGATGGCCGCGTCGCCCGGAACGGTGCCGACCACGTCGAAGCGGGTGCTGCCGCCGTCCGCCGCGATGCGCACGGCGTACATGTCCTGGACCGCCTGATGGTCGCCGGCCCGCATGGTCTTGTTGCCCTGCGGCGTGCTCCAGCTCAGGCCCTCCATCGCCTTGCGCAGCGGGTCGGTGTCGGTGCCGCCGGCCTTTTCCACCGCGGCCTTGAAGAAGCCGATCAGGCCGTAGCTGTCGGCGCCGTAAAGGTCGGGTGCGGTGTCGTAGGCCTTGCGGAAGGCGGCGACGAAGGCCTTGTTCTCGGGCGTGTCGAGTTCCGCCGAATAGCCGACGCCGGTGACGAAGCCGTCGGCCGCCTTGCCAATGGCGCCGATGTTCTGGGCAGTCACGGTGCCCGACGCGCCGACGATGGTCAGGTTGCGCAGCAGCCCGTATTCGCTCATCTGCGTCAGCAGGCGCACGGTGTCGTTGCCGGCGGTGGAGGTGTAGAGCACGCTGGGCCGCGCGGCGCGGAGCTGGCCGAAATACTGGGAGTAATCCTTGCTGCCGAGCGGCGCGAAGACCTCGCCGGTCGATTGCGCGCCGGTCTTCTCCGCCGCCGCCTTGAAGGCCGCGACGGTGGACCGCCCCATCTCGTAATCGGGTCCCAGATAATAGACCTTGGCCTTCGGCTTGTCCTTGGCCAGCCATTCCGCCAGCGCCGCCGACTGCTGCCCCGCCCGCGCATTCACCCGGAAGACGTTGGGCGAGCATTTGTCGGTGGTGATGGCGTCGGAGAAGGAGACTGTGGTGGCGATCAGCCGGCCGTTGCGTTCGGCAAGCTGCCCGACCGCCAGGGTGGAGCCGGAATTGACCGTGCCGGTCAGGAAATCGACCTTGTTGACCTGGAACAGCTTCTCCGCCTTCTGGGTGGCGACGGCGGGATTGGCCTCCTCGTCCTCGAACAGCAGTTCGATCTGACGGCCCATGATGCCGCCGGCGGCGTTGACCTCCTTGGTCGCCAGTTCAAGGCCCCAGCGGACCTGCTGGCCGATCGGCGCGTAGGTGCCCGACAGCGGGGTCACCACCCCGATGCGGATCGGCTCGGCGGCGGACGCGCCGCCGGCGAGTCCGAGCAGGACGAGCGCGGCGGTGCCGAGAAGCGTGTTCTTGGACATGATTTTTGGTTCCTCCCTATGGTGTCCGTGCTTTGTTGCCCGTGCCTGGAAGCGTCGGTCAGATCCCCTTGAAGACGGGCTTGCGCTTCTCGTGGAAGGAGGCGACACCCTCCTTGAAATCCTCAGAGCCGCGCAGGCGGCCGTAGGCCTGCCCCTCGATCTCGATGGCGCCGTTGACCGGGACGTTGTTGCCGCTGTTCAGCACCCCCTTGATGGTGCGCTGGGCCAGCGGCGAGAAGCCGCGCAGCTCGTCGACCAGGGCGGCGACCGTCGCCTCCAGTTCGGCGTCGGCGACGCAGTCGGTGACGAAGCCCCAGTCGGCGGCCTGACGGCCGGGGATGCGCCTCGCCCGCATCACCATGTCCTTGGTGCGGCAGATGCCGATCATGTGCAGCAGGCGGGCCGAGCCGCCGGAACCGGGGATCATGCCGATGCGCATCTCCGGCAGGGCGAACTGCGCGGTCTCCGACGCGATCCGGAAATCACAGGCCAGCGACAGCTCGAAGCCGACGCCGAAGCAATAGCCGCGGACCTGGGCGATCACCGGCTTGCGGCAGCGCTCCGGGGCGGCGATGTTGACGGCCAGTTCGGACACATGCTCGGCAGGCATCTCCATAAAACCGGCGATGTTGCCGCCGGACGAGAAGTTCTCGCCCTCGGCGCGCAGGACGATCACCCGCACCCGGTGATCACGGTCGAGCGCCGCGAACACGGCAGCGAACTGGTCGCGCTGGAGCATACTGACGATGTTGAAGGGCGGACGGTGCAGCACGATGTCGGCGCGCTCCTTGGTCTCGTCGATCTCCACGCGGAAACCGTCGAGATTGGCGAGCAGGCGGTCGGAGCTGTCGAAACGGTAGGGGGTCACGATCGGAAACTCCATGGATGGGACCGGGTTCAGGAGATGGCCGGGCTTTGTTCGGTTGGACTTTGTTCGAGCGCGAATTCGCCGGCCTGGAGCTTGCGGCGCAGGATCTTGCCGACCGGCGATTTCGGGATTTCGTCGAGGAAGACGTACTCGCGCGGGCGCTTGAAGTTGGCGAGGCCGGAGGTCCGGCAATGATCGTCGAGATGCCTCGCCTCGACACCGCGGGCACGCCTGACGAAGGCGACGACCCGCTGGCCCCAGCGCTCGTCGGGCAGGCCGGCGACCGCGACCTCCAGCACGCCGTCATGCAGCGACAGCACGCTTTCGATCTCGACCGGTGAGACGTTCTCGCCGCCGGTGATGATCATGTCGTCGACCCGGCCGGTGACGAAGAGGTCGCCGTCCCCGTCGAGGAAGCCGATGTCTCCGGTGAAGTACCAGCCGGCATGCAGCGCCTTGGCATCGGCGTCGGGACGCTTCCAGTAGCCTTCGAAGGACTCGTCGCCGGACAGGTCGGCGGCGATCTGCCCCTCCTCCCCGGCGGCGGCCCGCTCGTCGGGATCGAAGCTGCCGAGGCGCACGATGCGGATGCGCTGGTTCAGCGCCGCCTTGCCGGCAGACCCCGGCTTGGCCGGCGCGTTCTGGTCGATGGTGAAGGTGTAGATCTCGGACGAGCCGTAATGGTTCACGAACAGCTCGGGCCGGAAGGCGGCGTCCAGCCGCTTCAGCAGGCCATCGGTCATCGACGCCCCGGCGAAGCCCAGCTTGCGCACCGAAGACACGTCGGTCTCCGCGAATTTCGGGTCGGCCAGCAGGTCGTGGTAGAGCGTCGGCACCAGATAGAGGCAGGACAGGCGTTCCGCCGCGATCAGTTCCAGCGCGCGCGCCGTATCGAAGCGCGGCAGGCAGACGAAACAGCCGTCGATCAGCGCCATCGCCAGCAGGGACCGCACCCCCATCGTGTGGTAAAGCGGCATCACCCCCAGCGTGCGCTCGCCCCGGCGGTAGCAGTTCTGCGCGACATGGGCGACGGCGGCGGCGCGCTCGGTCCGGTGGCGGCGCGGCACGCCCTTGGGCTTGCCGGTGGTGCCGGAGGTGTAGAGGAACAGCGAGACATCCTCGGCCGTGGCGCGGGGCTGCGCTTGAGCCGGCTCGCTTACCAGCAGGTCGGCAAAGCGGTGGTCGGCTTGGAGGCCGCCGTCACCGACCGCGATGCGAGGCACTGCCTGCGCCGCGCCAGAGTCCCGGACGGCGTCGGCCGACACCTCCTGATAGAACAGGGCGCGCACCTCGGCGTCGGGCAGGCAATAGTCCAACTCGTCGGCCTTCACCCGCCAGTTCAGCGGCACGACCACTATCCCGGCCAATTGACAGGCCCAATGAAGGGTCGCCATCTCCCAGCTGTTCTGCAACGCGGTGGCGATGCGGTCGCCGGGATGCAGGCCGAGCCGGTCGAAGGCGCCGACCAGCCGGCGGATGTGCTCCAGCCATTCCGCGTAGGTCAGCCGCAGATCGCCGTCGACGATGGCGACCGCATCGGGGCTGCGCTCCGCGCTGGCCAGGATGCTGCGGCCGAGGTCAAACATGGGCGGCCTCCTTCACCGTCCGGCCGGTGACGTCCATCACGGCGCGGACGATGCCGGCATAGCCGGTGCAGCGGCAAAGATGGCCGCTCAGCATGTCGCGTAGCTCCTCTTCGGTGGGTTTGGGTTTGCGGCCCAGGTAATCGGTCAGCGACATCAGGATGCCGGCCGTGCAGAAGCCGCATTGCAGGGCGTGATGGCGGCGGAACGCCTCCTGAAGCGCGGTCATCCGCCCCTGGTTGGCCTGCGCCAGCCCTTCGACGGTGTCGATGCGCCGGCCGTCGGCCTGGACCGCCAGCGTCAGGCAGGCGCGGACCGCCACGCCGTCGATGCGGACGGTGCAGGCGCCGCAGACGCCATGCTCGCAGCCGACGCGGGTGCCGTGGGCGCCCAGCTCGTGGCGCAGGAAATCGCTCAGCAGCAGGCGCGGGTGGGCGTGGCCGGTGCGCGGCGTGCCGTTCAGGACGACGGAGACGGCGTGGCGCGCCTCCGCCGCCAGGGTCTGGCTTTCTCGGGAGGTCAGCGACGGCATGACAGGGCTTCCTCAAGGACGGTGCGGCCGATCCGGCGGACGAGGTCGCGGCGGTAGCGCGCGGTGGCGTGCTGGTCGTCGTCGCCACCGAGATCCCAGGCGAAGGCGTTCAGCGCCTCGTCGAGATCCGGCGGCAGCCCACCGTCGACGAGCGGCCAGGACCGCAGCGTCGGCCGGTCCGCCACCCCGCCGACGGCAAGGCTGGCGCGCTCCCCATCCACCGTGGCGGCGCAGGCGGTGATGGCGAAATCGCCATGCCGCATCGACTGCTCGCGGAAGGCATGGCCGCTGCCCGGCCGGGCCAGGGCAAAGCGGACGCATTCCACGATCTCGTCCGCCGCCTTCACCGTGGTCAGCGGCCCCAGGAAGAAATCGGCGGCCGGGATGGTGCGGCGGCGTCGCAGATTGCGCAGCACCACCTCGCCGCCGGTGGCGACCAGACAGAGCGGCGTCTCGGCGCTGGGGTCGGCATGGGCGACGGAGCCGCAGAGCGTGCCGCGGTTGCGGGTCTGGAAATGGCCGACCCACGGCAGGGCGGCGGCCAGCAGCGGTACCTCCCGCGCCAGCGCGGGGCGGGCCAGCACCTCCGCCTGGGTGACGGCGGCGCCGACGGTCAGCCAGCCGTCCTCGGCCCGCAGCGTGCGCAGTTCCTCCAGCCGGCCGAGGTCGATCAGCAGGCGCGGCTGCACCAGCCGCATGTTCAGCATCGGCATCAGCGACTGGCCGCCGGCGATCACGCGGGCGTCGTCACCCCCGGCCGCCAGCGCCGCCAGCGCGTCGGCGACGGTCGCCGGCCGCAGATAGTCGAATGATGCGGGTTTCATCGTGCGATCCCCAGAAGGCGCAGCAGGCGAGCCAGGAGCGAGGGAGGTTTGGCAGACGCCGCCCCACCGGCACGGGCGACCAGCTTTTCGAAGAACTGGCCGATCAGCAGGCGGGACGCGCTGTCGAGCATCCGGCCGCCGACCGCGGCAACCTTGCCGCCGACCGACGCGCCGTAGCGGTAGATGACGCGCGTACCGGTGGCCGTGCGCTCCAGCGTGACATGCCCGGTGCCGCTACCCGATCCCAGCGCGCTGGTGCCGCTGCCGGTCAGGGTCAGCGCATTAGGCGGGTCGAGGTCGGACAAGGCGACCTCCGCGGTATACCGGCCGCGCACTGGTCCGATTCCGACCACCACCTCCGCCCGATAGGCGTTGGGGCCGACGAGGTCCAAGGCCTCGCAACCGGGCAGCAGCGCCGCCAGCTCCTTGGGGTCGAGCAGGATGGCCCAGACCTGTTCGGGTGTCGCCGGCACCTCGCGGCTGCCCTCCCCGGTCAGGCCGCGCCCGCCCGGTGTGGTGATCGGCGGCGGCGGAGTCTCCCTGGCGCCACCGGCGGGTGACGGTCGCGGCGGTTCCGGCGGATGGATCAGTGCCGCCAGCTTGGCAGGGGTGATCGGCAGGGACGGCACCTCGTCCACCGATACAGCCGACAGGGCGTCCGCCACCGCGTTGGCGAGGCAGACCGGGGTGCTCATGCAATTCCCCTCCCCCACCCCCTTGGCGCCGAGCGGCGTCACCGGCGACGGGCTTTCGCGGTGGAGGATGACGGGAACCGGCACCTCGCAGGCGGTCGGCACCAGATATTCTGCGAAGGTGCCGGACAGGAACCGCCCGTCCTCGCCATAGGCGTATTCCTCGTACAGCGCGGTGCCGACGGCATGGGCGAAGCCGCCCAGGATCTGCCCCTCGACCAGCAGCGGGTTCAGCAGCCGGCCGGCGTCGTGCATGGTGACGTAGCGGTCGATCCGCAGCGCCCCCGTCGTCCGGTCGATCTCGACCCCGCAGAAATCGAAGATGAAGCCGTAGCAGGCAGAGCTGTTGATGTGGTCGGCGTCCGTCGGCGCCTTCAGCGGCTCCGGCGTCCAGAAGACGGTCTCGCGCAGTGCCGCCTCCTGCCCGTCCGGCAGCATGCCGGGCGACCAGTGGCCGGCGGCGGCGACGCGGGAGAAGGACAGGCCGTTGTCCGGGTTGGCGTCGGAGAAGACCCTGCCGCCGGCGAAGCGCACATCCTCCGCCCGGCAGTTGAGCTGGCCGGCGACCAGCGCCGCCATGCGGCCGCGCAAGCGGGTCGCCGCCAGCTGGGCCGCCCCCGCCACCGCCCCGGCGAAGCGGCTGGAATAGTTGCCCGACGCGATCGACCAGGCATCCTTGCCGGTGTCGAGGTCGGTGTTGACGCGGATGTCCTCGAACCGCAAGCCGAAGACGTCGGCCACCACCTGGGCCAGCACGGTGCGGTGCCCCTGCCCCTGGGGGGCGGAGGCCACCGTCACCGACACGCCGCCGGTGGGATCGACGGCGACGCTGGCGGTCGCCTGCGCGCCGTTCTTCGGCCCGGCCTTGCGCCGTTCCCCGGCGGTCAGGACGGTGGTGATGTAGCCCATGTTGGAGATCGACGGCTCCACCACCGCGGCGTAGCCGATGCCGTAGAGCCCCCCCTCCGCCCGCAACGCGTCGCGCCGCGCCTTCATTGCGTCGAGCGCGCCCTCTCGCACCGCCTGTTCCAGGGTTGCGCGGTAGTCGCCGCTGTCGAGCGTCCCGCCCGACGCGGTGCGGTAGGGCATGGCGTCGGCCGCCACCAGATTGCGGCGAATGACGTCCAGCGGGTCCAGCCCCAGCTCCACCGCCACTCGGTTCATCAGCCGCTCCAGCCCGTAATAGAGCTGCCCGCCGCCAAAACCGCGATTGAGGCCGGTCGGCGTCTTGTTGGTGACGACGATGCGGTTGGTCACCGTCAGGTTCGGGATGTCATAGGCGCCGGTCAGGTTGCCGTGGTTGCGGTAGAGCGAGGCCGGCTCCGGCGCCCGCAGATAGGCGCCGCAATCCTCGGTCTGCTCCATCCGCAGCGCCAGCACCCGGCCGTCCGGCTCCACCGCCGCCTCGATGCGCATGCGGCGCGCGGTGGCGGAGGTGGCGGCCATCAGATGCTCCAGCCGGTCCTCCACCCACTTCACCGGCCGACCGGCAACGCGGGCGCACAGCCCCATCAGCACGACATAGGGGAAGACCGCCTGCTTGTTGCCGAAGCTGCCGCCCGAATGGGGCGGCGTCTTCAGCCGCAGCCGCGAACCCGGCACGTTCAGCGCGCGGGCCATCACTGGATGGACGGCGAAGGGGCCGGAGAAGTTCGACAGCACCTCATATGAATCCTCGGCCGCGTCGTAGTCGGCCAGGACGACGAAGCACTCCATCGGGGTGCAGGAATTGCGGGGATACTCGACCTCGACCGACACGGTGCGGGCGGCGCGGGCGAAAGCGGCGTCAGGGTCGCCGTAACGGAAGCTGCGGCTGTTGACGAGGTTGGACCCCACCGCCGGGTGCAACAGCTCCGATCCCTCGTCCAAAGCCTGGGCGATCGAGGTCACCGGCGGCAGCGGGCGATAGCGCACCCCGATCCGGTCGAGCGCGTCTTCGGCCTGATAGCGGCTGTCGGCCAGCACCACCGCCACCGGTTCGCCGACATGGCGCACGCGGTCGATGGCGAGGCACCAATGCTCCATCGGCGCACGGATGCCGACCAGGAAGGCGCTGGCAAGGCGCTTGGCGTCCGCCCCGGTCACCACGGCGGCGACGCCGGGAACCCCCAGGGCGGCGGCGGTGTCGATGCCCAGCAGATCCGCATGGGCATGGGGCGAGCGCAGGATCGCGGCGTGCAGTGTGCCGGGCTTCACCGGCAGATCGTCGGCATAGCGGGCGACGCCGGTCAGCAGCGCCGCATCCTCCACCCGCGGCATGGCGCGGCCGAGGAATGGTGCCGGACTTTCTTTTATTTCAATGGTCTGCGTGGCGGTCTGCGTGGCCGTCATCGTCATCCTCCCGTTACCGGAGGAGACTAGACCGTTCGCCAAGCAATGCTTTTACCGTGGAGTGTCGCGATTTACCCTAGAGTCTCATTTTCGCGCGTCTCATTTTCGCACGTCTCATTTTCACGCATGCCCGGCCTCGGGCGGCCCCCCGGCGGGCCGGTCCACCAGATTGACGACGCGCCGGTATTCGGTGGGCGTCACGCCCTGGTGATTGCGGAAGAAGCGGCTGAAATGGCTGGGCGCCGAGAAGCCGAGCCGACCGGACACCTCGGTCGCGCTCTCCAGCCCGGCGGCCATGGCGTCGATGGCCGCCTCCATCCGCAGCACGTTGAAATAGAGCGCCGGGGTGATCGCCATCGTCTGCTGGAACAGCCGGAACATGTGGGCGCGCGACAGTCCGGCGGCGGCGGCGACCCGGCCGGCGTCGAAGTCCTCACCCAAGCTCCCCCGCATGAAACGGATGGCCTGACGGATGCGGAAGTCGCCGGCCGCCGGGGCGGCATAGCGCGTGCCGCCCAGCCTCCGCCATTCGGAAAAGCGGTCGATGATGGCGATCATCAGGTCGAACAGCGCCTCCTCCATCCGCTCGCCCGACGGGTCGTCATACAGCAGTTCCGCCGCCATGCGGTCGGCCAGCCGGCGGATGTGCGGCGTCAGCTCGCCGCAGGACTGCGCGAAGAAGCCGGGATTGCCGCTGGCGTTGAGTTCCCGCTGCATGGCGCCGAGCCAGCGCGGCTCGATGTACAGCGCCAGGATCACCGTGCGCGGGGCACCCGGCTGATGGGCGTAGGAATGGGCCTCCCAGCTGTTGACCAGCACCGCGGTGTCGTCGCGAAGCGGGTAGAGCCGTTCCCCCACCGCGAAGCGCGTGTCGGCGCCGGACGCCTTGATCAGCACATGGCAATGGGGATGCGCGTGATGGATCAGCGCATTGTCCATATCCAGCAAGGCGACGCGGCCGAAGCTTCCCTGGTGGATGCGCATCGCTTTCGACATGGCCGCCCGTCCCTTTCCACACGCCCGCAGCCTTCGGCTTCCGGGACGCCGCTCGATCATTTGTTTGACAAGCTAATCGTCAATGCGGGCCTTTACCAGATCCATCGGACAGGAACCGTCGGACCTGCGGCTGTCGGCGGCATCATGAAGGGCGGCATCGAATCATCATGAGGGCGCCCCGCCGTATAAGGGATCTTCTACAAGCTACGGACACGCTTGCCGAACATCCCCAGGCACGGCGGGACACGCCAAGGTAGCCCACACCCCCCGACGGCGCGATTAGGGGTGACCCTGCGACAGGAAGTCCGGCGGAGTGAAGCGGACGGACGCCGTCGCGAGGCTGAGGACGGGAGTCAACAACCTGTTCTTTCCGGCAGCCCGGCAACGGGTGGAGCGGGCGCACAGGACTTTGCCGCACCTTGTCCCGCACTACCGTCGGCGGCCGGTGCGGTGCGGCCATTCATTCCGCTCAAGTCGTAGCCGGTCCAGGCAAGATGGCCCGGCGACATCAGCAGCGGAGCCCAGATCACGGCCGACAGGACGTTGAAGGTCTGAAATTTCCGATGGGGCATCGCCATCATGCCGGCCGTCGTCGGCACCACCGCGCGCAACGGGCCGATGAAGCGCGCCAGGAACACGCTCTTGCTTCCATGACGCTGAAAGAAGGCTTCGCCACGACGGCGCAGCTCGGGCTGCCTGCTCAACGGCCACATCCGGAACATGCGCTCGCCATAGCGGCGGCCCAGCCAGTAGGACGCGGCGTCCCCCAGGATGGCGCCGCCCGCGATCGCCAGATAGACCGACCAAAAATCGAGAACGCCCGCGCCCACAAGCGCGCCGACCGCGGTCAGCATGACGACGCCGGGAATGAGAAGCCCGACGAGGGTCAGCCCCTCCGCAAACGCCGTCAGGAAGATGATGGCTTCCGCCCAGTCCGCATGCGCTTCGATGAAGGCGGCGAGAGCGGCCCCCTGGGCTGCGAAATCCGGCAGTCCCGTCAGCAAGGCGTTTGCGCCCGCGTCGTCCCAATCCGTGCAGGGCGCTGGCTGACGACGAGCCGTCGATGCAGGTCGGTCATGAGAAGCGCCAAGTCCTTTTCCAAGTCGGTGAAGCTGCCGAAATCCCAAAACGCGATCATGCCCGGTTTATCGCATGCGGGGCAATCGAAGCAAGCGGCGGCCGCGCATCGGCACGGCCGCCACCGACACCGGTCAGGCCGCCTTGAAGGCGCGCTGATTGATCTCGCCCTCGGCAAGCTGGGTCAGCTTCTCGTCCGTTGCCTTCTCCTCGCCGAGCGTCTCATCGAGCAGCTTGGCGACGTCCGTCATTCCGCAGGTCTCCGCCAACGTCCTGAGGGAGCCGTAGCTGGCAATCTCGTAATGCTCGACCTTTTGGGCGGCCATGATCAGGGCGACATCGAGAACCTCCGGCGAGAGGCCCTGGTCCATGATCTCCTCGGCTTCCTCGATCAGGCCCTGGGTCGCTTCGCAGGTGTTGCCCGCCGGATCGGCCTGGAGGATCTGGAAGATCCGCTCCAGTCGCTTGACCTGCCCATCCGTCTCCTGGAGATGGGTCTGGAACGCCTGCTTCAACTGGGGAGACGAGGCCGCTTCCGCCATCGCGGGCAGCGCCTCGAGGATCTGGGTCTCGGAACTGTATGCGTCCTGAAGCTCCTCGATAAGGAGATCCTTCAATGCTTCCTTGGACATGCTGGTGCTCCTGACTGCTGATTCCGGTGAGTGCGGTTGGCAAGGGCGCCATAGCCTCAACAGGGGTGCGGCACATTCAATGCGGCACCCCCCTCGAATTGGCTGTCGGCAGGGCAAGGATGCGGGACGCCCGCTCGCACCATCGCCTTCAATCCGGCGGGTCCAGCCGTCGTAGCGCAGGGTCTCACCCGGCAATTTTCTGCAAATTACCGTCCAAGCCGGCGGATTGCCGGATATCGCCCGTCGCACGGCCGGTACAGGCTGATGGACGGACTGTGGGTGAAACGCACGGAAGGGAAAGACGCAGGCATGTACCATGACCATGTGCGCCGGGACAGATTGACGAACAAGGCGTGGTTCCTGGGCGTGCTGGCGCTCGCCATCACGGCGGCCGGCATCCTTGGCGGCATCGGGCACACCGGCCTTGCCGCCGTCTTCGCGCCGGTCACCGCGGCCCTGCCTGGCGGCGAGCCGCTGGTGACCGTCTGGGCCGCTCTCGGCCTTGCGCTGATCCTCACATTGAACGTCCATCTTCTCGGCCGGCTCAGCCTTCGGCTGCAGGTCGCTGCCGTCTGGCTGGAAGTGCTCAGCCTGTTCCTGGTCTTCTTCTACAGTTTCGACCTGTCCTACAGCTTCATCCTGGGCAAGCTGTCGTTCCTGATCACCCAGGGCGTCGCGACGACGCTGTACATCTCGGCGATTTCCATCGCCATCGCCTTCGTCCTGGCCATGATCGGGGCCATCGCGAGGCTGTCGGACAATGGCTTCGCCATCGCGATCTCGTCCTTCTACACGTCCTTCTTCCGCGGCGTGCCGCTGCTGATCCAGATCTACCTGATCTATCTCGGCATTCCGCAGCTCGGCTACGTCATCGGGGCGATTCCGGCCGGCGTGGCGGCGCTGTCGCTGTGCTACGGCGCCTATATGACGGAGATCTTCCGCGCCGGAATCATGAGCATCCCCAAGGGCCAATGGGAGGCCGCGCGCGCGCTGGGCTTCGGGCCGATGCACACGCTGGTGCTGATCATCCTGCCGCAATCCCTGCGCCTGATCATCCCGCCGACCGGCAACCAGTTCATCGCCATGCTGAAGGACAGCTCGCTCGTCTCGGTGATCGGGGTGTGGGAACTGATGTTCCTCGCCCGCACCCAAGGCCGCGACGAGTTCCGCCACCTGGAAATGCTGATCACCGCCGCCGCCCTCTATTGGCTGATCTCCATCGTCCTGGAGCAGTTGCAGGCCCGGCTGGAGCGCCGTCTGGCGCGCGGCCACCGCCACTGAGCCGGTCCGCTCTTATCCCAAATCTAATCCCAAAAATTCAAATCGTCCGAACGCCAAGGCTTCCCCTCACGTCAGGAGACCGTCCATGAGCCTGCTCAAATCCCTGTGCCTCGGCGCTGCCGCCATCGGCGCTCTCGCGATGTCCACCGGTGCCGCCAATGCAGGCGCCACGCTGGATCGCATCACGCAGAAAAAGGAAATGGTGGTGGCGACCGCCGCCAACTGGCCGCCGCAATCCTTCATGAACAAGGACAACCAGCTTGACGGTTTTGACGTCGAGGTGGCCAAGGAGATCGCCAAGCGGCTGGGCGCGACGGCCCGCTTCATCACGCCGGAATGGGGCATCATCACCGCCGGCAACTGGAACGGCCGCTGGGACGTCTCCGTCGGCTCGATGACGCCGACGACCGGGCGGACCCGTGTTCTCGACTTCCCGGCGATCTATTACTACACGCCCTATGTCTTCGCCGTTCACAAGACATCGAAGCTGGACAGCCGCGCGGCTCTGAACGGCAAGACCATCGGGGTCGAAGGCGGCACGACCTCCGAGGATTACATCGGCGGGAAGCTGAAGATCGACGCCGTCGGCGTTCCCGACTTCACGGCCGACGTGAAGCCCGGCACCGTCAAGACCTACGGCGACAGCGTCGGGCCGCTGGACGACCTGCGGCTGGGCGACGGCGTGCGGGTGGACGCCATCGTCTCCGCCCTGCCGACCGTCGAGGCGGCTGTGAAGCGCGGCTATCCGATCCGCGTCATCAACGACAAGCCGGCCTATCACGAGCCGCTGGCCATCGCCATCGACAAGGGTGACGCGGAGCTGAACGCCAAATTGACGGAGATCGTGGCCGCCCTGAAGGCGGACGGCACGCTGAAGTCGCTGTCGGAGAAATGGTACGGCATCGACTACACCGTCGCCAAGTGATGCAGCCCGGAGGCCGGCCGCACCGCCCCCCCCCCGGCGGCCGGCCTCCGCCCACTTCCCGAAAACCCGACACCAATTCGGCAAACGGAACCCAACCGGCATGCGTGACTACCCGAACACCTATTACAGCGCCACCCGCCGCCCGGCGAGCGACCACGCCCCCCTGCGCGGTACGGTGACGGCCGATGTCTGCGTGATCGGTGGCGGACTGGCCGGCCTGTCCACCGCGTGGGAATTGATCCGGCGCGGCCGTTCGGTCGCGCTGCTGGAGGCGCAGCGGATCGGCTGGGGAGCATCCGGCCGCAACGGCGGCTTCGTCCTGCAGGGCTGGTCGGAGGGGCTGCGCAACATCGAGGCCCGCTGCGGCCGGGATCATGCCCGCGCGCTGTTCGGCCTTTCGGTGGAAGGCGTGGAGATCGTCCGCGACACCATCGCAGGCCATTCCCTGCCCGGCTGCAACCCGACCACGGGGAAGCTCGGCGTCACCCGCTACGAGGCGGCGGACCAGTTGCAGCGCCACCGCGACCACATGGCGCGGACCTACGGCTACGAATTCACCTACATCGACCGTCCGACTCTGCGCGGTCTGCTGAAAAGCGACATCTATTTCCAGGCCCTGCGCGACCCGGTCGGCTTCCATTTCCACCCGCTGAACTATTGCCTGGGCCTCGCCGACCTGATCGCGGGCGCCGGCGGGCGCCTGTTCGAGGGTACCGCCATGATCGGCATCAGCCGTACCGGCACGCTCGGCCCCGGCGGCCGCTGGCGGGTGGATACGGTGGACGGCTCGGTCATGTGCCACGATGTGGTGATGTGCGGCGGCGGCTACGGCGGGCCGGAGTTCGGTCCCCTACGCCGGGCGTTCCTGCCGATCGCCACCTATGTCGTGCTGACCGAGCGGCTGGGTGAGCGCCTGTCGGACTTCGTCACGACCACCGACGCGGTCGGCGACGACCGTCGTTCCTCCGACTATTACCGCATCGTTGAAGGCGACCGGTTGCTATGGGGCGGACGGATCACCACCCGCCACGAACAGGACGAAAAGCGCTTGGCCGCCCTGCTGCGCCGGGATATCAGCGGGGTCTTCCCCGGCCTTGCCGATGTGCGGATCGAAAAGGCATGGTCGGGGCTGATGGGATACGCGCGCCACAAGATGCCGCATATCGCCAAAGTTGAAGAAGGAATGTGGAGCTGTTCGTCTTTCGGCGGGCACGGCATGAACACGGCGCCGATCGGCGGGCGCGTCGTCGCCGAGGCGATCACCGGCGAAAGCGACCGGATTCGGTTTTTCGCCCCTTACGGTTTGACCTGGAATGGCGGTATCTTCGGCCCCCCTGCCGCGGAGTTGGTCTATGCGGGACTGCGCCTGATGGACTTCTGGCAGGAGTCGCGATCCCGGCGCCAGGGCTCTTGAGGGATCGGCCACCGATGCGAGGGGATGAGGGTATGTCTGGGCCGGGCAACGAACAGGGTTTCCGCCTGACGGACAAGGACAAGCAACTCCTCGCACTGTTGCAGAAGAACGCGCGGGAACCGACCTCCGCGCTCGCCCGTAAGATCGGCGTGTCGCGGACGGCCCTGCAGGAGCGCATCCAGCGGTTGGAAAGCGCCGGCGTGATCGAGGGCTATTCGGTCCGCATCAACCACAGCAAGCTGATCTACACGGTGAACTGCTTCACCATGGCGGTCTGCAACAACAAGACCTATTCCGACGTCATCGCCCAAATGCGGACGATGGAGGCGGTGCAGGCGGTGTACGCCATTTCCGGTGACTGGGATTTCGTCATCCATGTCGCCACGGAAACACTGGAGAAGCTGAACACCGAACTGACGCGGATCAACATGATCAAGGGCGTCGTCCGCACCACGTCGTGCATCGTCATGGAGACGAAATTCGACCGCCGGCTCGCCTTCATGGGCAGGATGGGAGCCAATCTGCTTGAGAATGCCGGCGAACTGCCGGCATCGGGACAAGATGCCGACGCGGTGGGTGCATCGCCGGGCGGAAGCGGTGAAGACCAGGCTGCGGATTGATGCGCCTTTTCGATGCCTGCGCTGTTCACGCAGCAGACGCGTCGGAGATTTCACTTGTCCAACAAGCCCAGCCCGCTCACCACCCCCGATGGCCGCTACATCGTGGTGCGCGGACGTCTGTGGCGTGCGGCCAACCCGGCCTTGTCCGATGAGGCCCGCGCCGGCCTGATCGCCGATCTGATGCGGGCCCGCCGGGCGGTGGCGGCCGCACGGCGTTCTGCCGACCGCAGCGCGGAAGCGGCGGCCCACGCCGCCGTCGATCAGGCCAAACAGGCTCTCGGCGAGCGGGGACCTGTCTGGTGGTCCGATGGTGCGCCGGATCTGAACCGTCACATGATCCGGACGACACCCTATGCCGCCTGGTTCCGTATCGTCAGCGCAGGCGACCTCTGAACCCCGGCTGCGCGGCGCCGTCAACAGTATTGCTCCCAAAGAGCATATCTAGCGCTTGAGAAACGTCTTCCTCGGCCGTATCGTCAGTGTGCCGCAGATAGACTGCGGCATTCTTTCAGCAAGGAGCTTGCTGAGCATGCCACCCATCACCATCACCGGACGCGAGTCCGGAGCCCTGAAATTTGATTTCCTGGTCTTCGTCGGCCGCTTCCGCCCTTTCCATCTCGGCCATATCGCCGTCATGCAGCGGGCCTTGTCGCTGGGGCGGCATCTGATCGTACTGGTCGGATCGTCGCGTCAGGCGCGCAGCCACCGCAATCCCTTCCGCTTCGAAGAGGTACGCTCCTACATGGCGGGAGCCTTCACACCGGAAGAGTGCGAGCGCATCACGGTGCTTCCCCTCATCGACCGCTACAACGACCTGGAATGGATCCGCGATGTTCAGGCCGCGGTGCATGGCGTCGTCGTGCAGCATCACCGGCCTGCCGACGGCTCGGCCCCCAGGGTCGGCCTGATCGGCCATTCGAAGGACCACAGCAGCTACTATCTGCGCATGTTCCCGCAATGGGGCGCCGTGGACTGCATGAACTACCGGGGGATTTCGGCCACACCCATCCGCGATGCCTATTTCATCGACGCGGCGGCGGCGCTGGAGACGTGGAAAGAGGCACTGCCTGCGAATGTCGCCGCCTTCATGGCGGAGTTCGCGCACACCGACGAGTACAAGCGGCTGGCCGAGGAAAGCGCCTACATCGCCAAATACAAGTCGGGGTGGGCCAACGCTCCCTACCCTCCGACCTTTCTGACCGCCGATGCCGTGGTGGTCCTGTCCGGGCACGTCCTGCTGGTCGAGCGCCGGGGCCTGCCCGGACGCGGCCTGCTCGCCCTGCCCGGCGGCTTCGTCGGTCAGCATGAGCGGATCAAGGACGCCATGATCCGGGAGTTGCGGGAGGAGACGAAGCTCAAGATTCCGGCAGGGTTTCTGGAGGGCGGCATCCGGGCCAGCCAGATCTTCGATTACCCCTACCGCTCGTCGCGCGGGCGCACGGTGACCCAGGCCTTCCTCATCCAACTCAAAGCCACCGACGAAGGATTCCCCAAGGTGCGCGGTGGCGACGACGCCAAATCGGCGCGCTGGGTGCCGATCGCGGAAATCGATCCCGAACGGATGTTCGAAGATCACTTCCACATCATTCAAACCTTGATCGCCTCGGCCAACGCCTGAACGCACTGTCCGTCAGCCGCCGAACGTCGTCATCGCCGAACGGACCTACGGGCCGGGTAGACGCCTGCCGGCCGTCAAACAGCACGGGCTGTGCCCCGGTCAGCCGAGAACAGGAGGTTTCAGCCATGCTCGTCAATTTCAGCAGCCGCGCCCACAACCACAATTTTGCCACCGACTTCATCGTCCGCTCGCTGCTCGACACCGACTGGTACAAGCTGGCGATGCTGCAGTTCATCTGGCGGCATTTCCGCGACGTGAAGGTCCGCTTCAGCCTGATCAACCGCACCGGATCGGTGAAGCTCGCCCGGTTCATCGACGAGGCCGAGCTGCGCCGCCAGCTCGACAATGTGCGCTCGTTGCGCCTGAAGCGGTCCGAAGCGGTCTGGCTCCAGGGCAACACCTTCTACGGCCAGCGCGGGATCTTCCGGCCCGAGTTCGTCGCGTGGCTCGCCGATGAGTTTGCACTGCCCGACTACCGGCTGTCGGAGGAGGACGGCCAGTGGCGCCTGGATTTCGAAGGGTCGTGGGCGATGACGACGATGTGGGAAATCTACGCGCTCAGCATCATCAACGAACTGAAGACGCGCGCCGCGCTGGCGAGCATGACGGAAACCGAACTCGACATCCTCTACGCCCGCGCCAAGGTCCGCCTCTGGGACAAGATCGAACGGTTGCGCCCGCTCGAACACCTCAGCCTCTCGGATTTCGGCACGCGGCGGCGGCACAGCTTCCTCTGGCAGGAATATGTCGTGGAGACGATGGCGGCCGAACTCGGCCCGCGTTTCATCGGCACCTCCAACACCCACCTCGCCATGAAGCACGATCTGGAGGCCATCGGCACCAACGCGCACGAGCTGCCGACGACGGTCGCAGCGCTGGCGCGGACCGAAGACGACCTGCGCGCCGCACAGTACGAGGTCCTGCGGCTGTGGCAGGAGACCTATGGCGGCGCGATGCTGGTGTTCCTGCCCGACACCTTCGGATCGACCCAGTTCCTGAAGAACGCGCCGGAACGGGTGGCGGATTGGACCGGCATGCGGGTGGACAGCAAGGAGCCGGTGGCCGCGGGCGAGGAATACATCGCCTGGCTTGAGCGGCATGGCCGCGATCCGCGGGAGAAGCGCGTTCTGTTCAGCGACGGTCTGGACGTCGAGGACATCCTGCGCCTCCACCGGACCTTCGGCGGCCGCATCCGCGACGGCTACGGCTGGGGCACCCTGCTGACCTCGGACTTCCGGGGCTGCCATCCGCGCAACGGCCAGGGGCTCGATCCGCTGAGCCTCGTCTGCAAGGTGACGGCGGTCGAGGTGGACGGTGCCTGGAAGGGAGCGGTCAAGCTCAGCGACAATTACGAGAAGGCAACCGGGCCGGCCTCCGAGGTCGCCCGCTACCGCGCCATCTTCGGCACCGAGGGCGTCGCGAACGTACCCGTACTGGTCTGAACCTGAGGAGACGCATCATGACCGAACCGATCATCAGCCCGGCCGCCGCGCTGGAGGCCGTCGCGGCCACACTGCCGGTGCGCAGGACCACCGTGGCGCTGGCCGGCAAGCGGGTTGGAAAGCTCGACGTCGATCCGGTAAAGGGGTTCGCCGCCATCGGCGGCGGCAATCTGGCGCCGCCGTCGGCCAATGCCCAGGTCACCCGCATGATCGCCGAGATCGACCGCACCAACCGGCTGTTCATCGAGGCCGGCCACCCCATCGCGGTGTTCCTGGACACCCATGAACCGGGCAAGCCCGAGTATCCCTACCCGCCCCACTGCGAAGCCGGCACCGGCGAAGAGGATCTGGTCGGGGAGCTGTCCTGGCTGGACGGCGCGCCCGGCGTCACGCTGATGCGCAAGGACTGCATCAACGGCGTGGTCGGGACGACCGACCTCGCCACCGGTCGGAACCGGCTGTTCGACTGGATCGCCGGAAACGGCATCGAAACGCTGGTGGTGGACGGCATCTGCACCGACATCTGCGTGCTCCAGGCGGTGCAAGCCCTGCTGTCGGCGCGCAACCACGGCATGACCGGGCCGCTGCGCGAGATCGTCGTGTATGAGCCGGGATGCGCCACCTACGACCTGCCGCCCGCCACGGCCCGCGGCCTCGGCCTGCCCGACACCGCGGCCCACCCGCAGATGGTCGCCCACCACATCGGGCTTTATCTGATGCAGGCGAGCGGCGCGGTCATCGCCGACGAGCTTCTCCTTCAGATATCGTAAGACGGCCGAGCCGGCTCTCTCCGCTTATCGGGATCTAATCGGAACGGCGCTGGAATCCAGAATGACTGGAACGCTGATCGGCGCGGTGACGCCGACGACGGTTACAGTCCCCTCCCCTCCCTGCAATACGCCCGGGCAAGGCCAGGCCGTGTGCCCAGCCGGATTGACCCCCGGGGCAGGCAACCGGCCCACCTGCCCCAGCGCCGGCAAGTCCCTGAAGGAAAGCCGGCGCGCGCGATCGGACGGAGGCGGATGGTCAGGGAAGCGACCCGGCCGCCTTGGAGATCGGGCAGCCGAACAGATCGCTCAGCCAGCCGGCCACCTCCTCCAGCTTGTAGCCCAGGGCGACCATCGCCTGCTGAACATAGGCCGCCGCCGCGCCCAGCCCCTGAAAGAGCTGCGCCAAATCCTTGCCCAGCTGCTTGAACTGGTTCTGCAGGATCTGGCCGACCAGCTTCAGGCCGTCGACGAGGTTCTGCCACTGGCTCTTGGCCCAGGCGAGGAAGGCATCCAGGTCGGCAAGTGCCGCCTGCATCAGGGCCGAAGCTTCCTGCTTGACGGTGTCGAGGACATGGCCGGCGACGTCCTTCAGGCTGTCGATGACCCCCTGCACGTCGACGTTCACCAGGGACACGGGGGACGCCTGGCTGCCCAGGGCCAAGGAGAGACCCAGCAGCTCGAAGTCGAAATACCCGTTCACCACGAGGCTCTGCTTCGACGCCTGGAAGGCCAATCCGGCCGCAACGCTGAAATTCGGCAGCGCCACCTTGGGCACCAGGGTGACGCCCCACAGGGTGATGCCGTCCCAGGTCAGGTTCTGCCAACCGAAGTTGAAGCCGAAGGAAGCGCCGAGCTGGTACTGGCTGGGGTTGAGCAGGAAGGTGATGCTGTCCCCGCTCCAGGTTCCGCAGCCGCCGGCGGGATTGCCCTCCTGCACCGCGTAGTCCAGCTGGAACTGGTTGTCGGTGGTGGCAAGGGCATAGAGGTGGTCCTCCACCACGTCCAGGAACTTCAGGTACATGGACGAGTAGAAGCGGACCGGCTGGCCGTTGTTGACGCCCGGCACCACGATACCCGCCGGGGTGGCCGCGATAGCCAGTTCCGGCCCCTGGCTGGTAGGCTTCTGGGCCGTGGGGTCCCAGCCCGACAGCATGAACACCGACCCCCAGGAGACCGGCTGCTGCAGGATGACGTAGCCGGAGAACCCGGCCTTGGGGTTCGCCTGCTCGGCCAGTGTCGCCGAGACCAGGACGTTCTCCTGCCCGAGGAACGTGAACTGGGCCTGGAGGCCGAAGCCCGCCGGGAAGGGTCCACGGTCGCCGATCTTCTTGAGCTGGGCGCCCTCGACGAACCAGAAGGTGAACTGGGTGATGCTGATCACCTCGTCCAGGAAGGCCACCACGTCGGCCACTTCCGGTTCGCCCTGGGCCTGCAGGGTGGCGGGGGAGAAGTCCAGCGCGAAGGCAGCCTCGAGGACATTGGACAGGGTCATCGGGGCCTGGTCCGCCTTGGTCCAGACCGCGATCCCGTTCGGGACCTCGAAATCGACCACCTCGACCTCGAAGCCGACCTCGAACTCGTACTGCGGTGCGTTCGGGTTCTGCAGCTTCAGGTCGCCTTCCGCGGACAGGGTGACGCCGGCGGCCTCTGCGCCGACGGTGACGCCGCCGTCCAGCTCGACGATGGTCAGCGTCTCCAGGCCGAAGGGCTTGGCCCAGTTCGTCAGGCTGACGGTCAGGTTCAAGTCGCCCTCGGCCGGCACGATGCTGCCGGTCAGGGAAAGGCCGATGGCCGTGCCCGCGTCGGGGTGGAACGTGCCGGCGGCGGTGGCGCTGATGCTGCTGTTGCCCTGGGCCGGGTCGCTCCATTCCAGGGTGAAGCCATCGAACTGGAAGATGCCGTTGTTCATGGCGCTGAAGCTGTCGTTCAGCACCGCCTTCACCGTGGTCGCCCCGGTCCCCTGGGCATAGGCGGCGAACAGGTCGAGCTGCGACACGTCGCCCATGAAGCCGGCGATGGCCTGGAGGCTGTCGGTCAGCTTCAACGAGGTGAAGAACAGGAAGCCGGCGGCGAAGTCGAAGTCCGCCCCCAGCGCCGGCACGGACTTCACGTCCAGCAGGCCCAGCGACGACAGGCTGGTGGACTTGCCGGCCACGGTGGACACGACCAACCCACTGTTGCTGAAGGACACGGAGGAGAGGGCCGGCCAGAGGGAGCCGGGGGACCATTGCGGGACGACCACGCCCACCAGCACGCCGGTCTGGCCGCCCTCGTACTGCACGCGCAGCTCGGCGTCGGTGAAGGTCTGGCCGCCATAGGCCAGCGAGCCCTGGCCGACGAAGTCCAGGTTTCCGCTGCCGTAGGTCAGGTGGAGTTGGCCGTTCGCCAGATTCGCCTGGTTCGCCGGCGTCCAGTCCAGCAGCTGCGGCCATGCCGCCTGCAACGGCCATTGCAGGCTGTTCCCCATGGTGGCGTCGAGGGTCAGCGCCACGCCCCCGTCCACGTCGCTGAAGGTCAGCACCACCTGCGCGCCGCTGTACTTCGTGCTGGCCAGCGTCAGGGTGGCCCCGCTGGCCGTGGCCTGCAGGTCGATGCTGGCAGTCCCGACCAGGGCCTGCAGTTCGAGCTGCCGGGTGGACGGGTCCACCTTCAGGGTCGCCTCGCTGCCCAGTTGCAGCGTGATGCCGTTCAGGTAGTCGCTGATCGCGGTCTGGACCGGGCCGGGGAACTGGTCGTAGCCAAGTTGGAGGGCCTGGGTGCCGGCGCTGGTGTGAAGCAGGCCTTGCAGGGTCGCGTAGATGTTCGAGGCCATGGTCTCACTTCCCCAGGTTGTTCAGCGCGTTCTGCGCGAACTGCGTCGCGGCCTGGCTGATCTGGCCCAGGTTCTGGCCGATGTAGCTGTTGATGGCGCCGATGATGGCCTGGATCAGCGCGTCCTGCCCCAGGAAGGCGTTGATGAAGATCTGGTACTGCTGGTCTTGCGAAGGCAGTGATATGGTCAGGGTCACGTCGCCGGAGCCGGCCACCAGCGTGACCTGCGTATAGGTCAGCGACAGTTGCTGGGGGTTGTCGCCGTCGGAGTAGAGCGAGGTCGTCACGCCGAGGGTGCCGCTGGTGTTGACCAGACTGAGGTTCAGCGTGCCGCTGATCGGGATCGGCTGGTTCTGGTTCACCTGGATGTTGAGGCTGAACGGCGTCGAGGCCGTGACCGGCGGCGACGGCACGGTAACCTGCTGGCCGTTCACATCCACCTTGGTCCCCGCCGGGACCTCGCCCAGCAGCAGGGTCGCCGTGGCCTGCTGGTTGGCGCCGAAGATGGTGCTGTTCGGCGGGGCGATCACGTTGGACAGGCCGTTGATCACCAGATTGGCCAACGAGATGTTGCTGAGTTGGACCGACTGGCCCAGGACGGAGGTGGTGAACGGGCCGTCGATGGACAGATTCGTCGCCGTGAAGGGGTCCAGCTGCGGAGACTTGGAGCCCAGGATCACGGTGGGGACATAGACATAGCCGCTGGGGTCGTTCAGCGCGCCCCGGGCCCGGTCGAAGATGTACTTGTCGACGTCGTTGGCGTCCGTGTCCACCGTGCTGTTGGCGACCTGGGTACTGCCGAAGATGGTGTCGAGAGCGCTGGTGATCTGGCTGGTGAGCAGGTTCGCGACCTGTGCCATGTTGCCCGGGGACATCAGCGCGCCGTTGATCTGGTTCGTCAGCATCTGCGCCGCGTCATTCGTGGCGATAAGTTGCTGGAAGAACGCGGTCCAAGACGGATAGAAGGCCTTTGCGGAGATCGCCTGCGGGAAGGGGATGGGCGACAGGCTCTGGTAGTCCAGATTCTGCAGGGAGAAGCGGTATTCGGTAGCAAACGCACCCAAGTAGATCGTTTGCAAACAAACAGGGCCGCCATGCAGCGGCCCTTTGGCTAGGAGTGCATATAGTGGAACTAGATCAAGCGGTGAGGCTTTTAGCAATGCATGCAGCTATCATAAACCCGCTGCCGGGAGCTTGTAGCGTTCATGCGTCGGCAGAAGCATATGCCAAAGCAATCAGCGGGTTTGTCAATAACCGCGCGGGAGATTTGCTAAGTTCGCTATCATCTTCTGCTGATGCTCGGCACGTTCCTTGAACCATTTCGCCACATTTGCGGTTGTTTCTGTGTTCTTTTCGATGCGCTGAAGCGTAGCGAGCATAGAGCGCAGGAGATCGGTTTGTTCATCTGTCATGAGCATCGCCAATTGTCTGATCATTTTATGAGGCGTATGGCCCTGCGTCGCTGCATCGTGAGTTCCGACGCGAACGAATGGAATGCCTCTTGCTCGTGCAGGCGAAGCCCCGCATTGAACCAATAAACGGGGCTTCGCTCTCCAATTTACCGCTCTTTGATAGGGGCTGATCCTGATCCCTGAACAAGCTTGATCGCGTCCTCGCAGTCGCTCTTGTTCTTGTAGCCTTCCCCAGAGTCGGCAATTTTCCGGTTGTTTGCCGCCTGAAGATACCAGCGCCACTCGTCAGATTTGTCTTTGTACATCCAATACGTCATGGGGGTTCCTTCATGGAAGAAGCGTTTAAGACATACTTGTTCACTTACCGACACGACGGCTCTGAATGGGTTCTGCCCATCAAGGCGCGCGACGCGCACGACGCCAGGGAGCGGTTAAAGGGAATTGCCTTGGCGCGTTTCGATGGCGAGGCTATGGCCCGCATTGACGTACCAACAGTTCCCATGCCGCCGTCCCGACTTTTCGGAAAGCTTCTGATGAGACTTCTTGGGATTAGGGTCTGGAGTCAACGGGATCTGCAAAAGACTTAAGAAGCAAAGCATTAGCGTATGTTGAGAAACGGTAGATGCATATCTACGTATTCTTAGCGACGAATCATTTGTTGTTATATGAATTGTGCGGCGCGGCTACGCAGCCAATACCCGGACCAATCCACGGACGGCGGCAGCGCGGCGGCACGGAAGCCCACGGTGCGGAACTGTTCGGCGTTGCTGGTCCGGCGCTGGTCTTCCCGCCACGCCATTTCGGCGGCATAGCGGTTCAGGTACTTGCCACCGATCCGGTGATACTGGCCCCACTGCGCACGGCGCAGACAGGCGAAGTAGGACTCCGCTTGGTTGGTGCAGGCGTCATCCGCGCTGTAGGCTTCCTGATGGTTGATGCGCTTCATGTTGAAGCGGGCATGCAGGCTGTTCCAACCGGCGGCTTCATCGGCATGGACGGTCGAGGCGCGATCAACGCGGGCCTTGATGAAGGCGACGCTTTCCTCTTCGGAGCGGAAAACCTGGGTGACAGTCCGGCCTTCACGCTCACGGGCCACGACAACAACCTGACGCTTGCCCGTCTGGTTCTCGGTAAGGCGGCGGTCCTTCCGGTCTTCCTTGCGGTTCTCAGGGCGGACGTGACCACCGACATAGCAGCCGTCAACTTCCACGTCGGCGCCGTCGCCACCGAGCACCACGCCGCGGACTTCCGCCGCCATGGCTTGCCGGAGCTTGTGGGCCAGCACATAGGCCGTCTTGTACTGAACGTCGAGATCGCGGCCCAGCTGGAGAGCGGAGATACCCTTGACCGCGTTGACGAAGATGATGATGGCGATCAGGTAATCCCGGATCGGCAGCTTGCGCGAGGCGAACAGGGTGCCGGAGGTTTCGGAGAACTGGCGACGGCACGCCTTGCACTTGAACACGTTCCGGGTGGTGTACTCGTAGCACTTCGGGCAATCGCAGTAGGGGCACACGGCGGCGCCCTTGGTGTCGGGCCAACGGATTTGACGGAACAGCGCGCGGGCTTCCCCATCCGTCATGCGCGCAACCTGTTTCAGGCTGACGGTGCGAGCGGTGGCGGACATGAGGAAGTGCTGAGCTATGACATTCACCGTAAGCGATGATTTACATATCGCAAATCATGATACCTGCCGCAGGGCTTGTCAATAGGTTTATATCGCGTATGATGATTTCCATCATGATCTACGAGGGTGCGATGAAGACGGACAAGGAGTGGGCGGATCAGGTGAAGGGCATTCTCAAGGCCGAGTTGAAGCGCAGGAACGTGACATACGAGCAGCTTGCCCATCGCTTGGGAGAGTTGGGGGTGCAGGAATCCCCAGAGAACATCGCGAACAAGGTGAGTCGCGGAAAATTCACCGCTGTCTTTTTGATGCAATGCCTAGAGGCAATCGGATGTAAAACACTCAGCCTGACAACAGAATGAGCGGGGCGACCGAAGCCGCCCCGCTGCCCAAGTCAGAAACGTTGATCAGTCCTTGCGCTTCGGCTTCTTGCTGCGAGAGCGGCAGTAAAACGCCTGAAGGCCGTAGGCCGCTGCATAAAGCTTGCGACCGTTCCGAAGGGTGATGACCTTGGTGTAGAAGCCGTCGCCCTCATACTCGGGGCGAACACAGGGGGTGGCATCCATAGACATGGACTCCTTGTTTCGAGTTGCAAAATGGAACCCGAAACGCTAGGATCCTGATCGTGTTCGATGGACGCCCAGCGTTACGGGTGCTCATTATAGCCAAGCCGGTCAGGGCGAGGGGGTCGGATCCTTCAAACTGACCGGCCGCGTCTCTTCCTCCGTCGAGGCGCTAGGGCAACGGTTGCCCTCTAATAATTTCACTTCCTACCCTCCTTGACTCCAATTCTATCTGGTCTGCCCCCCTGGGTGATCTTTGCGATGCGTTGACCGCAGCCGGCGTCGTGATCGGCGGAAACGATCCGAAAGCAAACCTATCCGCAAAGCTAGGGCAGTCGTCTGAACTGATCTCGCTTAGAAAGCTTGGTTGGTGGATCAAAGGCGAACCCTATGGCGACTACGTCCCTGGGATTGCCGCGGACGAGACGGTCAGCCTTGACCATGGAAGCGATAATGATGACGAGATCGTGAAAGATCTGATGAGCTAAGTGGCGTCTTTTAATGCGCCACCCTCCACGCCGTCACCTTGCCATTCTCCACCCGCTCCACCAGATCGGCGGCTTGCCGGGTGACGGCGTTGTGAACCAGCTTCGTGACCAGCTTTCCGGTGCGTGCGTCGGTGGTGTCCAGCCCTCGGCGCTGCATCACCTCAACGGCGATGTCTCTCACGGTCATGGGGGCTGGTGCGATGCGGAGAACGTCCAGCACCATGCGGGCCAACTCCCCCGGCTTGAACCAGTCATTCCGCTTCCTGACGGCCTTGGGTGCGATCTCTTCGGGGACGACATCCGGGGCGCATAGGCGAAGCACGGCGTCGATGTGGACCAGATCGGCCCGGTGCTGGGCAATGCGCTTTTCAAGGTCAGCGATGACGCCGGAGACTTCGGCGCGCTTGGCCGTCAAGCCGGAGATCAGGTAAGTGTCGCCCATGACTTCCTCATCGGATCGAAATGGGCTATAGTGTAGCTAAATCAATGAGTTGTCGGCTATCTGGCCGTGGGTGTGTTTGCTACCGAATACCGCTACACTCCCACAGCAACATTCCTGCTGCCACATGCTGTTGCGGCTGGACCACGGTTTCCCATCGGCTACACTGTCGACCGCACGCAGCGCCGCGAGACGGCCGTTGCGGCTGGACCACGGTTTCCCATCGGCTACACTCACGCCATTCCTTTGGATGCCTGACCCGACGTTGCGGCTGGACCACGGTTTCCCATCGGCTACACTGATGGATGGTGTGGGGGCGAGCGACCGCGAGTTGCGGCTGGACCACGGTTTCCCATCGGCTACACTCGACAGGTCCAGGTCGTCCAGGCCGAGGCCGTTGCGGTTGGACCACGGTTTCCCATCGGCTACACTTGGATCTGCAGATCCATGTCGCGGTTCCACTGTTGCGGCTGGACCACGGTTTCCCATCGGCTACACTCTTTTGAGGCACGACAAGTCGATGCGCATGGTTGCGGCTGGACCACGGTTTCCCATCGGCTACACTCAGCTGCTTGAAGTCGAACTGCGCGGCGGTGTTGCGGCTGGACCACGGTTTCCCATCGGCTACACTATACCGGCGCCGGTCCTCGTTGGTGATGCTGTTGCGGCTGGACCACGGTTTCCCATCGGCTACACTTTCAGCCCCAGGCAGCGCTCGATCATGCCGGTTGCGGCTGGACCACGGTTTCCCATCGGCTACACTCTCGGTATTCGGTAGCAAACACACCCACGGCCCAATAGCCGCCAAATCATTGATTTAGCTAAACTGTAGCCCATTCCCTTCCAGTGAGGAAGCCATGGGCGACACCTATCTGATCTCCGGCTTGACCGCCAAGCGCGCCGAAGTCTCCGGCGTCATCGCTGACCTCGAAAAGCGCATCGCCCAGCACCGGGCCGATCTGGTCCACATCGACGCCGTGCTGCGCCTATGCGCCCCGGATGTCGTCCCCGAAGAGATCGCACCCAAGGCCGTCAGGAAGCGAAACGACTGGTTCAAGCCGGGGGAGCTATCCCGCATGGTGCTGGACGTTCTCCGCATCGCACCGGCCCCCATGACCGTACGAGACATCGCCGTCGAGGTGATGCAGCGCCGGGGGATGGACACCACCGACGCACGCACTGGAAAGCTGGTCACGAAGCTGGTTCATAACACCGTCACCCGGCAAGCCGCCGATCTGGTGGAGCGGGTTGAAGATGGCAAGGTGACGGCGTGGAAGGTGGCGGGGTAACATCACGTAGGTAGGCGCTAACGCAGTGCCTACCTATGTGGTTGGTACACAAAATCTTCCTATAGTGTAGCTAGAACCGCATCCAGGTCTTTGACCAGCGGCCCAATTTGAGAGTCGCTTGCCTGAGTGCTTTTGCCGTATATCTGATATTTCTTTGCTGGCAATTTTGAAAGAGGCAGACCAACATGATTGATGATCGCCGCAAGAGTATTTCCATCTTTTACATTAAGAACGTCTCCTCCGCCATTGCTCGAAAATACCTCTGGGTGTGCCGCCTTCACCGATGCGACGACGTTTTTAATCTCTGCGACATGGGACTTAAAAGCCGTCGCTGCATCGGCTAGATTAGACCTAGATTTATTTTGTACAAACCTATGAATGTCAGGGAGGCTTAGCCCCGCTGCTGTAGCGTTGGAATGAAAGACAAGGAATACCTCGTCCTCCAATTTTTCTGAACCAAGGTCGATGCCGTATATCAGTTTGAATAGATTTCTAATCCCCCTTATTGACGCCGCGTCCGCCGTACACGGGACGATAATCCTAGATGACGCCACAACAGCCATTTCCGTATAATTAGCAAAACTAGGATTACAGTCTATAAAATATACCTGCTTCTTATCGATTGACTGCTTGCGTTGCTCAAATGAGCTTATCAAATCACTCAAAAGGAGTCTGCTTTTCTTCCACGCGCTCTTTTCCGGAGCTGTCCCCATGTAGTTTATAATTGTCGAGCAAATATCAAGATCCACATCACCGGGGAGAAGATACAGATTTGGCGGCATGTTCTTGTTGTAATCATCGGCTTTGACAAAATAATTTGTTTCCGTTCCTAGCTTAGCAGACTTAGATCGCTCATATCTATCTTTAATATATCCGGCAATTGTTATATTGTTCCCTCGGAGAGCTTCTAGATTTGCTTCTCCCTTGCCATTTCCGCCAAGTATCATCTCAGATACGTTTGCCTGTGGGCACGCATCGACCACAACAACCTCTTCAGAGGGGTGCTTGATGGCGTACTCAACAGAAAGCATATAAGTAAGAAATGTTTTCCCAACCCCTCCTTTGTTGTTCCAAATAAGATACTTAATCCTGTCCATTTCTAAGACCTCCGTTTTCAGTAAATCTAGTAATTGCAGTCAACTATAGCTTCCAACCGAGAGGCATGGCAAGCGCAAGGTCCCCATGTTTACACATCATCCACCCTCACCGCTGGGCACCCAATCGCCTTCATGCTGGCAAGGAAGAACCACGTCGGGAATGCGCCCCGGTTGATCTTCACCGTGACAGAGCCTTCCGTTTCCTCGATCCCCATAGCTGACAACCGGCGGGCCAATTCGTCATAGGTCACGTCATGCCGCTTCAACTCGGCCTTCATGAACCGCTTGGCGCGGCCTGCCCATTCGTCCTTCGCTTCCATGCCAGATACCTCTCGTTAACGCATGGAAACCAACATATGTGATAGCTTTTCCGTTGACAAGGATGGTCGTTAAAGCTAACGTATCTGTAAGGAAACACACGGATACGCAGTCATGGCCCAGCACTTCCTCATGTCCGCCACTGCCCGCACCGTCAGCCTGAAACAGGTTGCGCGCATGACGGACGGGGAAGCCCGCGCGCTATTCCGTCAAATCCGCTGGCCCGACACCAAGGGCGCCGCCGTGTGCCTCTACTGCGATTGCCCGAAGTGCTACGAGTACACCACCCGGAACGTGTTCAAGTGCAAGGCGTGCCGCCGCCAGTTCTCCGAAACCTCCGGCACCCTGTTCGCCTCGCGCAAGCTGCCGATCCGGGATTACCTGATCGCCATCATCATCTTCGTCAACGCGGTCAAGGGTATCTCCGCTCTCCAGCTCGGCCGTGATCTCGACGTTCAGTACAAGACGGCCTATGTGCTGGCCCACAAGCTCCGGGAAGCCATGGCGGCGGAAGTCCGTGGCGTGGTGCTCGGTGGCGACGGCGCCGACGTGGAAGTTGACGGCTGCTATGTCGGTGGGCACGTCCGCCCCGAGAACCGCAAGGAAGACCGGAAGGACCGCCGCCTTGCCGAGAACCAGACGGGCAAGCGTCAGGTGGTTGTCGTGGCCCGTGAGCGCGACGACCGGACTGTCACCCAGGTCTTCCGCTCCGAAGAGGAAAGCGTCGCCTTCATCAAGGCCCGCGTTGATCGCGCCTCCACCGTCCATGCCGATGAAGCCGCCGGTTGGAACCCCCTGCATGCCCGCTTCAACATGAAGCGCATCAACCACCAAGAAGCCTACAGCGCGGATGACGCCTGCACCAATCAGGCGGAGAGCTACTTCGCCCGTCTGCGCCGTGCGCAGTGGGGCCAGTATCACCGGATCGGCGGCAAGTACCTGAACCGCTACGCTGCCGAAATGGCGTGGCGTGAAGACCAGCGCCGGACCAGCAACGGCGAACAGTTCCGCACCGTGGGCTTCCGTGCCGCCGCGCTGCCGCCGTCCGTGGATTGGTCCGGGTACTGGCAGCGCGGCCGGGTCTGAGTGACATACCCCTCCCCGAAAGGCGCCCGTGCCGCCCCTGGTGGGGATGACGGTTAATCAGGCAATTGGAGACGCAGCCGCGCCTTGTACGCCCTGGCCTCCCGCTTGGCGACGGCTTCGGCATCCTGGCGGGTCACGTCGCTGTAGGTCGTCATCACTTGGTAGCCGTTGAACAGCAGAAGGTTCTGTAGCTCACTCTCCCACTTGGCGATGGTCATCTTCCCGCCGTTCAACATGCGAGCCTCGATGGTGAGCCAGAGCTGCTCGTACAGGTTCTCCAGCTTCCGGAAGTCCCGTTCGCCGAGGTAGTTCTTGCCCGTCGCCACGTCGGCCGCCGTGATGGCGTGCGGATCGCCAGCGTAGGCCAGCATTCCAGCATAGGGCTTGCTTCCGTCCGCGTTATCGCAGACCAGTTCGGCGGATGTCTTTCCGGCAACGGCGAAGTGAAACTTGTTCTGGATGGCCGCGAAGAACGCCGAGAGGCGCTTGGGAAAGGCGTCCTTGACGAACTCGTAATCCTCACTGGTCTCTTTGATAGCGTCGAGGATCTTCTTGTAGAGCGCCTTGTCCTCGGTTCGGAGTTGTCGCAGCCTAGCGATTAGCGCTTCGCGGGCAACCTCGTCCGTGTTGATACGCTGATCATCAATCGCGAAGCCGCGGGCATAATAGCTATGAAGCGTCGAGTAGCACTCGCGCTTGTACATGATGAGTCGGTCCCGCAGATCCTCTCGGACGCGCTTATCATCAATGCCAAACAGCCAACCGTTCAGATACTCCAACGGAAGGCACACCGTCTCCTGCATGCCGCCATTTGAAGGTATGTGTATGACGCACATACCTTCTGATAGGACGCTATCTCTTTGAATTCGCTGGTATTGTCCATTCCAATCCAAACCCATGTTCAGGCATAGCGGTTTCACGGGAACGTAAGGGCGCCCCTCGAAGTGCACTACAGGAACCTTCTGGTCGTGGAAATCGACAACGACGAGTTGGGCGTGAAAGTCGTACTGGTCGCTCATGGCAGTTCTCCATTGCCGTTTCGCATGTGCGAACTGCCTTGACGCCAGCGTCCCCCCAGTGCATTCTCAGAGTTGCTTAGATACTGGGTCGCCGCAGTCCGCTACGGTGCCCACTTCGATCAAAGGCCGGGGTCCGCACCCCGGCCTTTTCTCTTTTGACGCGAGCACCATCCTTTATTGTGGATTACGCGCCGATGGAGAGTCAAGCGACTCCGTTCGCATAAGTTCACTGCCCGTGCCCTTAGCGTTCCGTTTGAATACTAACGGTTATTTATATGCGTGCGTGCTTTTTGCCGTGGGTGTGTTTGCTACCGAATACCGTACACTCTTGCACCACTGCGCCCCGTCGATGACAGCGTTGCGGCTGGACCACGGTTTCCCATCGGCTACACTGCCATTTGCCAGCTTGGGCACCGGCTCGATGTTGCGGCTGGACCACGGTTTCCCATCGGCTACACTACACGGCTTCCGGTCGCCGTTGATGTAGTTGTTGCGGCTGGACCACGGTTTCCCATCGGCTACACTCGGCGGCGACGTTCCGGTCGGCATGGATGCGTTGCGGCTGGACCACGGTTTCCCATCGGCTACACTTCTTGGTATCGACGCTCATGAAGTCCTTGGGTTGCGGCTGGACCACGGTTTCCCATCGGCTACACTTCGTGGCGGGATAAGGCTTTGAAAAAACAGCCTTATCCCGTTGCTTCACTGCCTCGATTCCGCCGCTCGGGCCGTTAGAAAAGAACGTATTGCTCCGGATTTTTCCGAGCGGGCTGACGGACTCGTCCATCAAAGCACACGATGGTTTCATACTGCTTGTCCGTGATGAAGACGATGTGCACCTTGCCGGTTGGTGGAACTGCCTTCTCGATTCGGCGGGTCAGCGCTTCCGATTGCTCTTTGCCAACGCAATGGCGGAGATACACGGAGAACTGCGACATCTCGAAGCCCTGGTCCAGCAGGAACTTGCGAAAGGTCGTCGCGGCCTTGCGTTCGCGTTTGGTCAGGACCGGCAGGTCGAACAGCACCATCATCCACATGATCCGGTATCCGCTCAACATTGCAGCGGTCCGTCAGGCCGGTTGCGGCACGTTCGACCGCGCGGGTGGGGGAGCAGGCCATTCCAAAGGCATAGGCGCCCAGGCTTTGCTGCCTTCCCCGGCCGGAAGGTCAAGCACCGCTTCCCCCTTTTCGTAGGCCTGTGCCAGTGACGTCGCTGCCCGCATCACCACCGTGGACAGCGGCGTGGTGCCCTCCGCCGTCGGCAGGTCGAGCGACGGGACAAGCGCCAGGAAACGTTTGGTGTCCGGCGTCACCGCTTCGTGCCCCGCGTCGGCCAGCCGGGCGACGGCGAGGTCCACGAAGGGGCGGAACGGTTCCATCAGGTCGTCCACCAGACACAGCGGGTTGGCCCGGTTGCGGTGGAACAGGCCGAGCGTGGGGTGCAGTCCCGCCCCCATCACCGACCGCGCCACGGTGGAGCGCAGGATGGCGTAACCGTAGTTCAACAGGCCGTTCACACCGTCGGCGTCCGAATCGCGCCGGAAATCGTTCCCGAACAGCAGCGGCCAGTACCGGCGCGCCGCCTGCGCCTCGATGTTGTCGGGGTCGCCGGAGCGCACCTTGCGGGCCAGCGGCTCGAACGCACCGGCGGGCGCGCCGCGCGCCTCCAGCACCGCGCCCTGCTGGCGGACCTTGGCACGCACAAGCAACTGCCACAGCCGCTTCGTCTGCGGCACCGAGACGTTCAACTGGGCGCGCATGCGCTGGGCCTGTACATGATGGCCGTCCACCGGCCACAGGAAGGCCGCCGGCACATGGTTCGGTCCGCACAGCACCACCGCGACGCCGCGCTCGGCAAGGGCCAGCAGCAGGTTGTTGCTGTAGGTCAGCCCATGGGCGTTGGCGACCACCGCGCCGATGTCGTCGAGCGGCACGCGCCCGATCTCCCGCCCCTGCCCTTCCACCACCAGGAAGCCGCGTGACAGCGACAGGTGGCGGCCATCCTCGGCGATCTCGACGATGCGGCCGGTCATCAGGCGGGCTCCGCCTCGCCGGAAACGGGCATCGCCGCCCATTTCGGGAATCCGGGGTCGCGCACCCGGCCCAGCGGGTCGACGGTCACCCGCCTCGCCCTGCGCGTGCGCAGCTTGTCGAAGGCGACGATCAGCCAGCGGAACGGGTCGTCCGGATCGGCGTGGCGCTTGTCCAGTTCCCCGGCGTCCACATGTTCGACCATGCGCAGGCGGTTGTTGGCAGGCTCCAGCCGGGCCACGCGCATGATGCGCAGGCGCCCGTCATGGTCCAGCCTGACGAGGTCGCCCTTGTGCAGGCGCATGACGAAGCGCTCGCCATCGGCCGGCACATAGGGTGCGGCACGGCCGTCCGGCAGGGCGGTCCGGCGGGCCTCGAACAAGGTGGCGGCGCGCCCGGCCCAGCGGCCATCCGGAAGCGCCACGATGTCGATGTGGTGCACGTCGCCGGCTATCAGCCCCTTGTAGGGTTCGCCGTCCGGCCCGGCGAGCCAGATCGGATCGGCTTCCTTGGCCAGCAGGCGGACACGCCGGATGCCCACCCAGGGTTCGGTCGCCGCCAGATCCTCCGCCGCCTTCGCCACCGCCTGCTTGGCGTCCAGCCGGTCCGGGCCGTTCCGGTGGAATGCGACGCGCTCCTGCATGGCTTTGCGCAAGTCGGGGGCACGGATGCGCGCGACTTCCTTCTCCGTCAGCCCGTCGAGCGGCTTGCGGTAGACGAGGTTGAAGCCGAGCGCCCGCTCCGCCTCCAGGGTCGGGCCATAGGCCGTGTCCTCGTGCAGACGGCCGCCGGTGCCGTGCTCCGGCTTGTGCGAGACGATCACGCCGCGCGCCCGCGCCGCCAACTCGTCGCGGAAGCCGTCCCAGGGATCGTCGATGTCGTCCATCAGGCGGTCGAGCCCCAGATCCTCCGCACGGGATGCCGCCTGGGCCAGCCTCTGCACCATGCCCTGGTCGATGCAGCCGATCACCGCCGCGTCCAGCGCGTGGTGCAGGTGGTTGTCGCGGTTCTTGGCGAAGGTCGCGTCGACCGGCGCTTCGCCGCCCTCGCGGTTGTGATCGCGCAGGATGGAATCGACACCCCAGCGCCGGCGCAGCAGGGCGGTCAGCCGCCCCGGCGAGACGCGCACGCGGTCGGGGTGGCAGACATGGCGCAGATATTCCCGCGCCAGCCGGGCGAGATACTGCGTGTCGGTGATCTGCCGGGAAAGGAACTCCTTCTCCTCTCCCCAGCGGTTCATAGCGCCTTCGGCGAAGCGCCAGCGCTTGTTGGGCGGCAAGTCCTCGACGCAGCCGAGAATCCGCGACCAGCGCGCCTCGTCGCCGTGCCAGCGCTCGTAGGGCGTCAGGTTGCGCTTGTCGCGGTTGGCGGCGGTCAGGCAGACGATTTTGTTGGCGGCGCTGTCGTCCAGCGTGCGGGAGAAGGGCAGGATGTGGTCGATGTCCACCTTCTCCGACAGCAGCAACTCCAGCCCGATGGTCTCGCCGGTGTAGGGGCAGCGGCGGTTGACCCCACTGCCCTGCTCCTCCCACAGGCGGAGCTTCATCAGGTTGCGGCCGTTGACCGGTACGTTGACGCTGCGCAGCAGGGCCTTGCGCTCCTCGTTCCGGCGCTGGTTTTCCGCCTGTTCCTTCTCCCTCTGGCGACGCTTCTCCTGTGTCTGCTTCACCTCGCGCGCCAGTTCCACAACGATCTCGTGCGGCGGGCCGTAGCGGTCGATCAGCGCGTTGACCACCGTCCGGACCTGATTGAGCCCGATATGCACGGTCGGGTTGGCGAGCCGGCCGAGCCGCTTCTCCTCCAAGTCATCCGGCTCGCCGGTGCCGAAGGCGACATGGCGTTCCAGCACCTTCGCATAGTAGGGCAAGCGGTCCAGCCGCTCGCCCGGCCGGCGGTCCGAATGGTGGGCGCCGGGGAAGGCGACGGGCACGGCCTCGTCATAGCGGATGGGCCGTCCCTCGCGCGATTCGGATTCCAGCACCGGCAGCAGGGCGGCCAGGGCCTTCCGGCCAACACGCAGGTGGAAGTCGGGCAGCCGTGCGTCGGCGACACGGGCCGCGGCATCCGGCTCCAGATCCCAACGCGCGACCAGCCAGTCGATCAGGGCTCCATCGTCGGTTTCCGACAACAGCCGCTCGACCACCTCGTCCTGTTCGGCCAGGGTCAGCCGCGCCCAGCGCGGGCCGAAGCGCTTCTTGTCGGCCAGCACCGCCGAGGTCTCGTCGGTCGCCAATTCCGGCCTGCGGGTGGATTCGTGGGAGAATCCGACGTCGGAGCCGAGTTTCAGCACCTTGCGGATGTCCTTGAATCCGATGGCCTTGCGGGCCGGCTTCGCGCGCGCCGCGCGCAGGATCAGGTCGCGTTCCTCCATGGTCAGGGGCCGCTCGCTGCGGTCCGGCATGATGATCCGGAGGTTGGCGAGTTCGGTGTAGAGGCGGAAGCGCTGCGCCGAGGGCAGGGCGCGCGGGGCGCGCTCGTCCTCCGGGATCAGGGAACATTTGCCGACCTGCGGCGGCTTCAGCGGGCGCTGGTGGAAGATGCGCTGGCGCAGGGTCATCCGCGCCCCCTCCGTCAGCAGGTCCGGGTGATGGCGCGCCTGCGCCGCCCACAGCGCATCGAACTCCGCCTCCAGCATCTGCCGCGCCGGGTAGAAGGGGTATTCGGCCTTGGCGCCGCGCCCGACCAGCCGGGCGCGCACGCTGCGCCCGTTGGCGCGCAGCCATGCGAAGAAGGCGCCCAGCGTCGGCGTGCCGGCCTCCGCCATCTGCACGTCCAGCCGGTCGATGCCGGAGCGGATCTTGCCGGCCTCCTCCTCGTCGCCGGTGCCGCGCATCGCCTTGAAGCCGCGGCGCTGGTTGATGTGGAACAGCGCGCGGCCGATCTCCCGCGGCTCCAGCCGCCCGGTCAGCCCGCGGGCGCGAAGTTCGTAGGGGTCGAGCCGCTCCAGCGCCTTGCGTGCCGCCCGGTCGCCGGGCATCAGGCCGAAGCGGATCAGCCCAGCCATCAGCCGCGCGCGGCGCACCAGCGTCCGGTCGCGCCGCCGCCGCATCTGCCGCGCGATCCGCCGCGCCACCGCCAGCGAAGCCTTGTCCTGGGGATTGCGTCCATCGGTGAAGATGCGCACACCCATGCGCCGAATGCCCTTCGGCTTTCCATCATGATCGAGGTCCAGCACGCACCAGCCAAGGGAAGCGGTGCCGAGATCAAGGGAAAGGCGGTAAGGCTGCATAGGATCGTCCGCTTACGAATTGAATGAACGTGAGTTCAGGAGGCATGGATTCGCCGAAAACTCTTCGCCGTCGAGCCTATCACAACCCTTGACCATGTGAAGGTCTCTGCTATTCTCTTTTTCAACTGGAAACGTTGCCTGTTTTAGCCGATGGGAAACCGTGGTCCAGCCGTTAACAAGTCCGCCTCGGCGGACACAAGATGCGGGGCGGGCTACGGCTCGCCCCTTCTTGTTTGTGCAAGATCCTCTCCCCGGTCATCCAGCCTTTCTCCGGTGCGGAGTTGGGCGCGAAGGCTCCGCAGCGCGTTGCGGCTCCATCACGGGCTTTTCCACAGAGTCGGATTGCGCCGGTTTTCCACCCGAGATCGGCAGCAGCAGATTCCCTTGGTCGCGGTTGATCGGCTTCGCCGCCTTCTTCCGGCGTTTGACCGCATCCGCCGCCGGCGTTGCATGGTTCAGGGCCAGGAGGCGCCGCAGGACCTCCTCGTCGGAAATGTCGGCCGGCCAGCCGTAAGCCGCGGCCACGGCGGCGTCGAGAGCCGCATGGACGTTCACCAGGAAGGCCGGGCGCTGGTTGTAGAGATTGGTCAGGGTGCGGGTCTTCAGGATCGCAGCGGCGGCCTCGTCGCGCGGCAGCAGGCGGTCGGGAAAGCTCTCCACCACCTCCGACTCTGCTTCTACAAGGTCCGCTGGATTCAGCCAGCTCTCCCGCAGTTCGTTCAACCGCTTTGCCGCCTCGGCGATGGCCTGTGCGCGGGGATCGCCGGCGTAGGATGAGGCGGGGAGATCAGGCGTCAGGCCATCCGGGAAGGGAAAGGTTTCGAAGCCCGTGCTCGGCGTATATTGGGGATCGTTGCCGACACCATGTCGGCCGCCAAGTTTCAACGACCATAATTCGTGAGGCCGGCTGTGAAGGATGCCGAACGTCACATCGTCATCTCGGGCAATCAGGTTTAACCGACTATCGGGAAGCACGTCCGAATGCGACCACACGAACACGCGATGCCGTGCAACTCGCGGCGTGATGATGCATTGCTTCAGTGCTGAAATAGCTGTTTTGAGCCCCGATGCTGTTTCGCCATGTTGCCACCAATAGACACGTCGGCGTTCTCTTCGATTTACGGCCCGGGATGTTTTTACATGCTGCTCCACATGAGAGAATGGCGCTTCATAAAGGCATGCCTCTTCCATGGCTAACTGTCCAAAATCGACAATCCACATATCGGAAGGGCGGCGGACAACATCCATTCCATTGAGCCATGGACGCAGGACGTCGATATTTGACCGGCCATTGGGGTTGAGCGGTTCAGCCAACCATTTACGGGCAAGATTGCCGGGAACTTCAAAGGCGCCAACCTTCACTGGTCCCTGAAAACACACCCCGACATTCTCCGCCAGCGGCTTCGCCGTCGTCAGATCCACGCCGCCCGCGGTCAGGTCGGCGAAGATCTCCGGCACCTCGCGGCCGTCCAGCCGGGGTGTTTCGTCCAGTCCCTTGGGGCCGAAGCACACCAGCGACACGCGGACGGAGGCGCCGTCCACCGTCCAGGGCTCGTCGGACCACGCTTCCAGGATGGTGCCGCCGGCGCGGATGCGGTCGAGGACGCTGCGGTTGGCGCCACCGCGGATGGAGTTGGTGGCGACCAGTCCGACGCGCTCGATCTTACCCTCTTCCAGCAGGGCGCGAGCCTTCTCGAACCAGTAGCAGACGAGGTCCGCCGCACCCGGCACACGCCCTTCGAACAGGCGTCGCAGGCGCGTGACATACTCCGCACCCAATTCGCCCAGCATCGTCTTGTCGCCGAGGAAGGGCGGATTGCCGACGATGACCATCCGGTAGGGCTCCCCGTCATCCTCATCGCCGCCGTCCTTCCCAGCCGCAGCGAGGGCTTGCGGATCGGGCCAGCGGGTCTCGCCGCCGATCAGGTCGACCAGCGCGTCCTTCTGCTCGATGGTCTTCAGGGACTGCAGGATGGGGTTGCGCGGCACGTCATAGCCATGGCGGCGCATCCACTGGATCGCGCCGATCCAGACGGAGATGCGGGCCAGTTCGACGCCCAGCGGGTTCACGTCTATGCCCAGCACCGCCTCCGGCCCGATGGTCTTCGGGCGCTCGTTGCCCATCAGATCGAGTTCGAGCTGGCGGGGAAAGCCGAAGGTCTCCCCGTCGATCACCACCTCGTGCTCCAGATCCTTCAACTCGCGCAGGGCAAGATACAGGAAGTTGCCGGAGCCGCAGGCCGGATCCAGCACGCGGAACCGGCACAGGCTCTTGAGAAAGCGGTCATAGAGCGCCCGCGCGTCGCGGCACGCCCGGTCGCGCCGCTGCGGTGCCGCCCCCCTGGCCTCGGCGAGCAGTGCTGTGATCCGCTCCCGCGCCGCCGCCCATTCCCGGCGCAACGGCCGGGTTATGACAGGCTCCACCAGCTTCATGATGGTGGGCTCGGGCGTGTAGTAGACCCCCACCGCCCCTTTGGAACGGCCGTCGCGGTCGCGGCGCACCACCTCGCGCGCCAGAGCCCGGCGGCGCTCCGGGCTCAGGCCGCGCTCGAACAGCGTGCCCATGATCGTCGGGTCGATCTCCGACCAGTCCAGCCGCGCCGCTTCGCGCACGATGGCGAGGTCGTCCCCGTCCAGCGCCAGGGCGCCGGCGTCTTCGAACAGGCCGCCGTTGAACCATTCGACCTTTTCGAACCCCAGGTGTCCGCCGTTCTTCATGGACCGGAACAGTTGCTCCGCCAGCGGAACGAACTCGGCCGGGTCACGTACGGCCTCGTCCAGCAACCGGGTGAACAGGCCCTTTCCGAGCAGGCCGACATCTTCGGCGAACATGCAGAAGACCAGCCGCATCAGGAAATGGGCGACGGTCCAGCGGTCGTGCCCGCGCGCGACCATCCGGGCGGCCAGGGTGGCGAAGCGGGCCGCCACCTCCTCCGTCAGCATGGCCCGTGTCTGGCCGGGCCGCAGCCGCTCCGGATCGGAAAAGGCCCATTTCAGGATGTCCAGCCGGCTGGAATCGAGCAGATCCCGGAGGCCGATCTCGTGCGTCACCGTGACCGCGTTGGTCCAGTTCGTGTAGACCCGGATCCGCGCCATGTCGCTGACGATCAGCAGTGGCGGGTTGGCCAAGGCCGGCGCGTAGCGCTGCAGTTGGGCGTAGGCCGCGTCCAGGTTGCGGCCGGGCCCCTTGTACTCCCACGCGAAGCAGCCACGTTTCCAGACATCGGCTCGTCCCGGGCGCCGATCCGTCTTCGCGACCGCCTTCTCGAAGCAGTAATCGGTGGCCGACGGGTCCGCTTCGGCAGGAGGCATCTCCCCCAGGAGATGACAAAGGTCGATGAAATGCTCGTGCGAACCCTGGCTCTCGCCCAGTGAAGACCGCCCCCATTTGCGGACGAAGTCTTCCACCGTCATGCGAGGCCGCATGGCGTTGTCAAGCATCTTGGCACGTTCTCTGGTGTGTTTATCTAGATCAGATACGCGCCAAAAATATTAAGACAAGATTAAGGACAGAGAACTCACGAACGCATCATCTCTTTTTCCAAAGCATACGTTTGAATGATTTTCGTGCTTTTATACGTCTCGATAACATAGCCCATAGAGTTTAAACGAGCCGTATTTTGATCATTTGATCGTATATATTGGGCCCATGATAAGGATGCCGCCCCCAGCTTTGGGTCGATCATTCCTTCCTTTCCATGGAATTCAGCGAAGGGCAGGCTTCGGGGGGGAACCGGCCGGAGCCAATGACGCGAGCAACGGGGAAGCGCCCCGAGCCGTCAATGCTGCGGCGTTTTGCCGCATAAAACCCGCTTTCCCACTTGTCCTGCTTTCCGGGCCACCGGCCTGGGCCATTCACCGTCGCCACCGGGCGGGGATCCCGAGTTGCGCTGACATGAGAACATGATCGGGCAGTGACCGGGCGCCCATCTTCTCCATCACGTGGCGCTTGCGCACCTTTGCATATATCCCGCCACAGGGGTGCCAACTCGACTTTGCGCGTTGTGGGTTATAATTCCTATCATGCGCCGATCCAGAAGGTGGCCTCGTCGGCGATGAAGGCGAGAGCCTCGTTGTGCCACCGGACACTCGGGGATAAGCCACCAGGACAGGTATCGATAGCCGGTGCAGTTGTGGTAGATTAATTCTTTTGATCAGGAGCCGAGCTATCCGTTTCTATAGGTCAGCAGATGCTTTGGGTTCTCCAGCCAATCATGGCCCGAAGGTGAGACGCGAGGTCACCGGTACTAGATTAAATGAATTGGCTTAGAAGCTGGATTTTTCGGGATTGTCATCTTCTCGTCCCGATTGCAAGGGTTAGCAGGGCAGAAAAGCCAGTCGCCGGAAACGGCGGCAGGCAAATCGAGCTTGTCCCGCGAGACAATCAAGGCGGTGTCGACAAAATATGGCTCGTTGAAAGTTCTTTTTCGGAACGGTGCTGGATCACATTGAGGTTGCCGCAGATAAGTGGCTCTGCGACGTAGCGAAATAGGTTTCATGGACGACGGGGTGATCGGCCGTGAGGTCCACTGGATTTCTGTGTTCGTACACACTAAGCGAAGATATGCAATTTAGCCAGATCTGGTCGCAGTCTACGACTACAACGTACGCTCGGTCTTGAATGGTAGTACCCGCCATCTAGGATTGTCCTAGGTAACTCATGTGGAGGTTAAAATCTTGATTGTTGCTTTAGTGGGATCGTCCTCCTTTGATCGATTCTTCAATCCAGCCCATGACGAGTTGCAACGGCGCGGCCATAGTGTGGCGCGGTTCTTAACGCGAAACGATCTGCTTGCCGCAGTTGACGCGCTGCAGTGTTTGGAAATCCTTGGCGCGTCCTCAAGCTTTACAGCCGACCGGGAGTTGTTTGCCAAGATGCCGCGTTTGCGCGCATTGGTTTCCCCGTTCACAGGGGTTGAAGGGTTCGATGTTTCGGCCGCGACAGCAAACGGCATACTCGTGGCGAATGGCCAAATTACGGAAAACTCCGTCAGCATGGCCGAGGCCGCAGTTCTCTTCACGCTGGCTTCGCTCTATGACCTTCATGGCACTGAGCGCTGCCTTCGCGAAAACCTGCCGCGTCCCTCGCAGGTCCGTGCGCGGATGCTCATGGGAAAGAAAGTTGGCCTGATAGGCTTTGGCAAAATTGGACAGGCTATCGCGGAACGGCTGTCTGCATGGGGTGTGAGGCTCGTCGCCTCGGTGCGCACGACGCGACCGATGCCCGCATATGTCGCCGCGCAGAGCCTCGATGAGGTGCTCGCGACAAGCGATGTCGTTATCATGGCGGCTTCGCTCAATCCTGAATCACGAGGAATGCTGGATCTTGACGCGTTGCGCCGGATGAAACCGGACGTGGTGTTTGTCAACATCACGCGGGGCGGCATCGTCCCCGACGATACGCTCGCCGCGCTCGCCGCAGAGCGACCTGCTATGCGCATCGCCCTCGATGTGTTCGACCCAGAGCCGCTGAAAGAGAATAGTCCGCTGCGCGACCTTCCAAACGCCATCCTTACCCCACACATGGTAGGACATACGGTAGAGTCTCAGATGCGCCTGCCGGAGGCATTCCGCGAGAACCTTCTAGCGGTGGCAGAGTGGCGGGTGCCTGAATACGTTGTCAATCCGTCTGTGATCGAAACGTGGCTGAGAAAACAGGACAGCGCACAGCTATAGTTGCGACGTAAGCGGTGTGAGCGCACCCTTCACCGATTCCCCCGGATCACCGCATGGATCTGTTGCGGCGGGCCTTGAAGTGTTCGCGAAGGTCGAGGATTGCCTTGGCCAGGGCTGGTAGTCGGCCTCGATGATAGGCGTTGTGCCGATCAGAAGAGGGTGCAAGGCCTGGAACGTGGTGTGTTCAGGCTTGTCCGGGTTGGTCATGCTCTTCCAGGCGCGCGGTGCCAGCCAGGTTGCCATGAGGAAGCCGAAGGACCAGAAGATCGGGTCCAAGCCTCCGGCATGGTGGGGCGGCAGTTGCGGCTGGTAGAGATAGGGAAATTGCGCCATCGTTTCCGACAGGTGGTCCCGGACCAGGAGCTTGAACCGATCCTCGAGGCGGACATTATTCCGTGGGCACCGTCAAGTTGGCGGCGGCGGGATTGCCGGGGGCGGTCGGGCTGGGTACGGTAGGGGCATGACGACGCGTTCCTATCCCCGTTTTTCCGGCTACCGCTACCCCGCCGAGGTCATCATGACCGCAGTGTGGCTGTACCATCGCTACCCTCTGAGCCTTCGGATGGTCGAGGAGATGCTGGCGGCGCGCGGCATCACGGTGAGCTAGAGGAGAGCGCGATAGGTGTTTTCGACTTTGCGCATTTGGGGACACTTGTCCTGTCCTGCGCGGGCGTCGCAATACCGTCGGCGAAAGGTTGTTGGCTGGTCAACGTCCGACGACACCGCAGGTGCCCCATGCCACGCCCAGCCGTCTCTCTTCCCCAAACCTTCGTAGCTTGGCTGTGGCCCTATCTGGATGCATTTTCGGGGCGCACCCGCTCTACGGTGGCGGCGCTCGCGGTCGGTGCGGTGCTGGCGGTTGGTCCCCGCACCGCGGCCAACCTGCTCCGCGCCCTCGGCTTGGCGGACGATCCCGGCTTCGCCGCTTTTCACCGCGTACTCAACCGGAATCGCTGGTCGGGGCTGAAGCTCGCACGCACCCTGCTGAACGCCCTGGTCAACGCCTTCGTCCCGGACGGCCCGATCGTCATCGGCGTCGACCATACTCTTGAACGGCGCCGGGGAGTCCGTGTTCGCCCAGCAAGCCATTGCTTCGACTCCGTCCGGTCCTCGACGGAGCAGACGGTCACCAGCCGCGGATTGCGCTGGATGACCGCCATGCTGCTGGTCGAGGTTCCGTTCGCCGGCCGTATCTGGGGGCTGCCGGTGCTGAGCGCGCTGGTGCCGAGCCGCGCCTGGTGCGAGGCACAGGGCCGGCACTATCGGCCCACCACCGTCTGGGCACGGGGCATCCTGCTGCGTCTCCACCGCTGGCTGCCGGATCGCCTGCTGGTCGCCGTCATGGATGGCGAATTCGCCGCACTGACCCTGCTCGACGCCGTCAGCCCGCACATGGTCACGATCACTCGGCTGCGCCTGGATGCCCGCCTGTTCGATCCGCCACCAGACCCGCCCTTGACCTTGCGGCAGATAATGAAAAGCGCCCGCCAACCCAGCTTGCGGGCCCGTCTGACCGACAAGGTTACCGTCTGGCACCGGGCGGCTCAACCAAGCCGAACCCGGTGGCGCCCCGGCGGCTGGATCGACTATGCCTCCGGAACGGCGCTGTGGCACCACCAGGGCAAGCCGATCGTGCCCATCCTCTGGGTGATGGTGCGCTATCCCGATGGCCGGCGCGATCCGGAAGCTTTTCTGTGCACCGACCTGTCGGTGTCGCCACGCACCGTCCTGGAATGGTTCAACCGCCGCTGGGCAATGGAGACGACGTATCAGGAGAGCCGTGCTCATCTCGGCATCGAGACCCAGCGACAGTGGGCAGACCCGGCGGTATTCCGCACCGCCCCACTGCTGTTCGGGCTTTACTCGTTGATCACGCTGTACGTCCATCAGAATGCCGGCCGCCTCGCTCTGTCGCCCCGGCGCGCCATCTGGTATCCGAAACCAGCGCCGACTTTCGCCGATGCCTTGGCCCGTCTGCGCCAGCACCTGTGGTTCGAACAGGCCGCCATGTCGCCCGCTGAAGGCGACATGCTCAGATCGCCGCCATCGTTCCTTCGACGGCTCGTCGACGTCGCCTGCTACGCGCCGTAATCCCCGTCACCCCGCACCATTGCTGAACTTGTGAACCGCCTCCTAACCGAGACGGCAGTCCTGAAATGCGCAAAGTCGAATGCCAATGACCGGAGCCTTGAATTCCGGCTCCAAGCCCCCCGAGGCATTCTTGCGTCCACGCGTGGGCTTTGGTGCGTCAAAACGCTCCGCTTTGATAGAAGACTTCATCATTGATTTCCCAAAACTGCATGATAGAGGTACGTTAATATACCAAGGATTGAATACATGCAAGTGTGTTCTAACCAATGGTGGTAGTATATTAGAGAAAATGCCCGGACGAGACCGCAAGGCTCCGATCCGGCAAAGGGAGAACGCAGTGAAACCCTCTGCTGTGGACCGAACTCCGTCTGGATCGCGCCGCCTGCATGACGTGCTTTGCCGGCGGGCGGCAGCGGCATCCTCGCTGCCCGAAGAGCGAACCGGGATGAAAAAGGGCATTCGGCGACGGTAATCAGACAAACACTGAGCCGAATACACCGGAAAATACAAATATATGTGGGTTGTTGGAGTGCCTGAATGCTTCGCACCACCGACGCATATGGAACGGCTTATGCAGAATCGCTGCACGGCCGCTTCTTCGAACGCTGCAACGAGCGCGGCATGCAGGACCGCATCGCCCTACGCTCGACAAATCGGCAGTGGAGCTATGGAGAACTGCTGGCGCGCATCGAGGAGATCAGCGGCGCCCTGGACGAGGCCGGCGTGCGGAAGGGCGATATCGTTGCCCTTGCCGCCTGCCGGACATTCGACGCGATCGCAGCCGTCTACGCGGTGATGGCCCTCGGTGCCGTCTATCTCCCCATCGACAAGCAATTCCCGCAGGACCGCGTGGCCTACATGGTCGGGATTTCCAGCTGCCGCTGGTTGGTCACCGATGAGCCCGATCGGTACGCGGGCCAAGCGCCAAGCTGCCGCATCCTGCCCTTGAGCAGCCTGGCAGGGCCGCGCAGGCCATGCGATCCGACCGGCGTGGCGGCCGGTGACCTCGCCTATGTGATGTTCACGTCCGGCACCACAGGCCGGCCCAAGGGCGTGATGGCGACCCATGGCAGCGGGGCACGGCTTCTGGACTGGGCGCTGAACCGATTTTCGCAGGAAGATTTCCACTGCGCGCTTGGCGCAACCTCCTTTTCGTTCGACGTGTCGATCTTCGAGATCTTCGCGCCGCTGGCGTGCGGAGGCAGCCTGTTCCTTGTCAACTCGATCCTGAGTCTGGCGGATCTGCCGCAATCCTCCGCAATCACCCTGATCAACGCGGTGCCGTCGGCCCTCACGGCGCTCCTGGCTTTTCCGCTGCCGCTGCGAGCGGTGCGCGCCTGCCTGCTCGCCGGCGAACCTGTCCATGCTCCCTTGGTGCGGCAGCTCCACCGCGCCGGAATTGCACGGGTCTACAATCTCTATGGACCGACGGAGGACACCGTCTTCTCGACGGAACATCTGATCGACCACGACATCGGCGACGAGATCCCGATCGGCACGCCGCTTCCGGGGCACGAATTCCTCGTCGTCGACGGGAATCTATCGCCCGTTCCCCCCGGCGAGGCCGGCGAGCTGTGCCTGATGGGCGCAGGGCTGGCCAAAGGCTACATCAATCGCCCGGATCTCACCGCCGAACGCTTCCTACCCTGCCCGGGCGGGCCGCGCCGGGGTGCCATCATGTATCGCACCGGAGACCGCGTCTGCCTGGGACGGGACGGGCTGCTCCACTTCATCGGACGCCTGGACTCGCAGATCAAGCTTCGCGGACATCGAATCGAGCTTGAGGAAATCACGCAGATCATCGCGTCGGTGCCGGGGGTGGCGCAGGCCAGCACGCAGGTCCGCGATCTCGGCCGGGACAGCGATCAAGGACGGGAAACCATCGTCGCCTATGTCGTCATGCAGCCTGACTGCTGCGATCAGGCTGGCGTGCGCGCTGCGATCCGGGACGCCGTCGCGCGCCGGCTGCCGATCTACATGCGTCCCCGGCATTTCGTCTTTCTGGATGCCTTCCCGCTGTCGGCCAGCGGAAAGCTGGAAAGCCGGCACCTGCCCGCCCCGATACTCGATGCGGCCTGAAGCCGGCGCCGCCGGAAGCCACGCCCCATCGCGCGTCCCATGAAGAAACACTGTTCAACTGAATAAGGCGCATTCCTCCATGAGCCAGACGACCAGCCTTGCGCTTCAATCGGACAAGCCGGACATCGTGCCGTCTTTTCCGGTCGTGATCAATCCGGAGCCCGGCGCCCCGGATGCGGTCGCGTATGTGCGCAATCACAAGGACCGGATTGAAGAGCTGGTCACGGAACACGGTGCGGTGCTGCTGCGCGGCTTCGATGTTCGCGAACCCGGGCAGTTCTTCGACATCATTTCTCAGATCTCCACCGAGATCCTGAACTATTCGGAGCGTTCCTCGCCTCGCCACGCGGTCAGCGACCGGGTCTACACCTCGACGGATCATCCGCCGGACCAGAACATCGAACTGCATGCCGAGCAGTCCTACACGCTGAATTGGCCGTGCTTCATCTGCTTCTTCTGCCACACGAGGCCTGGCACCGGCGGCAACACGCCGATCGCCGACAACAGGCGCATCCTGAGCCGTCTTCCGAAGTCGCTGGTCGAACGGTTCGAGGCCCATGGCATCCTGTACCAGCGCACTTACACGCCCGGCCTCGGCGTGAGCTGGCAGACCGCCTTCCAGACCGAGGAACCCGCCCAGGTCGAAGCCTTCTGCAAGGAGCGCGACATCGACTTTCATTGGGACGCGGAAGGCCGTCTGAAGACGAAGCAGTACCGCTCAGCCTTCCAACACCACCCGGTGACCCAGGAAAAGCTCTGGTTCAATCACGCCCTTTTCTTCCACGTCACCAGCCTCGAACCGCACATCACCGAAGCCCTGATCGAAGCGGTCGGCTATGAAAACGTCCCGACCAACACCTTCTTCGGCAATGGAGAGCCGTTCTCGCCGGAAGACCTCGCCGCGATGCGGCAGGCGGTCGCCGCCGAAAAGCGCAGCTTCGACTGGGTGAAGGGCGACGTCCTGATCCTCGACAACATGATCTGCCAGCATGGGCGCGATCCTTTCTCGGGCGAGCGGCGCATCTACACTTTGATGGCACGGCCCTATCAGTCCATTCGGTCCCCGCTGACCCTCCGCCGCTGACGGCATCCCGCCCGATTACCGCTCAATGGAGACGATTCCAATGTCGGAGACGATTCCCATGTCCGCGAAGTTCACGGCGCCCGAATTGAACCCACGTACAGTTGCCGTCGACCGCCCCGTTCCGTCGGCTTTCGTCGATGAGACCGAAAAGTTCATCGCCGTCATCGAGGACGGCACCCGGTCGCGGCCGCTGCCCGATTACATCCGCAAGCACAAGTCCGAGTTGGACGAGATGATCGCCACGCATGGCGGCGTCCTGTTCCGCGGCTTTGCGGTGGAAACCCCCGTGCAGTTCCGCGATGTCGTCACCGGCTTCGGTCGCGAACCGCTACCCTACCTGGAGCGTGCCGCGGCACGGACGGAGGTCGTGAGCGGCGTCTTCACCTCGACCGAGTTCTCGTCCTCGAACTGGATCGAGCTGCACCACGAGATGTCGTTCGCGCAGCGGATCCCCGAGAGGATCTTCTTCTACGCCGATACGCTCGCCGAGACCGGTGGGGAGACGCCCGTCGCCGACGAATATCTGGCGACCGCGCGCATCTCTCCGGCGATCCTGAAGGCCTTTTCGGAGCGCGACGTCCTCTACACGCGGAACTTCCGCAGCGAGATCGACATGGACTGGCGCTCCGCCTTCCAGACCAACGACCGCGCCGACGTCGAAGCCTATTGCCGCACCAATGACATTTCCTTCGAATGGCTCGGCGAGGATCACCTGAGGACGCGGCAGCGGCAGAAGGCCTTCGCAGTGGAGCCGGGCACGGACCGGAAGCTGTTCTGCAACCACGCCCACATCTTCCACAGGGCCGCGCTGAACCCGGCGCTGCTCGCCGCCCTGGTGGACGCATACGGGGAAGACCTGCCGCGCAACGTGCAGTTCGGCGACGGCTCCCCTATCCCCGACGAGATGATCCTCGAGATCCGCGGCATCTACGAAGACTGCCTGCGCATTTTTCCCTGGGGACACCGGGACGTGATGATCCTCAACAACGTCCGCTGCCTGCATGGCCGCGCGCCGTTCACGGGGCGCCGGACGACGCTGGTCTCTATGACGAACCTGATCTCCAGGAGAGTGTGATGGATACGCTTGAACAGACCGAACCGGCCCCCGCCGCGATCAAGAACGAGCCGGAGGGCCCGAAGCGGCCGGTTCATCCGGTGATCCGTCCCGACGCGACGTCGATCATGGACCTGTTCGCGCAAACCGTGGCCGAAATGCCCGAGGCGGAGGCCTTCGTCGCCACGGACCGTTCCTACAGCTTCGCCGAACTGGCGGATGCCGCCGCCCGCCTCGCGGCGGAGCTGGGCCGGCGCTTCCAGCCGAAGGACCGGATTCTGATCTTCGCGGACCGGTCGTTCGACGCGGCCGCGGCGATGTTCGGCCTTCTTCGCGCGGGCATGACCTGCGTGCCGATCCTGAAGGATTTTCCCGATGACCGCATCCGGCACATCCGGACGGTCGCCAAGGCGGCCGGGGCTGTTTGCGAACCATCCGAGCGGGCCCGCGCCGAAGCCATCCTGGACGTTCCGGTCCTGCCGGTGCTGGGCCATCCGCCGTCATCGGACAGGCCGCATCCGGGCTCGGGCGAGGATGAGGCCTACATCCTCTTCACCTCCGGCTCGACCGGAGAGCCCAAGGGCGTGGTCGTCGCCCAGCATTCGGTCGTCAATCTCCTCAGGGCGCTGAAGGAACGCATCTTCACGCCGGCCGAAGGGCAGCTGCGGCTGTCCGTCAACGCGCCGCTGGCGTTCGACGCATCGATGAAGCAATTCTTCCAGGCCGCGCTCGGGCGCACATTGGTTCCCGTCCCGGCCGATGTCCGCGCCGATCCGGAAGCCCTGATCGACTTCGTGGCTGACCGCCGGCTGTGGGCGCTGGACGTCACACCGACGATCCTGAAGGCCATGATCGCGGCGGGATTCGGCAGCCGGCCCGAGATGTTGCCCAAGGCCATCCTGGTCGGCGGCGAGGCCATGGACCAGGCCCTTTGGGACGAGGTCCGGCAGTGGACGTCCTGCGACGTCTGGAACGTCTATGGACCGACCGAAGCCACCGTGAACACGCTGGTGGCGCGGGTGAAGGACTTCGCGCGCCCCACGCTGGGCTATCCGCTGAACGGCGTTTCGGTGGCGTGCATCGACCCCGACGGCTTCGAGCTGCCGGTCGGCGCCGACGGAGAGCTCCAGATCGGCGGTGCGGGCGTGGCCATCGGCTATATCGGGGCATCCGCGGACGAAAACGCGAAGTTCTCGACCGCCGCGAACGGCGCCAGATGCTACGACAGCGGCGATTTCGTCCGCCGTCTGCCGGATGGCAGCTTCGAGTTCCTCGGGCGCCGCGACGATCAGGTAAAGGTAGCCGGGCAAAGGCTGGAGCTGGGGGAAATCGAGGCCTGCATCAAGCGCCTGCCCGGCGTCCGGAACGCCGCCGTCCTGATCGACAAGAGCGTCGAGGGAGACCCGCGGATCGTGGCCGGCGTGGTGGTGGACCGGCTGCCGTCCTTCACCGAGGCCAAGGACGAGCTGGTGGTCGAGGTCCCGACAGGGCATCGGATTTCCAGCATCAACGTCAACGAGACCACCTACCAGTTCAAGGAGATCTTCGAGGACCGCATCTACGTCGATGAGGACATCGTTTATCCTGAGGACGCCGTTGTCGTGGACGTCGGCGCGAACATCGGTCTGTTCAGCCTGTTCGTGTCCACATACATCCCGAAAGCCAAGGTCTATGCGTTCGAGCCTCTGACGCCCATCCGCCGGCGGCTGGAGCTGAACATCGGCCGCTATGCTTCCAACGTGTCGATCTTTCCGTACGGACTGTCCGACACCGAGCGGGAAGAGTCCTTCACCTACTATCCCGGCTATTCGATGATGTCGAGCCAGCAGGCCTATGCGGATGCATCGGGCGAGCGGAACGTCATCAAGAGCTACCTGACGAAAGCCGCCGAGAGCGGCGACCAGTCGGCAGCGCTTCTGGTCGACAACCTCGACGAGGTTCTGGAGGGGCGTTTCGACGCGGAATATCACCCGTGCCGCCTGCGCCGTCTCTCGGACGTGATCGACGAAGCCGGCATCGAGCGCATCGACGTCCTGAAGATCGACGTGCAGCGCGCGGAACTGGACGTCCTGCGCGGCATCGAGCCGCGCCATTTCGGGATGATCAACGCCATCTCGATGGAACTGCACGACGACCCGGACGGGATGACCGGCGGCCGGCGGGCGGAAATCACCGCGTTGCTAGAGCAGGCCGGCTTCGTCGTCAAGGCGCAGCAGGATCCGTTCCTCGTCGGAACGGACCGATGGAACCTGATCGCGTTCCGCGAGGACGCGCGCGGCGGAACCCAGGTCCGCACGGTGCGCTTCCCGAAGGGAACGACCGTTCCGCGCCGTGAAATCACCGAGGCGACCGTCCTTTCTGCGCTGCGCACCACGCTGCCCGCTTACATGCTCCCGCGGACGATGAAGATCCTGCCGGACCTTCCCAGAACTCCGCAAGGCAAGCTGGACAAGCGGCGTCTGCTTCAACTGATCGATGCTCAAGACACGGGCGACACCATGACTTCAACACTTGTCAAAACGGAAACCGAAACCGCCCCGCCGCGCGCCGAACCGAAACCGGACACCGCCGCGCAGGCCGAGACGCTGCTGACGATCTGGCGGGAGGTGCTGCGCAAGCCCGACCTGACCGTCAATGAAGACTTCTTCAACAACGGCGGCGATTCCATCCGCGCCATTCTGATGCAGTCCAAGGCGCGCGCGGCGGGCATCGCCATCAGCCTGAAGGACCTGCACGCCAAACCGACCATCGCGGGCCTGCTGCCGCACGAGGCTTCAGCTTCGGTGGCACCCGCTCCGGCCGCCCCCGCCCCGGTGGTCTCCGTTCCGCGCGCCGAGTCGAAGGTGGACACCGCCGCGCAGGCGGAACAGCTCCTGGCGATCTGGCGGGAGGTGCTGCGCAAGCCCGAGCTGACCGTGGACGATGATTTCTTCAACAACGGCGGGGACTCGATCCGCGCCATTCTGATGCAGTCCAAGGCGCGTGCGGCGGGCATCGCCATCAGCCTGAAGGATCTGCATGCCAAGCCGACGGTCGCCGGCTTGCTGCCGCACCAGGCTCCCGCCACTCCGCCTGCCGAACCGAAGACGGACACCACCGCGCAGGCGGAAACGCTGCTGACGCTCTGGCGGGAGGTGCTGCGCAAGCCGGACCTGACCGTCAATGACGACTTCTTCAACAACGGCGGCGATTCCATCCGCGCCATCCTGATGCAGTCCAAGGCGCGCGCGGCGGGCATCGCCATCAGCCTGAAGGATCTGCATGCCAAGCCGACCGTCGCCGGCCTGTTGCCGCACGGGGCCGATGCCCCGGCGAAGGCCGCGGGCGATGCGGGCGGGATCGCCCCGATCCCGGCGAGCCGGCAGGACGTCCGCCGCTGGCCCGCGACCAGCATGCAGCGCCTGAAGCTGCTCGCCTCGATGACGCGGGACGACGCCCAGGTCTTCCACAACGCGACCATCACGCCGGTTCTGCTTCCCTTCGACGCGGAAAAGTTTCGGCGGGCCCTGCACGCCATCCGCGCGGCTCACCCCGTGCTCACCTCCCGGGTGGAGTTCGAGGACGACGGCGTTTCCTTCGTGTTCGAGCCGCGCTCGGTCAACGGCGACCATGGCTATGAGAACCTGACCGCACTTTCGCACGCCGAGCAGGAAGCGCTGATCACCGACCGCGTGTTCAGCGAGCGTGCGAGCCGCTTCGATCTGCTGAAGGGCGGGCTCGTGCGCTTCGGCGTCTTCGAGCGGTCGCCGCAGGTCTTCGAGATCCTGGTGGCCGAGCACCATGCCGCGCTCGACGGGTACAGCCTGAACGCGATCGTCCGCGAACTCGTGGAGCGCTATTGCGACATCGCCGTCGAAACCACCGACGATCTGACGGTCTTCGCGGCAGTGACCGCCAACGAGAACGAGGCAGACGGCAGCCACGAGACGCGCGCCTTCTGGGAGACGCGCTTTGCCGAGGTCGCCGCGCCGAAGCCCTTCGCGCGCCCGCGCCGGCGTTCGCAGCCGGCCCGGATGAAGCAGGTCAATGTCCTGGGTTCCGAAGAGTTCTTCCCGGTCCTCCACGCCTGCTCGCGGCGGGCCGGGCTTTCGACCAAGGGCATCCTGTTCGCCCTGCACGTCGAAGCCCTGCGCGAGGCGTTCGGGGACAAGCCGTCCCAGATCGGCGTGGTGTATTCACTCCGCCCGGAGGTCGAGGGCTCCCTGGCCGCAATCGGCAATTTCCTGAACGTACTGCCGGTTCCCACGGCGCGGCGGAACGACCTGCTGGCGGAAGCCCGGAGCTTCGACCAGTTCGACCGGGCCGTTTTCCCGCACAAGGCGGTTTCGCACGACCGCCTGTCGGGTTGGCTCGGTGCCCGCGCCGAGATCAACACCGTCTTCAACTTCATCCAGTTCGCCGAGCCGGACCGGAAGAAGGGCGACAAGCACGAGACGGAACGTCGCTTCTTCGCCGTCGATGCGATGATGCCCCTGTCGGTCGATTGGGACCTCTCGGCCGATCGTCTCAACCTCGGCTTTCAATATGATGCGGAACGGCTGGACGAGAGCCTCGCGCAGAAGCTCAAGGCCAGCTTCGAGCGAGCGGTCGCGCGGTTCATGCAGGCCGAGACAGGGCAGCAGGGCCGGTTCTCCGGTGATGGGACCCGCGAAACGGTTCTCGGCATTGTCGCCAAGGGCCTGCCCTACGCGCCCACGGACGGCGAGCTTCTGGCGGACCTCGGTTTGCATTCGCTTCAGATGGTGCGGGTCGCGCGCCAGATCATGGATGCGTTCGCGACGACCTTCACCCTGGCGGATTTCCTCAAGCTGGAGACTGTCGGGGACGTGGTCGCGTTCTGCCGGGGCTTCGACAAGGCCGTCCAGGCGGTCTTCGTCGAACTGACGCCTCCGCAACCCCGCGGCGTGAAGGCGCAGCTGATCGGCTTCCCGCAGGTCGGCGTCGCCCCGTCGGTTCTGGACCCGTGGTGCGATCGGGTGCCGGATGGCGTCAGCATCCACGCGTACCGGTATCCGGATTTCAACGCCTCCGATTTTTCGGCCGTCTCCTTCGACCGCTTCGTCGGCGCAATGGTCAAGGCCCTTGCGCCGCTGGCGGGGGCGCCGATGGTCTTCGTGGGCAGTTGCTTCGGCTCCATCCTGGCCTACGAGGTGGCCCGCCGGATGACGGAACAGCCGGTCGGACTGGTTGTGATCGGCTCCGGCGCGCCGACCGTCGGCGCTCCGCCTCCCAACTATCACCTGTTGTCCGACGGCGAGCTGAAGAACGAGTTGATCCGCATGAAGAGCATGCCGGAACAGTTCCTGAGCGACGACGACCTGCTCGCCCAGGTGTTCGTCAAGCTGCGCGGCATGTCGAAGCTGGCGGCCAGCTACCGGCCGGACCCCAAGCCCCTGCGCCGGTGCGAACTGACCTCGATCTGGCCGCGCTACGACGTCTCCTGCGGGCGGCAGGACATGATCGGCTGGAGCAACCTGACGGACGGCCGCTTCACCTTCGCGGAGATCGAAGGGGAGCATGCCGTGATCATGGAGAACCCGCTCGCCGTGTATGAGCTTTCCGGCCTGCACGGCTTGCTGCGGGACCTGGTGTCCGCCAAGGCGGTGGCATAGCCGGACCGACCGCATCCCGGCTGCCGTGAGACGAACTGTCACATGGCGGCCGGGTGTGTCGGCGGATGATTTTTACAACCTCTGCTCACTATCGGCGTCCCCCGGGATTCTCATTCCGTCGCCGCAACCACACATGTCGGAGGACAAATCATGCCTGTGATCGTTTTTGAATCCGGAGCGCTGACGAAGGAGGTCAAGGCCGAGCTGATCCAGCAACTGACGGATATTTCCGTGAAGATCACCGGGATTCCGAAGGAGCTTTTCCTGGTGTCGATCCACGAACTGCCGGACGAGGACATCGCGGTTGGGGGCGTCACCGTCAAGGAACTGAAGCAGCGTCTGGCCGAGCAGCGCGCGCGGAACGAGGGCGCCGGGACGGTCTCGGAAGGCTGATCCGACGGCCCCGACCGGAAGAGGCATGTCGAAGCTGAAGGGCCGGAGCGCGCATCGCCCATCGGAATGGATGCCCTCCGGCCCCGCACTCCCCGACAGCCTGATTCTGCTGCGATTTCAAGACCCCAAGACGATCGGCGTCCGAATGAAGATCCTAGTGCTCAGCCAATTCTCCGATATCATCGAGAACGAGATACCGAAGCGCGACCTGGAGATCGTCTACCACCGCGACGTTCGGACCTTCAACATTTATAAGTTCTATGCCGAATACCCTTTCGATTTGCTCATCTGCTTCGGGTATCTCCGCGTCCTGCCGGTCGCCGACCCGCATTTCGGCAAGGTTCGCTTCGTCAATCTGCACACCAGCCTGCTGCCCTACGGGCGCGGTTTGAATCCGAACTTCTCCAGCTGGCTGAACGGCGAGCCCCATGGGGTGACCATTCACGAAATGGACGGTAGCTACGATACCGGCCGGATCATCTGTCAGAAGAGCCTGAGCTTCGACATCGAACGCGAGACGCTGAGGTCCACCTACTACAAGAAGATACTGTCCGCCATCGAGCTTCTGGCCGAAAAATGGGATGACATCATCGCCGGCAACTATGTGACGACGGCCCAACCGGACGGCCCCGGCTCACTGATGACGCTGCAGAAGCTGCGCTCCTACGCCCAGGTCCTGGACACCTACAACGACCAGCCGTTGATCGACTTCCTGAAGGCGGTCGAGGACGGGCGGATCGTGGCGGAAAAGGCCTAGCCCGGAAGCCTAGGCATGATCCGGCTTTGCGAGATGCGCCTCGACATGGACGCGCCCGGAGGACCACTGGCCTTCGTGACGGGAGCATACCGCGTACCGGACGGGGCGGTCTTCGCCCACGGCGACATCACGTTGCCGGAGGCGCTGCGCAGGGCCGTGCCGAAACGCCAGATCGAGTTCCTGGCCGGACGGACCTGCGCCGCACGGGCTCTGGGGCTGCTCGGCCTCACGCCCGCTCCGCTGCCGGTCGGCGAGGGGGGAGCGCCGCTTTGGCCTGGGGACGCGGTGGGCAGCATCTCTCATTCGCAGGGCATGGTCGTGTGCATGGCCGGGCTGCGCCCCGGTTACCTGGGCCTGGGCATCGACATCGAGCATGTGGTCTCCAGCGACGACGCGACCGCGTTGGCGCCGGACATCGCGACGGAGCGCGAATTCGCTCTGCTGGCGCCGTTCCACGAACGCCGCATGGCGTTCACCGTTCTCTTCTCCGCCAAAGAGGCCGTCTACAAGGCGATCCACAGCCGCGTGCGGCGCGTCGTAGAATTCAACGAGGTCACCTGCACCGAGGCATCCGCGTCGGCGCTGAGCTTCAGGCTGCGGCCGGAGCTGGCCGGAGAGACCGGCTTGTCCGGACAGGTCGGCGTCGTGGTGAAGACGTCGGAAGACCATTGCGTGACCCAATGCCGGCTGTGACGACGCGCCCCGGCAGCAGCCCGCCCTCACACGGCGACCGAGCGCTCCTCCCCCTCGTCCGCCCTGCTGTCGAGCAGGTTGCGAAGGGTGGTCAGCGCGCGGGTCAGGTCGGCGCGCGATGGTCCGCCGAGGCACAGGCGCAGGCCGGAGTCGCCGACGTCCGGATCCGGCATCACCGCGGTGGGCGGGGTCAGAATGACGCCCGCCGTCGCCGCGCGGCGGGCCGTCCGCTCGGCGGCGAGGAGAGGCATGGGCAACCAGGCGTGGAAACCGGCGTGGTCGCACGGCACGCGCAGTTCGGGCAGAGTCTCGCGGGCCGACGCCATGCGCCACGCAGCTTCCATGCGGATGGACGTGCCGATGGAGACCACGGTGCCATCGACGACCCAGCGCTCCAGAATGGCGCAGGAAATCGGCGATGCCATGGAGCAGGTGGCCTGGAGCCCGGCGCGGGCCGCGTTGAGGTATGCCGGCGGCACGGCCAGCAGGCCGAGACGCAGTCCGGGGCTCAGCGTCTTGGAAAGGCCGTTCACATAGAATGTCCGCTCCGGCATGAGGTCGGCGAGCGTCGGGAGGTCGCGCGGCGCGAACAGCGAATAGATATCGTCTTCGACGACGAGCACGTCATGCGCCCGGCAGATCCGCACAATGTCGGCGCGCCGGGCGGCTGCCATGCTGGCGCCTGTCGGGTTGTGCAAGGACGGCGTCACGTAGACGGCGCGCCGGCCGGCGTCGCCGGCCGTGGCTGCCAGTGCCGCGTCGAGCGCATCGGCCCGCAGACCCTCGCCATCGAGAGCGACCGGCGTCATGGCGATCCCGGCATGCCGGGCGAGCGAGATCGCACCTGGATAGGTCACCGCCTCGGTGAACAGCCGGCCGCCCGTACCGAGTGCGACGGCGAAGGCAACGGCCAGGGCATGCTGCGCACCGTTGGTGATGAGCAGCCGGTCGGGCGGAACCTCCATCCGATGACCGGAAAGCCAGCGCGCCATGGTGCGGCGATGCGCGAGGCTGCCCATGGGCGGGTGATAGCTGCCGAAGGTCGCCGCATCCATCTCGCGGGCGAGCGCCTGAAAGGTGGCGGCGAGCAACCGGTCGGCCAGCATTTGCGGCGGCGTGTTGACGGACATGTCCACGACGTTCGGCGCCGCGCCGGTGCCGCCGGCAACGAACATGCCCCGCCCGCGCTCACTCTTCACCAGTCCGCGGCGCTCCAGCAAGGCATAGGCGCGGGTCACGGTCACCAGCCCGATTCGCAAGCGGTAGGCAAGATCGCGATGCGACGGCAGGCGCGCTCCGGCCGGCACGACGCCTTGGACAATGTCGTCGGCCAGGGCCGCCGCCAGCCGTTCATGGATCGGGCCGGGGACATCGGCCATTCGCGCCGACCAAGGCGAGGCAAGACGCATCGAAACACCCTAATAGTGTCATATGACGCAATAACGTTATACTCAAGAGTGTCATGGTTTTAGGGTCGCGGCAATGCAGTCGTTCCTTGAGGACGCTTCGATGACGTTCGAACTCATTCTCACCTTTGCTGCATACGCTTTCGTCACTTCGATAACTCCGGGACCGAACAACACCATGCTCCTGGCCTCGGGCGTCAATTATGGGCTGCTGCGGACGGTTCCTCATATTCTCGGCGTCAGCCTGGGTTTCGGGGCCATGGTGTTCGCGGTCGGCTCCGGCCTTGGCAGCCTGTTCGTGGCTTTTCCAGCCCTGCACACCGTGCTGCGCTGGGTCGGGGCGGCATACCTGCTCTGGCTCGCCTGGAGGATCGCCGTTTCGGGCACGATGAAAGACGAGGCCACGAACGCCAATCCGCTGACCTTCCTTGAGGCCGCAGCATTCCAGTGGGTCAATCCGAAGTGCTGGGTGATGGCAACGGGCGCCATAGCGACCTACATGCCGCCGACCGGCGACGTGAGCGATCTTATGGTGATCACCGTCCTGTTCTGCCTGATCAACGGTCCCTGCGTGGGATCGTGGGCCGGGTTCGGGGTGGTGTTGCGGCGCTGGCTGAGCGACCTGCAGGCCAACCGGTTCTTCAACGTCGCGATGGCCGTTCTGCTCGTCCTCTCACTTCATCCGCTTCTGACCGAAGGGATGTGGTGAGCGTCCGGCCTTCCGCCCCCCTCCCCCGCCGCAATTCGCCGATCACCGTAGACCAAGGAAGAAAGGAAACCACCGTGACCTCCATGAATCGTCGCGCCGCCTTCATGGGCGCGGGCTTTGCCACTCTGGGCCTCGTCGCCGTGTCGTCTGCCGCACACGCCCAGGCGACGGAAAAGCCACCGGCCGCCGCCGCGCCCGCGGGATCGCACCCCGTGACCGTGGTGTTGCGGCTGAGCGCCAAGGATCCCGCGGCCTTCAAGGCGCATCTCATGAAGACGGTTCCCGTGACGCGGGTCGCCTCCGGCTGCCGCTACAGCCACTCCTTTCAGGAGCCCCAAAATCCGACCGAGTTCATCCTAATCCAGGGCTGGGACTCAGCCGCGCAGCAGCAGGCCTACGTCGCATGGCGCAAGCAGACCGGTGACCTGAAGCTGCTCATGGATTTCCTGGCTAAGCCGCCGATCGTCGAGACCTTCGAGCTTTTCGACGCCTGAGCCGCGGTCTCGTCATGCCCACATCCCGGACTGCGGGATGTGGGCGCGGTCCAGGCCCGGTCGGGCGCTGGTTCACAAAGCCATTCACGCGCCGGCTTCGACCTGCCCGTCGCGCAGCGACACCGCATGGTCGAAGCGGCCGAAGATCGTCTCGTCGTGCGTGACAACCAGGACCGCGGCCTGCTGTTCAAGGGCGAGCCGGCGGAGCAGGTCCATCACCATGCCGGCCCGTCCGGAATCGAGCGCCGCCGTCGGTTCGTCGGCCAGGATGATGCGCGGGCGGTTGGCGAGCGCGCGGGCGATCGCCACCCGTTGCGCCTCCCCGCCGGACAGCCGCGACGGCAGCGACGCGCGGCGGTGCCCGACCTCCAGATAGTCGAGCAGGGCCCGTGCCCGCCGCCGCGCCTCCTGGCTGGAAACACCAGCCAAATCAAGGGCCACGGCGACATTCTCCTCGGCGGTGAGGAACGGCAGAAGATTGTGGAACTGGAAGATGAAGCCGATCTTCTCCAGGCGAAGCCGGCGCAGGTCGGATTTCAGCCAGCGGCCGTCATAGACCGTCTCGCCGTCCAGCTCCATGCGGCCGCGCGTCGGCTCGACGATGCAGCCGATCAGGTTCAGGAGCGTCGTCTTGCCGGAACCGCTGGGACCGAGCAGACCGACCACCTGCCCCGGATAGACCCGCAGATCCGTATCCTTCAGCGCATGCACGGCGGCCTCGCCGCTGCCGTAGGTCTTGGCGATTCCCCGAAGCTCGACGAGCGGCGGCGCCATCGCCTCAGCCTCCGAGCGCGGTCGCAGGATCGACCTTGAGCGCAAGCCGGACGCCGAGCCCGCTCGCCACCACACAGAGGACCAGCACCGCCGCTCCCAGCAACAGCGCATCGTCCGGCAGCAGCAACAGGCGGCGCGGGAAATGATCCTTGGCGAGCAGGATGAGCAGCGTGCCGGCCCCCCACCCGATCGCCCCCATGGCAAGCGCCTGCTGCACGATCAGGGCGACGATGGTGCGGTCGGGCGCGCCGATCAGCTTCAGCGTGGCGATGGCCTTCACCTTGTCCATGGTCATCGTATAGAGGATCAGCGCGATCACCACCGCCGACACCGCCATCAGCAGCGCCGTGAACAGGCCGATCTGCCGGCGCGCCTTCTCGACCACCGACTTCAGCAGCAGCCCCTCCTGCTCCCCCTGGGTGAGCGCCGCGATGTGCTTCCAACGCGCCGCTTCCGCCGCCACGCGGGCCTCGGGCACACCGGGCAGCATGCGCGCCACCACCGCGTTCACCGTGTCGAGCCCGGCCGGCAGGCCGCCGCGCGCCAACTCGCGGCGGGCGGCCGGCGGATCCAGTTCGAACTGCACACGCTGGCTGTCCCGCAATGTCAGGTGGACGACCGGATCGCCGCCGGACGCGACGATGCCGTCGGTCAGCCCGACCACCTCGTAGACGTCCCGTCCCAGCCGCACGCGCTCGCCGATCTCCAGCCCGGCGCGACGGTCGGCAAGCATCTCATAATGGCTGCGGGTGATCGGCCGGCCGGCGGCGAGGCGCCCCGGCTCTCCGGGCCGGCCCGTCTCGTAGCCGACGACATACAGGCGCAACATCCGCCCGCGATGCTCCGTTTCCACCGACTGGAAGGTCAGCGAGCCGGCCGCGGCCACCCCGGCCAGCCGCGCCACCGCGTCACGGTGATCGCCGGGGATGCGCGAGGCCTCCGCGAAGGGTCCGCGGGTGCCGGATTCGACGATCCACAGATCGGCTCCGGGCTGGCGCACCAGCGTCAGCGCCTCGTCCACCAGCCCGCGATAGATGCCGATCATCGACAGCACGACACCCAGCAACAGGCTCAGCCCCAGGCAGGTCAGCAGGAAACGGCCGAGATTGTGTCGGACATCGCGCACCGCGAGGTTCATGGCACCGTCTCCAGCGGTTCGGCGCGCCGGCCCTCGCGCAGGCCGGACACCGGGGCGACGACCGGTAGCGCCCCGTCGGACAGGCCGCCGGTCACTTCCAGCCGGCCGTCCAGCGTGTGGCGGCCGAAGCTCAGCGTGCGGCGGGCGAGCCGGCCCTCCTCGACAGTCCACACCATGCCGTTGCGCCCGTCGAAACGGTCGACCGCCGCCTGCGGCACCAGCACGGCGCGGGGCAGGGAACCGACGGCAATGGTCGCCTCCAGCTGTTCGGCGAGGTGGACGCGGGACGGGCAGACCTCGCATTTCAGGTAGACCTTCCGCTCCTCGGTGACACGGTCGCTCTCCAGGTCGATGCGCACCACGCGCGCCGCGAAAATCCGGCCGGGCAGCGAGCGCAGCCGCACCGCCGCCGCCTGCCCTTCCGTCAGGCCGCCGGCCGAGGCCTCGTCGATGTGGACCAACGCCCAGACACTGTCCGGTGCGATCAGGGTGAACAACGGCTCGCCGGGATTGACGGCGGCACCCAGCTCCTTGTGGCGGGCGATCACAAGCGCCTCGAACGGCGCGGTCAGGGTGTAGCTGTCGAGTCGCGCGGATTCGTACCGCAGCCGCGCTTCGGCGTCGGCCACCGTGGCATCGGCAAGCGCAAGGTCGGATCGCGCCAGCGCCAGTTCCGCTTCGGCGACGCGCAGGTCGGCGGCACTGTCCTGCGCCACCTCCACCGACACGCTGCCTTTGGACAACAGCTCCTGCCGTCGTCCGGCGGCCTGCCGACGCTTGTCGAGCAGCGAGTTCGCCTTGAGGATGGCAGCCTCCGCCTTGGCGCGCGCCGCGCGGGCCTGTCCCAGCGCGGCCTCCGCCTCGGCGACGCGGGCGTCCTGCTGGCGGGTGTCGAGCCGGGCGAGAACAGCGCCCTTCGGCACGCGGTCCTCGTGGTCGGCGAACAGCCCCGTCACCGTGCCGGCAACCTCCAGCCCGACCGCCGAGCGCACGCGCGCCTCCACCGTACCGATGCCGTAGACCTCAATGGCGACGTCATGCTCGACCGCTGCGACGGCGACGGCGACAGGGCGGAGCCAGACCGCCCACCCTCCGGCGGCGAGGGCGCCGGCGACCAGCATCAGCACGAGTCCCAAGCGCCACCGACGCATCACCGGATTCCTCTTGGCCATTCCTCCACCGCAGGCATCGTACCCCCCGGCCCCGGCCGTGTCGGTGAGACAGTCACCGACGCAGCCGGGGCGAAACGCCGCACGTCGCGGACGGAAACGACCCGTCGGTTAGCCGCAAGCATCGGGACCAGGGCACCGAGAAAGCGGCATCGCGGCCACTACGCCGCGTCGACGCGCTCGAGCTTGGCGGGAATGCCCTGGCGGACCGCGGTGCCGGCGATCGGATCGACCCACACCGAGGCGCCCGCCCGGGTCGGATCGACGAGGCCGAGGTCGTTCAGGTTGATGCCCGCGGCGATCTCCGGCACGTCCGGCTGCCGGCGGTCGCCGATCAAATGGGCGCGGGCGCCGAATTCCTTGTGCCCGAAGCCATGCTCCACCGCGAGGACACCCGCCATGACGCCGTGGCGGACGATGGCGGTCGCCGATTCGGTCCCGCCCGGCGTGGCGATGCGGATGCGGTCGCCGGTCTCGATGCCCAACCGGCGGGCGTCCTCGACGTTCACGCCGACCGGGTTCTCCGGGTGCAAGTGGCGCAGCCGCGTCGCCCCGATCATGTAGGCGCTGACCAGCACCGACTTGGAACTGACCAACTGGAAAGGCCAGTCCTCCGGCGGGTGGACACGGCTCACCGGCGTGCCGTCGGCGAAGACCGGCGGCATCCAGGCGGCCGTTCCCGGCCAGCGCCTGCCGGTGATGCTGCTCTTCGACGTGCCGACCGCCTCGTTGTAGACCAACAGCCCACCCTTGAAGCGATGGGTCGCCTTGTCGCCCTCGAATCCTTCGGCCTGGTTCTGGCAGCGTCCGCCGCGGGCGAGGATGAAGGCGACCTTGCGCCACTCCTCCTCCTTCAGCGTGGCCTTCAGCGCAGGCAGGACGCGCTCCACACCGGACCAGGCGATGTCCTCGTCGGAGGCGTCGGGCACCGGCTGCTTGCCGAGCCAGGCAATGTTGGCGCCGCCCCGCAGGTACCAGTCCTCCGGCCGGTTCAGGGGATGCCTGTTGCCCACCATGTCCTCGATGGCATCCGGACCGAAGCCCGGCAGGCCCAGGCGCTTGGCCGTGGCGATCAGGAAGGTCTCCATCTGGACATGCTGCCCGTCCGCCAGCGCGGCGGTGCGGGGGTCCACCACCGGCCAGCGCGCGGTCGTCGTCTTGGTTGGCACGCCGGCCCAGGGCGATGCCCAGCCCCAGGTCTCGTACAGCACCGTGTCGGGCACGATGTAGTCGGCGAAGGCCGAGGATTCGTTGATGAAGGGGTCGATGGCCACGATCAGCGGCAGCGCCTTCGGATCCTTCAGCTTCACCTCGACCGCCGCGCGGAGTCCGGGGATGCCATAGACCGGGTTGCTGTTCCACAGGAACAGCGCCTTCAGCGGGTATGGATAGCCGTCCACGACGCCGCTGGTCAGATACTCGGTCGTCAACTGCGGCGCATTGGGGTACCAGGGCGCCTTTGCCGGGTAGGGCTTGCCCCCCTCCTTCTTCGCCTTGAACTCGCTCGACCTCTCATAAGGCACCGGACGGCTGATCGCGATGCCGGACGGCTTCACGGCGCCGGGGAAGCTGGCGAGCTTGTAGCGCGGGCCGTCCTGTTCATCCGCGAACCGACCGCCGCCGAAGATGGTGCCGCCCTTCCAGTTCAGGTTGCCGATCAGCGTGTTCAGCGTGACCACGCCGAAGGCATTGTAGAAGCCGTTGCCCGCCATCATGCCGCCATGGGCGTTCGCGGCGGCCTTCTTGCCGTGGCTGGTGAACTCGTGCGCCAGACCGGCGATGACGTCGGCCGGGATGCCGCAGATCTCGGCATAGCCGCGCAGGTCCATCCTTGAGGCCTCGTCGCGCAGCAGGGTCAGGCTGGTCTTCACGGCGAGGTCGCCGCCCGGCGCCGCCACCCTGCCGTCGTGGAACAGCGCCGCCGGTCCCGCCAGGGCGTCGTGGGCCGCAGGCGTGCCTGCCGGGTCGAGCACCACGAAGGCGTCCTTGTCGCCGTACCGCTCCTTCTCGTCCAGCGTCACCCACCCCATGTCGGAGGCGCGCAGCATGCGGCCCTCGCGCGGGTGGCCCTTCTGCACGATGACGAGGTGCGAGGCGTTGCACCAGCCCGCCTCGCCCGCGGCCTCGGCGGCCTTGCCGTTGGGCTGGGACAGGTAGTTGGCGTCGATGCGCCCGTTCTCGAACATCCAGCGCATCAGGCCCATGACCAGCGCGCCGTCGGTGCCCGGCCGGATCGGGATCCAGTTGGAGCGTTCGGCCGCCGCGCGGTTGTCGGCGTTGGTCAGCACCGGATCGACGACGACGTAGTTCAGCACGCCGTCGGTGCGCCCCTTGGCGAGCAGCATCGCTTGCCGCTTGAACGGGTTGCCCGCGTTCGACGGCGCGGTGCCGATGAACAGCACGAATTCGGCGTTCTGCAGGTCCGGCTTGGCGTGCGGCATCTTCTTGGCGTCGCCAAAGACGGCACCGGAGCCGGAGCGGTAGGCGCCGCCGCAGTAGGAGCCGTGGCCGGCGAAGTTGATGGTGCCCAGCGCCTGATTGAAGAAGCGCCGCACGAACGGCTCGCGCCCGTCGTTCACCGACGACAGCAGGGCTACCTGGTTGACCTTCGGTCCCAGTTCCGGCGCCGCCGGGTCGATGGGGGTCTTGATGTCGCGCAGAGCCCGCAGGCCGTCGACATGTCCCTCGCCGAACAGGTCGCCGCCTTCGGCGATCTCCTCGACCAGTTTTTCGAAGGCGATCGGCTCCCACCGTCCCGAGCCGCGCGGTCCGACGCGCTTCATCGGCGTGGTGACGCGGAACGGCGAGGTCAGCATCTCGAGCGCCGCGTTGCCGCGCCCGCAGGCGGTCGAGCGGCCCTGAAGTCCCTTCTCGTCCAGCCGCGACAACGACTTGAAGCTCTCCCTGATCGGCGTGCCGTAGGGCAGGAAGGGGTCGGTGGACAGCGGGCTGTAGGGGTTGCCGGCGACGCGCAGCACCTTGTTCTTCTCGACGTCCACGCGGACGCGCACGCCGCACAGCGTGGTGCAGCCGAGGCAGGCGACGTTGGCGACGATCTGGCCGGGCGTCAGGGCGATGTCGCCGCTCTTCGGATCGACGCGGAACTCGGGCTTGGGCGCGTTGCCGGAGATGGCGTGGTCGGGTCGTTCCCCGGCCCAGGCGCCCTTCACCAGCTTGCGGCCGGTTTCGGAGAATCCGCCGACGAAGGCGGCGAGCGCACCGCCCGCGGCGGTGGTCTTCAGGAGGAGGCGACGGGTGATGGACATGATGGTGACTCCGTTGATCCCCTGCGCCGTTACTCGGCAACGGCCACTGTGCGGTCGGCGGCATGAGCGGCACGGACCGGGCGGGGCGCCGATCGGGCCGGGGTCGGCAGGACGGCGGTGATGACGAGCAGCAGGAAGAGCCACAGGCCGGCGGTGCCGATGATCCCGAGCAAGCCGTCCGGACCGGCCGGAAGTGCGTACTCGTAGAAGCCGGCGCCGGTCTTCGGCACGGTCTGGCCGCCGATGAACACGGTCCAGCGGAACATCCAGGCGCTGTGGACGGCGATCAGGCCCGTCAGCAGCCCCGTCCCCGCCGGCTTGGCAATGGCGACGACGAAGGGCACCACGGTTGCCAGCACCGCCCAGACGGCGGTCACCCGCCATGCCTCGGAATTCGCCACGCTCTCCAGGGCTTCCGTGTGAGTCCTGTCGATCCCGAACAGGCCGAGCGCCAGCCACAGCCCGCCAACAGCCATCACGGCGCCGAGAAATCCGGCGAGCAGCCGGTTCGCCCGGGCCTCCACCGCAAGGTCGTGGTCGGCGGCGAAGCGGTTCAGGATCAGCACCAGACCGGCGGCACCGACCAGCGCGGTCGTCAGGAACTGCACCGGCAGGAAGGGGGTGTGCCACAGCGGGCGCGCCTTGACCACCGCGACCTCGGCACCCGTGTAGAGGGCCACGAGGACGGCTCCGGCGAGAACGACGAGACCCGCATAGCGGATCAGCCGGTCATTGCGCCCGCCGCCCAGCGCGGCCAGCCGGTAGAACGTGGCGAGGCGGCTGTCCACCCGGCCATGCTCCTGCAATTCCTCGCGGAAGCAGGTCCAGCCATAGACCAGCAGCCCAGTCACGTAGAAGGGAATGATCAGCGATCCCCACCACATCCAGGAGGTCGGCCGGAACACGGCGTAGAAATGCCAGAAGCGGCCGGGCTGGTGCAGGTCGGACAGCAGCGCCACCGGCGCGGCCAGCCCGCAGGTCAGCGCCACCAGCAGGGCGACACGGCCGAGCTTGCGCCACTCGTCATTCGCGAAGGCATAGCCGGGCAGGCTCAGCAGAACGCCGCCGACCGACAGGCCGATCAGAAAGAAGTACTGCACGGCCCAGGGAAGCCACGCGACCTCGCGGGTCACGTTGATGACCTCGACGATGTTGGTGTCCATCACGCATGCTCCTTCTCGACATGGGCCTCGACATGCGGCTGGGCGCTCGGTCGCCACAGGGTCGGCGTACCGTCCACCTTGCCTTGGAACTTCGGATCGAGGCCGATGTAGAAGACCCGCGGCTGGGTGCCCTGCTCCGGCTTCAGCACCTTGGGGTCCTGCTCGCGGACCAGCTTCGACACGGTGCTGTCGGGGTCCTTCAGGTCACCGAAGATGCGGGCGCCGCCGACGCAGGTCTCGACGCAGGCCGGCAGCAGCCCGGCATCCACGCGGTGGACGCAGAAGGTGCATTTGTCGGCGGTCTGGGTCTCGTGATTGATGAAGCGCGCATCGTAGGGACAGGCCTGGACGCAATAGGCGCAGCCCACGCAGACCGTGTTGTCCACCACAACGATGCCGTCCTTGCGCTGATACGTGGCGCCGGTCGGGCAGACCGGGATGCAGGGCGCGTCCTCGCAGTGGTTGCACAGGCGGGGCAGCATGTAGGAGCCCGTCTTGCCCTGCTCCGTCACCTCGTAGGTCGAGACGATGGTGCGGACGCTGTTCTCCGGAACGTCGTTCTCCATGATGCAGGCGACGGTGCAGGCCTGGCAGCCGACGCACTTGCGCACGTCCACCACCATCGCCCAGCGGTGCGCCGCATCGCCGCCCTTGCGCGGCCCGGCAGCCGCTTCACCGGGGGTGGCCGCGAGCGTGGCCGCCCCCACCGTGGCGGCGCCGAAGCCGCGACAGAAGTTGCGCCGTGACTGGTCCATGATCGGCCCCTTCGCACCTGTTCCTCGGCGCCTGCCACTCCGCAAGCGCTCTCAGGCAAAGGTACCGGGGGCACCGCGCAGCTCCCATTGGGAGCTTCCCCAGACATTTTAGGGATATCCCCAGTGACATCATGCCGCGGCTTGCAGCGCCTATGCGGCCTCAGTCCGTCTCGATCAGCAAGCGCGTCAGATCGGCGACGGAACCGACCTCCAGCTTCTCCATCACGTTGTGGCGATGGACCTCGACCGTCTTCGGACTGAGGTTGATCTCGGCGGCGATCACCTTGTTCGGCTTGCCCGCCACCACCAGCTCGGCGACCTGCCGTTCCCGCGGGGTCAGACGTGCCAGGCGCGCCTGGATTTGGGCCTTGCGGGCCTGCACCGCCGCGGCGCGCGTCGATTTCTCCAGCGCCTCATGCACCCGGTCGAGCAGCACCTGATCGTTGAAGGGCTTCTCGATGACATCAACGGCGCCCGCGCGGAAGGCCCGTGCCGCCATGGGGACGTCGGCGTGGCCGGAGATGACGATCACCGACAGCAGCGAGCCGCAACGGGCGAGGGTGTCCTGCAGTTCCAGCCCGCTCATGCCCGGCATGCGGACGTCGGTCACCAGACAGCCGGGCCGGTCCGGACGGATGACGCCAAGGAACGCCTCGCCGGAGGCGAAGGTCTCCACCGGCACACCCAGTGTGCCGATCAGCCAAGCCAGCGAGTGACGCATCGCCGGATCATCGTCCACGATATAGACGGTGCGTTGCGCGTCAGCCATGGTGCTGTTGCTCCTCTCCAGACGGCAGGGCCCCGTCCGCGACGGGCAGAACGAAGCGCATGACGACACCACCCCCGGAATTGTCGGTCGCCCGGAGATGGCCGCCATGGGTTTCCACAATGCTGCGGCAGATCGACAATCCCAAGCCCATTCCCCCCGCCTTTGTGGTGAAGAACGGATCGAACAGGCGGGCCCGCGCCTCTTCCGACAGACCATGGCCGTGGTCGGCCACCGCAACCTCCACCCTCCCCTCCCCATCGCGCCCGCTGCGGACGGTCACCTTGCGGTCGGAGGGGCCGGACGCCGTTTCCGCCGTCGCGTCGAGGGCGTTCTTCACCAGGTTCAGCACCACCTGCTCGATCTGCACACGGTCCGCCGGCACAGGCGGAAGATCGTCGCCGAGGGACAGGATGATCGGAACATTGCCATTGCGCGCCTGACCCTCGCACAGCGCGACCGCCGCGCGAATGGCATCGTTCACGTCGATCGGTTCCAGTTGGGAAGGCCGCTTGCGCACGAAGTTGCGGATGCGCGCAATGATCTGTCCGGCGCGGTCCGCCTGCTCCGCGATGGCCCGCGTGACCTCCAGAAGCTGGTCCGGGCTCCCCGTCCCGGCTTCGAGGCGGCGGGTGCATCCGCGGGCGTAGTTGGCGATGGCCCCAAGTGGCTGGTTGAGCTCGTGCGCCAGATTGCTGGCCATTTCGCCGAGGATGGACAGGCGGGCGACATGGTCCATCTCCTTCTGCCGCTCGCGCGCATCCTCCTGCGCCCGGCGGCGTTCGGCCATCTCGCGCACAAGGTCGCGGTTGGCGGCGCGAAGTTCGGCGGTGCGGACCTTGATCAGGTGCTCGACCCGCAGCGAATGGATCGCCCACCACAGCAGGGCTAGCACGCCCACCGCCAGCCATTCCCAATGTTCGCGGGCGAGTTCGACCAGCGAGACTTCGCGCAGGTGGCGGTAGGGCCCGATGCGCAGGGACCGGAACAGCGCGTGGACGGATTGGTAATCGAGCGGCACCGTCCAGCCCTCGTAGCCCGCGGCCTTGGCCGCCGGGTGATCGGCCGGCATCTCGAACAGCGCGACGACGACCGCCTTCGCCAAATCCTCCGGCGTCGAAGCCAGCCGGGCCAGAGGCCAGTCCGGGTAGAGATCGGTCGATAGGGCGCAGTTGAAGCCCGGCACCGTCTTCGGCGCCAGGACGCGGAAGCGTGCCGGGTCCACGCGGCCTTCCGCCACCAGTTCCTCCAGAAGGCAGGCCCGCAGCACGCCGGCATCGGCCGTGCCGTCCTGGACAGCGAAGGCGACGCGGTCGACGGGAAAGCCGGAGAAGCGGAGTTCCTGCAGATCGCGATAGGGATCGACCCCGGCCTTGAGCATCTCGCCCCAGGCGATCTGAAAGCCGCCGAAGGCGTCCGGGTCGCTGGCCAGGACGGTCCGTCCCTTGATGTCCGCCAGATCGCGGATGTCCGTGCGCTCCGCCCGCACGATGATCGTCGAGCCGATCGAGGCGCCGGATGCCCCGGCACGGGATGAATGAAGCGTGGCGACGCGGGTGACGCCGTAGCGCGCCTCGAGTTCCACGTAGTTGCCGGTGTTGGTCAGCACGAAGTCGAGGCTTCGGGCGCGGACGGCGGCGTCCATGCCGGGCAGGTCCAGCGGCACCATCTCGGCACCACGGTTGGGGAACCGTTCGGCCAGGTATCGAACGGTCGGTTCCCAGGCGGCGTTCGCGTGGTCACCGCCCCGGTAGGCCAGCACGCCGACGCGGATTGGCAGCTCGGCTGCGGCTGCATCGCCCATCCCCAACCCGGCCCACAGGGCGACGAGCGCCCCGGCCAACGTCGAACGGCTCGGTCGGGGCATGGTGCGCATCATTTCCTCGGGCAGGCATTGGGACGACGGACCGGGAAGTCCGGTCGCGCGGTGTCTTGCGCAACGGCGCGCGATGAACCACCCCATCGCGGGGCGGATACACCCTTCCGCAGCCGCTTTCAACCGGCCCGTCGCTTCCTGCTGGACGATGCCGGGCCCGTGTCCGCTCGTCTCAACGGCACGGGAGCCGCACCGATGACCCATGCGGCCCTTGCGAACGGTGCAAGGCGTGCTGAAGCGGGAATTCTGCCGGCCTGAGCATCGACGCGCCGGCCCAAATGCTGCTGCCGCTGGCGGTGCTGGCGGCGGTGCTGCCGCTCGACTGGCTGTCGGCGCTGATCCGAATGCGAGCGACGCCGCGATGCTGGACGCCTGTACGACGGCGGGGCTCGGTTCCTGGAACCCGGCCACGGTCCGGCTGGCGGTTTCCGTGGTGATCCACAACATCGCCCCCCGAATCCTCGCGCCCGAACACCCGGACGGGTCGTTCCGGGGCATCGCCGGCCAGTTGGAGAAACAGGCGGGCCAGCCGCTCCCGCGCGCTGCCGGTCGACAGTTCGGTCAGCCACTCGTCGGCCTGGCGGAGCGATTGGTGCCAGCGCTGCATCAGTTGACGGTGCAGGCGTGGCGTCTCACGGTTCAGACGATCGATGACCTCCCGTGGTATCCGGCAGACCGCGGCCTCCTGCAAGACCACCGCCGAATGCTCGTAAGTCGAACCGACCAGAACCTCCAGCCCGGCAATGGCCCCGCGGCGCAGCAGCCGGACGATGCGCTGCGTTCCGTCCGGCAGATATTGCACCAGCTTGGAATCCGGTTCCGTGAGATCGGCGAAAAGCACGAGATCGCGGATGCCGCAACTACGGCATTCGGCCGTTCCCTTCCATGCAGCCTCGATCTGACTGTGGCGCGCGATGTTGCCTTCACAAGCGATGAAGACCTGGAACTTGTGACACTCTCCTTCGTTTGGCAAGGCCGCGAAGCTCACGTCGCGAACGTCGGTGCGCCGCTTGTGAACAGGGTGGGTGACGTGCCGTCGGGTTACCGGCTGCCGGTTCCGCACGGCAGGCGAACAGGAAAGGGCACACTGGGCACCACGATGCCGTAGCCGGTCCGTGATCCTTGGGTCTATGCTGGCGATTATGCGGGCATGGCTGATTGTTTCATGCGTTGTACTGATGTGCGCGGCCATCGCGAGGGCGGAGCCGGACGCGGTGCGCGTCGGCGTGCTCGCCTACCGCGGGTCGGAGCGGGCGGCCCACGATTGGGAACCCACGCTGGCCTATCTTGAGCGTGCGATACCGGACCGCCGCTTCGTCATGCAGCCGCTCGACTTCGCGGGCATGGTGCTGGCCGTTGCCGACCGCCGCGTCGATTTCATCATCACCAACCCCGGCAACTACGTCACGCTGGAGGCGCGCTTTGCGGTGACGCGCATCGCGACGCTGGAAACCGGGTCGCCGGATGCGTCCATCGCCGCAGTGGGGTCTACCGTGATCCGCCGCGCCGACCGGACGGGACTCCATAGCCTGACCGACCTGAAGGGCAAGCGGCTGGCGGTGGTGTCGACCGATGCCTTCGGCGGCTTTCAGATTGCGTGGCGCGAGATGGAGGAAGCCGGCGTCCGACCCTTCACCGATCTGGCGGCTCTGACGGCGGTGGGCTTTCCGATGGAAGGGGTGGTGGAGGCGGTGCGTAGCGGCAGCGCCGATGCCGGCGTGCTGCGTGCCTGCCTGCTGGAGGAGATGACCGCGCAGGGCCGCATTGCCCCGCACGAATTCGCGGTGGTCGGCGAAAAGCCGGTGGCCGAGCTGCCCTGCCGGGTGTCGTCGCGGCTTTATCCCGACTGGCCCTTCGCCCGGCTGGCGCACACGCCGCGCGATCTGGCCCGGCGTGTCGCCGCGGCTCTGCTGACCATGCCTGAGACCGAGGGACCGACCTGGACCGCCTCGCTCGACTACACGTCGGTGCATGAGCTGTTCCGTACCCTGCACATCGGCCCCTACCCGAAGACCCCGCCGACGCTGGAGGAGGTTCTCAGCGAGAACCGGCACTGGCTGGCGATGGCGGCGGCGGCGGTGCTGTGGTGGGTGGTCCATTCCGCCAGGGTCGAGGTTCTGGTCCGCCGCCGCACGGCCGAGTTGGAACGCGAGATCGCCGAGCGCGAACGCGCGGAAGCGACCGCGCTGCGCCTGCGCGAGGAGCGCGACCAGCTCTCCCGCCTCGGCATCGTCGGGGAGATGGCCAGCAACATCGCCCATGAATTGAACCAGCCGCTGGCGGCCATCGGCAATTTCGCCGGCGGTATGACCCGCATCCTGGACGCCCCGGCGCCCGACCTTGAGATGCTGCGCGCCGGTGCGCGATCCGTCGCGGAGCAGGCCGAACGGGCTGCGGCGATCATCCAGCGCACCCGCGGCTTCGTCAGCCGCCGCGACGCCCAGCGCTCCACCCTCTCGGTCAACGCGGTGGTGGAGGAAACGCTGTCGCTGTTCGGCGCACCGCCGGACCCCGGACTGTCCATCGTGACGGAGGTGACAGACGGGTTGCCCGAGGTCAGGGCCGACAAGGTGGAGCTTCAGCAGGTGTTGCTGAACCTGCTGCAGAATGCGGTGGAGGCAACGCGGAGCGGCAATAACGGTGGCGGCGGCAACGGTGGCGGTGGCGGCGAAATCCTCCTGCGGACGGCGCTGTCCGGCGGCATGGTGATGATCGAAGTGCGCGATTCCGGTCCGGGTGCGCCGGATGACGCCCGGCGGCGGATGTTCGAGCCCTTCTTCACCACCAAGCCCGGCGGGTTGGGTCTCGGCCTGTCGATCTGCCGCACCATCGTCGAGCGGCATGGCGGCCGCATCTGGGCGGTGCCCGGCGTGCCGCGCGGGCTGGCCGTCCGCTTCACCCTGCCGCCGGCCGCCAGTGAAGCCGTGTCATCATCACCCGTCCAGGAGACAAGCACATGACCGACGCCCCCCTGGTCCTGGTGGTGGACGATGACGAGGCGATGCGCAGTTCGGTGCAGTATCTGCTGGCCTCGGTCGGCATCGCCTGCGAGAGCTTCGCGTCGGCCGAAGCCTTCCTGGCCTCACCGCACCTACGCCCGCCGTTGCGGCCGGGCTGCGTCCTGCTGGACGTCCGCATGCCCGGCATGAGCGGGATCGAGTTGCTGCGCCACCTGAAGGAGCGCGGGTGCAAGCGTCCGGTCATCATGGTCACCGGCCATGGCGACGTGCCGCTGGCCGTCGCCGCGCTGAAGGGCGGGGCCGAGGATTTCATCGAAAAGCCCTGGAAGGACCAGGCGCTGCTCGATGCCGTCAACGCCGCCATCCGCAAATGCCGCGAGGTGCTGGTGCGCAGCGCCGGGCGCGAGGCGGTGGAGGCCCGGCTGGCCCAGCTGAGCCGCCGCGAGCGCGAGGTGCTGGCGCTGGTTCTCGATGGCCGCCAGAACAAGGAGATCGCGGCGGCGCTGTCGATCTCGGTCAAGACGGTCGAGGGCCATCGCCAGATGGTGATGGAGAAGATGGGCGCCCGCTCGGTCGCCGAACTCGCGCGGTTGGCGCTGACCCCCGGCGACCGGGTTTAGGGAGCCGGATCAAGCTCTTCCACCGCGTCTCCGCTCCCAAAGCAAGGGTTTACCCTTGGTCGCCACCGGAATCGACCCGATGGCGGAGATTGTTCGCTGCACATACCATCTGCGTGACAAAGATACCGGCGGCGAACCGGAAGGAAATCAGACGGACATGAGCAAGTTGCGGCCAACGGGAGAGGCGACTCCCCGAACCGATCCGCTCGTCCCCGGCGCGGATGCACTGTCCGGCCGGTTGCGGCGGGCGCCCGAGAACTTCCTGACCCCCGACGAGATCGGGCAGGTCGGCAAGGGACGGCGCGATTTCCTGCGCGCCAGCTTTCTGGCGGCGGCCGGCGCCACCGCCATGGCGACGCTGGGCGGCAGTGCCGCAGCGGCTGCCGCCCCAGCGGATGCCGCCGGCGATCCCGACATCCTGAACCCCACCCCCTGGGGCAGCAGCCTGGGCCAGCCGGTGGCGGCCAACCCCTACGGCCTGCCGTCCAAGCACGAGCGGGGGTTGGTGCGCCGGCAAAGCCCCGGCCTGACCCAGGTCGCCGCCGCCAGCGTGTCCTTCACGCCGCTGCAGGGGCTGTTCGGCATCATCACGCCCTCCGGCCTGCATTTCGAGCGGCACCACCAGGGCTGGCAGGACATCGACCCGACGCGGCACCGCCTGATGATCAACGGCTCCCGGCCGGAATTCGTGAAGACGCCCAGGGTCTACACGATGGACGACATCATGCGCCTGCCGCCGGTGTCGCGCATGCACTTCATCGAATGCGGCGCCAACACCGGCATGGAGTGGGGCAATGTGGCGGTGCCCACCGTGCAGTACACCCACGGAATGCTGTCCTGCAGCGAGTTCACCGGCGTGCCGCTGCGCACGCTGCTGGAATATTGCGGCGCCGACCTGAAAGCGGCCAAATTCGTCCTCGCCGAGGGCGGCGACGGGTCGTCGATGACCCGCACCATCCCGATCGAATTGGTGCTGTCCGGCGAGGTGATGGTCGCCTACGGCCAGAACGGCGAGATGCTGCGGCCGGAGAACGGCTATCCGCTGCGCCTCGTGGTGCCGGGGGTGCAGGGCGTCTCCTGGGTGAAGTGGCTGCGCCGGATCGAGGTCGGCGACCGTCCCTATGCCGCCAAGGACGAGGCGGTCCACTACATCGACCTGATGCCAGACGGCCAGCACCGGCAATACAGCTCCATCCAGGAATGCAAGTCGGTCATCACCAGCCCGTCGGGCGGCCAGACGCTGCTGGACAAGGGCTATTTCACCATCAACGGGCTTGCCTGGTCGGGCCGGGGCGCCATCAAGCGGGTGGATGTGTCGGTCGACGGCGGCATCAACTGGACGCAAGCGACCTTGCAGACGCCGGTCCTGTCCAAATGCCTGACCCGCTTCACCCTTCCCTGGAACTGGGACGGCCGGCCGGCACTGCTGCAATCGCGCGCCGTCGACGAGACCGGCTTCGTCCAGCCCGCCTACGGCCAGTTGCGCACGGTGCGCGGCACGCGGTCGATCTACCACAACAACGCGATCCAGACCTGGCAGGTCGCCGAAAGCGGGGACGTGAACAATGTCCAGATCCTGTAAGGCGACCCTCCTGGGCTCGGCGTTCCTTGCGTCGGCGTTCGGCGCGATGCTCGCATGGACGGCGCCGGTGCTGGCGGACGGCGCCTCCACCGTCGGGCGCCCGGCCACTCCGGCGGAGTTGAAGGCCTGGGACATCGACGTCGGTCCCGACTTCGCCGGCCTGCCCAAGGGCTCCGGCACCGTGTCGCGCGGCATGGAGATCTGGGAGGAGAAATGCGCCAGCTGTCACGGCACCTTCGGTGAGAGCAACAGCGTCTTCAACCCGCTGGTCGGCGGCACCACGGCGAAGGACATCGAGACCGGCAATGTCGCGGCACTGAAGCGCACCGATTTCCCGGCGCGGACGACCTTCATGAAGGTGGCCAGCGTCTCCACGCTCTACGACTATATCCGCCGCGCGATGCCATGGAACGAGCCGAAGTCGCTGAGCGACGACGACGTCTATGCCGTGCTGGCCTATCTGCTGAACCTCGCGGAGATCGTCCCGGACGACTACACGCTGACCGATGCGACGATCCGCGACGTGCAGCAGCGGATGCCGAACCGCAACGGCATGACCACCGCCCACGCCCTGTGGCCCGGCCCTGACTTTCCCGGCATGGCGGCCAAGCCCGATACCGCCAACGCCGTCTGCATGACTGATTGCAAGCCGAAGGCCGAGCTGGCCTCGCAACTGCCCGAGCATGCCCGCGGCGCCCACGGCAACATCGCCGAACAGAACCGCAAGATCGGACCGGTCCGCGGCCAGCGCACCGGTCCCGACACGGCGGCGGAAGCGCCCTCCCCCGTCGTGGCGCTGGCGGAGAAGTCCGGCTGCCTGTCCTGCCACGCGGTCGATACCCGCATCGTCGGCCCGAGCTACAGCGAGATCGCCGCCCGCTATCGCGGGAAGAACAATGCCGAGGCCCTGGTGTCCAAGGTCAAGGCCGGCGGTGAGGGCGTCTGGGGCGCCGTGCCGATGCCGCCGCAGGACGAACTGAGCATCGACGACGCCAAGACCCTGGTCGCCTGGATCCTGTCCGGCGCGCCGCAGAAGTAACGAGACCGAGGAGGAGCATCTCTCATGACACAGGCAGCGATGGAACGGCGTCAGGTACTGACCTTCCTGGGAGCGCTGGCGGCGGCCGGGTTCGCGGTGCCGCGAATGGCCTTCGCCAACTGGGACAAGTCCGCCTTCGACGCCAGGACGATGGACGAGGCGCTGAAGGCGCTCGGCGCCGGAGCACCGGCCGACAGCGGCGACGTGCAGATCGTCGCCTCCGACATCGCGGAGAACGGGGCGGTGGTTCCGGTCCAGGCGGTCAGCAAGCTGCCCAAGACCGAACGGATCGCCATCCTGGTGGAAAAGAACCCCAACATGCTGGCCGCCGCCTTCGACATCGGGCCGGACACCATCCCCGAGGTCACCGCCCGCATCAAGATGGGCCAGACCTCCAACGTCATGGTGCTGGTCAAGGCGGACGGCAAGTTCTACGCGGCCTCCAAGGAAATCAAGGTGACGCTCGGCGGCTGCGGCGGCTGAACGGACAGGACGGGAGAGAAGACCATGGGCAATCCGATGAAGATCCGCGCCTCTGCCAAGGACGGCGTCACCGAGATCAAGGTGCTGATGAGCCACGAGATGGAGACCGGCCAGCGCAAGGACGCCGGCGGCACGGTCATCCCCGCCTGGTTCATCAACGAGGTCACCGCCAAGCTCGACGGCAAGACGGTGATGCAGGCGCAATGGGGACCGTCGATTTCCAAGAACCCCTACCTCGCCTTCAAGGTCAAGGGCGGCAAGCCGGGCGACAAGGTTTCCGTCACCTGGGTCGACAACAAGGGCGACACCCGCACCGACGAGGCCACGGTCACTTAAGGCCGTGACCTGACGCTGCACGTCCGCGCTGACAAGAACAAGGATGGGAGGGGGGAGAGATGGACCGCACAAGCGTTGGGATTGCGGCGTTCCTTGCGGTGTCGGCGGCGGTCGCCACGGCGGCCTACGCCCAGCAGAAGGATGCGGCGCAGGAAGGCATCGAGGCCTACCGCGAGGCCCTGCAGGACGGCAACCCCGCCGAACTGTTCGAGCTTGGCGGCGAGGAGCTGTGGAAGACGCCGGCCGGCCCGAAGAAGGCCTCGCTGGAGAAATGCGACCTCGGCCTCGGCCCCGGCGTGGTCAAGGGCGCCTATGCCGGGCTTCCGCGCTACTTCGCCGACACCGACCGCGTCCAGGATCTGGAATCGCGCCTGCTGACCTGCATGGAGACGCTGCAGGGCAAGGATCCGAAACCCTATGTCGAGGCCTCCTTCACCGCCCCGCCGAAGGAGGAGATGATCGCGCTCGCCGCCTACGTCTCCGGCCAGTCCAAGGACGATCCCATCGCGGTAAAGCCAAGCCATCCCAAGGAACAGGCGATGTACGACCTGGGCAAGCGGATGTTCTATTACCAGGGCGGCCCCTACGACTTCTCCTGCGCCACCTGCCACGGCCAGGAGGGCACGCGCATCCGCCTGCAGGATCTGCCCTACATTCCGGGACCGAAGGGTGCGGCGGCCGGATGGGGAAGCTGGCCGGCCTACCGTGTCAGCTCCGGCCAGATGTGGTCGATGCAGTGGCGGCTGAACGACTGCTTCCGCCAGCAGCGTTTCCCCGAACCGGTCTACACCTCCGACGCGACCATCGCGCTGTCGATGTTCATGGCCGCCAACGCCAGCGGGGAGACCATGAAGACACCCGGAATCAAGCGCTGAGGGAGGCCGTCATGAAACACGCCATGAAACACGCTGCCTTCCTTGCCGTCCTGCTGCTGGCCGGCCCCGCCCTCTCCGAGACCAAGGTCGCTCCCTCCTGGGGGCCGGGGGCCGACGATGCCGCCTTCACCCGCATGCTGGCTACCAGCTTCAGGGACAAGGGCATCGCCAAGGTCGATCGCCTGACCCAGGACGAGACGCAGGCCTTCTGCTCCGACCCCGAGGCCGCCGCCAGCCCGGCCGCCACCGAACGGCGCCGCCAGATCGAGGCTGTCAACATGGCGACGGTGAAATGGCCGTCCGACGGCCAGTGGCTGGGCGACTGGAAGGAGGGCGAGAAGATCGCCCAGAGCGGCCGGGGCAACACCTGGACCGACAAGCCGGACACCCCCAACGGCGGCAACTGCTACAACTGCCACCAGATCAGCCCGACCGAGATCTCCTATGGCACCATCGGCCCCAGCCTGCTGCAGTACGGCGCGCTGCGCGGCCGGGACGAGGAGACGATGAAGGCGGCCTGGGCCAAGATCTACAACGCCAAATCGGCCAACGCCTGCTCCAACATGCCGCGCGCCGGCCATATGGGCATCCTGGGGGAAACGCAGATCAAGCATTTGATGGCGCTGCTGTTCGACCCGGCGTCGCCCGTCAACGCAAAGCCGGGGCCTGCACAATGAACCGCCGCGAATTCCTCACCGTCCTGGCCGCCGCCAACGCCGCCGGCCTGCTGCTGCCCGGCGCCGGTCCGGCCCGCGCCGAAGCGGCGGCCCAAGGAGCGGCCGATGCGGTCTATGACGCGCCGGCCTTCGGCAACGTCTCGCTTCTGCACATCACCGACTGCCATGCCCAGCTGAAGCCGATCCATTTCCGCGAGCCGAGCGTCAATCTCGGCATCGGCGTCATGGCCGGGCGGGCGCCGCATCTGGTGGGAAGCCGGCTGCTGGAGCATTTCAAGCTCGCCACCGGCAGTCGCGAGGCGCATGCCTTCACCTGCCTCGACTTCGAACGGCTGGCCGGGCTGTACGGCAAGGTCGGCGGCTTCGCCCATCTGGCTACGCTGGTCAAGCGGGTGCGGGCCAACCGGCCTGGCGCCCTGCTGCTCGACGGCGGCGACACTTGGCAGGGGTCGGGCACCGCGCTGTGGACCCAGGGCCAGGACATGGTGGAGGCCGCCAAGCTGCTGGGCGTCGACATCATGACGCTGCATTGGGAATGCACCTACGGCCAGGAGCGCGTGCAGGAGATCGCCGAGAAGGACTTCGCCGGCCACATCGAGATCGTCGCACAGAACATCAAGACCGCCGATTTCGGCGACGACGTGTTCAAGCCCTACAGCCTGCGGACGGTGAACGGCGTTCCGGTGGCGGTCATCGGACAGGCCTTCCCCTACACGCCGATCGCCAACCCGCGCTACATGGTGGCCGACTGGACCTTCGGCATCCGCGAGGAGGAGATGCAGGCGACGGTCGATGCCGCCCGCGCCGCCGGTGCCGCGGTGGTCGTCGTGCTGTCGCACAACGGCATGGATGTCGATCTGAAGATGGCGTCGCGCGTCCGCGGCATCGACGCCATCCTCGGCGGCCACACCCATGACGGCATGCCGGCGCCCAGCATCGTCGCCAACCCCGGCGGCCGGACTCTGGTCACCAATGCCGGATCGAACGGCAAGTTCCTGGGCGTGCTCGACCTCCAGGTGACGGGCGGGCGGATCGCCGACTTCCGTTACCGGCTGATGCCGGTCTTCGCCAACCTGCTGCCCGCCGACCCGGAGATGGAGGCGCTGATCGCCCGCGTCCGCGCGCCCTATGAGACCAAGTTGGGCGAGATTTTGGCAGTGACGGAGGGCACGCTGTACCGGCGCGGCAACTTCAACGGCAGCTTCGACCAGCTGATCCTCGATGCGTTGATGGCGGAAAAGGATGCCGAGATCGCCTTCTCCCCCGGCTTCCGCTGGGGCACCACGCTGCTGCCCGGCCAGCCCATCACCATGGAAAACCTGCTGGACCAGACCGCCATCACCTATCCCTACGTCACGCTGACGCAGATGAGCGGCGAGCAGATCAAGACGGTGCTGGAGGATGTCTGCGACAACCTGTTCAACCCCGACCCCTATTACCAGCAGGGCGGCGACATGGTGCGCGTCGGCGGCCTGTCCTACGCCTGCGATCCCGCCGCCCCGGCCGGTCGGCGCATCCAGGACATGACGCTGAACGGAAAGCCGCTGGAAGCCTCGAAGACCTACAAGGTCGCCGGCTGGGCGCCGGTGGCGGAAGAAGCGAAGACGGCCGGCGGGGAGCCGGTCTGGGACCTCGTCGCCCGCAACCTGCGCGCCCGCAAGACGCTGGCGCCGCCGCAGCTGAATCTGCCGACCCTGAAGGGCGTGGACGGCAACCCCGGCCTCGACGCCTGACCCCCCTATCCTGCCCTCCGCCAACTGGCGCAGCTCCGAACCGGAAAGGCTCAGACCATGAGCGTTCGTCGTTTCCTGGCACTCCTGCCGATGCTGTTCGCCCTGACCACCGCCGCCCCGGCGCTGGCCCAGGACAGGGTCGTCTACCACATCGACAATGCCGCCGAGCAGGGCACCAAGGCGCTGCGCAACATCCGCAACCATCTGGACGTGGCGCCGAAGACCGAGATCCGCGTGGTCACCCATGCCGAAGGCGTCGATCTGCTGATGGAGGGCGCGAGGGACCAGAAGAACAGCATCGACTATGGTCCCCTGATCTCCGACCTGAAGGGCCGCGGCGTCCGTTTCGAGGTGTGCGAGATCACCATGGAGCGGCGCAAGCTGACCAAGGACCAGTTCGTGATGGAGGCGGAATTCTCGCCGTCCGGCGTCGTCCGCATCACCGAACTGCAGGCGCGCGACCATTACGCCTACATCAAGCCCTGAAAGGGTGGCGGCCATGGGTTTCACCGTCGACACCCTGATGGAAGGCCTGGGCGAGGACCGCTTCATGGCGCTGGGCGGGCTGCTGATCGGCACGCTGTTCGGCGGGCTGGCGCAGCGGTCCCGCTTCTGTCTGCGCGCCTCGACGCTGGAGGTGGCGCATGGCCGGCTGGGCGGGCGGCTGGCGGTCTGGCTGCTCGCCTTCTCCACCGCGCTGATGGCGACGCAGGAGCTGATCCTGCTGGGACTTTTCGATACCGGCAGCGTCCGCCAGCTCAACAACCCCGGCAGCCTGTCGGGCGCGGTGATCGGCGGGCTGATGTTCGGCTGCGGCATGACGCTGACGCGGGCCTGCGCCAGCCGCATGCTGGTTCTGTCGGCCACCGGCAACCTGCGGGCGCTGTTGTCCGGGCTGGTGTTCGCGGTGGTCGCCCAGGCGGCGATGCGCGGCGTCCTGTCGCCGCTGCGCGAGACGATCAACGGCTGGTGGGTCATTTCCGGTCAGCAGCGCGACCTGCTGGCGCTGGCCGGCATCGGGCATGGCGGGGCGCTGCTGTTCGGCATGGGCTGGTTCGCGGCGGGCGTGGCGATTGCGCGGCGCAACGCCCTGTCGGGCTGGTCCTGGCTGGGCGCGGCCGGCGTCGGAGCGACGGTCGCAGCCGCCTGGTGGTACACCTGGCGCGCTGCCGCCGCCGCCTTCGATCCGGTGACCGTCCATTCCCTGAGCTTCACCGCGCCGTCGGCCGATTTCCTGATGCTGGTGCTGTCGCCGCCGGGCACCCGCTGGAGCTTCGACACCGGGCTGATCCCCGGCGTGGCGCTGGGCGCCTTCCTCGCCGGACTGGCCGGGCGCGACCTGAAGCTGGAGGGGTTCAACGACGGCTCCTCCATGCGGCGCTACATCGTCGGCGGCTGCATGATGGGGTTCGGCAGCGTGCTGGCCGGCGGCTGCGCGGTCGGGGCCGGCGTGTCCGGCGCCTCCATCTTCACGGCGACGGCGTGGCTGGTGCTGTGGTCGATGTGGATCGGTGCCGTGCTCACCGATCTCGCCATCGACCGGCCGGCACGGACGCGCGCCGCCATCGCCGCCGTTCCGCCGGTCACCGCACACTGACCCCCCGGTGCCATCCACAGGAGACCCCGCATGCCTCGCCTGCCCCGCCGCCGCCTGCTGACCGCCGGTGCGGCATTCCTGGCCGCCGTGCCGGGATTGGATGCGGTCCGCGGCTTCGCCGCCGGGGTGGAGTCCTTCGTCAAGGGGCCGCCGGTGCCCGACATGCCGCCGGTCCAAGTCAGCCCGCATGTCTGGATCATCCAGGCCCCCGACGGCTTCCCGACACCGCAGAATCAGGGGATGATGGCGAACATCACCTTCGTCATCGGCCGCGACGGGGTGATCGTCGTCGACAGCGGCGCCTCGCTGCAGATCGGCGAGATGGCGATACGGATGCTGCGGACGCTGACGCCCAAGCCGGTCGTCGCCATCGTCAACACGCATTATCACGGCGATCACTGGCTTGGTAACCATGCCTTCGCCGAGGCGTTCGGCGAGGATCTGCCCCGCTACGCCCTGCCCCGCACGCGCGAGGCGATCTCAGGCGTGCAGGGCAGCTTCTGGCAAAGCTCGATGGTCAAATGGACGGCGCAGGCCTCCGCCGGGACGCGGATCGTCGCCCCCAACCGCGACGCCGGCCATGGCGACGAGCTGTCACTAGGCGACGTACGGCTGCGCCTGCACCATTACGGCACCGCCCACACGCCGTCCGACCTGTCGGTCGCGGTGGTGGAGGACGGCGTCATGTGCGTCGGCGACGTCATGATGGACCGCCGCATCGCCAACATGGACGACGGCTCCTATCTCGGCACCTTCGAGACGATGGACAGGCTGCGGGCCGACAGCGACACCCGCATCTGGCTGCCGGCCCACGGCGTGCCCGGCCCCGGCGTGCCGGCGTGGCAGCGCGCGCTGTTCGAAGGCATCTACGAGACCTGCGCCGCCGCCGTGAAGGCCGGGCAGCCCATCGAGCAGGCCAGGGCGGCCGTGCTGGCCGACCCGCGCGTCGCCTCCCGCGCCGCCGAGACCAAGGGGTGGGACGGCAACATCGGCAAATACATCAGCCTCGCCTATCTGGAGGCGGAACAAGCCGACTTCTGACAGCTCGGAACGGTCATGCGCATGCCGAGCCAGAACCTTCGGGAACTCATCACGTCTTCCTAATGTTTGCGGAGCAGCACGGCGGCGCTCCTGAATGCGGCGCCGTTCACCGGAACCGACAGAGGAGGGAACCATGCTGCCCGCAACCGCTTCGCGCGTGGAGAACGCTACGTCAGCGGAACAGAACCGCCGCTTGGCCGCCGAGATCACGGACAGTGTCCGCTACCATGCGGAGCATCCGGAGAAGATCGACCACCGTCTCGACGAACTCGACCGCGAGTGGGACATCGAACGCACGCTCGAGGCGAATGCAGCGACGCTGGCACTGGCCGGCACCTTGCTGGGAGCCTTCGTGGATCGCCGCTTCCTGGTCCTGCCCGCGGCGGTGACCGGCTTCCTGCTCCAGCACGCGCTCCAGGGCTGGTGCCCGCCGGTGCCGGTGTTCCGCCGGCTGGGCGTCCGCACCACCGCTGAGATCAACCGCGAGCGGTACGCGCTCAAGGCCCTGCGCGGCGATTTCCGGCGGCTCGACCCGACCTCACCGAACACGACCCCGCACCAGCGCGCGGAGGCAGCGTCGGAAGCGGTCATGACGTGACTGAACCCGGCGTGCCAACCGCCGGTCGCCGGTCCCCCGGTCCGCCCCCTGCGACAGGATGCCCCACCCTCGTCGCATTGACGCGCAGGGGCTACCGGGCGCGATAATGCGCTTATCAGCATAAGCGGGGGGAAGCATGGGCGTGGACGTGGTGACCTCCCTGATGTCCATCCTTTCCGACCCGACCCGGCTCGGCGCCTTGCGCCTGCTGTGGGATGGGCAGGAACACTGCGTGTGCGAACTGATGGACCGCCTTGCGGCCACGCAGTCCCGGATGTCCCGCCATATGGCCGCCCTCAAGAGCGCCGGGCTCGTCGTCGATCGTCGCGACGCCCAATGGGTCCGGTATCGCCGCAACCCGGCGCTCAGTCCCCGGATCGTCGCCATCATCGACGCCGTGATCGCCGCGATGGCCGCAGAACGAAAGGAAGCGGCATGAGCACCGAGACCTCCCTGGTCCCGCAAGCGGGATCGCCACCGCCGAACCCCTGGCTTTGGAGCGCCGCCACGGCGGCGGCCATTGCGCTCTGGTTCTTGCTTTACGGCCAACTCGTCCCCTTCTCGAACTGGGTCGTGTCGCAATTGCCGCTGGAGCGCGGCAGCCACCTGGAGGAAGCCATCCGGTTCTTCGTCTACGACACGCCCAAGGTTTTGATGCTCCTGACGCTGGTCGTGTTCGCCATGGGCGTGGTGCGCAGCTTCTTCTCGCCAGAGCGCACGCGGGCCTTGCTGGCCGGACGGCGCGAGGGGGTGGGCAACGTCGCAGCGGCGGGCCTCGGCATCGTCACCCCCTTCTGTTCGTGCTCCGCCGTTCCGCTGTTCATCGGATTCGTTTCGGCCGGCGTGCCGCTGGGGGTCACCTTCTCGTTCCTGATCGCTGCGCCCATGATCAACGAGGTGGCGCTTGGCCTTCTGTTCGCGCTGCTCGGCTGGAAGGTGGCGCTCACCTATCTCGCCTTCGGGCTCGCCGTCGCCATCGCCGCCGGCTGGGTCATCGGCCGCCTGCATCTGGAAGGTTGGCTGGAGGAGTGGGTGCGCAACATCCGCTCCGGCGCCGTCGATCTGCCGGTCGCGACGCTGTCCGTTGTCGACCGCATCCAAGCGGGCCTCGACGCCGTCAAGGACATCGTCGGCAAGGTGTGGCTCTGGATCATCGCGGGGATCGCGGCCGGGGCCTTCATCCACGGCTATGTGCCCGCCGATCTGCTGTCCGGCATCATGGGACGGGACGCGTGGTGGTCGGTTCCGGCCGCCGTCCTGATGGGCATTCCCATGTACTCGAACGCCGCCGGGATCATCCCGGTCGTCGAGGCGCTGATCGGCAAGGGCGCGGCGCTCGGCACCGTGCTCGCCTTCATGATGTCGGTGATCGCGCTGTCGCTGCCGGAGATGATCATCCTGCGCAAGGTCCTGTCGCTGCGCCTGATCGCCGTTTTCGTCGTCGTCGTCGGACTCGGCATCCTTGCCGTCGGCTTCCTGTTCAATGCCCTGTTCGCCTGAGAGAAGGAGGGAAACCATGAAGGACGTGAAGGTTCTCGGACCCGGCTGCAAACGCTGCCAGACGACCGAAGACATGGTGCGGGCGGAAGCCGAACGGCTGGGCGTGCCCGTCCGTGTGGAGAAGGTGACCGACTATGCGGCCATTGCCGGGTACGGCATCGCCGCGACCCCGGGCATCGTCATCGACGGGAAGGTGGTCCACGCGGGTGGCCTGCCGAAGGCGGAGGATATCGCGAAATGGCTCAGCACATAGCCGGATTAGCCCTGGGAACGAGGCTTCTGGTCTCGGTGGTTCCGTTGCTCCTTCCGGCGTCGCCGGGCGAGGCAACGGACCTGCACCGCTTCTGGGAACAGACCTGTGGGGACTGCCATGCCCACGCCGGCCCTTTCGCCCAACGGTATCTCACCGTGAAGGACGGCAGGCTCCAGGGTGGCCATCACAAGGACGACCTGTTCGTCTTCCTGGGAAATCACCATCTGCCGCCGAATCTCGTTCGACCGATGTACGAAATGCTGCTCGCCCAGGCCGGCACTGCGCCTCGCTTCAAGGAACGGTGCGGTCGCTGCCACGAGTCCGCCGCCGATCTGGCGCGGGAGTCGCTTGTGATCCGTGACGGTATTCTGCAGGGGCGGGAAAGCGGTCGCCCCATCGCCGATTTCCTGCCCCGTCACGCCAAACTCGGCCTGACGCCGCAAGACGTGGCCTTCTTCACCGACCTGCTGACGCGGGTCGAACGGGAGGTCCATGGGGCCGACTGAACAGCGTCCGGAACCGAAACCCGGAGCCGCCCCGTCCGGCAAAGACTGCACCAGCTTGAAATAGGGTTTGGTCGGGTCCGCAGGCTTCATCGCCAACCTGTTCTTTGCTGCCGCCTGACGACGCGGACGCCACGTTTCCCCGCGCCTGCCCCTGGACTTTGCCATGCTGTGAGAAATCCAATCATCTTCTCAAATAGACCAACATACATATGGGAGCATTGAGGCTATGCATGGCGTCGGATGCTCGTTCGCCACATTTTATGCCCGTCAGATTTCCGTTAAGATGCTCTCAATGTCTATGGGAAGTACTTTGCCCGGCGACTGAAGCGTTTCCTGCGTTCCCATAGATTGCAGGACTGCAAGAGGTGATCGCCATGACAACGACCGTCGTTACCGATCTAAATCTTGTAAGTTCCACTGCCGGCAACGTCGGAGGAAACTTGGACTCGGAAAGCCCCGTGCTTTCGGGTGACAGCACAAAAGCAGTCTTTACCAGCTACTCGAACAACCTTGTCGAGAATGATTCCACGCCCAATGAAATCGATCTCTACCTCAAGGACCTCAAGACCGGTCAGATTACGCTGGTGAACCAGACACAAGCCGGAAAGCAGGTGATCGGATGGCTGAGCGCGGCGACCATATCGGATGACGGGACCACGGTTGCCTTTTCCAGCTACACGGATGATCTCCCGCCGACAAACAACGACGGGTTCTATGATCTTTACGTGAAGGACTTGAGGACCGGAGCGGTAACTTTGGTTTCTCGTGCGCAGGACGGCGGCGATGCGAATGGCTCAAGCTTTTCCGCTGCATTGTCCGCCGATGGAACGAAGATCGCTTTCCTCAGCCAGGCAAGCAACCTTGTCACCGGTGACACGAACGGACGGGGGGATATCTTCGTTAAAGACCTGACCACGGGCAAGACGACCCTGGTCAGTCAGGCGGTGGACGGCTCCCCCGGGAATGGCCCCAGCTCCAATCCCGCGATTTCGGGGGACGGAACGAAGATCGTCTTTTCCAGCAGTGCCGATGATCTGGTTCCCGGCGACCGCAACGGCGGCGAAGACATATTCGTTAGGGATCTGAACACGGGGAAAACCATCCTTGCCAGTCGGGCGGCGGATGGAAGACAGGCATTAGGCGGCGTGGGCATACCATCCATTTCGGATGGGGGAACCAAGGTGGTCTTTTCCAGCAACGACGATGATCTGGCTCCGGACGACGGCAACGGCACCGATGACGTCTTCCTGAAGGACTTGGTGACAGGCAAGCTGACGCTGATCAGCCGCGACCAGGACGGCAAACCGGGAAACGGCCAATCCATCCTGCCAACCATTTCAGGGGACGGAACAAGAATTGCCTTCACCAGCGTCGCCGCCCTCGTTCCCAAGGACGGTCCCGCCTCCGCATATGACATCTATGTGAAGGACTTGACCACAGGAGCGATGATACTGGCCAGCGAGACCGGTGACGGTGTCCAGTCGAACGGCTCCTCATTCGCAGGCGTCATCTCGGCCGACGGATCGCATGTCGGTTTTCAGAGCTTTGCCGACAACCTCTCATCCGACGATGCCAACGGGGGCTCGACCGACATCTTCGTCGCGACCCTCGGCCCACTGGAAGGCCGGTGCGTCAAGGGAACCGGTGGAGCGGATACGCTGGTAGGGGGACGGGGAGACGACACGATGTCCGGTCGCCGGGGCGACGATCTCCTGGTCGGCAAGGGCGGGCGTGACGAGTTGGCGGGAGATCAGGGCAACGACACCATATGGGGCGACAGCGGCAACGACACCGTGAAGGGTGGTCCGGGAGCCGACAGTCTCCTTGGCGGTAGCGGTCGCGACAAACTCTATGCCGGAGTTGACGGCCAGACCGACACGATGGCCGGCGGACCTGGAGACGATGTCTATTGGATCGTCGGATCCGGCGGCGCCCAGCCGTCCGGCGATATCATCGGTGAGAGTCCCGGGGAGGGCACCGATACGGCCTTCGTCAAAGGCTCCTATCAGCTGGCGGACAATCTTGAGAATGGCGTCCTGCTCGACAACCCATCCCAAGGCCGGGCGTTCCTGAGTGGAAACAGCGCGTCCAACGACCTTCGCGGCAACTCGGGCGCAAACGATATCTATGGCGCCACGGGGAACGATACGATCCGGGGCGGCGGCGGCGGCGATCGGCTGGGAGGCTATGAAGGCGATGATCGCCTGTTCGGTGGCTCCGGCAACGATGGCTTGAGTGGTGAGGCGGGCGACGACGTTCTGGACGGCGGCAGGGGAAACGACAGGCTCGGCGGCGGACTGGGCGACGACCTGCTGATCGGTGGGGATGGCAATGACAGCATTGGCGTGCATGATCTTTATCAATCGGTTCTTGCCGGACGCGACACCCTCGTCGGAGGCAGGGGCGACGACCGGATGGACGGCGGCGGGGCGCCGGGCCGGTGGGGGGCGGTCGATTTCGACGACGCCGCCGACCTATTCCACTTCGGCGGCGGTGGCAAAGGCTTCGGCCATGACACGATCTCGGGTTTCAACGACGACAATGACCGGATCGAATTCCACGGCTACAGCCACGCCGATCTTGCTGGTCCGGTGACAATCAAGGACATCGAGCCGTACACCTACTACCCGGACGGCTATTCCTGGGCGGCTGACATCGCCTTCAAGGACGGCTCCACCCTTCATGTCACCGGGGTGTCGCGCGGCCTGCCGACCTTCACCGAAGGAAGCGATTTCACCTTCCCCGACCCTGGGCCATCAGGAACCGAAGCCCTGTTTTCGGCCGACGACCCGCTCCACGGCCGTGAACTCCGGGGCACCGACGGCAAGACCACATCCCTCGTCAAGGACATTGCGTCCAGGCCGACCTCTTCCCAGCCCATCGGCTCGGTGGCCATCGACGGCACGCCGTTCTTCACGGCTGACGATGCAACCCATGGCGCAGAATTGTGGCGGAGCGACGGAACCGCCGCCGGTATGCGCAAGGTCAAGGATGTCGCTTCCGGACCCGATTGGACAGCGGCAGCCGATTTCAGCGCCATCGACGGTCGGCTTGTCTACAGCGCTCCCGATCCTCAACAGGACCGGATACTCTTCTCATTCGATCCGGCCTCCTTGAGCGTCGATCGGATCGGCAGTGCCGATCTCCTGGGCACATCCTACGACCCGAAGGCCATCATCCCGATCTGAGATCGTGCAGCGGGGAGACGCATCAGCCGCGACGGCAAAGACATCGGCGTCTACGCCGGTACCGTTGGGATGCAGCCGGTCACGTCCCGGATTGTCATAGACGACGATCAGCCTCCGCTCCGGATCGCCGGTGCCGCCCGGCAGCCATGCGATTCCTTCGGCATGGTCGAAGCCGGTGCCGAAGGGCACGTCCAGCACGCGGGTCAGGCGGTCGCGCGGAATCACCGTGGGGGCGTCCGCGTCCAGGCAGCCGGACCAGCGCCAGACATGGACCGGCCCGTCCAGATCCATGGTCGGTCCGGCAAGGATGAGCAGATCGTCGCCGTCGAAGGCCAGTTCGCGAATACCCAGCCCGTCCAGATCGATGAAGCGCTTGCGATAAGCCGGGGCCTTGCCGTCCGGTGTCCGGAGCTTCAGCCGGTCGGAGCCGCTGCCGGCGATGCGCAGGTCCAGGATGCAGGCCCAGCCGCGCAGCACCGGCCCACGCAGGCCGAGGAACACGCGGTTCCCGCTCACCGCGATGCCTTCGATGTCCAGCCCGTTCTCCTTGGCCGGTATGTGAACGAAACGCCCGATATGCTCGTCGCTCTTCAGCGCCTTCGCCAAGGCGTTGCGCTTGCGGCCCATCTTCACGCAGGCAGCTTGGCGGCCTTCATGCTGGCGCACCGGATCGAACACGCCATCGCCGATGGCAGCGAGCGGGATGCGGCCGAGCAGGCAGCGGTTCGCCTCGCGCTTCACCTCGGTCAGCCGCTTCAGGCACTCGTCGCCGCTGTGCTCCTGCGGTTTGGGCTTGCGGCGGGCGAGGCTGTGCGAGCCTACCACCCACAGCCAGCCGTCATCGACCGCCAGCCCTTCGATATCCGCTTCACCTTCGGAACCGGCGGGCAGATCGAAGAAGTCGGTCAGGGCGAAGGATCGGTGGTCGGCGTAGTGCCCATCGGGGCCGGCGATCAGCCGTTCGATCCGCGCGCCCTCGTCGGAGGCGACGAACAGGCAGCGCCCGATGGCCACCGCGACCGAGATATTGTTGCGGACAGGCTTGTCGAGCGCCGGATCGACCGCGTCATGCGGATGGAAGGAGAGGCGCAGGCGGGCGTTTGGCGTGGCGGCTGTATGGATCATGGTGGTACAACACGCAGCGCGCCGGAATGGACCGGCAGGGCGCAACGGGCCGCTCGCTTTATCCATCCCTGCCGGATCAGCGGGCGCAGAAGCCAACTCCTTCGGTGTCGGCGTCAGGTCGAGCAGCGTTCCGACCACCGGCATATGGATGAAGCCGCCGCGCACCGGGGATTCCGTCGCCTCCTCCACCAGGCGGCGATGGTGCGACAATTGCGGCGCGTGCGCCGGGTGAAGACTTCCTGCAGGACTTCTACGAGACGATCAGCGATCGGCCGCTCGGTACCTCCTGGGACGACTTGAGCGAGGCATCTGGCGGACCGCTGGTCGACTTCCTCCAGCTCTGCCTGGAGGCACTGGGCTGCGCGCCGACCAAGAACGCCCTGCGCACCGCAGTGAAGCGCACCTTCAAAGCCCGGCGAACCGGCCGAACAAATCAGCTGGGTCCGTCCTTCTTCCCGGGCGAACCAAGCTTATCCGACTGTCCGGGAAACGGGGACCAGCTCACCGCCCTCCATAGTACACGATCTGCGACCTTCAACAGGTAGGCGGCCTTAAAGACACCGTAATGCGGTTAGGTGAATCTCTAACTGGTTCCTGATGGATATTACTGCCATTTTCTATCCTACAATCCCACGATCATGGGATGCCATTAATTCGGAATCTATTTATCTTCAGTACGCTGTTGGTATCAACAATACCACGCAAAGGTTGTCCAAAAAACCGGGGACGGTGGAGTGACAGGGTGGGGACATGTCGATCCAATGCCGTATGGCGTCCCGCATCTGCTCGATTGGCCGGGGGTCGCGGGCTGCATCATCGCATTTTCCATTTATGCGGCATGTGGCCTGCTTTTTTTCCGCTTCATCGACAACCGGCGGTCGATCCGTGTGTGCCGGCCGAAGCGACAGAGAACCTAACAGACCCTTTGAAATGACCAGCCGGTTCGATGCAACCGCTGAGCCGGCACGGAATCTGCCGCTGTATTGAAAGGATCGAACGATCGTGGCCACTCCAACCTTCACGCTGGTCAGCGGCGGCATCTCCGGTGTGACGAATGTCGGCGAATCTTCATCACCGACACTCCAGGATCTCGACGGTGATGGCGACCTGGACCTGCTGGTTGGAAATCAAAACGGCGACCTGGTCTATTTCTCCAATACCGGAACAGCGTTGGCCCCTGCATTCTCCCTGCAGGGCACCAATCTTTTTGGAATTTCCGACGTCGGCACCAATGCGACACCCAGCTTGGTGGATATCGAAGGTGACGGCGATCTCGATCTGTTCGTCGGCAACGCGGCCGGCGATACGCTGTTCTTCCGCAACACTGGAACGGCGTCATCGCCGGCCTTTTCACTTGAAGGCACCAACCCGTTCGCGATTACCAATGTCGGCACCAATGCGGATCCGGCCTTCGCCGATCTGGATGGGGATGGCGACGCCGATCTGTTGATCGGGAATGGGGCAGGCGATCTTCTTCTGTACCGTAACGTCGGAACCTCGTCGTCTCCGACCTTTACCCTGGAGGGGACCAACCCCTTCGGCATCACGAACGAAGCGGCCGGCTCCGCGTCCCCGACCTTCGTCGATCTCGACGGAGACGGCGACATCGATCTTGTCGTCAAGAGCACCATCTACATCAACACCGGCACCACGGCATCTCCGACCTTTTCCTCGGTTGGAACGGATGCCTATGGCATCTCCATCAGCGGCTCCCCCAATCCGACCTTCGCCGACCTCGACGGCGATGGCGACATCGACGCGCTCTTCGGCACCAGTGGCGGAGATTTCTCCTATTTCAGGAACATCGCGCCGGTCGTCATGACGCTGGGCAGTTCGGGAAACACGCTGTCGCTGTCGCAGATCGACACCCTGACCGGCGGCACCGGTACCGACGTGATCACGCTGGGCGATATCGGGGCGACATTCATCGTCCGCGGGGTCGAGACGCTGACCGGCGGGACCGGCACCGACGTGGTCACGCTGGGCACCGGCGGCTCGACGATGCTGGTGAGCGGATTGGAGGCGCTGTCCGGCACCGGCGGCACCAATGTGATCACACTGTCCGGTTCGGCCGGCAACACCATCACGGTGTCGTGGCTGAAAAGCCTGATCGGCAGCGTCGGGAGCGACGTCGTCACGCTGGGCTCGGCGGGCAACACCACGACGATGAGGGAGGTGGAAACCCTGATCGGCGGAGTTGGGACCGACATCATCACACTGTCGGGGGCGGGCAACACCGTCGCGGTGTCCGGCATGGAATCCATGCTGGGCAGTACCGGCACCGATGTCGTCGTCCTGAGCGACACCGGCAACACGATCGCGATCTACACCACTGAAACCATCATCGGTGGTGCTGGAACGGATGCCGTTCTGTTCGGCTCCAATGGTGTGCAGGTCGCCGCCTGGGGCGTGGAATCCGTCACCGCGGGCGGTGCAGGCGGCACGACGGCATTGAACCTGGGGGCGCAGGGCAACACCACCACGGTGTCACTGATAACGAGCATCGTCGGCGGCGTCGGCACCGATGTCATCACGCTGGGATCGACCGGCGTCACCACCAGAGTGGCGGGATTGGAGACCCTGACCGGCGGCATCGCCACCGACGCCGTGACCCTCGGAACCGACGGTTCGACCATGCTGGTCTCCCGGCTGGAAACGCTGACCGGCGGTGTCGGCACCGATGTGGTGACGATCGGCACGGCCGGTTCGACGCTGCTGGTGCGGCTTCTGGAGACGCTGACCGGTGGCGCCGGCACCGATGTGGTGACGCTGAGCTCGGGTGGCTCGACGCAGTTGGTGAGCGGTCTGGAGACGCTGACCGGCGGTGCGGGGGCGGATGCGGTGATGCTGGGCTCGTCCGGCAACACGCTGACCGTCTGGCGGATCGAGACGCTGACGGGCGGCAGCGGAACCGACGTTGTGACGACCGCCTCGGGCGGTTCTACGCTGGCGGCGGCGCAGTTGGAGACGCTGACCGGCGGTATCGGGTCCGACGTGGTGACGCTGGGCAGCGGCGGCAGCACGATGACAGTGTCGCTGCTGGAGACGCTGACCGGCGGTACCGGCACCGACCTCGTCACGCTGGGTAGCGGCGGCAACACGCTGTCGGTGCGGCTTCTGGAGACGCTGACCGGTGGCGCCGGCACCGATGTGGTGACGGTGGGCACGGGTGGCTCGATGCTGCTGGCGAGTGACCTGGAGACGCTGACCGGCGGCGCCGGGAGCGATGTGGTGATGCTGGGCTCGTCCGGCAACACGCTGACCGTCTGGCGGATCGAGACGCTGACGGGCGGCAGCGGAACCGACGTTGTGACGACCGCCTCGGGCGGTTCGACACTGGCGGCGGCACAGTTGGAGACGCTGACCGGAGGTATCGGGTCTGACGTGGTGACGCTGGGCAGCGGCGGCAACACGCTGTTGGTGCGGTTGTTGGAGACGCTGATCGGCGGTGCCGGTACCGACCTCGTCACGCTGGGCAGCGGCGGCAACACGATGACAGCGTCGCTGTTGGAGGCGCTGACCGGCGGGGCCGGTACCGACTTCGTTACGCTGGGCAGCGGCGGCAGCACGATGACAGTGTCGCTGTTGGACACGCTGACCGGCGGGGCCGGCACCGATATCATCACGCTGAGCGATGCCGGCAACAGTTTTACCATAAGGCAGGTCGAGACGCTGTTCGGCGGCTCCGGTTCCGACATTATCAATTACGTGCTGAGCACCACGGAAACCATAACATTAAACGATATCGAGGCGATTACTGCTTCAGGGAGCGGAACGCTTACCGTCCAGATCGGAACGGATGGTGGGACGATAACGGTCGGTAATCTTGATTATGTCGTCGGTTCCTCGGCCACGGATGTCGTCACCCTTTCAGGAACCTATATTCTTGGCGTTTCCAATATCGAGACGCTCATCGGTACGAATTCTGTCGATCACAGTGTAATTCTCGGTACCGGCGGCAACACGATGCTGGTCGCCGGGATGGATTCTCTGATCGGTGGGACCGGTACCGATGTGATCGCCAGCGGCTCCGGCGGTTCGACGATGGTGGTGTCGCTGCTGGAGACGCTGACTGGCGGGGCTGGCACCGATAGGGTGACGCTGGGTTCGGCCGGAAGCACGCTGCTGGTGGGCGGGTTGGAGACGCTGATCGGCGGTACCCGTACGGATGTCGTGACCATCGGCACGGATGGCTCGACGCTGCTGGTGTCGCTGCTGGAGACGCTGACCGGCGGCATCGGCACCGACGAGGTGACGTTGGGCTCGGCGGGCGGCACATTGCTGGTGGAAGGGCTGGAAACCCTAACCGGCGGCTTCGGCACCGAGGTCGTGACCATCGGCACGGCCGGCTCGACGCTGCTGGTGTCGCTGCTGGAGACGTTGACCGGCGGGGCCGGTACCGATGTCGTGACGCTGGGTACGAGCGGCAATACCCTGTCGGTCATCGGTATCGAGACGCTGACCGGCGCCGCCGGAACCGACGTTGTGACGCTGGGCACGAGCGGCAATACGCTGTCCGTCGGTACGGTTGAAACGCTGATCGGCGGCAGCGGGGTCGAGGTTCTGTCGTTGGAAACGGCAGGCAATACCCTGTCTGTCATCACTATCGAGACGCTGAGCGGCGGTTCCGGCATCGACGTCGTTCAACTCGGCACATCCGGCAATACCCTCGTCGTCGCTGCCCTGGAGACACTGACGGGCTCCGGCGGCACCGATGTCGTCACGCTGGACAGCATCGGCAACACGCTGTCCGTCTCGGCTGTGGAAACACTGGCCGGCGGCACGGGCACCGATGTCGTCATGCTCGATCCGGCCGGCAACACCATCATGATTTCGGCGGTCGAGACGATCGGCGGCTCGTCCGGCATCGACGTCATCGTCTTCGGCACGGCCGGCGCGACGATCCTCGCCAATCTGCTGGAAACGATCACGGGCGGCGCGGGCACGGAACTGGTCTTCCTCGGCACGGCCGGTTCGACGGTTTCGGTGTCCGAGATAGACACTTTGATCGGTGGGCTGGGCACCGACGTCGTGACGTTGGGCACGACCGGCAACACGCTGCTGGCGGACGCGGTCGAGACGCTGATCGGCGGGGTCGGCACCGACGTCGTCGTGATCGGCACGGCCGGCGCGACGATCCAGGTCAGCAGCATCGAAACCGTCATCGCAACCGGCCAGACGCTTCATCTCAGCGGGCTGGAAACCCTGGTCAGTATCCCGAGCGCCGATGTCCTCATATTGGGCGATGGCGGCAGCACCCTGTCCGTCTCGGCCCAATACAGGAGCATCATCGGATCGTCCGGAGCCGATGTGATCACGCTCGGCAGCGGGGGCCGGACCGTCTTCGTCGAGCGTCTCGAGACGCTGACCGGGTCCGCCGGCGGCGATGCCGTGGCCATCGGGACGTCCGGCATCACCCTGCTGGCGACCATGATCGAGACGATCGCCGGTGGGATCGGTAGCGACGTCATCATGCTCGGCAGTGCAGGCGGAACCCTGCTGGCGGACCGGCTGGAAACCTTGATCGGCGGGGCCGGCGCCGATGTGGTGACGCTTGGCACCACGGGTGTCCCGCTGCTGCTCGCCTCCGTCGAGACGCTGACGGGGTCGACAGGGGTCGACATCGTCACGTTGGGCGCCGGCGGCGTTACCATCCTTGCCGATCTGCTGGAAACACTCACCGGCGGTGCGGGATCGGACCTGCTCTATCTCGGCTCCTCCGGCGACACGCTGCTGGTGGCCGCCGTGGAAACCCTGGTGGGCGGTGCCGGCACCGATATCGTCACCCTCGACGGCGGTGGCAGCACGATCCTGCTGCGCAGCCTGGAAACCCTGGCGGGGCAGGGCGGCACCGACGTCGTGATCATCGGCAACACCGGGACCACGTTGCTGGTCTCGGGGCTGGAGACCCTGACCGGAGGCACCGGCACCGACGTCGTCGCGCTGGGCTCGGCCGGCAGCACCTTGCTGGTATCCCTGCTGGAAACCCTGGTGGGCGGCGCCGGCACAGATATCGTCACCATCGGCTCGGCCGGTGCCACGATCCTCACCGGCGCCCTGGAGACGGTTATCGGTTCGTCCACCGCCGACACACTGCTGATCGGCACCGCCGGCACGACGATCCGGGCATCGGCGTTTGAAACGATCACCGGCTCTGCGGGAACCGACCTCATCATGTTGGGGACAGGCGGCACCAGCCTATTGGCCGATCTGTTGGAAACGATCATCGGCAGTGCCGGTACCGAATTCATCCAACTGGGGGCCGCCGGCAACACGCTTGTGATCGATGCGGCGGAAACCCTTCTGGGCGGAACCGGGGCCGACATCGTGACCCTCGGTGCCGGCGGCGGCACTATCCTGTTGCGCGACCTGGAGACCCTCACGGGCTTCGTCGGCACCGATGCCATCACCATCGGCGACACCGGCACCACGATGATGGTATCGGGTCTTGAGACCTTGTCCGGCGGTTCGGGCAACGACGTCGTCACGCTGGGCACGGCGGGCAACAGCCTGCTGGTTTCGGCGCTGGAGACGCTGACCGGCGGCATGGGCACCGACGTCGTTACCATCGGCTCGGCCGGCGGCACGCTGCTCGCCGACCTGCTGGAGACGATCACCGGCGGCACGGGTTCGGAATTGGTCTTCCTGGGTTCGGCCGGTTCGACGGTCTCGGTGTCGGGCATCGACATCCTGATCGGCGGCGTGGGCACCGATGTCGTGACCTTCGGCAGCGCCGGCAACACGCTGCTGCTGCGCGGCATCGAGACCCTGACCGGTAACGTCGGCACCGATGTCCTGACGCTGGGCGACACGGCCAACACCGCGACGGTTTCACTGTTCGAGACGCTCGTCGGCGGCACCGCCACCGACGTCGTCACCATCGGCACGGCCGGCAACACCCTGTTCGTCTCGGCGTTCGAGACGCTGATCGGCGCTGCCGGTACCGACGTCGTCACGCTGGGCTCGGCCGGCGGCACGCTTCTGGTTTCTGCCCTGGAAACGCTGATCGGCGGAACCGCGAGGGACGTTGCGACACTGGGCGCATCCGGCAACACCCTGCTGGTCCAGGCCTTCGAGACGCTGACCGGCGGCGTCGGCACCGATGCCGTCACGCTGGGCTCGGCCGGCGGTACGCTGCTGGTCGTGGGTTTGGAAAGCCTGACCGGAGACGCGGGTGCAGATGTGGTCTTCACCGGACTTGGCGGCAGCACGCTGCTGATTTCGGGCATCGAAACGCTGGTCGGCGGCAGCAACGTCGAGACGGCGAACAGCGCTCCGGACATCGTTGCGCTGGGGACGACCGGCAGCACCACCATCGTCCGTGGACTGGAGACGCTGACGGGCTCCGTCGGCACCGACGTCATCACCATCGGCAACACCGGGACCACCATGCTGGTATCGGGTCTCGAGACGCTTGCCGGCGGTTCGGGCACCGACGTCATCACGCTGGGTACGGCTGGCAACACTCTGCTGGTTTCGGGTCTGGAGACCCTGACCGGCGGCATGGGCACCGACATCGTCACCTTCGGCTCGGCCGGCGGCACGCTGCTCGCCGACCTGCTGGAGACGATCACCGGCGGCACGGGTTCGGAACTGGTGTTCCTAGGGTCGGCCGGTTCGACGGTATCGGTGTCGGACATCGACATCCTGATCGGCGGCGTGGGCACCGACGTCGTGACCTTCGGCAGCGCCGGCAACACACTGCTGCTGCGCGGCATTGAGACGCTGACCGGCAATGTCGGCACCGACATCCTGACGCTGGGCGACACGGCCAACGCCGCGACGGTTTCGCTGTTCGAGACGATCATCGGCGGCGCGTCCACCGATGCCATCACGCTGGGCACGGCTGGCAACACCGTCCTGGTCTCGGCTCTGGAAACGCTGACCGGCAACGTCGGCACCGACATCGTCACCCTCGGCTCGGCCGGCATCACCCTCGCGGTGACGCTGATCGAGACGCTGAGCGGCGGTACGGGCATCGACGCGATCACGCTCGGCACGGGCGGCAACACCCTGCTGGTCTCGGGTCTGGAAACCATCACCGGCTCCTCGACCACCGATCTGATCACCATCGTCACGGCCGGCAGCACGCTGCTCGCCAACCTGCTGGAAACGATCACCGGCGGTTCGGGCACCGACGTGATCTTCCTGGGTTCGGCCGGCAGCACCGTCCTGGCCCCGGGCATCGAGATCCTGGTCGGCGGCACCGGCACCGACGTCGTCACGCTGGACACGTCCGGCAACACCCTGATCCTGCGTGGCCTGGAGACCCTGACGGGCTCCGTCGGCACCGACGTCGTCACCATCGGCGACACCGGCACCACCATGCTGGCTTCGGGCATCGAGACCCTGGCCGGCGGCGCAGGCCTCGACCTGATCTCGCTGAGCACGGCGGGCAACACCCTGCTGGTTTCGGGTCTGGAGACCCTGACCGGTGGCGTAGGCACCGACGTCGTCACGCTGGGCACCGTGGGCAACACCCTGGTTGCCAACGCGCTGGAGACCATAACGGGCGGCACGGGTTCCGACCTCGTGTTCCTGGGTTCGGGCGGTTCGACGCTGCTGGCTTCGGCTCTGGAAATCCTGGTCGGCGGCACGGGCGTGGATGTCGTCACCTTCGGCACGGCAGGCAACACGGTGCTGCTGCGCGGCATCGAGACGCTGACCGGCGACGCGGGCACCGACGTCGTCACGCTGGGCAACACCGCGAACACGCTGCTCGTCAGCGGGATCGAGACGCTGATCGGCGGCATCGCCTCCGACATCGTCACGCTGGGCACGGCGGGCAACACCCTGCTGGTGAGCGGCGTCGAGACGCTGACCGGTGGCGTGGGCACCGACGCGGTCACCATCGGCACGGCCGGCGGCACGCTGCTGGCGGTTGGCATCGAGACCCTGATCGGCGGCACGGGCCTTGAGGTGATCCTCACCGGCACGGCTGGTTCGACCCTCACCGTCTCGGGTGCGGATTTCGTGGTCGGCGCTGCCGGCACCGACGTCCTGACCCTGGGTACGGCCGGCAACACCACCACGATCCGCGGCATCGAGACGCTGATCGGCGGTGCGGGTTCCGACCTGGTGATCCTGGGCGACTCCGGCAACACGTTGACCCTGGGTGCGAACCTGGAGATCCTCGTTGGCGGCACCGCCACCGACGTGGTGACCATCGGCACCTCGGGCACGACCCTGCTGACCCGCGGCGTCGAGACCCTGACCGGCGGCGTGGGCACCGACGTGATCACCCTGGGTGACACGGTGAACACGATCACCGTGGCGGGCATCGAGATCCTGGTCGGCGGTGCGAACACCGACATCGTCTTCACCGGTTCGGCCGGCGTGACGATGACGGCTTCGGGCGTCGAGTTCCTGGTCGGCGGCACCGGTTCGGACGTCATGACCTTGGGCTCCTCGGGCAACACCGTCATCACCCGCGGCATCGACACCCTGTCGGGCGGTGCGGGCACTGACTGGGTGTTCCTGGGCGACACCGGCGTCACCATGGCGCTAGGTTCGGGCATCGAACTGCTGATCGGTGGTGCGGCCACCGACGTCGTCAATCTCGGCACTGCGGGCAGCACCCTGCTGACCCGTGCGGTCGAGACCCTGATCGGCAGCACCGGCAACGACGTGATCACGCTCGGCGACACGCCGAACACGGTCACCGTGTCGGGCGCCGAGACCCTGGTCGGCGGTGCGAACACCGACATTGTCTTCACCGGTTCGGCCGGCGTGACGATGACGGCTTCGGGCGTCGAGTTCCTGGTCGGCGGCACCGGTACGGACATCGTGACCCTGGGTGCGTCGGGCAACACCGTCATCACCCGCGGCATCGACACCCTGTCGGGCGGCGCGGGCAGCGACCTGGTGATCCTGGGTGACACCGGCGTCACCATGCGGGCCGAGAGCGGGATCGAGATCCTGGTCGGCGGCGCCGGTTCCGACATCGTCAGCCTCGGCGATGGCGGCAACACGGTTCTGCTGCGTGGTATCGAGACCCTGACCGGCGGTACCGGCAACGACGTGATCACGCTGGGTGACACCGGTGTGACGATGTCGGTCTCCGGTATCGAGACGCTGATCGGCGGTGCCGGCACCGACTCGATCACGGTCACCAGCGGCTCGGGCATCCGCTTCCAGAGTGGCTCGGGCGACAGCCTGACGCTGGCTTCGGGCAGCGGCACCGACACGGTCGTGTACTCGTCCCTCGACATCGCGTCGCTGGGTTCGAACACCGGCTTCGTCTCTGTGTCGAACTTCCAGTCGGGCACCGACAAGGTGCAACTGACCGGTACGGCCCGGACCACTGCGGACCGCAACGGGGATGCCTCGCTGTCGACGGCCTCTGCGGCGACCAACGGCGTGAACATCAGCTCCAACGAGCTGGTGAGCCTGACCTCGGTCGTCAGCGGCAGCCTGACGGATGCTTCGCTGGCCAACTTCCGCACGGCCCTGGGGACGCTGACGAACTCGTCGGCTGGTGCGAGCACGCTGGTTCTGACCAACAACGGCACGAACTCGGGTCTCTACCAAGTGGTCGACACCAACGGCGACGGCCAGGTCGCCAACTCCGAGGTTCGCCTGCTCGGCGTGTACAACGGCACGGTGCTCTCGCTCTCCGACATCAACCTCGGTTGATGACTGGGGGCTTAAGCCCAAGCACCGCGGTAAAGGGAAGGGGCCAGCCGGACGGCGCCGTCCCCTGCCGCGTCCTCTTCGCTCAGGGCGATGTGGGACAGGAACTTGCCATAGGGAAACAGGACGGTGCGGTCGTCGACCTCGACGTTGCCATGGCTTTCTCCATTCCTGTCTTATGCACCGGCAACCAGACGCTCGCGCAGTTCGCGCTTGACCACCTTGCCGTAGTTGTTCTTCGGCAGGTCGTCGACGAACAGGTAGCGCTTGGGCCTCTTGAAGCGGGCGATGCTGGCGTTGCAGTGGGCGTCGAGGCTGTCGGTGGAAATCTCGCGGCCGGGTTCGACGACGATGAAGGCGACGACGATCTCGCCCCATTCCGGATCGGGCTGGCCGATGACGCAGACCTCGGCAACGTCCGCATGGCGCAGCAGCACCTCCTCCACCTCGCGCGGATAGATGTTGGTGCCGCCGCTGATGATGACGTCCTTCGACCGGTCGCGCAGCGTCAGGTATCCGCGCCGGTCGAAGGATCCCATGTCGCCGGTGTAGAGCCAGCGGTCGCGCAGGGCCTCGGCCGTCGCTTTGGCATTGTTCCAGTATCCGGCCATCACCACGTCGCCGCGGCAGACGATCTCGCCCACCTCGCCGGGGGGCAGCGGCCGGCCGTCGGCGTCCACCACCGCCACCTCGACCCCGCTGCGGGCGAAGCCGACGGAGCCCAGCACCGCGTCGTCGTCGGTGGCATGGTCACGCCGGCGCAAGGACGTGATGGTCATCGGCGCTTCACCCTGGCCGTAGATCTGGGCGAAGACCGGGCCGAAGGTCGCGAGCGACCGGCGCAGTTCCTCCACATACATCGGGCCGCCGCCATAGACGATGGAGCGCAGGTTCGCCGGCCGCCGCCCGCTACGCTCCGCCTCCAGCCGCAGCCGCTGCACCATGGTCGGGGCCAGGAAGGCGCCGCAGCCGGGATGATGGTCGCAGAGGTCGAGGAATTCCGCCGGTTCGAAGGCCGCGGAGGCCGGAACCACCTGCCGGGCACCGCGGGCGACATAGGCCGCCATGTACAGGCCGGAGCCGTGCGACATCGGCGCGGCATGCAGCAGGCTGCACTCCTCGTCCACCGTCTCGACATCGGCGAGATGGGCGATGGTCATGGCCAGCAGGTTGCGGTGCGACAGCTTCGCCCCCTTCGACCGGCCGGTGGTGCCGCTGGTGTAGAACAGCCAGCCCAGCGCTTCCGGGTCTGGGTTCACCGGTCCGGCCCATTCCTCCCCTGCCGCCAGCGCCGCATGCTCCGCCCCGCCGATGACGATGCGGCGGCAGGACGCCGCCGGCGACCCGGTCAGAGCCTGTTCCAACCCGCCGGCCAGCTTGGGCGAAACGAAGACGGTGGACGCCGCGGAATCCTCCAGGATCTGCACCAGCTCGCGCGGGTGCAGCTTGGCGTTGACCGGCGTCGCCACCATCCCGGCCGCCCAGATGGCGAAGAGCAGCTCGACATAGTCCGGCACATTCTCGCTGGCGATGGCGATCCGGTCGCCCGGTTGTCCCGACGCGCGCAGCCCGCCAGCGATCCGCAACACGCGCGAGCGCAGCTCGGCAAAGCTGTGGACCGGCTTGGTCCCGCGGAACACCGCCCCGCGGTCGGAATGGCGGGCCGCCGCCTGATCGAGGAGGGCGAAGAGATTCACCGGCACTGTTCCCTTGTTGGACTGGTCCACTGCGTCGAACGGCGGATCGTCCGTTCGTGCTACAAATATTCTGGCCTCTTCGGCGTGAAGATGTCCAGGCTCGGAACCGGCTCGTCGCTGACGGCCTCCCCCCAATGCTCGGCACTGGGCGGAATGGCGAGCAGGCCGTTTGGGCCGACCAGATGCTGCTCGCCATTGACGTGGAAGCGGATGGTGCCGGCCAGGATGAGGACGATCTGCTCATGCACATGGCTGTGCGGGCGCGGCTCATGGCCGGGCATCAGGCGATGCAAGGCCTTGTCATAAGCGGCCCAATTGGTCGCGCGCCGCTTCGGTCGTGTGATGTGGTGACGGCGGGCAGCATTCGCGTTGTAGGGCACGGCCAGGAACCTGAACGTGGGCGGAGCCATGGCCTGCAGCATCAGCCCCTTCCGTGCAACAGCCCGGCAGGAAGCAGGAACCGGGCTTTATGGCCGTGTCCACGGCCTATGCGCCGCCCATGGCTTCGCCCCGATCATGGCGCAGGAGGCGCGCGGCGCCTGGACTCCCATCGAACTGGTGGCCGCCGGGCTCGGCGTATCGATCCATTATCCCTCGCTGGTGGCCCGGCTGACCATCGCCGATGTGGTGCAGCGGCCGACCGACGCGCCGAACGCCGACGGCCGGGTTCTATTCGCCCACCGCGCGGCGATGGATCCGTCGGCCCGCTCTATTGAGGCGCGGGACCGTCGAACGGGTAACGCAGTGTCTCGCGCGCGTAGGCCTCGACATACGCCATCAGCCGGTCCGAGGCCGCGGCCGCTTCCTCCGCGTCGCCGCGGTGGATCGCCAGCATCAGGTCGGCATGGGTCTTGGCCCCATCCTCCAGGCTGCCGATATGGGCGTGGTAATTCTGGAACCAGAAACGGCGGGACAGCGACCGCAGCGGCCGGATGGTCTGGGTCGCCACCGGGTTGCGGGCGCTCTGGTCCAGCAGCTGGTTCACCTCCTGGTCGAGATGCATGAAGCGCATGCCGTCGCCGTTGCGGGCCGCCTCCAGCATCTCGCCGGCGATGGCGCGGCATCGCTCCCGTTCGGCCGGAAGTGCATAACGGGCGGCGCGGCGGGCGATCAGGCGTTCCAACTCGCGCCGCACATCCAGCACGTAGAGCTGAAGCTTCACGTCCACTTCGGTGACCATGATCCCGCGCGACGGGACGATGGTCACCATGCCGTCCATCTCCAGCCGCTTCAGCGCCTCGCGCACCGGGGTGCGGCCAATGCCGAGCTGCGTGCTGATCTGCTTCTCCGACACGAAGCTGCGCGGAGGCAGCGTGCCCGACACGATCAGCTCCTCGATCGCGGCATAGGCCTGATCGGCCATCGATCCGGCTTCGATCTGGGCTCCCGCCTGCTGCCCCATCTGCTGACTGGCCGGCTCTGTCACCCTGTCGCCCCCGTCTCCTGCCGCCGGTTCGAGCCCGGTCCGATCCAACGCCCGCTGGCGTTTTCCATCCTGGCTTTAACGCGCCGGGACCGGGGACGCAAGCGGGCGGAGGCGCCCGAAACCGATCCGCTGGTTACGGCTTGCCGGCATCGGCCGATTTGCGGACCAGCGGGCACTCGCTCTCGGCCAGGGGGCGGGCCGCATCGGCGGCGGCGATGACACCCAGCTGCTTGTAATAATCCCACTTGTCCTTGGATTCCGCCGGCGTCTTCACCTCGAACAGGTACATGTCGCGCAACACCCGGCCATCCTCGCGAATGCGGCCGTTCCTGGTCATGAAATCGTTGATCGGCGTGTCGCGCATCGTCTTCAGCACGGTCGGCGCGTCGGCGGAGCCGGCCGACTTGACCGCCTTCAGGTAATGGGTGATCGCGCCGTAATTGCCGGCCTGCACCATGGTCGGCATCCGTCCGGTCCGCTCGAAGAAGCGCTTGGAAAAGGCGCGGGTCTCCTCGTTCTGATCCCAGTAGAAGGCCTCGGTCAGCACCAGCCCCTGCGCCGTTTCCAGGCCGAGAGCGTGGATGTCGGACAGGAACATCAGAAGCCCGGCCAGCTTCCGTCCCTGTCTGGTGATGCCGAATTCCGCCGCCTGCTTGACGGTGTTGATCAGGTCGCCGCCGGCGTTGGCCAGACCGATGACCTTGGCGCCGCTCGCCTGCGCCTGCAGCAGGTAGGAGGAGAAGTCGGCACTGTTCAGCGGATGACGGGCCGAACCCAGCACCTTGCCCCCGGCGCCGGTGACGAAGGCGGCGGTGTCGCGCTCCAGCGACAGGCCGAAGGAATAGTCGAGCGTGATGAAGTACCAGCTGTCGCCACCCTGTTTCACCATCGTCCGTCCGGTACCGGCGGCCAGGGCATAGGTGTCGTAGACCCAGTGGATGCCGTTGGGCGAGCAGGCCTTGCCGGTGAAATCGGACGAACCGCCGGCCGTGCCGAAGACGATCTTGTTCTTGCGGCGTGTAAGCTCCTGGATCGCCAGCATCACCGCTGAATTGGGCAGGTCGATCACCACCTCGACATTCCTGTTGTCATACCAGTCGGAGGCGATCTGCACGCCGATGTCGGCCTTGTTCTGGTGATCGGCGGAAAGCACTTCCACCGGACGGCCGAGCACGGAGGCGCCGAAATCCTCCACGGCCATCTTCACCGCCTCCACGCTTCCCCCGCCGCTGAGATCCGCGAGCGATCCGGACAGATCGGTCAGCACGCCGATGCGGATCGGGCCGGTCGCCTGCGCCGATGGCGTCTGGGCGGCGGGTGTCTGGGCGGCGGCCGGCCAGGACAGCGCACCGAAGGCCAGCGCGATGCCCGCAGCCGTGGCCGCCAGCACCCCGTGCGACATGAGTTTCATCATGAATCGTCCCTCCCTTTTCAGGTGATTGTCTGGTTGGCCGAAGCCTTCATCAGGGGCCGGTCGTTGGGCGCCGGCCCTTGCGTCGGCTGGTAATGCGACGGATCAGGAGGCCGGCTTCGTTGCCGCCGCGATGGCCATGCGGGATTCCTCTCCCGCGTGGCAGATGCCCTGCAACGCCGCCGCCATATCGAGCATGGTGGACAGATCGACCCGGCCCGCCTGCTGCAGCATGCGCTTGGTCATGCGCACCGCTTCCGGAGGATTGGCGGCGATCTCCTCCGCCAGGGCGAGCGCCGTCGGCATCAACTCGGCATCCGGCACCACGCAGGACACCAATCCCAGTGCCGCGGCCTCCGCACCGCCGACCGCCCGTCCGGTAAAGGCCATTTCCGCCGCGACCGCCGGACCCGCGATCCGCGTGAGGAACCACAGCCCGCCGTCGCCGGAAATCAGACCCAGCTTCACGAAATTGGAGCTGATGCGCGCCGACTCCGCAGCGATGCGCAGGTCGCACATGAAGACCAGATCGCAGCCGGCGCCGTAGGCAGGTCCGTTCACCGCCGCGATCACCGGAATTTCGAGATCGACCATGGCGCGGGGGATGCGCTGTACCCCGGCGCGGTAAGCGTTGCGCACCTGATCGGCCGGGCCGCCGAACATGCCGCGCCGGTCACGGATGTCGTGGATGTTGCCGCCGGCGCTGAACGCCTTGCCCGCGCCGGTCAGAACCAGCACGTGCACCGAGCGGTCGGCCCGCACCTCCTCCAGCGCCGCGACAAGCGGGTTCAGCACCGGAGGATCGGTGACGGCGTTGCGTGTCTTCGGCGCATCCAGCGTCAGGATGGCGACGGCACCACGGCGCTCCAGCCGGGCGGTGCCGGCGTTCTCGACAATGTCGTCACTCATGCATCACCACCACGGCGCGGATCACGTCGCCGCGCTCCACGTCTTCGAAAGCGTCGTTGATGGCGTCGAGCGGCAGGCGCCGGTCGATCAGTTCGTCCAGGCGCAGCCGGCCGTCGAGATAGGCCCGCGCATAGGCCGGGAAATCGTCGGCCGCCTTCGCCCCGCCCAGGCTGGAGCGCAGGATGCGCCGCTCGCCGCTGATCGAGCCGAAACGCAGTTCGACCAACCGGTTGGGATCGGTCTTGCCGAGAATGGTGACGCTGCCGCCCGGCCGGGTGCAGTCCAACGAATCCTGGAGCGAGCCGATGACGCCCGCCGCTTCGAAGGCATGGTCTGCCCCGCGCCCGCCGGTGATCGCGCGCACCCGGGCCGCCAGGTCCCCGTCGTCGAACATGGTGTGGGTGGCGCCGAAAGCGCCGGCGCGCTCCAGCTTGTCGGCGCGGCGGTCGACGGCGACGATCGCCCCGGCCCCGGCCAGCCTGGCGCCCTGCACCACGTTCAGCCCGACCGGGCCGCAGCCGATCACCACCACGCTGTCGCCCAGCCCGACGCGGGCGACGCGCAGCGCCGCTCCGACACCGGTGATGACGCTGCAGCCCAGCAGGCAGGCGCGGTCGAAGGGCATCTCATCCGGCACTGGAATGGCCGCGGCCTCCGGCACCACCGCATATTCGGCGAAGGACGAGACGCTGAGGAAATGGCCGACCTCCGCCCCGGCGGCGTCGCGCAGCCGCCTGCATCCCGCCGAAAGGGTCGCCGCGCGATGGTTGGGCACCACCATGTCGCACAGCATCGGCTGGTCATGGCGGCAGTAATAGCATTGGCCGCAGGCCGCATAGATGGTGCAGACCACATGCTGGCCCGGCTTCACCCGCTGAACCGCCGATCCGACCGCCTCGACCACGCCGGCGCCCTCATGCCCGAGCACAACCGGCAGCGGCACGGCGAAGGCGCCGGTCATCGCCTCGCGGTCGGTGTGGCACAGGCCGGCCGCATGCATGCGGATCAGAACATCGCCCGGCTCAAGCGGCGCCAGGGTGAGCGGTTCGATGGACAGCGGCACGCCTGTCTCGCGAAGCACCGCCGCCTGGAAGGTCGATCCCGCCATCCCCCCTACTCCGCCGCCGGCCGCCGGGTCTCGGCATCTGCATTGGCATCGGCCAGACGCAGAATGCCGTCGTCGCTGCCGGTCTCCAAAGCTTCGCAGCGCCGCGCCACCACCCATTCCGGCCGGGGATTCTCGATGCCATGCGGCCGGTTCGAGACTTGGTTGTAGACGGTGTAGATGTGCCAGCGCGCATGGCGCGACATGTTGTGGCCGGAGCCGTGGACGATGTTCGGATGGAACAGGACCACGGTGCCCGGCTTGCCGGTGATCGGCACCGGATCGCCGAACCTCGTCATGATCTCAATGACCTGATCCTTGGGCACCGTCCACAGTTTGTAGGATGTCGTGGTCTCGTCCATCTCCGGGTCGAGCCGGCCCAGCTTGTGGCTGCCGGGAATGAAGTAAAGGCAGCCGCCGATCTCCGTCGCCTCGTCCAGCATCAGCAGCGAGGTCGTCATATCCGGCCGGTCGACGCCGTCGGTCTTCCAGTAGCCGTAATCCTGGTGCCATTGCCAGATGGCGCCGTCGATGGCGTCCTTCAGGTTGCACTTCGTGTGATAGACGTAAACCGGTTCGTCGCCCAGCACCTGACGCGCCGGGTCGATCACCCGCGGCAGGGTCGCCAGCGCCTGGAACGGCGGCGATGCGGTCGGACTGGTCTCGTCGTGCACGCGGAAGACCGACCGGACCGCACCGCTTTTCTCACGGATGACGCTTTCGGCCTCGACCCCCGTCACGCGATGCAGATCGCGGCGCAGGATTTCCACCTCCTCTCGCGCCACGAGGCCGGGAAACACCAGATATCCGCGCTCCTCATACTCGGCCACCTGCGCGTCGGTCAGTCTCATGGCATCCTCCCTCGGTTCCGCCTTGAAGATATGATTGATGTACAGCCGATATATCGGTACGATATTATCGTATGCGAACGAGTTCAATGGAAAACGTCAACGATCCGCATATCGAACAAATCGCCCGGGGAAAGAGCGGATCATCCGGCTGATTCGAGCCGGCGACCGGTGCCAATGCCGACAGGATCCCAAGGGAGGATACGGCCGATGCAGATGCCGACAGGGTTGTGGACCGACCTGGTCGAACCGGAATTTCTCGCTCCTCTGAGGCGCGCGGTCGCCGAACATGTGGAGCCTGACGCCGACGCCATCGACCGGGAGGACGTCTATCCGGTCGCCGCGATCAAGGAACTGGCCCGCCAGGGCTACACCAGCCTGACGCTACCGGAGGATCTCGGCGGGCGCGGCCTGGGCTTCGCCCATTGCGCGGCGCTGTTCGAGGAGGCTTCCTACGCCAGCGCCGCGGTCGGCATCAGCCTGATCACCATCCTGCAGGCCCAGACCATCATCCGCCTGTTCGGCGCAGACAGCCTGAAAAGCACGGTTCTGCCGGAGTTCGGCCGCGGGCTGATCACCTCCTACGCCCTGACCGAAGCCAACCACGGCAGCGACGTCCGCAGCCTCGACACCAAGGCGGTGCGCGACGGCGACCGCTGGATCCTGAGCGGCCGCAAATCCTTCATCACCTCCGGCTCGGCCGCGGAAGCCTACGTGATCCTGGCGGAAACGCCGGTCGGGGTGTCGGCCTTCTTCGTCCGTCAAGGCATGGACGGCGTGTCCACGGAGGAAGGGCCGAACGCCGCCACCTTCGGCCTGCGCAACGGGCCGCATGTTGATCTGGTTCTGGACCGGGTGGCGCTGCCCGCCGACCATCTGATCGGCGTGGAAGGCAAGGGCGTCCGCCAGGCGATGACGACGCTCGATTATTCGCGGACCATGGCCGCCGCCATCAGCCTCGGCATCGCGCGGGCAGCCTTCGACGGCGCCCTGGCCTTTGCCGCCGGGCGCAGCGCCTTCGACCGCAAGATTTTGGATTTCCAGGGAATCCAATGGTACTTCGCCGACATGCTGACGGAAATCGACGCCGCCCGGCTGTTGACCTACGAAGCCGCGCGCAAGCTGGACGCGCATGACGACATCGCCCGTTTCGGCAGCGAGGCCAAGCTGCTGGCCAGCCGGGTCGCCACCGGCACCGCCGCCCGCGCTGTGCAGATCTGCGGCGCCTACGGCGTCATGGAATCGGCGCGTTTCGGGCGTTACCTGCGCGATGCCAAGGCTTACGAGATCGCCGGCGGATCGTCGGAGATTCTCAAGAACACCATCGCCAAGTGGCTGCAGCAGCATGTGATCCGGCAACAGGAGGCGCAGTCGTGATCGCCGATCCGCTCTACGCCCGCGCCGCCGCCACGCCCGACCGTCCCTTCCTGCTGTTCAGCGACCGCACAATCACCTATGGCGCCATGGCGGGGCTGGTGGACGATGCCGTCGAGCGGCTGGCGGCCCAGGGCGTGACGGCCAGCCAGACCGTGGCGATGATGGTCGGCAACCGGCCCGGATTCCTCGTCGCATGGTTGGCGCTGTCCGAACTCGGCGCCATCACGGTTCCGCTCAACACCGCCCTGGTCGGCGAGGGACTGCGCTATCTTCTGGAACAGAGCGAAGCCTCCCTGCTGATCGCCGAGGAGGAGTTCCGCGCGGCCCTGCCCGCCTCCGCCCCGGCGCTTCTGCCGATGGACGACCGCTTCGAGACGGCTTCCGGCCGGAAACGGGCGCCGCGGCTCCGCCTCGCCCTGCCCGGCGGAACGGCGAACGCCATCCTCTACACCTCAGGCACCACCGGCCTGCCGAAGGGGGCGGTCATTCCGAACGCCTGCTACGAGCTGGCGGGCGAGCATATGGCGGCGGCGCTGGAGCTTACGGCCGAGGATCGCATCCTGCTGTTCCTGCCGCTGTTCCATGCCAACCCGCAGATGTACGGCGTGATGTCGTGCCTGCGGGCCGGAGCGGCGCTGGCGCTGCTGCCGCGCTTCTCGGCGTCGCGACTGCTGGAGGACGCGCGGCGCTACGGCGCCACCGGCTTCACCTATGTCGGCACGGTGCTGAGCATCCTCGCCAAGCGGCTGACCGGCCCGGAGCGCGATCATTCCCTGCGCTGGGCCGTCGGCGGCGGCGCGCCCCCCGGTGTCTGGCGCGAGATCGAGGAGCGTCTGGGGCTGGCGGTGCGCGAGCTCTACGGCATGACAGAGACCGGCGGCTGGGTGTCGATGAACACCGCCCAGGCCGCCAAGTTCGGCAGCGTCGGCGCCCCGCGGCCGGACACAGAGCTGTGCGTGGTCGATGCCGAAGACAACCCGCTCCCTCCCGGCGAAAAGGGCGAGATCGTCGTCCGTCCCCGCCGTCCCGGCCTGATGTTCGGCGGCTATTGGAAAAAACCGGAAGCGACGGTGGCGGCGACACGGAACCTGTGGCTGCACACCGGCGACTGCGGCATGATCGACACCGACGGCTTCCTGCATTTCGATGGCCGGGTGAAGGAATTGATCCGCCGCGCCGGCGAAATGATCGCGCCCGTCGAGATCGAGATGGCCCTGCTGAAGCATCCGGCCGTTCAGGACTGCGCCGTCGTCGGCGTGGCGGACGACATTCTCGGCGAAGAGATCAAGGCGGTCATCGTTCCCCGTCCCGGCTTCGACCCCCGAGAGCTTCCGGCATTCCTGACCGGCCGCATCCCCGCCTTCATGATCCCGCGCTTCGTCGAGACAAGGACGGAAATCCCAAAGACTGCGACACAGAAGGTGCAGCGGCATCTGCTGCAGGACCAGCGTGACGGCATCGTGGATTTGGGTCGGCACAAGCAATGACGGAGATCGTTTCCCTGCCCCTCACTTTGTAGGATTGTACCTACGTTTCTTCTGACGGTCCTCGCTTTGATGTAGAATTGTAGCATCTTCATAAAGGCTGGAGTGCACAGCATGGGCCGAATCACGTCCAGCAGAGAGTTCAACCAGAACCCCAGCGAAGCGAGCAGCCGAGAATGGCCCGGTGATCGGCACTACGCCCCCAGCAATCCACGGGCCTGCAGGTCGGCGAACCGGCCGGCATGGGCGACGCGGCCGCCGTCCAGGATCAGGATGCGGTCGGCGCCGCGGATGGTCTCCAGCCGGTGGGCGATGACGATCCGGGTACAGTCCAGCGAAGTCAGGGTGCGGATGGTCGCCGCCTGGGTGGCGTTGTCGAGCGCGCTGGTCGCTTCGTCGAGGATCAGGACGTCGGGCTTGGTCACCAGCGCGCGGGCAAGCAGCAGCCGCTGCACCTGTCCGCCCGACAGCGTGCGCGACGCATCGGCGATGGGCGTGCGCACGCCCAGCGGCATCGCCCGGATTTCGTCGGCGATGGCCGACGCCGCCAGCGCGTCCCAGATTTCCGCCTCGGTCGCGCCGCTCAGGCCGCGCACCACGTCGATCAGCGCACCCGGCGGCAGCTGCGCCCCCTGCAGCACGGTGCCGACCCGCCGCCGCAACAGCCCCAGATCGAGCGAGGACAGGTCGTTGCCGTCATAGGTTATGCTGCCCACCCGCGGCCGTTCCAGCCCCAGCAGCAGCCGCACAAGGGTGGATTTGCCGCAGCCGGACCGGCCGAGGATCGCCACATACTCGCCGGCGGCGATGGTCAGGTTCAGGTTCGCGAAGACGGGGGTCTCCGCCTGGGCATAGTTGAAATACAGCCCGCTGACCGCGATCTGGCCGGACAGCCGGCCGGGATCGATGCGCCCCAGCGCCGGTTCCGGCGCGCAACTCAACACCGGATCGGCGAAGCCGCGGGCGGCATAGACCTGATAGAAAGCGCCGAACCCGTCACCCAGCGCCGCCGCCGCCCCGTTGGCGATCATGTAGGCGGTCATCATCGCGACGATGCTGGCGCTGTCGGTCCCGGCGGCGTGGAAAACCAGGAACAGCGCCGCCATCGCCAGCACCGGCAAGGCCGCGTTGACCGCCGCCATGCGGCCCTCGACCTTCTGCACCTCCATGCGCTTCTCGCGCATGCCGATGAAACGCTCCGCCCAATGGGAGAGCGCCCAATGCTCGGCGGCGGCCAGACGCAGCTTGGCGATGCCGGTCAGGAACTGCATCGCCAGGGAATCGGCCTGCCCGTTCAACGCCTCGCCCAGCTTGTAGACCCGTGCCCGCAGCACTGCCGACAAGGCCGCCAGCCCGAGCTGGACCGCCAGAGCCAGCAGGGCCACCACCGCGCCGCCACCATGGAAGGACGCCATGGCGAAGATGCTGGCCACCAGCACGGCGCCGGTCCCGATGCCGGCGACCATGAACCCCTGGGCGGCCAGCGGCAAGGCCATTGCCATGCCCACGCGCGCCGCCATGTCGCCGGCCGAATGCTGGCGCAGCACCGGCATGGGCAGCCGCAGCACCCGGTCCCACAGGCCGGCATGCAGCCCGGCCTCGCGCATGGTCTGCATGCTCTGCCGCGTCACCTCGCCGACGAGCTGGATCACCAGCGTGACCGCGGCTACCGCGCCCAGCAGGATGCCCAGTTCGAGCAGGCCGGCATGGTCGCGCGCCGGCACCAGCGACGAGAAGGCGAACTTCATCCCGAACGGCATGGCGAGGCCGAGAAGCGCGCCCAGCGCCGCCACCGCCAGCGTCAGCAACCAGAAGGCCGGCGGCGTCCGGACGAAGCGCATCAGCGAGCCGACCGTCTGCGGCCGGTCCGGCAGCGGCTCCACCATCGTCCAGGCCGACGGCGACAGCCCGGCGGCGACCGACGCGGTGACTGGGGCCGGCTTGGCGCCTTCGCCGGCCAGCAGTTCGTAACCGCGCCGGTTCGGCAACAGCGCCACCGGCATGCCGTCCAGCCTCGCCCCGACCAGCGGACCGAGCGGGCGGCGCCACCAGCCGTCCATCAGCGTCACCGGCCGGATGTGCAATCCGGAGGCACGGGCGATCTCCTCCATCGTCGGCTGCACGTCGAGATCGCGCTCGCGCAGCAGCGTCGGCCGGCGCAACCGCAGGCGCGGATTGGTGCGGGCGGCGACCGCGCTCATCGCGGCGAACAGCGGATCGTGATGGCCGCCATCCGCCCGCGCCGGCGGCTTGCGGGCATGGTCGAGCAGGCGGCCGGCCAGATGGACGAAGCGTTCGCCCTCCTCCGCTTCGCGCACGCCGCGCAGCGACAGCCGCCCGGCTTCGTCCGCCTCGGCCAGACCACGGGCGCCCATCAGCATCTCGCCGCAGGCGGCGGTCAGCGCATGGATGCCGGACAGCGCGGCGGGCAGGTCGCGCTGCAGGGGACGGCGGCCGAAGACGATGCGCATCGGCCCCGCCGCCTTCAGCCACGCGCGCGGCGGCAGCGGCATGATGCCCTGGACCATCTCCTGCTCCAGCAGCAGGGCGCCGGGCGCGGGCACCGCGCACCACAATCCGGCTTCCTGCACCATCACCAGCTGGGATTCGGCCAGTTCGACCGCCGTGCCGCACCGCCCCTGGCGGTCGATGCGCTCGGGGTGCCAAAGGATGGCGGCGATGCCGGAAATCAGCGTGGACGACCAGGATTCCATCCCGGCCAGCAGGGCGTCCGGTTCGATCTCCTCCAGCGGATCGGCGACGGCCTCCAACCGCGACCCGGCGGCCGGCACCGCGATCAGCCCCTGCATGAAGCTGTCGATGCCGACGAGAAGACTGCCGGCCGGCAACCGTCCGAGGAACAGGCGCGAGCCGGCATTGGCCCCCATAGCGGCGACGGCGAAGATGTCGGCCTCGCCCTCCTCCAGGAACCAGACGGACCCGGCGGGTTCCAGCGCCACGGCCGGCTGCTGGAAATCGATGACGGGAACGCCGGCCGCTGCGGAGGTATCGGCTGCTGCGATTGCGGTCGCGTCTGCTGAGGTCGTCATCTGCGGCTCATCCGGTCAGGCCATGCTCAGCATCAGCGTGGAAAAGGGACCCGCGCGTCGCGCCAGTTCGGCCGGCGGACCGGATTCGACGATTTCGCCGCTCTGCATCACCAGAACGCAGTCGCAATCGCGGATCGCCGTCAGCCGATGCGCGATCACCAGCATGGTGGACCCCCGGCGGCGCAGGTTGGACAACAGCTGCGCCTGGGTGTGGTCGTCCAGGGCGGCGGTCGCCTCGTCCATCACCAGGATGCGCGGGTTCTGCACCAGGGCGCGCGCCATCTCGATGCGGGCGCGCTGGCCGCCGGACAGGTTGGCGCCGCCTTCGCTGACCATGGAGGCGTAGCCGTCGCGGCGATCGATGATGATGTCGTGGATCACCGCGTCGCGGGCGGCGGCGAACAGCCGCTCGTCCGACACCGTCGGGTCCCATAGCGCGATGTTGTCGCGCACGCTGCCTTCGAACAGCGTCACATTCTGATCGACGACCTGCACGCTCTGGCGCAGCACCCGGCGCGGGATCTCGCGCAGCGGCTTGCCGTCGAGCAGCACCTCGCCCGACCAGGGCTCGTAGAGGCCGGCGGTCAGCAGCGCCAGCGTCGATTTGCCGGAGCCGGAGCCACCGACCACCCCGACCCGCTCGCCCGGTTCGATGGTCAGCGACAGGCCGCGGATCAGCGGCGGCGCCCGGCGCGAATGGCCGAAGGTCACGTCGCGCAGCTCGATCCGCCCGGTCAGCCGGCGCAGCACGGCGGGCGCCTGCTGCGGCTCCGCCTGCCGGAACTCCTCGGCGATGGGATGCTGCATGGTGTCGTCGAGCAGGCGCAGATAGGATCGCGCCTCCTGGATGCGGGCGCCGAGCTGGACCAGACGCGACACCGGCGTCAGGAAGGCCGACAGCAGCACCAGGAAGCCCATCATGGCGCCGATGGTCATGCCGCCCTCGGCGACGATGCCGCCGCCGATGGTGACCACGGCGGCCGACGCCACCCCGCCGACGAAGGCCGGCAGAAGCCGCAGGACCGCCCGGCGCAGCATCAGCGACTGGCGGATGTTCAGCACGCGGGCATGGCGGGCGACCAGCCGCTCGAACAGCAACCGCTCCGCCCCGGCGGCGCGGTAGGTCTCGATCATGCGCAGCCCCTGCTTGGCATCGGCGCCTTCCTGCGCCGACTCGTTCAGCAGACGCTGCTGCCCCTCCTCCAGTTGGCGCGACAGCAGGGCCAGCGCCAGGGCCAGGCTGGCGGCGGCAATCACGGCAACCAGCGCCAGCGCCGGCTGGTAGAACGCCATCGCCGCCAGATAGGTCAACGCGGTCAGGATGGCGAACAGGCAGCCGCCGATCTCGCCGGCCAGCAGTTCGGCCAGCCGGTCGCTCTGCATGATGCGGTCGGCGACCGCCGCCGGCCCGCGCTGGCCGAAGAACCCCATCGGCAGCCGCAGCACCCGCTCCATGAAGCCGATGCCGCCCAGCAGGGCCAGACGGGTCTCCAGCCGGTGCAGCACGCTCTTCTGCAGCCAGGTGAAGGTGAGGGTGACGATGCTGACCACCAGCATGGCGCCGATCAGCGGAGTCAACCAGTCGGCCAGCCCGCCGACCAGGACGCTGTCCATGAAGATCTGGCGGAAGGCGGGGAACAGCATGCCGGGGATCGCCAGCAACAGGCTGAGCGCCGCGGCGAACCACACCGCACCCCAGGATTTGCGCAGCCGTCGGGCGAGGCCGCGCAGCGCGCTGGGGGCGGAGCCGCCCTTGCGGAACTCCGGCCCCGGCGACATCAGCAGGGCGATGCCGGTGAATTGGCGGCGGAACTCCGCATCGTCCACGCGGCGGCGTCCGCGCGCCGGGTCGTTCAGATACCACCAGCGCCCGCGCCGTCCCTCCAGCACCAGGAAATGGTCCATTCCCCAATGCAGGATCATCGGCCCCGACTGTCCGTGCAGCCCTTCGGGCTCGGTGCGCACGCCACGGGCCTGCAGGCCCAACTCACGCGCGGCCTGGACGAGATTGGCGGCGCGGCTGCCGTCGCGGGAGATGCCGCAGCGCTCGCGCAGATCCTCCAGCGTCAGCCAGCGGCCGTAATGGGCGGCGACAATGCCGAGCGCCGCGGCGCCGCATTCCGCCGCCTCGATCTGCAGGATCGACGGGGTGCGCATCTCAGGCCCCGGAGGCGGCCGGCGCGGCGTCGGGCGCCCTGCCCGAAGCCCGATCCGGCTGGGGTGCCGGCTCCGTCGCCACGTTGCTCAGATCCAGCCGAAGCCACTGCTGGAGGATCGGCAGGGCCAGCGCGATCAGCCGCACCTTCTGCACGGTGATCTCCACCGAAACCAGCGTGCCGCCGTCCATCGAAAATTTCGGCGGATTGCCGGTGGACCAGCGCAGCGCCCCGGCCGCGTCGCGGTCCAGCCGGATCATGATCTCGAAGGGGGTGCGCAGCGTCTTCTGGAACTCGTTGACCAGCGCGTCGTTCTGAAGTGTGCGGAGCATGCCGACGCTGCTGGCGGGGGTGTCGGCCACCCGGTCGACGCGCCCGACCAGATGGCCGTGCTCCTCCTTGCGGACCGACGCCGGTGACACGTCGGCCTCCATGCCGTGGCGCAGCTTCTTCCCGTCCTGCGCCCCGACATAGACCAGCGCCACCAGATCGCTTCCCTGGCCCGGCAAGGCACCGTCGCGCTCGACGCTGACGATCGGCGCGCCGCTCGACACCACCTGCCCGATGTTCGCCTTGGCCTCCACCACGCGGCCGCCATAGGGCGACAGGACGGCGGCATAGCGCGTCAGCCGGTCGCGGGCGGATTCGACCGCACGCGAGGCGGTCGCCACCCGCTGCTCGGCGGCCAGCATGTCCTTTTCGCGCTGGGTCTGGCGGCGGGCGGCGTCGAGCGTCATGGTCTGAAGCTCGTTGCGCTGTGCTTCCAGGTCGGAGCGGATGGTGAACAGCTCGATCTTGGCGGAGATGGCGCGGTCGCGGGTGGTCAGTCCACGGTCGGCGAGCTGGCGGACCAGTTCCTCGCGCTCGGTCATCATGCGCTGGCGTTCCTGCAACGAGGCGATGTTGCCGTTGACCGCCTGCTCGCGCGCCTGCCGCCAGACCTCGTCGGCATGCAGGTCGCGCTCCTGGAAACGCCGCATGTCGTCGCGGGCGGCAAGCGCGTCCTGCAACTCGCCTTCCGCCTCGGCAAGCCGCAGCTTCTGCTCGCTCTGGTCGACCAGCGCCACCACGTCGCCCTGGCGGATCATGTCGCCCGGCTTGAAGCGGATGTCGTTGATCCGGCCGCTCGATTCCGCCACCACATCGATGACGCCGGCAGGGCTGACCAGGATGCCCTGACCGGTCACCTTGATCGAAACGTCGGTGAGGGACGCCCAGACGACGACGCCCACGACCAGCAACGCCAGCGTGACGCAGAAGGCCAGCACAGGCGGGCGCACCACCTCCAGGGCATCGTCCACCTGGGAAACGGAGGTGGCGGCGGCCGCGGCTTCGGCACGGAAGCTCGCCTTGCCGCCTTTGTCCCCCGACACCGTTGGATTTCCGCCACCGGCCGGTGACGACGCCGTCCCTGGCCTTTCCGTCGTCGCGCTCTCGCTCATGCCGCTATGCCGTCCGCCGCCGAGCCGCCCGGCATCACCACTTCTTCATCTTCTTCTTGATGGTGTTCGTGACGCTCTTCGCCGTGTTCGACACGCTGTTGACGGTGCTCTGCGCAGTGCTCGACACATCATGCACCGCCGATTGCGCGGTGCTGCTGACCGTGTTCGCAGTGCTCTGGGCGGTGTTGGACACCGTGTGCGCCGCGTCGGTCACCGCCGGAGCCGCCGTGGTGGCGACGGACTGCGCGGTGTTGGCAACGGTGTGGGCGGCATCGGTGACAGCCGGAGTGGCCGCGGTGACGGCCTGGGCGCCGGCATTTTCGAGCGGGGCGGTGTTGACGGTGACCTCGCTGCTCAGCGTGACGCCGCCGATGCCGACCGCGACGCTGACGCCGGTTCCGATGGTGACATGGCCGTCGGAATAGCCGGCCGTCACCTCGGTGCCGCCGCCGACCGAACCGCCGCTGATGTAGCCGACCTGCCCGGTGCCGCTGACATTGTTGTCGCCCACGGTGACGGAGGCCGAGACCTCCTGATAGATGCCGGCATAGCCGCTGGCCCCGGCATCGACGCCGCCCGCGCCGATGGAGGCGGTGACCTCGCCGCCGGCGCCAATCGCGATGGTTTGGCTGGCCGTGCCCTCGACCGTGACGCCGTTGCCGACATTTCCGCCGGCCGAAACCTCGGTGGTCATCGACACGCCGACCGAACCGGACGCAGACGCCTCCACCCCGGTGACGGAAACCGAGACACTGGCACTGCCGCCGACGCCGGCCTCGTAGCTGACGGTACCGGTCACCGGCCCGCTGGAGATCGAAACGCTGCCCTGGCTGCCGGCAAAGCCCTCGGCCGTGGCGGTCACGCCGCCGGACCCGATGGTGACGCCGGCCGATCCGCTCGCGCCGGCTCCCACTTCGGCCGTCACGGTGGCGCCGCCGACATTGTGGCTGGTGGAAGTGGAAACTCCGACACTGCCCGAAGCGCTGGCGACCTCGACACCGACGCTGACGCTGACCCCGTTCTCATCCTCTTGCGCATGACCCGACTGGGCATTGGTCGTGCCGGTACCCCCGACCACCACCAGAAGCTCGTCATCGGAGATTTCGACCATCGCCGCCTGCATCTTGCTCATGCTTGCAATCCCTGGTTATTGGATGATCGGAAGTCCTTCGACCCGACATTTGTCGCGGCCGGGAAATGCGCAAAGTTCGCGCTAAGTCATTTCTATGGGCGATAACCGTTCGAGGTAATCCCATGTTTATGGGAGACCTTGAGGAGCCCGATTTCCGGCAATCCTCGGTGGCGCTGCAGCCTCGGGTTTTTCTATTGGATGTCTTGCAAGCCAGGGAGGCGGAACGGCAGATCGATGATGACCCGCGTTCCGTCAGGTCCGCTGAGCAGGGTCAGTTCGGCACCCAGCGACACCGCGCGCGTGCGCATGTTGTTCAGCCCCTTGCCGGGGCGTGCGGCAGCGATCCCGCCCCGAATCCCACCTGGAATCCCACCTGGAATCCCCCTGCCTTCATCCCGCACGACGATGCGAACCGCGAACCGCCCCTTGCCCTTGGGGTGGCCCTCATGGTCGCAGGCCGGTGACGGCGCCATGACGATGGCGACCCGGCGGCAACCGGAATGGCGCACCGCATTGGTGACGGCTTCCTGCAGGATGCGGAACAGGGTCAGGGCATGTTCCGACCTGAGCCCCTCGATGTCGGGCAGCGGCGCCATCTGCCAGTCGAGTTCCATCCCCTGGGCCTGGAGTTGCGGACCGATGCGGTCATAGAACTGGGCCAGCATCATGCCCAGGTCGTTGCCGACATCGTCGAGCGATGCCACGACCAGCCGGAGATCGTCGAGCGCCTGCCGGGCCGCCGCACCGATGCGACGATAGTCGTGCTGCGGCAGCTCGCATTGGGCGACGATCGACACCAGCTGCCCGGCCAGCCCGTCATGCAGATCGCGCGTCAGGCGCAGCCGCTCGCTTTCGAGGGCGGCGGCGCGGGTCTGCGCCTGTTCGCGGGCGAAGCTGGCCCGCAATTCGGCCTCCGCCGTCGCCACTTCGCGCCGCAGAACGTCGTTGAAGCGGCTGACCTCGCCCAGCGCCTTGGCGAACCGCCACATCAGCGTCGCGCTGATCACCGTCATCAGCAGCGGCGCCATGTAGCGGGTCATCGACGGCACGCGCAGGTCCAGAACGCCGGTCATCGACAGGATGTCATGGGCGGCCATCAGGATGATGACGATCAGGCCGCCAAGCACGATCTGGGCGGGAGCATGACTCCGCCGGACCGCCGCCGAAATAAGGATCCCGGCCGACCAGCCCAGCATCGCGATCGCCCAGGGGATGACGGCGACCAGCCAAAGCAGGGCGAACCATGGCTGCAGCCGCGGCGGGTCGAGGGCGGTGATCAGGAACGCAATGGCAATCACCGCCGGAACCACCAGCAGCAGCCGGATCGGAACGGCCAGTTCACGCCCGACCAGACGGCACATCACGAAGGGCAGCAGCGCTCCCTGCCACTGGCCGGCGAAATTGACGACGCGGAACAGCCATTCCAGCCCGCTCGGTCCGGTGCTGAACATCGGCAGGCCCTGAAGCACGCCCAGCCCGAGAATCAGGCTCATCACCAAATGGATCGGCTCGTCCCGGTGACCGATCCACACGATCAGCAGGGACAGGCACAAGGCCGCCTGCCACGCGACCAGCAGGCGCGGCAGCGTGACCGTCATCCACTCACGCTCACTGTAAGCCGCACGTAGCAGACGGTCCGGGCCGACCAGCACCGTGTCGAGAAATCCGCCGGACTGGCTCCAGGCGTCCATCCGGATGTCGATCCGGTTCTCTCCATCTTTCAGCAACTGGGAGGGGACCCGCTGGATCAGCGGCATCGCCTGATTGACGACCACGTCCGACTGGGTGGTCTGGCTGTCGGCCAGCAGCGCTCCGTTCACCCACAGGGTTATGCGCCCGGACAGGATCGGCACATAGACGGACCAGGGCCCGTCCTCATTCGGAGCGTAGCGGAAGGTCAGTCGGAACAGGCCGGAGCAGCCGACCGGATCAGGAACCGCCTTGCAACGGTGAGGAAGCGGGACGGTGGCGACGCCGGGCGGCATCGCTTCGGGCGGCGGACTGTCCACGGAGTGGTCGCCGGCCACCGCGGTGAAGCGCGCCTCCATGATCGGCAGTGCGCCATCGGGTGTGGGCGGCGTCGCCATCACCAGTCCGAGGCCGAGAAGGACAGCCAGTCCGTAATAGAGAAGCAGCAGCGGACCGCGGCCTTTCAGCCATGCCCGCAGGCGCATCGGCAAGTGCGGACCGGAGGCCGGCAATCCGGCGATGTGTTGGCTCACTGGAGTCAGTCCGACAGCTTGATGATTCTCCGCTCCACTGCAGTGTAGACCGCTTCGCTTCGGGAGTTAACCTCAAGCTTACGGTAAATGTTCTTGATATGGCTGGGAACCGTCTGCCGGCTGATTCCCAGGCGCGCTGCGATGTCGTTGTAGGTGAAGCCTTTGGCGATGCCCCACAGGATATCCATTTCACGCGGGGTCAGAGGAGGCGGCGCTTCCTCCGTCTTGGCGGGCGGACCTGCCTGGGTCTGGCGGATGATGTGGCGGGCGATGGACGCGGAGATCGGAGACCGGCCATTGATCAGGTCATGCACCGCCGCGATCAGGTCGATCGGCCGCGCATCCTTCAGGATGTAGCCGGAGGCGCCGGCCCGCACCGCCTGCATCACCGACGGCTCATCCCCCAGGACGGAGATGACCATGATCTCCGTCTCGGGCAGGCGTTGCCGGACCTCCCGGATCAGGTCGCTGCCGTGACCGTCGGGCAGCTTGAGATCGGTCACCAGCACGCTCGGACGGCAGCGCTCCAATGCGGTGCGCGCCTCCATCAGCGTTCCGACGGACGCCTGCAGGGCGATCCCGTCGCCCGCGGCCAGCGATGCAGCCAGGAAGTCCCGGGTCGGGGCATCGTCCTCCACCAGGATCACCGAGATAACGTGGTCGGCTCTGGCGGCTGACCCTGCCTGATCCACTGTGACGCCCCCTGCAGACTGCCGGTTCGATGGTTCGAATCAAACTTCATCATACCGGGCAGGCGCGGGAAGTCACATACCATGAATGCGGGATGCCGCAGCCGGTGCACGATCTGCGACGATGTACCAGCCGCCATGAACCCGCCGCCATGAACCCGCCAACGGGACTGCCACAATGCCCTTGCCGACCACCTCCCCTGCCGCCTCCCCTTCCGGCATCGAACTGCCCGCCGGCGCGCTGGAGGAGTGGCGCCGCATCGTCGGACCGGAGCATGTCCGGACCGGGGAAGCCGACCGGCTGGACTGGGGCCGGCGCACCTTCGCACCGGATGTGCGGGTGTCGGCCGTCGTCAGTCCGGGCGATGCCGACCAGACCGCCGCCTGCCTGTCGGCCGCCACCCGTTACCGCCTGCCGGTCCATCCGGTCAGCCGCGGCGCCAACTGGGGAATGGGATCGCGGGCGCCGACGCGGGACGGGGCCGTTGTCTTCGATCTCCGCCGGCTGGACCGCATCTCCGGCTTCGACGGGCGGCGCGGGCTGGTGCGGGTCGAGGCCGGGGTCACCTTTCAGGCCCTGGCAGACTTCCTGGCGGAAAGGACCGACCGCTTCTTCGTGCCGGTCATCGGCGGCCCGGCACAGGCCAGCGCGCTCGCCAACGCCCTCGACCGCGGTGACGGCAGCATGGGCGAGCGCTGGACTTCGCTCTGCGAATTGGACGTCGCCCTTGCGGACGGTCGGCGGCTGCGGACCGGCTGCGGACCGCTCGGAGCGGACAGGACGGTCGGGCTCGACCCGGCGCCGGCCGGCCCGCTGATCGACGGGCTGTTCAGCCAGTCGAACCTGGGGGTGGTGACCAGCGCCGTCATCCGGCTGGAAGCCATGCCCGGCGATCTCGCCATCCTGTCGGTGGACATCGGGGGCCTCGATGCCCTGCCCGCCTTCATGGAGATTTGGCGCGACTGCCAGCGCGAGCAATCCCTGCCCGACCGATCGCTGACCCTGTGGAACGGCATCAAGTGGCTGGCACTGGACGAGGTGCGCGCGGCGATACCGGCCGACCGGCTGGCATCGGCGGCGTTGGACGAGTGGCATGCCTCCGCCGTGATCCGGGCGGAGGCGCCGGAGATACTGGAGGCCCGCGCCGCCCGTCTGTCCCGACGTTTCGCCGCGGTGTCCCGGTCGGTGGAAGTGGACATCGCGAGGCGCGACGGCACCTGGATCGAGGGATTCGAAGATTGGCTGGGGGTGCCGGATGGGCGCAACCTGCGCACGGTCTACTGGCGCAAGGAGCGGCATCCCGATCTCACCACCGCCGATCCCGACCGCGACGGCTGCGGGCTGATCTGGCTCTGCCTCGCCTTTCCCTTCGAATGCCAAGCGTTGATCAGTTACCTGACCTGGGCGCGCGGCCGGCTGGAAGAGGCCGGGATCGACCTGAATGTCGGGATCGAGTCGAACGGCTTCCGCTGCCTGCTGAGCTATTTCACGCTGGGGTTCGACCGTGCTGCGCCGGGGGCGGACGAGGCGGCTCTCGCCGCCTACCGGGATCTGATCGGAACGGCATTGGAACGGGGCTTCGTCCCTTATCGGCTGGCAAACGGCCTGCCGGTGCCTGAGACGATGCGCCGGACGCCCGCGGCCGCATTGCTGGCGGAACTGCGTGCGGTGGGCGACCCCGCCGGTGTCCTGTCGCCCGGTCGCAACGGTATCGGTCGGTTGCCGTGATGGGCGTTGTTGCAGCGAACCGGGTGATGTGAGGTTGCCGGGATCGGATCGCCTACGACAAGTTCGTCGGCATGAGCACGAGGCCGGGGAGGGAAGCGGGAACGGTCCGAATTCGCCGGGAACTGTGCTGCAGGTTTCGCCGGCAGGTGGTCACGTCCCTGAACGTGGTATAGGAGCTATGGGGAACCGGCCCGCCGTAGCGCCCTCCCATGGCTGGCATAGGCGGGCCGGTTATCCACAGCGGGGCGGTCATCGCGGTTCTTCGGTAGAGTCTGGTCACCACAACACAACCTCCACCGAGGGTGACCACGATGACCGACGAGATGATTGCGCTTCGCGCGATGCTTGAGAATGGCGCGGATGCCGACATGCTGCGCGAGATGATCGGCTTTGCCCTGAACACAAGACCCCGCAAAACCCTCAGTTGGAAAACTCCGGCCGAGGCGCTGGACGAACTGCTCCAATCCATCGATAAGGGAGGCCCAGAAGAGGCTGTTGCGACGGCCGCTTGAATCCGCCCGTTGCAGATGGCGGCGCGGCCGAGGCTGCCACCGCGCCGCCGGGTTTGGGTCAGCCCCGCTCGACGCAGAGCGCCACGCCCATGCCGCCGCCGATGCACAGTGTGGCAAGGCCCTTCCGGGCATCGCGCCGGGCCATCTCATGCAGCAGGCTGACCAGGATGCGCGCACCTGACGCGCCGATGGGATGGCCGAGCGCGATGGCGCCGCCATTCACGTTCACCCGGCCCTCGTCCCAACCCATTCCGGCATTGACCGCCAGCGCCTGCGCCGCGAAAGCCTCGTTCGCCTCGATCAGGTCGAGGTCGTCCACCGACCAGCCCGCCTTCTGCAAAGCCAGCTTCGAGGCCGGAATCGGCCCGGTGCCCATGATGCTGGGATCGACGCCGGCCGTTGCCCAGGAAGCGATGCGCGCCAGCGGCGTCACCCCGCGCCGGGCAGCGTTCTCAGCCGTCATCAGCACCAGCGCGGCGGCTCCGTCATTGAGGCCGGAGGCGTTGCCGGCGGTCACGGTGCCGTCCTTGGCGAAAGCCGGGCGCAGCTTGGCCAGCGCCTCCAGCGTGGTGCCGTGCTTGGGATACTCGTCGTCCGACACAACGACGTCACCCTTGCGGCCCTTGATGGTGACCGGCACGATCTCGTCCCGCAAGCGGCCGGCCTTCTGCGCAGCTTCCGCCTTCTGCTGCGAGGCCAGCGCGAACAGATCCTGCCGCTCGCGGCTCAGGTCCCAGGCGCGGGCGACATTCTCGGCGGTGGTGCCCATGTGGTAGCCATGGAAGGCCTCCCACAGCCCGTCCCTGATCATGCTGTCGAGCATCTCTGCACCGCCCATCTTGGTGCCGTTGCGCAGATGCATGAGGTGGGGCGACAGGCTCATGTTCTCCTGGCCGCCGACCACCATCACCTCGGCGTCGCCGCAGCGGATCGCCTGATAGCCGAGCGCGACGGAGCGCAGGCCGGACCCGCAGACCTGATTGATACCGAAAGCGGTCTTTTCGACCGGAATGCCGGCCTTCACCGCGGCCTGACGGGCGGGGTTCTGCCCCTGGCCAGCGGTCAGCACCTGGCCCAGTATCACCTCGGTCACTTCGGCGGCGTCGGTGTGGGCGCGCGACAGCGCCTCGCGGATCACGGCGGCGCCGAGCTCATGGGCGGGGACGGCGGCCAGTGCGCCGTTGAAGCTGCCGATGGCGGTGCGGACCGCGCTGGCGATGACGATCTCGGTCATGGAGGACTCCTCCGGAACAAGGTTTCTTGCAGGATGGAAGGCCGCCGCGTCCGTCCGGCGGGCGCGGCGGCCGGTTGGTCGCAAAGGCTCAGAAATAGAGGCCGATCAGGAAGATGGGCAGCGTGATGACCAGGGCCGTCGCGCAGTAGCCCATGATGTCGCGCACCCCCAGCCCGGCGATGGCGAGCGCCGGCAGCGCCCAGAAGGGCTGCGCCATGTTCATCCACTCCTCGCCATAGGCGATGGCCATGGCCGCCTTGCCGAGATCGACGCCAAGCTGCTGGGCCGCCGGCATGATGAAGGGACCCTGGACCACCCAGTGGCCGCCGCCCGACGGGACGGCGAAGTTGATCAGGCCGGACGACAGGAAGGCGAGGACCGGGAAGGTCTCCTTGTTGGCGATGTCGACGAACAGGTTGGTGATCAGCCCGCCCAGGCCGGAATGCTCCATCATGATCTGGATGCCGGCATAGAAGGGGAACTGCACCATGATGCCGGCGGTGCCGCGGGCGGCGTTGGCGACGGCGCGGGCATAGGCCATCGGCGTGCCGTGCAGGATCAGGCCAGCGACCAGCATGATCAGGTTGACCGTGTTGATGTTCAGGTCGAAGCCCTTGGCCTGGAAATGCAGGAACAGGTAGCCGATGCCCAGAGCCGCGACGACGAAGCCGAGGATGCGGCTCTCCTCCAGTTTTTCGGCCGGGCTGGCGTCGGGGCCGAGCACGCGCTTGGTCGATGGCTCCGGCTTCAGCAGGGCCGGGTCGACCGCCACCACCTCATGCGGCTTCGGATGCATCATCCAGCAGATCAGCGGCAGGACGACGATCAGCGCCAGCGTGATGCCGACATTGTAGGTGGTGAAGATGGTGTCGGCGATCGGGATCAGGCCGACGGTCTTCTCCATCGGGTTGCCCTTGGTCGCGGCGACCAGCGGAACCGAGGCGGAGAAGCCGCCATGCCACGTCATGAAGCCGATATAGGCCGAGGCGATCAGCAGCCGGTAATCGGATTTCGGGACGCGGCGCGCCACCTCGCGGGCGAACATCGCGCCGACGACGAGGCCGAAGCCCCAGTTGACGACGTTGGTCACCGCGGCGGCGAAGCAGACTAGCATGACGCCCTGGGCCGGCGTCTTGGCGATGGAGGCCACCCGGCCCATGACGTTGCGCACCGGCTCGGAACTGGCGAGCGCATGGCCGGTGACCAGCACCAGCGCCATCTGCATCGAGAAGGCCAGCAGGTTCCAGAAGCCGTTGCCCCACATGCGCACCAGATCGACCGGCCCGCTCGGCGTCAGCCACCAGGCAAAGCCGAAGGTCAGCACGGTCAGGATGATGGCGAAGATCAGCGGGTCGGGCAGATAGCGGCTGACCAGCCAGGTCAGGGCGCGGGAAATCGGCGTGATCGGGTTGAAACGGACGCTGGCGTCCGGCGCCGGCGGGGGTGCGGTGGTGACGCTCATGGCAGGTCTCCGGCACGAGGGGGGCGTTCCCGCGCCGCCGGGCACGACAGCCGGGCGGCGCGGGGACAGCGGCTCCCCGATGCTCACGATGCTTGAATGGCGACGGTCAGGCGGCGACCGGCATGGTCGGTACGGCGGACGGCACGATCAGTTCGGCGCCGGTCTGGGCCAGCACGTCGGCGACCGTGACGCCGGGAGCGACCTCCCGCAGCACCAGCCCCTTATCCGTCGGTTCGATCACCGCCAGTTCGGTAACGATCAGGTCGACGCGCCGCACCGAGGTCAGTGGCAGTTCGCAGCGCTTGACGATCTTGGGCGTGCCCTTGGCGCTGTGCTGCATGGCGACGATCACCCGCTTGGCGCCGGAGACCAGATCCATCGCACCGCCCATGCCGGGCACCATCTTGCCGGGCACCATCCAGTTGGCGAGCCGGCCCTCCTCGTCGATCTGCAGACCGCCCAGCACGGTCACGTCCAGATGCCCGCCGCGGATCAGCCCGAAGGACATCGCGCTGTCGAAGGAGGCGGCCCCCGGAACGGCGCCGATCGGGCTGCCGCCGGCGTCGCTCAGATCCTCGTTCTCCGCCCCCGGTTCCGGTACCGGGGCCATGCCGACGATGCCGTTCTCCGACTGGAAGAAGACGTTGACGCCGGCCGGCAGATGGGCGGCGACCATGGTGGGCAGGCCGATGCCGAGATTCACCAGGTTGCCCGGCCGCAGTTCCAGCGCGACGCGCTTGGCGATCAGGGTTTTCTCATCCATGGCGATGCTCCTTGGCGACCAGGCAGTCGACCAGCACATTCGGGGTGACGACGCTGTCGGGCGGGATGACGCCCACCGGCACGATGTCCTCGGCCTCGGCGATCACCATTCCGGCGGCCATCGCCATCAGCGGGTTGAAATTGCGCGCCGTCAGCGCGTATTCGAGGTTGCCAAGATAATCGGCCCGCTTGGCGGCGATTAGGGCGAAATCGGCCTTCAGCGCCTTTTCCAGCAGATAGACGGTTCCGTCCAGCTCGATGCGCTGCTTGCCGTCCTCCACCACCGTGCCGACGCCGGTCGGGGTCAGCACGCCGCCGAGGCCGAAGCCGCCGGCCCGCACCCGCTCGGCCAGCGTGCCCTGCGGCACCAGTTCCACTGCCGTCTCCCCGGCGATCATCTGGCGCTGGGTTTCGGGGTTGGTGCCGATGTGGCTGGCGATCACCTTGCGCACCGCCTTGGCGGCGATCAGCCGGCCGATGCCGACGGCCGGACGGGCGGTGTCGTTGGCGATCACGGTCAGGTCGCGCTTGTTCTGGCGCAGCAATTCATCGATCAGGTGGGGCGGCGTGCCGACCCCCATGAACCCGCCGATCATCAAAACCGCGCCATCGGGAATCATGGCCACGGTCTCTTCCAGCTTTCGCACTTTACTCATTCGACGTCTCCCTTGGACGTCGGGGCGCGGCGGATCGATCTCCGCCGGCAACCCCGCGGGCGCGGAGCCCGCCTCCCAAGTCCCAAGACGGATTTGAGAGGCGGCTTGCGCGCTCATTCTTGGTTTCGTAGCGCTGCGACCGGAAGGGCTGCGACGTCCACGCCATCGCTGCGGCGCATCGGAGCCCGCCGGCATACCCACAAATTTGCAATGGATGTGCCAGCATGCCGCGCCGGATCGGAAAGCAGGGAAGCCGAGGATTCCCGTCACGGAAGCCGGTCGAAATACCCGGCTGGAGACGGCAACCGCCCTGTCCCGGTGCGCAACTTTGTGCGTGCTGCGCAAGATCTTGCACAGCGGCGGCACGTCGCTCCGTTCAGGAGATGCCGTATTCCTGCAGCTTGTAGAGCAGCGAACGGCGGCTGATTCCCAGTTCCTGAGCCGTCCGCAACCGGTTGCCGTCGTTACGGGCCAGCGCATCGGCCACCACGCGCGCCTCGAACCGGCTGACCTGCTCGCGCAGGCCCCCTCCGCCGCCTTCTTCCGCGGTGGGCGGGGCGATGTCGCTGCCGCCGGCCAGTTCCTCATTCTCGGCAAGGCCGGCGATCTGCTCCGGCAGATCCTCCGCCACGATCATCGCGCCGGTGCTCATCACCACCGCACGCTCCATGGCATTGGACAGCTCACGGATGTTGCCCGGCCAGCGATAGGCCCGCAGGCGCTCCAACGCCTGTTCGTCGATGCCGCCGACCTCGATCCGGTTCTCGGCCGCAAAGCGCTGCAGGAAATGGGTGGCGAGCAGGCTGATATCCTCCGGCCGCTCGCGCAACGGCACCGTCTTCAGCGTCACCACATTCAGCCGGAAATAGAGGTCCTGCCGGAACGAACCCTGGCGCACCATCTCCTCCAGATTCCGGTTGGTGGCGACGACGACGCGCACGTCCGTGCGCACCAGTTCCGTGCCGCCGACCCGCTCGAACTCGCGCTCCTGCAGCACGCGCAGCAGCTTTACCTGCAGGCTGGCGGAAATGTCGCCGATCTCATCGAGGAAGAGGGTGCCGTGTTCGGCCTGTTCGAACCGGCCGCGACGGCGTGCCTGCGCCCCGGTGAAGGCCCCCTTCTCATGGCCGAAGAACTCGCTTTCTAACAGCCCTTCCGGCACCGCGGCGCAGTTGACCTTGACGAAGGGACCCGCATTCCTCGGGCTGTTGTAATGGATGGCCGCCGCCACCAGCTCCTTGCCGGTGCCGCTCTCGCCGGTCACCAGGACGGTGGCGTTGCTCTTGGCGACCTTGGCGATGGTCTGTAGAAGCTCGCTCATGCGCGGGCTGGCCGTCAGGATCCGGTCGGTGTGATAGCTGCTGGACAGTTCGCGGTGCAGGGTCGCGATGTCGTCGCGCATCCGGCGCATCTGCAGCGCCCGCCCGACCTGCAGCTGGATCTCCGCGATGTCGAAGGGCTTGATGACATAGTCGAAGGCGCCGTCCTTGATCGCCTGGACCGCCGATCCGACCTCGGCGAAGGCCGTCATCAGGATCACCGCGGTGGAGCGGTCGAGCTTCCGGATCTCCGCCAGCGCCTGCAGCCCGGTCATCCGCGGCATGCGGACATCCATCAGCACCACGGCATGGCGTTGCGCCGCGAAGGCGGCGACGGCCTCCACACCGTCGGTGGCCATGGTCACCGACAGACCATCGCGCGACAGGACTGCTGCGAGCATCTCGCGGATCGCCTCATCGTCATCCACGACCAGGACGGCGGGCACCGGCGTGGTCTGCACGGTTGGAAACGGGGGCGTCATGCATCAACCGTTTGGCTGTGAACGAAGGGAATCCGCAAGGTTACCGTGGTGCCGGATTGGGGCCGGCTGGCAATGGTGATCGTGCCGTGGTGAGCATCCACGATCCGGTGGGCCATCGCCAGTCCCAGTCCGGTCCCCTGGGGTTTGGTCGAGAAAAAGGGATCGAACACCTTGTCGAGGTTTTCCGGCGCGATCCCCTCGCCATCGTCTGCCACCGTGACGATGGCTTCCCGGCGGTCCTGCACCGTGGAGGCGGTGGCAATGGTGATGCCCCCGGTTTCAGAGGTCGCCTGGATCGCGTTGATGATCAGGTTGAGCATGACCTGCTTCAGCGCCTCGCCATCGGCTTCGACCAGGGGCAGATCGGGGGCGAGATGCAGGGCGATGCGGGCGTTCGACTTGCGCCCGGCCAGCAGCGACACCTCGCGAATCAGATCGTTCAACTGGACCGGGTGGAAGGCCGGCGGGCGGGGCCGGCCGAACTCCAGCAGTTCGGTGACGAGGCGGTTCAGGCTGTCGACCTGCCGGACGATCAACGGGGCATAGCGTTGCCACTCCGCGACATCGTCGGAGCTTTCGAGGAACTGCATGAAGCCGCGAATCGACGTCAGGGGATTGCGCACCTCGTGGGCGAGACCGGCGACCAGTTCGCCCAGCGCCGCCAGCCGGTCGGCACGCATGACCTGGGTGCGAAGCCGCTGCTGTTCGGTCAGGTCCTTCAGAACGACGACCGCGCCGATCGCCTCACCGTGGCTGTCGCGCAGCACGCTGCTCGACACCGTGAGATGAAGCGTCTGCCGGGTCCCGGGAAAATCCAGCGTCACGCCGACATGCTGTCGGCCGGTTTTCAGCGTGTCGAGCAGCGGGCTGGCGAAGCGGCCATCCGGTTTGAACAGCAACTCGTATGGCCGCCCGATCACGTCGGCCGCCGCGATCCCGAGCATCGCTTCGGCGGCCGGGTTCAGCGCGGTGACCTGTCCGGCCCGATCAACGGCGATCACGCCGTCGGCAATGCTGTGCAGGATATTCTCGGTCAGCGATCTGGCGTCAAGTAGGGCGCGGGCCATGGCGTTGACCTCGAGCGCGATTGCACCGAACTCGCCAGGCAGCGGCTGAATCGGTTCTCCAAGGTCGCCGCGCATGCGGAGCAGACCGTCGATGATGTGCCGGATGTCGCGGCCGACTCCGTGCGCCAGCACCTGTGTCAGCGTCAGTCCAAGCAGTATTCCCCCAAGGCTGACCGTCAAGACCGCACGGTCCATCGCCGCGGCCTGCCGCTCCACATCGTCGGAAAGTTCATTGGCCCAGATATAGCCGATGACCGTGCCATCGCGGACGATGGGCAGCATCGCGTTCAGGATAAAGCCGCGCACCTGCCGGCCGCTTTCGAGGGCCTGCTTTCCGCTTTCCAGCACATGCCAACCCGGATGCTCCGGCGGTATGCTGGTGCCGACCGTCGCGCTGTAATCCCGGCTGGGTCCATAGGTGATGATGGCGTTGAGCGCCTTGCTGTAATAGCCGACCCCCACCCCCGGGTTCGCCCCTGCGATCATGTCGGTAAAGGGGGTCAAACGACCTGACAGCGCCCGGACGGCAGCGCCCCGGTCGCCGGCCGCGACACCCGTATCGGCCAGAAGAGGATCGAAGCCGGGACCGAGATGCACGTCAAGCAGGCGCGTCAGACCGAAGAGCTTTTCCGACTTTTCGTGAACCAGCGCCTGCCGCCCTTCCCGTTCCAACAGGTAGCCGGTCAGCGAAATGGGCAGAACCACCACGGCAAGGGAAAACAGGAGCAACTTACCGCGCAGGGTGCTTGGCAGAGAATGGCTTATCCAGTCCAGGGGCCGCATGACGCCCACTCCTTTCGACCGGGCGAAGCCTTACTCCCGCCCGTTATCGCGGCCATAGCAGAATTGCGGCAGGGGAGGAAAGGAGGAACGCCCCCTTTGAGCCGCGATTGCCACCAGCCCGATGGACCCGGCGTCGTTCACGACCATCTGACCGACCAATGGCGGATTGTCTTCCGAACGAGAGCAGGATCAGTCCTGCTGACGCTGGAAGCGATTCGGAGGTTCTCTTGTCAACAAGGGACGATGTCCGATGCGTGGTGATGTTCCCGAACATGACGCACCTGCTTGGGTTGAGGTTCGGTTCATCGGGCAGGGTAAATCCTTTTCCAGGGCGCGGCCGCGTTTCTGAAGGCCAGACTACCACCGGTGGACCGCCGCGCCTGCACTCCCCGCATTCGCCGGGAGGACGATCAAAAGCATTTGATACGAAAGCGTGGCAAATGCCCCTCCCCTCTCACGCAGGGGCATCTTTCCGGGAGGGGTCTTCACCCGCTTCCCACCCATGGATAAAAACCAAAGCCAACACGATACAAAAGTTGGCGGTCCCTCCGTACCGAAGATCGCGATGCATTTTCGGTTTTCTGGGTTATAAATATCTCGCAATCAACGCTGACGACGCGAGCATGCAGAAATAAAAACAGCAACCGAACAGACCGGTTCTTTGTTTTTATCCATGTGCCGGCGCCTCAGCAGGACGATGATTGACCGAACATTTCTTTAATCTTTACGTCATTGGGCTTCCGTTCTCGCATCGGGCTTTCGGCCAACATGGGTCGAAGGGGAAGCGCCGCACAGTCGGGAGTTCGAAATCATGCGCACAATCGGCGGAATCCTGGCCCTGAGCGCCGTCGGACTAGCCATGGCGACCGCATCCGCCGGCGCCGGGGAACTGAAGTATCGGCCGGTCAACCCCTCCTTCGGGGGTGATCCCTTCAACAGCAGCCATCTGCTGGGCATCGCCAACGCGATCAACAAGTTCGAGGATCCGAAATCCTCGACGACGAGTTCGGCGACCGACGCGACCGACTCCTTCGCCAACACGATCCAGGCGAGCGTGCTGAGCCGCGTCGCCAGCCAGATCGCCGATCAGATTTACGGCGAGAACGCCAAGACGAGCGGAACAGCCTCCGTCGGGGGAACCACGCTGCAGTGGGTTCAGGTGAACGGTCAGATCAAGCTTACGCTCAACAACGGCAAGAGCACTCAGTTCATCGAGTTGCCGGCCTACTGAGCGCAGTTCCACTGCGAAAGCCCAGGCGAAGGCCGGTGAAACGCCGGGTGAGGCCCGCCGCGTCCTTCACACGAAGGGATCAGCATCATGTCGATCTTGATCGCATCTCCCCGCCATGCACTGGCGCTGGCCATCGGCGTGCTTTCACTGTCGGCCTGCGCGTCGACCCGTCCGGAGACCGCCTTTTCCGAGAAGCCGCTGCCCGAGCAGAAGTCGCAGACCCTCGACACGCTCCAGACGCTGCCGCCGCCGACGCGCCCGCTGACGGTCGCGGTCTACAGCTTCACCGACCAGACCGGCCAGAACAAGCCGAACGACAGCTTTTCCGAATACTCGCGCGCCGTCACCCAGGGCGGGAATTCCGTGCTGATCAACGCGTTGAAGCGGACCGGCAACAAAAGCTGGTTCAAGGTGGTGGAGCGCAGTTCGCTGCCGCAGCTCCTACAGGAACGGCAGATCATCCGCCAGACCCGACAGGCCTACGCCGGCGACAATCTGCCCCCGCTGCCGCCGCTGCTCTACGCTGGCCTGCTGATCGACGGCGGCATCATCGGCTACGACTCCAACACGCTGACGGGCGGCTTCGGCGCCCGCTTCCTGGGTGTCGGCGGCGACGTCAAATACCGGCGCGACACGGTTACCGTCTACATCCGGGCCGTCTCCGTGCAGACCGGCGAGGTGCTGAAGTCCGTCAACACCAGCAAGACGATCTATTCCGCCGCCCTGAACGGCAGCGCCTTCCGCTACATCGGGTTCAAGGACCTGTTGGAAATCGAAACCGGCGTCACCACCAACGAGCCTGCCACCCTGGCGGTCAAGCAAGCCATCGAGAAGGCGGTGCACGACCTGGTACTGGAGGGTGTAATCGACGGCTACTGGAGCTTCCTCGATCCCGGCGCGGCGTCCCGGCTGGTGCCGAAGTATCTGCAGGAACGCGACGGCGCGTACAACGTCACCGTGCTGCACGGGCCCGATGCCATGGCAGAACCATCCTCGGCCACGCCGGTCTCGGTCCCGCCGCCGCCCGCGCAGACGCCGACGCCGGGCGCCGGAGCCGACGAGCAGAAAGTCGCCCCGATGCCGCCGGAGCAGCCCGCACAAAGTTCAGGACCGACCTACGTTCTTCCAGGCGATCGCAGCCGCAGCCCGATCCCCCCATCCATCCAGAGGTGACCGGGCCATCAGCGATCGGGCGCGATCGCCGGGCTTTTACCGCCCGCCACAGCCCGATCCGAAGCATTTGTCTCGAAGTGATTCGTTAGCCCATTGAAGACCTGACCGGTGGATCGACGGCATTGGGCGCCGCCCGCAAAAGCGGACCCCGGTTCGCCTCCCTTGAACACCAACATGAGGTATACGCCATGAAACGCGTCCTTTTCGCCTCCGTCGCCATGATCGCTTCGATGACCGCCGGCCTGGCTCTGGCCGACAGCAGCAAGCCCGGTTGGCCGCCGGTGCCGGTGAACGGCGGCAATGCCGCCTATATCGACCAGATCGGCGACCTGAACAGCAACGCGCAGACCCAGTACGGCAAAACCAACCTGTCCGACAACTGGCAGAAGGGCAGCCGCAACGCGGTGGTCACCTACCAGGACGGCACGGCCAACCGGGCCTTCGTGAACCAGAACGGCGACCGCAACTACGCCAACCAGTTGCAGGACGGCACGGCCAACCTGGCCAAGGTCGACCAGTCCGACGCCGGCAACACGGCCCATCAGAAGCAGTTCGGCACCGCCAACGAGGCCAGCATCGTCCAGTCGGGCTTTGACGGCCACTTCGGTTGGGGGCCGGTGAATGCCGGCAACTTCGCCTCCCAGTATCAGGACGGCGTCATGAACGAGGCCGCCATCGCCCAGAAGGGCATGGTGAACACCGCCTACCAGACCCAGATGAGCAACGGCAATCTGGCGATCGCGAACCAGACCGGTGCGTCGAACTACAGCACCCAGACCCAGCGGTGATCCGCGGGTCCGAAGCCGGGGTCGACGGGAGGGTCCCCGCCCCTCCCGCCGATCCGTCGGCGCAAGCGCCCAACTCCGGTGCAGACCATCGGGCTGGGCGCGCGTTTTCTTCCGCACGGGAGGAAAGGCCATGTCTCACACCATCGGGTTCCGCCATGTCAAACCCGGATTGATCACGACAATCGCGCTGATCGCCTGGGCGTTCGCCATCGCACCGGCCCAAGCCGGCGGCAGCGTCGCCTACATCGACCAGATCGACGCGTCTCTCATCCACACGTCCGGAGGCAACCGGGCGGCCGTGCTCCAGTCCGGCTTCGGCAACTGGGCGGCTCAGACGCAGGTCGGCGAGAACTCCTCCGCCATCCTGCAGGCCGGCTCGGACAATCTGCTGATCGAGGATCAGGTCGGCTCGGGGAACTGGGCACGCGCCATTCAGGCGGGAGTGGCCAATGTGGGCCTGCAGCTCCAGGCCGGCACCGCGAACGTCACCGAGCTGTCGCAGAAGGGGCAAGGCAACAACGCCGCCCAGAGCCAGTCAGGAACGGCGAACCGCGCCGTCGCCTATCAAAGCGGAGCGCGCAACTCGCTGACGCAGGTCCAGGACGGCACCGACAACCTGTCCGTCGTGGCCCAGAGCGGCCAGGACAACAGCGCGCAAACCACCCAGGTGGGGGCCAGAAACAAGTCCGTTGTCGAACAGACCGGCGGCGAGAGCATCGACCTCGTCCAGCGCGGCTCCGACCTTACGTTCGACAGCCAGAGCATCGTGATGGCGAACGGCGTGAAAGTTACCCAGACCGGCGTCGGCGCCACCATCAAGATCATCACGCGGTAGGTGCGCCATGCGCTGCAGACCCATGCTCGCAGCCACCGCCGCGGTCCTGGCGGGTACCCTGGTCGGAACCGCCGGTCCGGTCCGGTCCGGCTCCTGCCAATGCCGGAGCGACCCGATGACGGGAAACCGGTCTTACGTCTTCCAAAGCGGCCCGCCGGGCATCTGCGCCGTCGCGCAGGACCGCGGATTCTGCGCCCAGGCGCAGATCCAGTGGCCGGTCCGGTCGCAGGGGCCCGGCCGTTCCGATCGTGGCGGTCCTGCCGCGGCCTTACGGCGGTTCGGCGCCAGCCTCGCGCTCGATGATGCACTGGCCCTGGCGGCGAAGACCCCGCCGGAACGGTGGGCGGCCAACCAGGCGCCGGACATCATCGCGGCGATCCTGGCCAACGTCCTCTGGCTCCGGCCGGATGACCTGGGCGAGGTCTATGGAGCGCTTCGGGAACAGGCCGTCACCGTCCAGGCGCTGCTGGCCTCGACCGGCACGCCGAAGGCGGTGAAACTGGGAACCTATCACGCCGTCGTTGGCTACGGCTGCATCGAACTGAACCGGGGCATGTTCCGGGCTTCTGCCCGAACGCCCTTCGCGGATGAAAGCGCCTGCTCGCCCCGTCCCGAATGAGCGGCCGGCGTCAGAACAGTGCCGCCCTGTTTACCGGCACGTAGTTGGCGCCACCATCCGATTGCATGAGGTCGCACTGATTGAGTAAACGTACATTAATCGCGACAAACAACAATGGCAACGTAAACTCATCGGAAGATAATTGGAATGGTTACAATCTGGAACCGTTGTTTTTTTGCTTTACAGACCTACTACTCGACATCAATTTCTATCAATAACCAACCTCTCATTGCGCCTTTAATGGTAACCTTTGGTTGACTTTTCCGTAAAAATAGAAATAATCTCCCCTAATCAGACTGCATCGATCGATCTTGGACGATCCCACGCCGTGGGCGCAAACGCAGGGGCATGACCGTGTCCGATCCCTCCTTAGGGCTTGTCGCCGAAGGCCAAATCTACCGGGAAGGGATAAAGGCTCTTCTGAGAGAGCATTTCCCTCTGATCCTGGAAGCCGAACACGCCGACGACGTGGCGCGATGGAGCGTTGAACCGGACCTCATCGTCATCGACGCCGCGGATGGCGGGGATGATTGCGTCCACACTGCGCTGACCAACCGGTTCCGCAACGTCCGCATCGTCTACATGTTGCGGCACGCGTCGCATGACCACGCGGTCGCCCTCATTCGGCACGGTGCGCACGGCGTCCTTGGACCCGACCTGACGCCCGAGGTCCTGGTCCTTTACCTGCGCCTCGTCCTGGCCGGCCAGACCGCCATTCCGGAATTTGCCCTCTCGTTCAACCCGGCAGAGCACCAGCTCCCCAGGATCCTGGGGGATGACGTCGAGATTCCGATCACGGTGCGTGAACGGCAAATTCTGGAAGAGCTCGCCAATGGCCGCGGGAACAAGTCGATCGCCCGCATGCTCGGCATCAGCGAGCAGACCGTGAAGTTCTACGTGAAAAGCGTCATGCGCAAGCTGAAGGTCACCAACCGGACGCAAGCCGCCATTTGGGCCCTGAGCCACGTCGCCCACGCGGCTTCGCACGACTTGGCCGCCGGCATGGCGCCGCAAGACGACGAGCATGACAGCGCCCACGCGCTTGAACCGGTGCCAAATCCTGTGACGCACTGAGACGGGCCGCTTCCGCCGCAATTCCTTGCGCCATCAGGACCGGCGCCTCGATGTCCGGCCTTGATGTCGGCCATCACCATATCGGCAAACAGACCAGTGGCGCCACAGTCGGCACTTGAAGCAATCGAGTCTCTTCAGAGTCATATTCCCTGATAAGAAGAAGGAGCACTTCCGTGTTTCCCTTATCAAAGGACGTATGCGGCGCGGCAAGGTCTCTCGTTTCGTTCGAAAATACTCGTCCACTGAAGCAGGGTTTCTGCTTTCCTCTTGATTTTTGGTCGGTTTTCCCGCAATTTTTATGTGTGAACGGCAAGCTCCAGGCGGTTGCCTCGCCTTGAAGCGCCCGGTTGCGTCTGCTGTCGCGATTTCCCTCCGTCTCGCCCTGGCCGTTGCAATCAGAGCATGCCGCGTTTCTGGCGCTTCTTCGCCAGAGTCTTGTCCGTTTCTTGCGATCGTTCATCACTGCGCAGGTGTTGCCATGGCTGACGTGATCACTGGCCTTCTTGCGGAGAGCCAGTTGTATCGGAGGGGTGTCAAAGCCCTCCTGGCAGATCGGTTCACCATCGATTTCGAGGCGGCCAGGATTTCCGATGCGGCCCTGTGGCCCGAAAAGCCCCACCTGATCCTCGTGGACGATGCCGACGGCCAGGAACAGCCGATCTGCACGGCGCTTCTCCGCCGCTTCCCGGCCGCCAAACTTGTGTTCCTGCTGCGGCGGAACGCCCCAGAGCAGGCAATCGACATCATACGGCATGGCGCGCACGGCGTTCTCGGCCCGCAACTCTCCGCCGAGGCGCTGGTGCTGTCCCTTCGGCTGGTGCTGTTGGGGCAGGTGCTGGTTCCGAGCTTCGTCATGGACCTCGTGCACGACACGCATGTGATCGCGCCGCCGTCCCCGGACGAGCTTGAGGCCACGATCACCCCGCGGGAGGCGCAAATCCTGGATATGATCGTCCGCGGCCACAGCAACAAGCGGATCGGCCTCGATCTGCGGCTGAAGGAAACCACCGTGAAGTTCTACGTCAAGAACGTCATGCGCAAGCTGAAGGTCACCAACCGGACGCAGGTCGCGGTCTGGGCGATGACGCATGGCTGCCCGCCGGATCTTGCGGCGTCGGCCGCCCCCACCCTCACCGCAGCCAACGTCCGGCATCTGGAAGCGGTCCACTGAGCGCCCCGCAACGCCCAAATCCACGCGGCGATGCCCTCCGCGCGGAGGATGACCAGCAGGCGGCGGATGGACCTGTCGCCGGTCTTGGTGATCTTGCCGAGCCGCTGCTTGCCGCCGCTGGAATTCTGCCGGGGCACCAACCCTAGCCATGCCGCCAGATGCCGGCCACTCTTGAAGACCGACGGGTCCGTGACGGTGGCCGAGAGAACCGATGCCATGATCGGTCCGATGCCGGGGATCGTGGCCAGCCGCCGGCTTGCCTCGTTGTTCTGATGCCATCGAACGATCCGCTGCTCGATCACGGCGATCCGCTGGTCACATGTCTCGATTTGCCCGGCCAATTCCTGCAAGGCGGCACGCGCCGGTTCCGGGATATCCTGGTCATCCAGTCCGGCGATCAGCGCTGAAGCCTTTCGCCGTCCCTGGGCGGCAACGATGCCGAACTCAGCCAGATGTCCGCGAAGGCCGTTAATCAACATGGTCCGCTGACGCACAAGCAGATCGCGTGTCCGGTGCAGCATCAAGACCGCCTGCTGCTCCTCACCCTTGACCGGAACGAAGGCCATGTGCGGCCGTGTCACCGCTTCGGCGATGGCGGCAGCATCGGTCGCGTCGTTCTTCTTGCCGTGCGCCACATAGGCCTTGACCCGAGCCGGCGAGATCAGGCGGACACGATGGCCGAACGCCAGGATCCTCCGTGCCCAATGATGCGCCGTGCCGCACGCCTCCATGCCGATCTGCCAGGCAGAGTCCGGAAAAAGCTCTCAACGGCATCGCGCCGGAGCTGACGGCGAACACCCACTCGGCCGGTTTCGTCGACCCCATGGACCTGAAAGACCTGTTTTGCAAGATCCAGACCGACAGTGACAATGCTCATGTGGACGGCCCTCCCTGACGTGGCATTCGACACCGACCACTTTATGGCCAGTTCAGGCCGGTGGGCAGCGGTCGTCCACACCATCAACCAAATGGCCTCCGGAAAACCCAACGCGGTTCAAACGAACCTGTCCCGGCAACCCTCCAGCCCCACCATGACGCGCCGTTGGCGCCACCCATCAACGCGCCTTCGAGCAGCTGTTCCAAAACACTGATGAATGATCCGGGCTAGCAGACGAAAGGCTTTCCTCCGCCCCCAATGCGGCCGAGGGCCAAAAAAACACTGGCCCGCCGTCGCGGATGATGATCAGGCACAGCAGAGCCATCATCGGGAGAAATACCATTACGCGAATGATGGATATTGCAACGTCCGCCGTGCGTTTCGACATTATTGTACTGATGTCCTTGGCCAGACCAGTTTGTTTGACTGTCCGCCGCACTCCGCCTTCCGCCAAGCACGGCCCTCCGCGGGAAGAAAATCTCCCATTTTGTCTCTCCTTTTGCGGCGAGCAGTGGCAGTGAGGTCTCTCATCGCTTATTTCTTGAAAGCGCGGCGTTGTCTTGGGCTGTAGACATATCATGCCAGCATGATGCACTGGCAGTCCGCAACGCTGAAGCAAATAAACCAATTTTTTAAATGAAGCATACCATCCAGTAGGATATCTCAAACCAGTAGGATATATCAAAATTTCCTTCGCCCCTTTGCGAGTTGGAATTATCTTTAATGTGCCGGTGGGTTGCCTTTTTGCGGGAACAGGTTTTATGTTGTTGCTACGCACTAATCGGAAAAGGGTTATGCAATACATATATTGCTTCCGGTAGCATACTAATTTGGCATTGCAGGGCGCTGGCTTTCAGGACAGCATAACGAACTTCGTGCATACCACAATTTATCTTGCGCCTTGTGGGTAGTGGACCCGGCGGCAGGGTCCGCCTGCGCTTGCCAAGTCAGGTTTGATGCTGACGCTACAGCGCGTCTCACAGTTTGTGCAGTTGCTTTCGAGCCTATTTGGGGAAGACTGATAAAGTGCATTCAGATTGTTTCGACTGCGATCATAGCGCTGTTTTATTCAAAGTATTGCGATCGTGCCGGCAAAACTCTCCCCGAAACACTTCCAGTCGGATTTAGGGCGCCGGATCGCGGGCTGAGCCAGAGTGAAGTGTTGCGCTAGCCCTATTGCTAGGACGGCATCGCTACGAGGTACTCAACCGTCTCCCGAGATCATGGCACGGCACCTGCTAAACTATCCACGGCGAAAGCGCACCCGCGCTCAAAGGAGTGACGCGGTCCGCCTTTCTGGAGGAAGGACACTATGGACCACACCTTCCTAAAACGCGTCGTCGTTTACTCCTTGGCCAAGGCTGGGCCAGGAGCGATGGTGCTGTTCACCACTCTATACTACATAAACACAGTCGGACCGGAAATATATGGCGAGTACGCGCTAGCAGTCAGCATGGTCGGCGTAGCAGAGGCAGCGCTTGTTTATTGGATTCTTGTGAGCTTTGGCCGATACTTCTACGATAGCAGCTTCTCGAATAGCGAGTGCTTTCGAACGGTGTTCCAGCTGATGGCCGCCATTTCGATTGCGGCTTTCGCCGGCGGGCTCGCCGCCTTCTTCCTGCTCGAAGACCGCCATCTCGGCGCGCTTCTGCTTCTTGGCACCGCGCTTTTTGTTGCGCAGTCCTGGTATGATCTTGAGCTTCAGATCGCCGCCACGCAGATGCTGCAATCGCGCTACGGCGTGCTGGCGCTGGTGCGGGCGACGCTGATGCTGTGTGCCGGCGTGACCGGCGTTTATCTATCCCTCGGCTCATACGGCCTCATAGCGGCGGCCATTCTCGGCTGCAGCGTCCCTGCGCTCTCTCGTACAGCACTTCGCCGCTGGGCGGACTTGCGGTGGCTCCACATCGAAGTCGGCTTGATTCGCAAGTTGTTCCGCTTCGGAGTACCGCTCGCGGGTTCCTTTCTGTGCATGATGCTGATGCTGGCCACCGACCGGCTGCTGCTCGGCTGGTTCAACGGCCCGGTAGAGGTAGGGCTGTACGCCGCCAGCAGCGATCTGACCAACCTCAGTGTGGCCTTCACGCTCAACGTGGTGAACCTCGCTGGTTACCCGGCCATCGTCAAGGCGTTCGAGAATGGTGGGCTTGCCGCTGCCAAGCCGGCGATGGAGGTGCAGGCGGCCGTGCTCTTGCTGGTGATTGGCCCCTTTATCCTGGTGTTTGTGTCGTTCGCCCCCGAGGTGGCGCGCGTGGCGCTTGGCCACGAGTATGCCACGGTGGCGCCGAGCGTGATCCCATGGATTGCAGTGAGCACGGCCGTGGCCGGGTTCCGCGCCTTCTACGCGGACCTTGCCTTCCAGTTGGGGCAGCAGACGCAAGGGCAATTGCTCATCAGCGTCGGTGCGGTGGTGTTGAACCTGCTGCTTGGCCTGTTGCTGGTGCCGAGGTTCGGGGTCTGGGGCGCGGCTGTCGCGACCGCCGTCACGCAGTTCATGGCGCTCTGCGCCAGCATCGGGCTCGGCCGCGCCTGGGCGCTGAAACTGCCGTTTCCTCCACGCCCGCTGCTGACCATCGCCGTGGCCTTCGCGTTGGCGCAGGCCACGGCGCTCTTCATGCCGCAGCCCACGGGCATGAGTGCCTTTGCCATAGCGACGACCGCCGTTCTCTCAGTCTATGCGGCGACGCTCATCATCGCCGATTTCGCTGGGTTACGGAGCATGTTGGTCAAAATGCTGCTGCGGACGGCAAATGTCGGTTCTTCCTGATGCCGAAAAGGAATGTGCGGAGCGGAGCGTCAGAGCAATGGAAGCAGACAATAATTTTTGTTGATAAACAACGCTGCATTCAATTTCATACAAACTAGAGATGATTCTTTATTCCATTTCGCAATCGTGAGCTGGTGCACGATGAAAATCCTTCACATAATCACCAATCTCGGCATGGGCGGTGCGGAGATGATGCTGTACAAGCTCCTTCGCCAGATCGGCGCCACGCCGCTGGATGCGGCGGTCGTTTCACTGCGCGACAACGGTTCGGTGGGAAGGCTAATCGAGGGCCTCGGCGTTCCGGTGCGGACGCTGGGAGTATCGTCGCCGATCCGGGCGCCGCAAGCTCTGGCTGAGTTGCGAAGCATCGCTCGGCGCTTCCAGCCGGATGTTATCCAAGGCTGGATGTATCACAGCAATCTGGCGGCCACGATGGTGCGCAATGTGCTTGGCAGCGACGTTCGGGCGCTGTGGAACGTCCGGCAATCCCTTGAATCGCTCAGCACCGAACATGTGACCAGCCGAGGCGTCATCCTGGCCAACGCCGCGCTGTCACGCGGTCCAGCCTGCGTCATCTACAATTCCGAAACGGCGGCCCGGCAGCACCAGCGCTACGGCTTCAAGCCGCATCGGGAGGAAGTGATCCCCAACGGCTTCGACTGCAACGAGTTCACGCCATCAGTTGACGCCCGTGCCACGACGCGGGCGCGCCTCGGCATTCCCGACGGCGTGCCTCTGATCGGACTCGTCGGCCGGAACAATCCGCAAAAGGACCCTCACAACTTCATCCGTGCCGTTTGCCGCGTCGCGGCGCAACGGAGCGACGCGCGCTTCGTGATCGCCGGTCGCGGGATGGACAGCGATCCGGACCTGATCCGCGCCATCGCCGAGGCGGGCCTTGCGGAGCGGTTCACGATGCTTGGCGAATGGCGAGAAATGCCGGGGCTGTACAATTCCCTGGACGTTTTCGTGCTGTCGTCGTCCCACCGCGAAGCCTTCCCCAACGTCGTGGGCGAAGCAATGGCGTGCGGCCTGCCTTGCGTGGTCACCGACGTCGGGGATTCACGGATCGTTGTCGGCGATGCCGGTCGTGTCGTGCCCCGGCAGAACGACGCCCTGCTGGCCGATGCGATCACCGGGATACTGGCGCTCGCCCCCGACGAACGCGCCGCCATCGCCCGGCTCGCGCGCAAGCGCGTCGTCGATCATTACTCGCTGGGCGCCATCACCCGTCGGTACGTGAGCCTCTACGAGGAAGTCTTGGGCCTTCCCTGCGAGCAGGAGGTGGCTTGAGACCGCGTCAACCCTACGCAGCCACAGGGGAATTTCATGTGCGGTCTTGTGGGATTCATCGACAGCAGCATCCAGGGCACTTCAGCCATCGAAGCCGAGCACGCGTTGCGCCGCATGAACGGCCGCCTCCGGCATCGCGGCCCGGATGACGAAGGCTTCTGGATCGACCGGCAGGCCGGCGTCTTCCTGGGCCACCGCCGCCTGGCGATTGTCGATCTTTCGCCGCACGGTCGCCAGCCCATGGTGTCCTCGTGTGGCCGCTGGGTGATAGCGTTCAATGGCGAAATCTACAATCACCGGACTTTAAGAGCCGATTTGCGGGAGCCGGCGCACGGACCGTGGCGCGGACATTCCGACACCGAGACCCTCGTGGAGGCGATCAGCCGCTGGGGTATCGGCAAGGCCCTCGAGCGCTGCAACGGCATGTTCGCCATCGCCGCCTGGGACCGCTCCAAGCGCCAGCTTCACCTTGCGCGCGATCCCATCGGCGAGAAGCCCTTGTATTTCGGGGCCATTGATGGCCGCTTCGTTTTCGCCTCTGAGCTGAAGGCAATCATGTCGGTTGCTTCGACGCTGCCCGATGTTGATCCCGAGGCGGTGAGCCAATTTGTCAGCCACGGCTTCATTTCCGCCCCGGCCACGATCTTTCGCGGCATCTCCAAACTCTCCCCCGGGATGCGCCTGACGATCGGTCTGGGTCCGCGGGGGGTGGAAATCGAGGAATCCGTCCTGTGGTCGGCACGGTCCATGGTCGAAGGGGCATTGGCCTCTCCCTTCACGGGCTCTCCCCAGGACGCGGTTTCCGAACTCGAGCGCCTGCTACAGCAAGCCGTGGCCTTGCGCATGGAAGCGGATGTTCCGGTCGGCGCCCTGCTCTCCGGCGGCATCGACTCGAGCCTGGTGGTCGCGCTCATGCAGGCGCAATCGGTCCGCACCGTGCAGACCTTCTCAATCGGCTTCTCCGAAGCGGCTTACAACGAGGCGCCGCACGCGCGCGCGGTGGCCCAGCATCTGGGCACGGAGCATCACGAGCTGTATCTGTCGCCGCAGGAGGCGATGGCCGTCGTGCCGGACCTGCCCAGAGTTTACGACGAACCTTTTGCCGATCCGTCCCAGATTCCGACACTGCTGGTATCACGTTTTGCGCGCCAGTCCGTAACCGTGGTGCTGTCCGGCGACGGTGGGGACGAGCTGTTCCTCGGCTATGACAATTACCGCTGGGGGGCTCGGATCTGGTCACAATTCGGCACGCTGCCGGCACCGGCCCGTCGCGCGGCGTCGGTGCTAATCCGGACTTTGCCGCCATCCGCCTGGGACCGGGTGCTATCCCTGCTCCCATCGAAAACGCGTCGGGAGCTGTCAGGGCATCGGCTGCATCGGGTAGCTGACCTGTTGAAGCATAGAACGCTCGACGACATCACCGCCGCCCTGGCGTCGCATTGCCCTGAACCGTGGCGTTTCCTTAAAGAGCCTACCGGAGCAGGCATTGCCGAGCGCTCGCAACGCCCGCCTGGACTCGACCCTTACCACCACATGGCGTTTGCCGATCTCACCAATTATCTGCCCGAAGACATTCTGGTCAAAGTCGACCGGGCGAGCATGTCCGTTGGTCTGGAAGGGCGCATTCCTCTGCTCGATCCCGCGGTGGTGGCGTTCGCTTGGCGCTTGCCGTTGTCGCTCAAAATCCACGCCGGACGCGAGAAGTGGATCATGAGGGAGCTGTTAAGCCGCTTCGTCCCAACCTCCTTGATCGATCGGCCCAAGCAGGGCTTTGCGGTCCCGGTCGGGCAATGGCTGCGCGGGCCTCTGCGCGATTGGGCGGAGGCAATGCTGGCCCCCGACAGGCTTGACCAAGATGGGATTTTCCAGGCATCGGCGATCCGTCGGCTGTGGAATGAGCACAGCTCCGGTCAGCGCAACTGGCAGCATCTGTTGTGGCATGTGCTCATGCTGCAGGTATGGCTAGACGAGGCGCGCAGAAGCCAAATAGCCCATGAGGAGCTCGTGGGTTGACATTCCCCCGGCTTCCGACCGCCTGGAGCGGCGCCTTCTTGGCTCGCTCCTGACGGCGCGGCTCACCCCTGGCCGCGCATTCACTTTTGTCCACCGGGCATTCCTGGTCACACCGTGCCCGCCACCATCACCAGCGCCGACAAATGACGGTGCCATTCCGCCGCGTGCCGGCCGACTTTGGAACAAAGCCGAATGGTTTCGTAGCTGACCTCGACACCGCGCGCGGGCAGGATCAACTCGACCTCGCGCAGGCTCAAGCTGAAGCAATGGTACAGCCACATCGCTTCCTTGATGATCGCGGCCGGAAAACGAAAGCCGCGGTACGGATCGGGCGTCGTGCTCATGCCCGGCACCTTGCCATGCCAATGCGGCGGTCGGCAACCTGACAGCACCGATGCCACCAACGCTCACCTGCTTTATGCACCAACGTCCTCTCACTGGAGCGATGCCCTTCCGGCAACATCTCCGAACCGAAAGCTTCACCGCCATTTATTTGGGGTTGCCTGTTGGTCCATTGGTATGGTCTCACATGGAATTGATCCAGATCAGATCGCCTTCCACTATGATTGGGGCAAATCTTGGTGCTGAACGAGCAGCCCGACATCGCCATTAAGTTTACCTCAGCTCCGTGGAGATGACCATGCCGTCATCGCATGGCTTTTCAAAAAGCGAAGCGCTGTACGCAGAACTCTTCAATTCTGCTATTGCCGCACTCGCCACTGGGACGCACAGTGACCATGCTCTGCTGCTGCTGCACGAACGCTATCGGGAAGCAGAAGGCGGCGAAGCGGTTCAAAGGAAATGGTTGCTGCGGTCGCTCATCAGCACTCCTGCACGAACCCCTCTCGGTGTCGCTGTAAAGCTCTCGGTCGCCTGTCGTCTCGACGGATATCTTGATGCAGCCCAGGAGGCGTCTGACGGACCGGTCGGCAGCCACATCATCGTTTCAGCCCTGATCGACTCCCTCGCGCAGGCCCAACTGCTCCCCACGAATCGGAATGATCCAAGGCATTGAGATTTGTGAGAAAGGCTTCCCATGCGGCCAGAATGCCAGTCCTGCCCGGTTCGACGCGACGGATTGTGCGCCAGCGCTTCCGATGCGCAACTCATTGCGCTGGGCAACATCAAACACCCGCTTTGGCATGTGCAGGCGGGAGGCTGCGTCTTCGCCGAAGGGGATGCGAGCGACATGGTGTTCATCATCCGCCGCGGTTGGGCGGTCGCTTCCGCCTTTCATGAGAATGGGCGTCGCCAAGTGCTCCGCTTTGCCATGCCGGGGAGCATGGTCGGTTTCGAGACGACCGCCGATGGCTGCATGCCCTGCACGATGGAAGCGGTGACGGACCTCACGGTTTGTCCGATCCCGCGCCCGTCGCTGATGCGCTTCTGCCAGTCCGCGCCGGAATTGGCTTTGCGGATGGCGTCGCTGCTTGCGGCAGAAACGATCGCGGACTGGCGCCTGTTGGGGGGGCTCGGCACCTGCAACGCAACCGAGCGGATCGCCCGACTTCTCCTTGCCCTGTGCCAGCGCCAGAGTCATGCCTTCGACACCTGTGAGGAAGAATTCGCACTTCCCATCACCCAGACATTGATCGCCGATGCCACCGGCCTTACACCGGTGCATGTGTGCCGGACCTTGAAGGAGATGCGCGCGGCCGGGTTGCTGAGTTTCCTAAAGGGGCGCCTGCGCGTTATGGATTGGTCGCGGTTGGCAAAACTCGCGGAGTTGACCGAAACTTGGGCTCCCGATCCCCCTTTTCTGATTCCGCGCCCTCCACCGGCACATGAGGCATGGAGCGAAGGGAGTTGGCGCAAAATGGCCGACTGGGGCGCAAGGTCGGCCCACAACAGGTCGACGTGACCCTGTCGGACGGCCACCAGCCCGGCCTTTTCTCCGTTCATCGCCGACGGATCCGGCCACCCATCGTCGCCATGCCGACGACACGATTCAGCCCTTCGTCGCGCAGTCGAACCGATACACGGATCTGCTGCGACGACCGGCGTTTGCAGCGCCCGCTCAGGACGTTCAGTCGGCCTGCCAATTCGCCCTCAAAAAGCACTCGCCCTCATCGTAATGCCATGTGACCACGCCCTGGTGATGACTCCGAAGGGCTTCGGCGATGCGCCGCGGCAAATGCAGATCGGTGGTGGTTACCGTCATCCCATCAGCGGTGTTTCTGATGTCCATGATCCTGTTCAGCGGATGCTCGGCCTTCTCAAGCGTCTCCTGATGACGGACCTGCGCCAGGATTTCCGCCCGATGAGCCTGCACGAAATCGCCGCTCATCGTCAGGATGCCGGCCGGGATGCCATCGTGAATGCGCTGACAGGCCTGGCAAACCATTTCGGACGCCTCGGCCGGCCTTGCGCCCCACCGCCAGCGCCCATCCTGGTAGATCGCGTGGCAACGCGGACAGACGCTCGGATCGGCGGGCTTGAGAGCCGACTTGTAGGGATCGTGTTCATGCTCCTGGATCAGCCGGTCGCGGCGTTCAGGTTGCGGGCGATGATCGCGGACGGGACCATTGTCCCGATGCCGTTGTGTCATGGCAGGTTTCTCCCCGATGGGCGAATAGCCGGTATGCTCACCCTCTATGCTCGCATGTCGATCGCCCGCCGCCTTAACCTGGATAAACCCGGCTGCGATCGGCCGAGTAGCGCTGACGATCAGCCGCTTGAGTCAGCGAGGTTAATCTGGATCAAGGTCGGGCACCGCCCTTCGCGCAAATGTCATGGAACCTCCCCTCCGCACCAGGAGACGGTTCATGATCAAGCATATTCTGGTCCCGCTCGATGGCGCCGCTGCGGATGAGCGGGCGCTGAACGCCGCCTTTGCCATCGCCAAGCTGTTCAACGGGCATGTGGATGCGGTGCATATCCGGCCCGACCCGCGGATCGCGATTCCGCTGGTTGCCGAAGGCTTCTCGTCCGACATGCTGGAGCGCCTGATCCGGGAGGCAGAGCAGGCCGATCAGGAGCGGGCGTCGCAAGCCCGGCGCAGCTTCAACTCGGCCATCGCCGCCGCCGGCGTTCACAGCGTCGGTTATCCGGATCCGGATATCGCCGTTACGTCCGGTTCGATCACCGCGACATGGCGGGAGGTGATGGGGCTGTCCGAGGATATTCTCCTCCAGCGGGGACGATGTGCCGACCTGATCCTGTTCGCTCAGCCCGTCGACGCTCCCCCCAACGTCATGCGGCTGGAGACGGCTTTGTTCGAAACCGGTCAGCCGATCCTGCTGGCGGCACCGGGCATCGACGCCGAAGCGCTGTCGTCGGTTGCGATCGCCTGGAACGGCAGCCGGCAGGCGGCCAGGGCGATTGCCGCGGCCATGCCGCTCCTGTGGCGTGCGCGAACCGCCACAGTGCTGACGATCGCGGGCAGCAATGACGTCACCGGCCCCACGGCGCCGATGATCACGCGTCTTTCCGACCACCTCGCATGGCATGGCATCTCGGCCGCGGTCGACGTGCTTCACGAGGATGGCCGCCCGACCGGGGAATTGCTGGCGGACCGGGCGAAGGAAATCGGTGCAGGCCTGCTGGTCATGGGTGGGTATGGACACAGCCGCTTCCGGGAAATGGTTCTCGGCGGCGCAACCCGCTACGTACTGGAAACCGCACTCGGCTGTTCGGTCCTGATGGCGCACTGATGCCGCCATCCCTGGTCGTCCGGCATGGGAGGTATCGATGCCGCAAAAAGAACTGATGCTGTTCGATCTGGATCCGAATTGGCGGCATGGCCACCGGATCGCGGCACATCTGGAAATTCCCGTCTCTCCTCATGAAGAGAGGCGTTTCGAGGATGGCGAAATGAAGGTCCGGCCACTGGTCGGCGTCAGGGACCGGGACGTGTTCGTGGTGCAATCGCTGCTGGGCGACGCCCATGACAGCGTGCATGACAAGCTATGGCGACTGCTGCTCTTCATCGGGGCGTTGCGGGACTCGTCCGCTCGGCGGATCACGGTCGTGGCCCCGTACCTCGCTTACGGCCGCAAGGACCGCCGCACCAAGCCGCGCGATCCGGTCGCGACGCGCCAACTGGCGACCCTGTTCGAGGCGGCTGGAACCGACCGCGTGGTCACGATCGACGTTCACAATCTGGCTGCCTTCGAGAATGCTTTCCGATGCCGGACCGAGAATCTCCTGGCACGGCCGCTCTTCGCCGAACATGTCAGGTCGACAGTGGAGGGTGGCGCCATTGTCGTGGTATCGCCTGACGTCGGCGGCATGAAACGGGTCGAGCAACTCTACGAAACACTGGCGTGCAGCCTTCCTCACCCGATCGGTCTGGCGTTCATGGAAAAGACCCGCAGCGCCGGCATCGTTGGCGGTGGCCAGCTGGTCGGCGATGTCGACGGTTGCAGGGTTCTGATCCTGGATGATCTCATTGCCACCGGAACGACGATGCTGCGGGCCGCCGAAGCGTGCCGGAAAGCCGGTGCGATCTCCGTGACGGCGCTCGCGACCCACGGAGTGTTCGCGCCGGGTGCCGTCGAAATGCTGCAGTCGCCGGCCTTCGACAGCGTGGTTGTAACCGATACGGTGCCGCCCTGGCGATTGGAGGATGGCCAATCGATCCGAAAGCTCACGATTTTGGACACCTCCCCATTGTTCGCCGAAGCCATTGCCCGCCTGCATGCCGGCGGTTCTCTCAGTGACCTACTCTAGCAGAGGAGACGGATCAGCCGTTGCACAACCCGAGCCGGACTGCCCGCTCGAAGCGAAGATAAGCTATTTGCGGCATCCGGATGCCTATCGGTTCTACCATGCCCGCCATGTTGAGGCGATCGAGACACGCCTCTCCTGGGTATTCCTGACGGAGCGTCATGCTTTCAAACTGAAGAAGCCCCGGAAGTTGCCGGAACTCGACCTCTCGACGGTGGCTTTACGCCGCGCGAATTGCCTGACCGAAATACGGCTCAACCGCCGCCTTGCCCCCACCGTCTATCACGACGCCCTCAGCCTCGCCCTACAAGCGGATGGGACCCTCCGCTTGTGCGCGCGGCCCCAGCCTACAGACAGGATTGTCGACTGGGTGGTGTGGATGCGGCGGCTTCCGACAGAGCGGCGGATGGACGAACTGATCCGCTCCAAAGCCATGCTTCCAAGCGACGTCCGCAGGCTTTCGGTCATATTCTGGCAATTTTACCGCTTCAGCCTGCCCGTTCCGATGTCGACGGACCGGTATCTCGGCCACTTCAGGAAGAACGTCGAGGAAAATCAGGAGGCGGTCAGAACCAGACTGCCCAAGGGCATGCTGGACCGAGCAAGCCAAGCTGCACTTTGGCAGCGGACCTTCTTGAAGACACAGCGCACCCTGTTGCGGAGGAGGGTCGTGGAAGGGCGGATCATTGAAGGGCATGGCGACCTTCGCCCCGAACATGTATTTCTGGAAAGCCCTCCCAAAATCATAGACTGTCTTGAATTCGATCGGACTCTCCGGCTGCTCGACCCGGTCGATGAACTCTCATATCTTGCTCTTGAATGCGATCGTCTGGGGGCGGGCTGGATCGGCGACCGCATCCTGGAAAGCTATATGCTGCGCAGCGGCGACCGTCCCGATCTCCGCCTGATCGCATTCTACCGGACGTTCCGCGCCTGCATCCGCATCCGTCTTGCCGCATGCCGACTGGATGATGCAACCGCCGGCCAACGCGAACATTGGCTCAAGAGAATCGATGGCTATCTCGAATGCATCGAAAAACGCTGACCATGCCCGACAAGGCGGTCGCGCCGCCTTGAGGTCAGTGCACCAGGAACACCGGGATGGTGGCAAGCTCCACCACGTGGGATGTCGTGCTTCCCAGCGTCCATTCCCGCAAGCGGTTACGGCCATGCCCGCCGATGACGAGGAGGTCGGCTTCGAACTGCGACGCCATGCCAAGCAGAACGCTTCCAGTTTCACGCAAACTTTTCGGCAGATGCTCCACCTGGGCATCCACCTCGTGTACCAGAAGGTATTCCTTCAAGCCTTCGGCATCTCTTTGCAGATCTTCATCCAGTCCGGCTGTCCCGATGAAAACACTTTGTGCTCGACGCAGCAGGGGAAGTGCCGCGGCAACCGCTCTGGTTGCTTGTGGGGTTCCGTTCCAGGCGATCATGATTCTGGAAGCTGAGAGCGGCACAGGGAGCGATGGCATCAAGATCACCGGACGTGCGGATGCGAACAATGCCGCATCGAACATCGATCTCCAGACGCTGTCCGTCACATCGCCGGTTTCGGGTTTGGCGAACATGATAAGGTCGGCAAAGCGCGCGGCAATACCGGTCATTCTGTCGGCCGGTCCCTCCACTTCCCGCCACACAACCTGCGGGCATGGTCGGGATACTGCATCATCATCAGCGGAACTGCCGGCTTGGCCGCAAATCCGTTGCATCCGCTCGTGCGCTGCTTCGCAGTCCTTTCCAATCTTCGCCTGCACCTCGCGGAGGGCGCTTTCCAACATTGTTCCGGCAAAGCCCTTGCCAAGCACCAGGATCAGTGCCTCCGGAGCGGGGCGCGCATAGAGCACCTCGACCTCAGAGCCGAAGATGCGCCCGACGTGAATGGCGGCGTCGAGGGCCGCCGCCATGCCGAAAGCCGCATTGGACAGAGGAACAAGGATCTTGCGGTACATGGTCCATCCCTCCGAGGGTCGGGAGCCGTGCGTTCCCGAACGCAAGATCCGATGTCGCGGACGGCCCGGCATTAATCCCGGTTAAGGCCCGCGGGGCGCATTCCCGCCATCTTGGGAGCCAAACCGAAGAAGGAGGGTTCCATGGGGTCTATCCTGACGGGAGGGCATTTCTTCGCTCACGGCGTCGTCGCAATCGGCATCCTCACGATGTGCTCGCCGGGCTTCGCACAATCGCGCACCGGAAAGTCCGGGGAACCGATCGGCCAGTCGTCGTACCTGGCCAACTGCGCCGTGTGCCATGGTGCCGGCGGGCAAGGTGACGGCCCCTATGCCGGCTATCTCAACAGGAAGCCGGCGGCGCTGACCACGATCCGGGAGCGCAACCACGGCATCTTCCCGCTCGAATACCTGTACAAGGTTATCGACGGTCGCGAAATGATCGCGGCACACGGAACACGCGACATGCCGATTTGGGGGGAGGTGTTCAGGACGGAATCGGTTCAGGACTTCTGGCCCTGGGGATCGGAGCAGGTGGTGCGCGGAAAAATACTGGAGCTGGTCTATTACATTCAGACGATACAGGAGAAATAGCCGCCATTGTCCGGGCCGGTGCGGATCGCCGAACCGGCCCGGATCTGGGATTTGCTCAAGACTCCTCATCCCGCCAGCGGGTGAATCGCTCTGATGTTGTCCTTGTTGCGATGCAGTTCGGCCGCCCCCCAGATTTCGGTGTGGGCATGGCCGGTTCCACGGACGGTTGCCGCCACCCGCATCGCTGCGTCGATGTCCGGTGCGGAAAAGATGTCGAGGAAATCATAAGGTCCAAGCACCGCGAAGCTGCCTCGCCACTCGATGTCGGGACAGGCCTGGCCGATCCTCTCGACAAGCTGTTTTTGAAACGCCTCCGTCGACAGCGGTGGCCCCTTTTGACTTTGGATGAGCCGCGTCAACATGATGAATGTGGCCATGTTTTCTCCTCCCAGTCGCCGTTGCGGCCGGACGGTCCAACCGCACTGCAACCGCACTGCAGAACGGAAATCAGGAAATCCGGTGACGCGAACCCTGCACCTCGGGCGCAGGGTTCGTCTTGCCTGCGCGATCAAGCAGGCGGATGACGTCCGTGTCGTCGAGTTGGTGAAAGTCGCGGTAGCAGGGTCCGATCGCCTGGAAGTCGACGGGAGTTTCCAGGCATAGGGTTGCGTCCGCCAACCCGTTGAATTCCGCCAAGCGATTTGCTGGCGCCACCGGAACCGCCACCACGACCGCTCTTGGCCTTTCCTTGCGGACAGCCTGCAGGGCGGCAAGCATGGTCGCTCCGGTCGCGATTCCGTCATCGACCAGGATGGCGATGCGGCCAGCGATGGCAGGTTGTTTCCGACCGGCGAGATAGGTGTTGCGGCGACGTTCCAACTCTTCGAGTTGATTTTCAGTTTCCCGGGTTATCCAGGATCGGGGCCAGGATTGCGGCGAATACCCACCGATGGCCGGATTGATCACGGTTTCGATCGCCTCGCTTCCGCCCGTCCCGCAACTGGCCCCGCAACTGGCCCCGCAACTGGCAATGGCGCCGATCGCGAACTCCGGCTGATGAGGAGCCCCCAACTTGCGGACCAGAACAAGCCCGAGCGGGGCGTGAAGACTTCTTGCGATCTCCGCCGCCACCGCGACACCGCCCCGTGGCAGCGCCAGAACGACCGGGTCCTGGTCGCGCAGAGGCAGCAGCCTGTCGGCCAGCCGCCTGCCGGCATCGGCCCGGTCCCTGAACAGGGCCGGGCGGTTATCCGTTCCTCTATTCCCCAGCCGATGAACCATTTTCCCTCCCGGCGTCTCCGGGCTTCAGCTGTGTGTTTCCTCGCTCTTGCGGTCCCGACGCGCCCCTGTGTTGCCGGCCTGCCTTTCATTCGGTTGGAAGGACCGCTCGACGGTGGCGGACGCCTGATCGGCGATGGTGCGGGAAACGTTCTGCGCCTGCTCCACCATGGCGGATGCCTCATCGGACCAACGCTTCATGCGGTCTGCCAACCAGTCGTTCCACAGCGAGGATCGCTCCGCCACATCCTCGATCGTTCCCATCCGCTCCACGGTGAACAGTGCCGACCGGATGTCGTCCTGCCGGTGCTCCAGCCAGTTCCGGCTTAGGTTCTCGAAACCATCAAACAAGTTGGATTGCATTCGCAGGATCGCTTCCGTCTGCTGCAAGAAGGTGTTTTGAACGAGGTTGCTGGAAGTCCACGCCGAAAACTCGTTCGCCAATCGGGGGGCAGCATATGTGCGTGATGCTTGGCTCTTCATCGATGGCCCTCCTCGTTCAACGGCCTGCTTCCGCCGTCACGCCGGTTTTTCCGAGAGGTATACAAGGGAGGAACTTCGCCTCCACTTAACCCAGGTTAATGGCGATATGGCGCATTGGAACGGGTATACTTCCGTTGAAAGGCTCGGCCGCCCGGACGCGGCAGGATTGCGGCGTCACCTGGCAGGGGCATAGCGCATGCTTCGACAAACCGGAATCAGGATTGCCGATCTGGTCCGACACATGGCACTCGCGCTGGCGATGGTCATGAGCATCGGCGCTTGCGCGCCCAACAGGGTCGGGAACCCGGGGGATGACACGGCCACGGAAGCCATGCCCACATTGGCTCCCATGTTGGAACGGGTGCTTCCGGGCGTGGTCAGCATTGCCGTAAGCGGCCAGTTGTCTGCAGAAGAGATGTTGTTGCTTCGCGATCCCGAATTCCGCCGCATGTTCGGCCTGCCCAAGCGCGTGCAGCCGGAGGAGCGTCGCTTTCTTGTCCAAGGCTCCGGCATCGTCATCGATGCGGTCAACGGCATCATCGTCACCACCCATCACCTCGTCGATGGAGCCGAGGACATAACCATCACGCTTGCAGACGCGCGGCAGCTGTCCGGCCGGTTGGTCGGCTCCGACGCGGTCAGCGACATCGCGGTGATACAGGTGGAGGCACGCGATCTCGTTGCCGTGCCGCTGGGAGATTCCGATGCCCTGCGCGTGGGCGATTATGTGGTGGCGATCGGAAATCCGTTCGGCCTCGCCCAGACAGCGACGCTGGGGATCGTCAGCGGCATCGGGGCGAGGAACCCTGCCGAACCCGAGGGTCCCTTCATCCAGACCGACGCCGCGATCAATCCAGGCAACTCGGGTGGAGCCCTGGTGAATTTCAGGGGAGAGTTGGTCGGGATCAACGACAGTCTGATTGGATCAGCCCTCAGCAACAGCGGCATCGGCTTCGCCATTCCGGTCAGCCGGGCAAAGCAGTCCGTCGACCACCTCCTCGGCCATGGCCCCTCCCGGCCCTGAGAAGGCATGTATTCCCTCACCTGCCCACTTTTGCTTCCACCAATTGCAGTCAGTTTCAGCATCTCACGCGGCGTGCCCCCGATGAAACGCCTCCCACGTTAATCCAGATAAAGTCGGTCGGTCCCGCCGGATGCTAAAGCCATGGCGTCACCAGGGTAATCCAGGAGGATGCCATGACCATGACCGATCCAAACGCCAGCGAAAAGCCGAAGCAGGAACTCGCGGGCACCGGTTTGGCCGCAAAGCAAGGCGCTGAACACAATCGCCATCCGCTGTTCGCCTTGCGCGACGAGTTCGACCGCCTGTTCGATGAGGCGTCGTCCATGCTGCGCTTTCCGTGGAGCCGACGCCCCATGTTCAGTTTGGAGCCGTTGCTGCGCAGTGAAGCCGAACTGGAGGCAATCGTCCCGCCGGCCGAGGTGGACGAGCGCGAGACCGAGTACCGGGTCACGCTGGAAATTCCCGGTATGGACGAGAAGGACGCCGAAGTCAGCCTCCAGGACGACATCCTGACGATCAAGGCCGAGAAAAAGGAGGAGAAGGAAGAGAAGGGCAAGAACCGCTACTTCTCCGAACGCCGCTATGGCATGTGCGCGCGGTCCTTCCGGCTGCCGGCCAATGTGAATGCGGACGGCATCACCGCCACCGTCAAGAACGGCGTGCTCACCATCGTGCTGCCGAAGACAGAGCCGAGCAAGCCCAGCAAGCGCAACATCGAGATCGCCAAGCTTTAGGCGGTCGCGGCGATTGGAAGACCGGCATCGCCGACGGACGATCCCGCCGCCGGCGATGCCATGTCATGCCCCCTTGTCCAGGGGTGATCTCCGTGTCCGGATGATGAGAATGATCAGCACCTGGGTCGCTAGTGAATCGACGAACCAGCCGGTCTGGAAAAGCGCCTCCCCGGCGCCGAACATGGTCAGCAGGACGTAGAAGGTGAGGAAGTCGAACAGGGAGCTCACCGGCCCCAGGACCAGCATGAAGCGGTGGATCAGCGCCATGTTCCAGCGGACCGGCCGAGTGATGGTTTCCGGATCGACACGGTCGAAGGGAATGCCGATCTCCGAGGCGTCGTAGAGCAGGTTGTTCAGCAGCACCTGGATCGGCAGGAAGGGCAGGACCAGCGCCGCCGCGTCGTTGATGCCGTGGCCGAGAAATCCGACGGCGTGGCCGCGCTGCTTCAGCGCCAGCAGCACCCGCTGTTTCTGCGGCGGCGAGAGCCGGCAGAACACGTTGACCTTGGCGAGCCGAACGCGCGAGGCCTCTTCGCTCATCCCCCGCAGCTCGTCGCCATTGATCAGCCCGGTCACGGCAAGGCCCAACTCGCGGCAGACATGGCGGGTAACACGCTCGATGTCTCCGGTCAGGATCTTGACGATGCCCCCGGCCTGCGCCAGCGCGCGCAAAGCCGCCGCCGCATCGGCCTTGGGCGGGTCGAGAAAGGCTGGGAAGCCGGCGAAGACCAGTTCGGCTTCGTCCGTGACCCGCGCCTCCCTCTGCTCCGGCCCGACCACACGCGACGCGATGGCCAGAACCCGAAAGCCGTCCTCACCCAGCTCTTCGAACAGGTCCTGGCCCCGCTTCCTGGCCTCGGCATCGAAGATGCGCGGCTCTCCCTGATCATCCGGTTGGTGATGGCTGGATAGGCTCAATACGTCCTCCGGCGCCCCTTTCACGATCAGCCGGTGCTCGCCGCCGCGTTCCAGCAGCACGGAGACGCGCCGGCGCTCGAAATCGAAGGGCACCTCGTCGAACTTGCGCCAGTCGACCGTGTCCGGCTGTCCGTGGTCCAGGATCGCGTCGTCCAATGGGCTGCGGATCCCGCTTTCGAAATAGCTGTTGAGCCAAGCCAGCCGGAACACCTCCTCGCTGTCCCGCCCCTGGACGTCGATGTGCCTGACCAACTGGATGCGCGCTTCGGTCAGGGTGCCGGTCTTGTCCGTGCACAGGACGTCCATGGCCCCAAGATTGTGCAGCGCCGTCAGCCGCTTGACGATCACCTTGCGCTCGGCAAGGCGCAGGGCGCCGCGGGCGAGGGTCACCGTCACGACCATCGGCAGCAGTTCCGGCGTCAGCCCGACCGCAAGGGCGACCGCGAACATCAGGGAGTCGAGCCAGGGCCTGTGGAACAGCACGTTCGCGAGCAGAACGAACAGCACCAGGAACACCGTGATCCGCAGGATCAACAGACCGAAGTGACGCACGCCGATTTCGAAATCGGTGGGAGGCGGGGGCGTGGTCAGGCTGTGGGCCATGCCGCCGAGCAGGGTGGCGCCGCCGGTCCGCAGGACCACTGCCCGCCCCGTCCCGCTGATGACCGAGGTTCCCATGAACAGCGTATTGGTGGCCCCACCGGGATCGACAGCACGCGGCAGGTCGGCCGCCCGCTTTTCCACGGGATAGGGTTCGCCGGTCAGCAGCGCTTGGTTCACGAAGAGATCGCGCGCCTCGATCAGCCGGCCATCCGCCGGCACAAGGTCGCCGGCGACGAGACGCACGACATCGCCCGGAACCAGCCGCTCGACCGGCAACCTTCAGACGCCAAGCGGATGTCTTCCGCATGCTCACGAAGCTCTTCCGAGGTGATGCGTTCCTCCTCCGCCACAGTGCGCCGTTCTTCCGCAGCCTCCCGCTCACGCTCCGCCGACCAGCACAGCAGCTCTTTATGGTTCGAATCCTCGGTCTGGCCGAGTTCCTTCCCTTGCCCTCCTGATTCCTGGGGACCGGCAACGCCTTTCGGCTCGGCTCCCTCCATGCAAGCCTCGTCATCCTGTCTGATCGACTTTGTGCGGAGCGGCCAAACATCCACAGATCAAGCAATCATTAAAACGCTCGGCCGGCATGCCGCCTGAAGCCCGTCGACATGGAGGCCCTTGCTTCTCCAAGACATCAAAGCAGTGAATTTTCCGGCGGTTCCTAACCTGGGTTAAGCCCGCCCCTTGGGCACAGCCGTATCATGCCGCGTGATACCCGCCAGGATCGGCGCCAGTTCGCCGGACGGTGCGCGTTTGGGACGAGGTGCCATGGCCTGGGAGACCATTCGCAAAGGACCAGAGGACAAGGCTGCCGCCGTCCTGACCGATTACGAACAGGCCTGCGCCGCCTTCACGTGGTCGGCTGCGCGTGCCGATCTGGACGGCCTGCCGAACGGTGGGCTCAACATCGCGTACGAAGCCGTGGACCGGCACTTCGCGCATGGCGGGGGCGACCGAATCGCTCTGCGTTGGCTGGCCAAAGACGGCACGTGCCGTGAGTTCCAGTATCGTGATCTGGCCGAACAGTCCAACCGCTTTGCCAACCTGCTGCGGTCGCTGGGCGTCGGCAAGGGCGAGCGCGTCTTCAGCCTGCTCGGTCGCCAGCCCGACCTCTATGTCGCGGCCATCGGGACGCTGAAGTGCGGCTGCGTCTTCTCGCCTCTGTTCTCCGCCTTCGGTCCGGAGCCCATAAGAACGCGCCTGTCGCTCGGCGACGGCCGGGTTCTGGTAACCAGCGAGGCGCTGTACCGCCGCAAGATCGAACCCTGGCGCCAAGAGCTGCCCGGCCTCAGGCATGTGCTGCTCGTCGATGGCGGAACCGGGCCGGACGGCGGTGTCCTGGACCTGCAGCGCGCACTTCCCGAAGCGGCACCGGCCTTCACCTGTGCGCAAACGACACCGGACGACATGGCGCTTCTCCACTTCACCAGCGGCACCACCGGCCGTCCGAAGGGTGCCGTGCATGTGCATGAGGCCGTCGTCGCCCATCATGCAACGGCCCGGCTTGCCCTCGACCTGCGGCCGGGTGACGTATTCTGGTGCACCGCCGATCCCGGCTGGGTGACCGGCACGTCCTACGGCATCATCGCACCGCTGACCATCGGTGCCACGCTGCTGGTGGACGAAGCGGAGTTCGATGCCGAGAGGTGGTACGGCATTCTCCAGCGGGAGCGCGTCACCGTCTGGTACACCGCCCCCACCGCCATCCGCATGTTGCTGAAGGTGGGCGCCGAGGTGGCGCGGCGTTACGACCTGTCGTCGGTGCGTTTCATGGCGAGCGTGGGGGAACCGCTCAACCCCGAGGCGGTGGCATGGGCCCAGGAGACGTTCGGCCGCCCCTTCCATGACAATTGGTGGCAGACCGAAACCGGCGGCATCATGATCGCCAATTACGCCTCCGCCGACGTGAAGCCGGGGTCCATGGGCCGTCCGATCCCCGGCGTCGAGGCGGCGGTCGTCGCGCGCTCTCCCGACGGCCGAATCCTCCCGGTGACGGAGCCGATGACCGTCGGCGAACTGGCCCTGCGGCCCGGCTGGCCCTCCATGTTCCGCGGCTATCTGGGCGAAGAGGAACGCTATCGGCGCTGTTTCGTCGACGGCTGGTATTTGAGTGGCGACCTCGCCATGCGCGATACCGAAGGCTATTTCTGGTTCGTCGGCCGCGCGGACGATGTGATCAAGTCCGCCGGCCACCTGATCGGCCCCTTCGAGGTCGAGAGCGCCCTCATGGAGCATCCCGCCGTGGCCGAAGCCGGGGTGATCGGGGTTCCCGACCCCATCGCCGGCGAGGTAGTGAAGGCCTTTGTTGCGCTCAAGCCGGGCTGGACTCCGTCGGAGGCGCTGCGCAAGGAGTTGCTCGGGCACGGCCGCGCCCGGCTGGGTCCGGCGGTTGCTCCGAAGGCAATCGATTTCCGGGCTTCCCTGCCACGCACGCGCAGCGGCAAGATCATGCGCCGTTTGTTGAAGGCGCGCGAGTTGGGCCTGCCAGAAGGCGATCTGTCGACGCTGGAAAGGGACGAGCGATGAGCGACCTGTCTCCGGCCCCGCATGCGAAACCTCGGCTGACCCGCGACCATCTGCTTGGCCTGCTGCGGCAGATGGTGCGCATTCGCCGCTTCGAGGAACGGTGCGGCGAGCTGTACCAGCAGGAAAAGATCCGCGGGTTTCTTCACCTCTATATCGGCGAGGAGGCAGTGGCGGCCGGGGTGATGGGGTGCCTGCATCCCGAAGACGCCGTCGTCGCCACCTACCGCGAACACGGGCACGCCATCCTGCGCGGTGTCCCGATGACCGCCGTCATGGCCGAGATGTACGGGAAGGCCGAAGGATGCAGCCACGGGCGCGGCGGGTCGATGCACCTCTTCGATGTCGGCACCCGCTTTTTCGGCGGCAACGCCATCGTCGCCGGCGGACTGCCCCTGGCGGTGGGCATGGCGCTGGCGGACCGCATGCGTGGCCGGCCGCAGGTCACGGCGTGCTTCTTCGGCGACGGTGCGGTCGCCGAGGGGGAGTTCCACGAAAGCCTGAACCTCGCCGCGCTGTGGAAACTGCCGGTCCTGTTCGTTTGCGAAAACAACCTCTACGCCATGGGCACGCGCCTCGACCGGGCCCAGTCGCAGACCGACCTGCACCTCAAGGCCGCCGTCTATCAGGTCTTGTCGGAGGCCGTGGATGGCATGGACGTCGTCGCCGTCGAGGCGGCGGCGCGGCGCATGACCGATGCGATACGCGATGGCGCCGGGCCGCAATTCCTCGAATGCCGGACCTACCGCTTCCGCGCCCATTCCATGTTCGACCCCCAGCTCTACCGCGACAAGGCTGAGATCGACGATTGGAAGCGCCATGACCCCATTGCCCGGCTGTCGGCCTGGACGCGGGAAGCCGGCATGCTGCACGACGCCGATCTCCCCGCCATCGAGCGGGATGCCGAGGCGGAAGTCGAGGCTGCGGTCGCATTCGCCGAGGCCGGGAAATGGGAGCCGGTCGAGGATCTGGCGAAGGACGTCTATACCCGCGAGGTGCATCCATGACCGATGCGGACACCACCATTGCGGCGGCCGGCCGCACGATCTCCTACCGCGATGCCCTGCGCGAGGCGCTTCGTGATGCGCTGGTGCGCGACGAGCGGGTTTTCCTGATGGGTGAGGATGTCGGGTGTTACGGCGGATGCTACGCCGTGAGCAAAGGCCTGTACGACGAATTCGGGCCGGACCGCATCCGCGATACGCCGTTGTCGGAATCCACCTTCGTCGGCGCCGGCATCGGCGCCGCGCTGAACGGCATGCGTCCGATCGTCGAGATCATGACCGTCAACTTCAGCCTGCTGGCGCTCGACCAGATCGTCAACAACGCAGCGACGCTCCGTCACATGTCCGGTGGACAGGTGAGCGTACCGGTGGTCTTCCGCATTCCGACCGGGGCGGGGCGGCAGCTCGCGGCGCAGCATTCGCACAGTCTGGAGGGCTGGTATGCCCATGTGCCGGGCCTGCGGGTGGTGGCGCCGGCCACCCTGGAGGACGCGCGCGGCATGCTGTGGACCGCACTGCAGGATCCCGATCCGGTGGTGATGTTCGAGCATGTGATGCTCTACAACATGGAAGGCACCCTGGATGCCGCAGCCGGTCCGGTCGACATCGACCGCGCGGTGGTTCGCCGGGCCGGCAGGGACGTGACGCTGATCACCTACGGCGGCAGCCTGCTCAAGACACTCGCCGCGGCGGAAGCCCTGGCGGCGGACACTATATCGGCGGAGGTCGTGGACCTGCGCAGCCTGCGGCCGCTCGATGGCGAAACCGTGCTGGCCTCGGTCGCCCGCACCCGCCGGGCGGTGATCGTCGACGAAGGCTGGCGGACCGGCAGCTTCGCCGCGGAGGTCAGCGCCCGCATCATGGAGGGGGCTTTCTGGTCGCTCGATGCCCCGGTGGCGCGGGTCTGCACGGCGGAGGTGCCAATCCCCTACCCCCGGCATCTGGAGCAGGCGGCGCTTCCGCAGCCGGCCGCCATCGTGGCGGCGGTCAAGGCACTGATGGGGGCGTGATGGGCATTTTCCGCATGCCTTCGCTGGGCGCCGACATGGAGGCGGGGGTTCTGGTCGAATGGCTCAAGCAACCGGGCGATGCCGTCGCCCGCGGCGACATCGTTGCCGTGGTGGAAACGCAGAAGGGCGCCATCGAGGTCGAAACCTTCGAGGCCGGCGTGATCGAACGCCTCCTCGTCACTCCCGGCACCTCGGTTCCGGTCGGCACACCGCTTGCCCTGCTCACCGGAGCCGGCGAGAGCGTCGAGTTGCGCACCCCCGGGCCGCAGCCATCGGCGCCCCCTCCCCCGCCGCTGCGGACGCCAGCGCCGCTTCCGTCCCCTCCGGTCACGGCGGCGACCGCCCATCCGCCGGCGTCGCCGGCGGCACGGCGACTGGCGGTTGAGCACGGCATCGCCCTGACCGCGGTTACCGGCAGCGGGCCGGGAGGCGCCGTGCTTCTGGCCGATGTCGAGCGGGCTGCCACCATGCCGTCCGCCACCCCGCAGCCGCGTGGGCTGGATGTGGTGCAGATGCGGCGGGCGATCGCCGCGGCCATGGCCCGCTCCAATCAGGAGATCCCTCACTACTACCTGAGCACCACGGTGGCCCTGGCCAAAGCGAACGCCTGGCTCGTGGATCGGAACACGGGGCGCCCACCCGAAAAACGGCTGCTCATGGCGGCACTGCAATTGAAGGCCGTCGCGCTCGCCTTGCGGCGCCTGCCCGAGTTCAACGGATCCTGTATCGAAGGGACATTCCGGCCGGCCGAGGGCATCCACATCGGCACTGCGGTGGCGATCCGCGGCGGCGGCCTCGTCGCACCCGCGATCCACGACACCGACCGGTTGGCCGTGGACGAGGTGATGGCCCGCCTGCGCGATCTGGTCGCCCGGGCACGCTCCGGGCGGCTGCGCAGTTCCGAGCTGCAGGATCCCACCATCACCGTCACCAGTCTCGGCGACCGCGGGGTAGAGGGGGTGTTCGGCGTCATCTACCCGCCACAGGTCGCCATCGTCGGCTTCGGCAAGCCGGTCGAGCGGCCTTGGGTGGTGGATGGCCAAGTCGTTCCATGCCCCGTGATGACGGCGACCCTCGCGGCCGACCATCGGGTCAGCGACGGGCACCGCGGCGCCCTTCTCCTTGTCGAAATCGATCGTCTGCTGCAGGAGCCCGGATCGCTATGACTCCCGACGATGTACGATGTGTGGTGCTGGAGGAGCTGAGCAACATCGCCCCCGAAGCCGACCTTGCCCTCCTCGATCCGGCGACCGACCTCCGGGAGGCACTGGACATCGACTCCATGGATCACCTGAACTTCGTGACGGCGCTGCACAACCGTCTGGGCGTCGCGATCCCCGAGGTCGATTACCCGCGCCTGACCACCCTCGATGGAGCGGTCGCCTACCTCATGGCCGAACCGGCGATTGCGGCAAAAGCCGGGATCGCATGACGCGGAGTGCGATGTTCCGATGGACGATTGGACAAGACACGAAGGCTCACCCTCGCCGCTTGGAGTTTCTTTCATACCCGATGAAGACGCCTACAACTTCGCTCTTTATTCCAAGCACGCCACATCCGTCACTCTGTTGCTTTTCGCCGCACAGAATTCGATTGACCCCATCACGATCCAGCCCTTCGATCCCCGCCGCAACAAGAGTGGCCGTATCTGGCATTGCCGGTTGCCCGCGACCACGGTCCACCGCGCTACCTACTATGCCTACCGCGTCGACGGACCACACGCCTTGGCCGATGGACAGCGGTTCGATCCCGAAAAGATCCTGCTCGATCCCTATGCAAGGGCGGTATTTTTCCCATCCGGGTTCAGCCGGGCGGCCGCCCGACATCCGGGAACCAATCCCGGCCGGGCCCCGCTCGGCATCCTGCATGCCAAGGCGTCAAGCTTCGACTGGGCCGGCGACCATGCCCCGCGCCATACCCACGACACCATCATCTATGAACTGCATGTCCGCGGCTTCACCCAACGGGCAAACTCCGGCGTTTCGGCCGACCGGCGGGGCACCTTCGCGGGCCTGATCGACAAAATTCCGTACCTGCGGGACCTTGGCGTCACGGCGGTCGAACTGATGCCCGTGTTCCAGTTCGATCCCCAGGAGGGAAATTACTGGGGGTACATGCCGCTCAACTTCTTCGCCTTGCATCACACCTACGCAGCTCACCCCGAGCCGACCGGCCAGCTCGACGAATTCCGGACGCTGGTCAAGGCGCTGCACGCCGCCGACATCGAAGTCATCCTCGACGTCGTTTACAACCATACGGCCGAAGGCGACGAGAACGGCCCCACCTACAGCTTTCGCGGGGTCGACAACACCACCTACTACCTTCTGGCCGAAGACCGCCGTCGCTATCGCAACGACAGTGGCACCGGGAACGTGCTGCATACGGCCAACCGCTATGTCGCCGGCATGGTCATGGACAGCCTGCACCATTGGGCACGGCAGTTCCGCATCGACGGCTTCCGCTTCGATCTCGCCTCGCTGTTCACGCGCCGGGAGGACGGCTCCATCGATCTCGAAGAGCCGCCGGTCATCAGCGCGATCCAGACGCATCCCGATCTGGCGCGCCTGCGGATGATCGCCGAGGCCTGGGATATGGTCAACTACCAGCTCGGCCGCTCATTTCCCGGAACCACATGGCTGCAATGGAACGATGCCTTCCGCAACGAGGTGCGGTCCTTCATCCGTGGGGACCGGGGAGTCGTTGCCGGCCTGATGCACCGTCTCGGCGGCAGCGACGACATCTTCCCCGACACGCCCGAAGACGCCTATCACGCCTACCAGAGCATCAACTTCGTGACCTGCCACGATGGCTTTTGCCTGTACGATCTGGTCAGCTACGACCGTAAGCACAACGAGGCCAACGGCGAAGGGAACCGGGACGGCCGCGACGACAACCGCTCTTGGAACTGCGGCTGGGAGGGCGACGACGGCGTGCCCGAGGCGGTCCTCCGGCTTCGGCGGCGACAGGCTAAGAACCTGTTCTGCCTGCTGATGCTGGCGAACGGCACACCGATGTTCGTGGCCGGCGACGAGTTTCTGAACACGCAATGCGGCAACAACAATCCGTACAACCAGGACAACGAGACGACGTGGCTTGACTGGGATCTGCTGCATACCAACGCCGGCTTCCACCGCTTCTGCAAGGCCATGATCGCATTCCGCAAGGCCCATCCCTCACTGGGCCGTAGCCGCAGCTGGCGCGAGGACGTGACGTGGCTTGGACCGACCGGCAGCCTCGACCCGTCGGCGGACACAGGCACCCTCGCTTTCCACCTGCGCGGCAGCACGCAAGGCGATGTCGATCTCTACGTCATGATCAATGGCTCGGCGGCGGAGCAGGAGTTCCTGATCCAGGATCCCGTGCCCCACGGCCCGGCGCCAGACCGCTGGGAGCGGGTCATAGACACGGCACGTGACAGCCCCGATGACATTGTTTCCCTGGGCGACGCGAAACCGGTAACCGAGCCGCCCTACAGGGTGGAGGCGCGATCCGTGGTCGTGCTCGTTCGGTGCTGAAGCGCTCGCTGGAATCCCGCTCCCTACCCCCAACGCCCAAGCCGACTGCGTATCGTCCTTAACCTTGATAAAGGCCCGGAACGGGTTCCTTAAGGATACTGCCCGCATGGACGAGACTCAGCCCTGGGAGGTCAGCCATGGCACCGATACCGCACCTCAGCTACATCGTTTCCCAAAACGAAAATCACTGGACCGTCGGCTTCGCACCGGGAGACGATTGCGGAAAATACCCGTCGCGGCGAGCGGCCCTGGAATCCGCGTTGCATGATGCGGTGCGGGTTCGCGAATTGGGATACGATGTGGATGTCTGGGTCCGTCGGAAGGATGGGTCGCTGCGGCGAGTCCGGTCCGGAAACACTCCCGGCGAGCCCCCTTCCGCACCGAGCTGACCCTCCTGTCGGAGACCGCGCCGTCAGGGCTTGACGGTCCGGGCGGCCTCGTGCTCTTGCAGGAAATGACAAAGCGCAAGCTTGAGCACTGCGGTCCGTCCATGCTGGCCATGCGCCTTCGCTTCGGCAATGTCATCCTCGATCATGCGGCGTATCTCGCTCTGCCCAGCCTCCGTCGCGACCAGATAGCTGCCCAGTTCGGCGGCGACGATCTCCGGCAGATGCTCGTGCGCGGCGATCGCATCGATCTCTTCCTTCGTCAGCCCACTCATGCCGACGCAGTCTTCGAAGGTGATCATCATGGCTGGTCTCCCCTTTTCCGCTTTCTTGAAGGTCATCAATCCCGCCGTCACAGGCGACCGATTTCGAATTCCTCGCAGGAATAGCCAAGCTGGGCGGCTCCTTCCTCCAGGCAGTCCCCCAGGTTTGGAATGCCGATCAGATACTCGGCCGACCGGCCCGTATGGCGTTCCCGCGCCAGCGCCTGCGCCTCGGCCCATTCATCTGCTGAGAAGTCGCCGCGCCCCAGCCAGACCAGGGCGATCACATCGACCACCTCGTCGTCGTCGAGGCCGTCGATAGCATCTTTCAGTTCCGCCAACGTCGGATCATCCGCGTGATCCTCCAGCACCGCCCGCATACCGTCGTCGCTCGGGTTCGAGCCCTCATCCAGATCGGACGGCTCCACCTTGGCGTCGAATTCCCGAGCCTTGACGATCAGGTAGAATAGCTTCTGCAACCCGATGTTCAGTTCCGGCACCGGCTCAGCGGATGGGGCCGGCTGGGGAGAGGCAAATTTGGCCATGGCGGTCCGGGCTCCTTTGGCGGACTCCCAGAACGGCCTTCGTGCGACCGCAATGGGAGAATGCCGCCATTGAGCCATGGCTTCCCAGGGGCGACCTTAACCTGAATAAAGGACAGGACGCCAACTCACCCGCAGCCTTACCGGCATGAAGGCGTACGGACGGCTTCGATCGCAGCGGGAGGCGTCATGAACGACAAGCAGGACAGTGACCGAGGCACCGACCTGCTTCTGTGGCTCTCCTTGGCCCTGTCGATCGGTGTCGGGCTGTTCCTCCTGTGGGCGCTCCCCGGGGTTCGGCAGGTCCGAACGATCCCCTACAGCCAGTTTCTCGATCTGCTGGATCATGGCAAGGTCGAGCAGGTCATGGTGGGCGAAACCGCTCTGACCGGGACACTGAGCGAAGCCCTGCCCAACGGGTTGCGGACTTTCGAGACCGTCCGTGTCGCGCCCGACATCGCCCGCGACCTCTCGGCCCGTCACATCCCCTTCAGCGGTGTGACCGAATCCGGGTGGGCATCAGGCATCGTCGGCTGGTTCGGCTGGATCCTGATCCTGTTCGCCGTCTGGAGTCTGGCCGGGCTGTCCGGCATGCGGACGGGCGGCGGCCTGCTGTCGATCGGCCGCAGCAAGGCTAAGCTGTTCGCCGAGACCGACATTTCCATCCGCTTCGACGATGTCGCGGGCGTCGACGAAGCGAAGGAGGAACTGCGGGAGGTGGTGGATTTCCTGCAGAATCCGGGAGAGTTCTCTCGCCTGGGCGCCCATGTGCCCAAGGGGATCCTGCTGGTCGGCCCGCCCGGAACCGGCAAGACGCTGCTGGCCAGGGCCGTCGCCGGCGAAGCCAAGGTTCCCTTCATATCCACCAATGGGTCGGAATTCGTCGAGATGTTTGTCGGGGTCGGGGCCGCCAGGGTGCGGGACCTGTTCACGCTCGCCCGTTCCCGAACACCGGCGATCATCTTCATCGACGAGCTTGATGCGCTCGGCCGCGCGCGCGGGTCACTGCCGATGCTGGGCGGACACGACGAGAAGGAACAGACGCTCAACCAGCTTCTGGCCGAACTGGATGGTTTCGACCCCAGCGCCGGGCTGGTGTTGCTGGCGGCGACCAACCGGCCGGAGATCCTCGATCCGGCCCTGCTGCGTGCGGGCCGCTTCGACCGTCAGATTCTGGTGGATCGGCCGGAGAAATCGGGACGGGCGCAAATCCTGGCAATCCACACCAGACGGGTGGTTCTCGCCCCTAAAGTTGTCCTGGATCATCTGGCAGCCCTGACCCCGGGCTTCACCGGCGCCGATCTGGCGAATCTGGTCAATGAGGCGGCGATGATCGCGACGAGGCGAGACGCCAGCGCCGTATCGACGGAGGATTTCGAGGCCGCCATCGAACGGATCGTCGCGGGGCTGGAGAAGAAGTCGCGCATTCTCAGCCTGCATGAACGATCGATCGTCGCCCATCACGAATTGGGGCATGCCCTGGTCGCCATGGCGATCCCGGGCACCGATCCCGTCCAGAAGGTATCGATCATCCCGCGCGGCATCGGGGCGCTCGGCTACACCATCCAGCGTCCGACCGATGACCGGTTCCTGATGGGCCGCCACGAACTGGAAGACAAAATGACCGTCTTGATGGCCGGGCGTGCGGCGGAACAACTCATATTCGGCGAGGTATCGACGGGCAGCGCCGACGATCTGGCCAAGGTCACCGACATCGCCAGGGGCATGGTGATGCGGTACGGAATGGACGAAACGCTGGGGGCGGTCTGCTACGATACCGAACCAGGCCATCTCCTGGGCCAACCGCAGGGCGCCTTCTGGCAACCCCGGCATTACGGGGAGGCGTCGGCGAGCCGCATTGATGCGGCTGTCCGCGCTTTGGTCGAAACCGCCGGGTCACGGGCATCGGACATCCTGCGCAGAAACCATGCCGTGCTGGAGCAAGGGGCAAAACGCCTGCTGGAACGAGAAACCCTGACTGCGGACGAACTGCCGCAGCCGCTGCCGGAGCCTGCCAGCGCGGAAGGACATCCTGAAGCATCTGAATCAAGTTCCGCAGCCACACCGGTCGAGTCGAAGATTGCTGCGGAAGCCCCGCCATGCGCCCTTGATGCACACTGAGATTCCGGCATTTTCCTTCGCCGAAGGCCGGGCCCTTAACCGACGTTAAGGCCAAACTCGTCGCGTGATGCTGGGATGGCGGGACGTGTCACCCGTTGGTAGCGGCCAACCCTGGCCAATCGGTTCGGGTGATGCGGTCGAAGGGAAGGAGAAGAGCCATGCCGATGGCCCAATCGAACACCGAACTCCCCGTCGTCTCCCCGTTGCCTGAAGCCGTGCCCGCAGCGGCCGTTCCGACGGACTTTCCGGAATCCCATCCCGGAAAAGCGATTCGCAGCCCGGCCTACGGCTTTCCCTATCTGCCCTTCGGCGGCGAGATCATCGACAGACTGGTGCATGCGTGGCAGGGGCGCTTCACGCTGTCGATCTCCCCCTCGGCCGTGACGCTGGCCTTCGCCGACTGGGCGATGCATCTTGGAAACGCACCGGGCAAGCAGGCTGTCCTGGTCGACAAGGCGGTGCGCAAGATGGTGCGGCTGATGGTTTATGCCGGCGCTGCAGCCATAGACCGCGACACTCCGCCTTGTATCGAGCCGCTGCCGGGCGACCGCCGTTTCGCCCATCCCGATTGGCAGCTGTTTCCCTACACGCTATATGCCCAGTCCTTCCTGCTGGCCCAGCAATGGGTGCACAATGCGACCACCGGCATTCCCGGCCTGTCGCAGGCCAACGCCCGCATCGTTCCATTCGTCGCCCGGCAACTGCTCGACGTGGCGGCCCCCTCCAACACCCCCTTCACCAATCCCGAAATCTTGCGCACGGTCATCGAAACCGGCGGGATGAACTTCGTCTATGGCATGGCGAACTGGACGGAAGACGCCCTGCGCATGATGACCGGACGCCGGCCCAAGGGGCTGGACGCATTTCAGGTCGGCCACGACGTGGCGGTGACGCCGGGCAGCGTCGTTTTCCGCAATGAACTGATAGAACTGATCCAGTACGCGCCGTCCAGCGCGTCGGTACATGCAGAACCGGTGCTGATCGTGCCGGCCTGGATCATGAAATACTATATTCTCGATCTGTCGCCCGAGAATTCCCTGGTCCGCTATCTGGTCGGGCGCGGCTTCACCGTCTTCATCATCTCCTGGCGCAATCCGGGGCCGGAGCTGCGTGACTGCGGCCTCGATGATTACCGGCGGCTGGGCGTGATGGCGGCGCTCGACGCCGTCGGGGCGATCTGCGGCACGGAAAAGGGACCGCCGCCGATCCACGCCTGCGGCTATTGCCTGGGCGGCACGCTGCTGACGATCGCCGCCGCCACGATGGCGCGCGACGGCGACCGGCGGCTGAAGACGCTGACCCTGCTGGCCGCCCAGACCGACTTCACCGAGGCGGGGGAGTTGATGCTCTTCATCAACGAAAGCCAGGTGGCCTACCTGGAGGACATCATGTGGGAGGCGGGATACCTCGACACCACCCAGATGTCCGGGGCCTTCCAGATGCTGCGTTCGAACGATCTGATCTGGTCGCAGGTGGTCCAGGAATATCTGCGCGGCCGGCGACCGGAGGTGACCGACCTGATGGCCTGGAACGCCGATGGAACGCGGCTACCCTACCGCATGCATTCGGAATACATGCACCAGCTGCTGCTGGGCAACGACCTGTCGGAGGGTCGGTACAGGGTGGACGGCCGTCCTGTGGTCCTGTCCGACATCCGGGCGCCGATCTTCGCCGTCGGGACGCGGCGCGACCATGTGGCGCCCTGGCGGTCGGTCTACAAGATCAATCTGCAGAGCGACACGACCACAGTCTTCCTGCTGACGGACGGCGGCCACAATGCCGGCATTGTCGCCGGCCCCGACCGTCAGGACCGTCAGTACCGCATGAGCGAGCGCAGACCGGACGATCACTATGTCGACCCCGACCTGTGGCTGGAGTCCACCCCTGCCTGCACCGGGTCGTGGTGGCGCCCCTGGGCGGTCTGGCTGGACCGGCAATCCGATGCGAAGGCCGTTTCAGCGCGGCCCGTCGGGTCGGAGGAGCGCGGTTTCGGACCGCTGTGCCCGGCACCAGGACACTATGTTCTGGAACGGTGAGGAACCAAGGCCATGATCAGGTCTATCGCCGACACGGAGGCAAACTCACATGGGATCACCTATCCCTGGGAGCGCAGCTATCCACCCGGTTTGGATTGGCGTCGCCCACCGCCGGCGCGGCCCTTGACTGCCCTGCTCGACGAGGCGGCCGCGACCCACCCCAACCGCCCATGCATGGATTTCCTCGGGCGGCGCCATTCCTTCAGCGAAACCCTCGAATTTGTCGACAGGGCCGCCAAGGGGCTGCAAAAGTTGGGTATCGGCGAGGGCACCCGGGTCATGCTGCTGCTGCCAAACTGCCCATATTTCATCATCGCCTTCTACGCCATCCTCAAGGCCGGAGGGACGGTGGTCAACGCCAACCCTCTGAATGCCGAACTCGAACTCGCACGCCAGATCGCCGATTCCTCCGCCGAAATCCTGATCACGCTCGATCTGCCGAGATTCCAGACGACCATGGCGGCGGTCGGATGGCCGGGCCGGCTGCGCCGGATCATCGTTGCCTCTTTGGCGGAAAGCCTGCCATTCCCAAAGAACTGGCTATACCCGCTGCTCCACCGCGGGGATGTGGCGCGGTTTCCGGATGATGGGCACCATCTCTCCTTTTCCAGTCTTCTCGCCAACGACGGCCGCTATGTGCCAGCGTCGGTCGATCCGCAGCACGCGCCGGCCGTCATCCAATACACCGGCGGCACCACCGGACTGCCGAAGGGGACTGTTCTCACGCATGCCGGCCTCTACGTGAATGCCCGACAGTGCCAGCAGTGGTTCACCGGAAGCCTGACAGGACAGGAACGGCTCCTCGCCGTGCTGCCGCTATTCCATGTATTCGGCATGACCGCGGCGATGAACTTCGCCATCGCGTTGGGCGTGGAATTGGTGTTGCTGCCGCGGATCGACGTGCGGGAGATCCTCGCCACCATCCAAAGCAAGCGCCCGACCTTCATGCCCGGCGTTCCACGACTTTTCCAGGCGATCGTCGACTGCCCTACCGCAGCCCTCCACGACCTTTCGTCGCTACGGCTGTGTATCTCGGGCGGCGACGGCCTGCCACCGTTATTGCAGGAGCGTTTCCAAGCGATGACCGGCAGCAGGCTGGTCGAGGGATACGGCCTGACGGAAGCTTCACCGGTCGTAACCTGCACCCCTTACGAAGGGGCCACCAAGCCAGGATCGGCCGGGTTGCCGTTGCCGGGTACCGTCGTCGAGATCGTATCCGTGGAAGACGGCCGAACCTTGCAGCCGGTCGGCAGGGTCGGGGAAATCTGCGTCAGCGGACCTCAGCTCATGGCCGGCTATTGGAACGACAGCGATGCGACCGCGAAAGCGATGGTTGGCGCACATCTCCATACCGGCGATATCGGCTTTCTCGATGAGGACGGCTATCTTCACCTCGTCGATCGGTTGAAAGAGCTCATTATTGCCGGTGGCCAACACGTCTACCCGCGCGTCGTCGAAGCAGCTATCCGCGAACACCCGGCGGTGAGCGATGTGGCGGTGATCGGTGAACCCGATTCGGTGCGCGGCCAAGCGGTCAAGGCGTTCATCGTCCTGATGCCCGGTGCCATGCTGTCGAAGGATGACCTGCACGCCTTCCTTGTTCCCCGCCTGTCCCGTTTTGAGCGGCCATCGACAGTCGAGTTCCGTTCGGCTCTGCCCACGTCGATCATCGGCAAGATCCTGAAACGTGATCTGCGCTCCGCAACTTAGAACGACGACCTCACAATAGAGAGACACACCGCCAAATTTTCTTAAATGTTTGAATGGACATGTAAATCTGCGCATCGGTCGGTCGGTCAATAATCCGAACAGCCGAATAGGTTGACCTGCATACAACGGCCTGCGACATCATACTCGTGGACAGATATCGCATTCAGAGTCATCATATCTGCCATTAAAGCAGTCCGAATGCTTGGAGGCTGCAATGATTACAAAGAATCAGCCAATAGCTGTTTGTCTTGCGTGTCGAAAACCATACTACGCGCTGGCACCGGTTTTTGATGGATGCATGACCGATACTGCTTCCGGCCGGTGCGATGGCGAAGTCGTTATCCGCTGGAGCAACGACGATTGGATTCTCTGTCCAATCTGTGATGGGGGTGGCTGCCCTCAGTGCAATGAGGTGGGCTGGATATCGGCACGTCCATAAAGTACAAGCATGGACCTAGCAGGACGCGGAAAAAGTGCTGTGCCCGGTCGACCAGTCGTCATTCTCTCGGGTCGAGGAGAATGCGGCCGGCGAGGGGACGATGCGGGGCCCGAACGAACGCAACGAGGGGCTGTTTAGCTGCGTCAGCTGTGAAGAGCGGGCTCTGCTGCTCCAGGCCTCTACTCGGTGCGTTTGGAGCGCCAGTTGATCGAGCAGCTCGACTACAATCTGCTGTTCCGCTGGTTCGTTGGCCTGTCGATGGACGCGTCGGTGTGGGACGTCACCGTGTTCATCAGGAATTGCGAGCGCCTGCTGGCCGGCGATGTGGCGGCCAAGCTGGCCAACATGGTCCATGCGCTGATGGAGAACCGCCACGCCCTGGTGGTCAATGTCCGGCTGACGGCGGCCACCATGGTCGAGGCCATCCCCGACCGCCACCGCATCACGGTGGGAGCCGACAAGGCCAACGACCCCAAGGATTTTGTGGCGAACCTGCGCAGCCTGTGGGCCGGACTGCGCAAAACGCGTCATCGCGGCACGGCCCGTGTCGGTTGGATGTTCACCCTGACCGCCGCCGCCTACAACCTGATCCGCCTGCCCAAGCTGCTGGCGGCGGCATAAGCACGCCCGAAGTCCGCCTGAACGGCGGCTCCAAGGGCATCTAAGCGAGGAAAGGCGCTCATTTCCGACCAGGACGGGCGTCGGAAGCACCGCTTTCAAGCTTCAGCGGAGGCAAGGGCGCTGCATAGCCCCGTTTTCCCGCATCCTGTTAAATCTTCGACGGCCGACATCACGATCACGCGCTGAACTGGAGACTGTCTATCAAGCTCGCCATGCTGCTGATGCTACGCAACTGATCGATCTCGATGCTGTCGAGCGGAACGATTATCCCGAACCGCTCTTCGAGCCGAACGATCAGGTTGGCGAAAACGAGCGAGTTCATCACCCCCTCGTCAATCAGATCGGTTTCCACGGAGGGCACCGCAATGTGCAGATCATTGCGGAACAGGGTCAACAGGACGGCAGTGGTTTCGGTATTTTTCGGTGGTGTCAGCATGTCAGGTGACCTCTCCAGGTTCGGCATGGTCGGAGCAAGCTTGGAAGCGGTATCCAAGCGCTAAGGCGTCGCTCACCGCAACGCGTTCATCAAGTCGCAACCCCCACTCTGGTTGCCCACATCGCCGCAACGAAAACGGCATCCCTGGCACGGGGCGCCTGCCGCATCCGAACACCGCAGCGCTGCACGGCGGCGTGGTGCGGCGTGCGGAGCGGACTTTGGAGGGGCTGAAACCTGGCCGCCGTCTCCAGCCTGAGAAGCAGCCCCATTCCCTCTGAACCAACGACCATCAGGCACCAGTCTCCGGGCTTGCCAGACGCTTGGCAAACAACTCGGTACGCAGGTATGGGCGGTCAATTTTACCGTTCGCGTTCTTGGGCAAGGTGTCCAGGATGGCCCATTGCGTCGGAAGCATGTAGCCGGGTAGCCGGGCAGCCAGGCGGGCGCGCAACTCGGCCGGATGCAGCTCCGTCCCGTCCTGCGGTGTGTAGGCGCAGCAGATGGTAGCCCCCTCAAACGCGCCCTGGTCCAAGGCGACGACAGCATAATCCTTCAGCTGCTCAATGGTGCCGAGCGCAGCCTCAATCTCTCCCAACTCGATACGATAGCCGCGGCTCTTGACTTGAGTGTCGGCACGGCCGACGAAATACACCAACCCATCCTCTCCCGAGCGGGCCAGATCGCCAGTGCGATACATCCGGCTGCCGTCGCTGCGCCCGACCTCCGGCACGAAGGCGGCCCGCGTCTTTTCCGGATCCTCCCAGTACCCTTCGGCAAGACCGGCGCCCGCGATGAACAGGTGTCCAATCTCGCCGGGCGGAGTCGGGACATTGGTATCATCCAGCACATAGAGCCGCTCGCCACCGCAAGCCGTGCCGATGGGCACGGGAAAGCCCGGGTCCTCCGGGCAGGCTGGCACGGTGTAGTAGCTGGACGCGATGGTCGCCTCGGTGGGACCGTAGAGGTTGGTGAAGCGCACATGCGGCAGGCGCTTCATCCAGTGGATCAGCGGTGGCGTCGGAAACACCTCGCCGCACCACATCAGGCGCTTGAGGGTCGGGAAATCATTTTCCCGCACGGCGTCCATCCGGGCCATGTAGTTCAGCACCGAAGGCACGGAGAACCACTGCGTCAGCGCGCGTTGGCGGATAAAGTCCGCGAGCTTGGCCGGAATCAGGTTCAGCTCGGGCGGTACAATGTGCAGTTCCGCCCCCGCCGCGAAGGCGCCGTAGATGTCGAAGGTGGACAGATCGAAATGCAGCGGCGCGTGGCCGGACACACGGTCGCCGGCGGCGATGCCGAAGTAGCCGACGGCCCACTCGATAAAGGCGACGACGCTGGAATGTGGGATCACGACACCCTTCGGCTGCCCCGTGGAGCCGGAGGTGAAGAGAATATGTGCGCGCGGCTCCGCGTCGCCTTGCAAGGACAGCGGGGCGCCGGGAAGCGCCGCAACGTCATCGGGGCCGAAGGCGCAAGACAATCCATCGAGCAGTACGGGGCCGTCGCCCAACCGACCCAGCGTGGCCTCGCGCGCCGCTGGGCTGAGCGTGGCGACGTCGCTAAGCAGCGGTGCCGATGATGCGGTGGCGAGGATCACCCGCGGACGGCAGGCGTCGATAATCCGCGCGGCCCGCGGGGCCGGGTTGTGCACGTCCACCGGCACGTACAGGCACCGTGCCAGCAGAGACGCCAGCATAGTGATGATGGCGTCGGCCGACTTCGGCACCATGATGGCGACGCGGTCGCCGTCGCGACAGCCGGCCTCGCGGAAGGCGCGGGCGAACCGGTTGGCGGCCGCCCACATCTCGCCGTAGGAGACGCGGCCCTGCGGCGTGACGATTGCGGTGGTGTGTGGATGCGCCCGTGCGGTGCGCGCGACCAATTCGTGGATCAGAGTGCTCATCGGTCCACCACCTCTCACGACTCCGGATGGATGCGATCGTGCGCTTCGGCCGATAGGGCACTGCCCAAATCGGCCATGCGACGGCCCATCGCCAAGCCTTCGGTGGCGTTGGCGCCTTTCCAGTGCGGGCAAGCTGAACAAAGCTGAATGGGGTCGCGGCGAGCAGGCATTGCGAAGCCTCTCAGTATTTATCCGTCAGGCCTGGAGTTGGCAAAAAGTCAGGAAGCCGATTGACAGGTTTTTTGCCAGAACCTCTTTCTGCGCATCGAACTATCGCAGACTGACCAAAGCAATGCGAAAGCGCGAAGGTCGAGCAACGTCGCGCCTATGCAAGTACTCCTTATGTTGCGCCAGCCGCACCCTTTTCCACTGTCGCGTCGTGTTGATCGTAGTAGCGCCGCCCGCTTGCGGGTGGTCCTCCGGGGCCGCCTGCCAGCGACACGAAAGGCCCTCCCGGTGGCGGCATCTGAAGCTTCGCCAGGGCCCCCCTTTGTGGCCGGGTATTGCCGGCCTTGGTGAAGCCGGTGCGCTGGACCTTGCGGCCGCTCGAATGTTCGGATGGCACCAGGCCAAGCTAGGCCATAAGCTGACGGGGATTGGCAACGCGGCGGAAGTCGCCGATCTCGGCCACCAGCACGACCGCCGACAGAAACGCGATGCCCCGCATGGCCTGCAAAGCCTCCACCAGCGGCCGTAAGGTCCAGGTGCGGGCCAGCTTGTCCAGAAGCCGGCGCACTGCGTCGGCGCGGTTGGGGATCTCGCCCACGAAGCGCACCTCGCCCGAACGGCCAGCTTCGGCTACCGCGACGGCGATCGTCTCTTTGAGCGTGTCCATGGCAACGAATGCGGCTGTATCCTGCTCCATGGCTCGTCTCCTCTGTCTGAGGCAAGGTGTCGGCCTACCCGGCACACCCTCGTTGGCGACAGGACGTGATACGAGCCACCCTCAGCTCGACAGAGACAAGGGGCCTATCCATTTGCGCACACAACAGCCAGCAAAACAATTTTGCTCATGAATAACGAAAACCTCACCATTGCGTTTCCAGAGTAGATATCAATCAAATACCGTTAAAAATTTCCAGACTTGCTTGCGAGAAGGTGTGATAAAGATGGATATTATTGATGAACAACCTTTGAATGAACGATGCGTCTTGCAGCCAAGCACCAGTTCGCCCGCAAACTCTTAGCTCATCCCACGCGCAACGATGTTCAGGCGACCGCACACGGTGGCCGCATCCATACGGACAGGCCTTCGAGAAAATTCAATGAGCCCCATCAGGAGGCGACTTGTGCTTAGCAAGCCCGCAACTTTACTGAAAGAAAATCCCATGAAGAAAGAAAAGTGTGTGCGCCCTGCCAACCAGGATGATGCGGAAGAAATCTGCAGTCTGATTCTCAGACAGTTTAACAATGGGATTGACCGGGCCGCATGGCAAAATTTGCTTGAAAACAACTGGAGCAACAATGAGGGAGAGTACGGGTGGGTTCTGGAGGCAAAAGGGGGCGTCGTCGGATTCATCGGAACAGTATACTCGGAGCGCGAAATCAATGGCCGCCGAGAGAGGTTCTGCAATCTCACAACCCTCTGTGTGGATGAAGAATATCGTGGGATGGCGTTGTCGTTGCTGACCACAGCGATTCGTTCGGCCAATTGCACTGTTACCAGCATTTCTCCAATCCCGACTGTGGCTCGACTGATGGAGATGATGGGGTTCAAGGCCCTTGATATCGGCAGGATAATCTATCCTCCGGTTATGAATGCGCTCGGCCTTATGAGAGGTCTTCCGCGTTTCGAGTCTCGAATCGAATTCATTAAGCCGCACATCAGTGAGGCCCTTCGTCAGGCTATCAATGATCACGTCCCCTACGGCTGTCTTGCCGTATTGATCCGATCCAGAGGTGAGCAATGCCTTATTGTTTCAAAGAAACGCATCAAGCGCGGCGTGCCTTTCTCCGAAATCTTGTTTATCAGCTCGGCTGAGCTTTTCGCAAGGCACCTGGAAGCCATCAAATGGTATGTCATGGCAAAGCAGTGCACGATTGCCGTAATGGGGGATAGCCGCCTATTCGGAAAGAGCAGGCCTTGTGGAATACTGATGAGAAGGGAGGTTTTGTTTCGGTCTGAATCAGTCGCCCCAGAGAGCATCGACAACCTTTATACGGAACTCGTGCTTATTCCGATGTGATCCGACCGCAAAGAGGCGCCAGGCCGCACTCTTCTTCCAATGGAGCGCCGCTCGTTTTTCCCCCTCCGGCACGGTCGCGAGGCGCCGGTGCTGAAGAATGGCCGAAGCGATCATCACCAGCACGGCATGGTGGTGCAGGCCATGCCAACCCCGCCCGTCGAAGTGATCGAGGCCGAGTTCTTCCTTTATCTGCTGGTGCCCCTGTTCGCAGATCCAGCGCGCCTTGATCCGGGCGGCTAGCAGGACGCGGAAAATGGGCTGTGCCCGGTCGGCCAGTCGTGATTCTCTCGGGTCGAGGAGAATACGGCCGGCGAATGGACGATGCGAGGCCCGAACGAACGCAGCGAGGGTCTGTTTAGCTACGTCAGCTGTGAAGAGCGGGTTCCGGCGAGCCACCCGCTGCGGCCGATCCGCGCGATTGTGGACGAAGCGTCGGAGATGATGTCGCCAGCGTTCGAGGGGCTGTACTCCAAGATCGGGCGGCCGTCGATCCCACCAGAGAAGCTGTTCCGGGCTCTGCTGCTCCAGGCCTCTACTCGGTGCGTTCGGAGCGCCAGCTGATCAAGCAGCTCGACTACAATCTGCTGTTCCGTTGGTTCGTTGGCCTGTCGACGGACGCGTCGGTGTGGGATGTCACCGTGTTCATCGGGAATTGCGAGCGCCTGCTGGCCGGCGATGTGGCGGCCAAGCTGGCCAACATGGGCCATGCGCTGATGGAGAACCGCCACGCCCCGGTGGTCGATGTCCGGCTGACGGCGGCCACCGGCTTGGCCAAACGCGCGGCGGCGGCCTCCATGGTCGAGGCCATCCCCGGTCGCCACCGCATCACGGTGGGAGCCGACAAGGCCAACGACCCCAAGGATTTCGTGGCGAACCTGCGCAGCCTGTGGCCGGATTGCGCAAAACGCGTCATCGCGGCACGGCCCGTGTTGGTTGGATGTTCACCCTGACCGCCGCCGCCTACAACCTGATCCGCCTGCCCAAGCTGCTGGCGGCGGCATAAGCACGCCCGAAGTCCGCCTGAACGGCGGCTCCAAGGACATCTGAGCGAGGAAAGGCGCTCATTTCCACCTAGGACGGGCGTTGGAAACACCGCTTTCAAGCTTCAGCGGAGGCAAGGGCGCTGCATAGCCCCGTTTTCCCGCGTCCTGTTAAGAGTTCTTCCGCTATCGAGGTAAATCGCGCTTTCATGTGCTTGGATCAAGGTTTTGTGTTCTACTGAAACCGGTATTCTTAATGTTAGGTTGCGAGCGGAATCTCTCGACGCGCTATGGAAGCCGTCATTTTCTAAGAACCAATCGGACACCCGTCCGCGCGACAAAACGTTCCTGAGGGGAGACGCATGACATCAAAGCTCCAACACCGTGCGATTGGCGCCATAATTGGCGGCGTCCATGCAACGGGGCTGGATCTCCTGCTCAGTAATCGGTATTCAGGAATTGGATCTATATTTACTTTTCATAGAGTTCGCTCGACATTGGGAGACTTTTCTCCGAATGCAGGGCTATCTGTTACTCCAGAGTTCTTTGAGGACGTTATTAAGCACATCAAAAAGCAGAACATTGACATCATGTCCATGACCGAAGCGCACAAGCGGCTAGTGAAGAGCGACCGGCCCAAACGCTTTGTCGTTCTATCGTTTGATGATGGTTACCGCGACAACTACGAAAACGCTTTCCGGATCTGCCAAAAGCTTCGAGTTCCGATGGTCATCAACGTAACCACCGGCTTTGTCGATGGAACGAGTTTTCCGTGGTGGGACGCGATCGAAGAATTCGTCCAGCACCGCGAGCGCATAATCATCCCGACGAAGGCGGGAAACCGTGAGCTTGACACAAGCACATTGAGCGCCAAGACAGCGGCTTATAGTCAGCTCTACAAATCGCTACGCGCCGCCAATCGCGGCATAGCCGCTGACTTTCTGCGGAAACTCGAGCGCCTGAACAACACGGATTTCCAGGAGATCTGCCAGCGGCTCATGGTGGCATGGGATATGGTGTATGAAATGCGCGACAGTGGTCTTGTGGAGTTCGGCGCCCATACCCTAACGCACCCGGTGCTCCGGACTCTTTCAGAGGCGGATGCGGAGCATGAGATGGCGGCCAGCCGTGCCGTTCTTGCCAAGCGGTTGGGGCTCCCGGTCGAGCATTTTGCCTATCCCTTCGGCAGTTCTGCGGATGTTGGCGCAAGGGAGTTCGCGTTGGCAAAGCGGGTCGGTTTCTCCACGGCGGTGACGACTTGCCACGGCACGTTGCAGCCCGAGCACAAAGCCCAATTGCACGCGCTCCCACGGCTCAGCATCAATGGCTTCCACCAGAATCTCCAGACGATTGAAGTCTTCCTAAGCGGCGCCACCACGGCTCTGGCGCATGGATTGCGCCGCGTCGCGATGTGAAGCATCGACACTCTCGCTTCCACCTCTCCGGCTCATGCGGAAATGGCTGGCTTTGCAAGACGGGGCCAGGAACTGCGATCCGGGCAATGGCTTGGCCGTGTTGCGCCAACCTATGGCCGGTTGCCAGAGGGGGACGGTTTCTCAATCATTGATTTCTGAGTTTTTTCAGCGATCTGATGATACCGTCCGGCAATATCTCTTTGGCAATCTTCTTGACGTGCTTTCGCATGATGACTTCTTCCATGATGATTGCAAATGCGGATGACCGGGCAATTACGCTATCCCTCACCAAGTATACATCGACATAATCGTCTCGCTCCATATGCCAATAACGATGCCAGTCCTCATCGCTCATATAGTTGATCTCCGCAACGTCATCGCGCAAAATAGAACTTTTGATGGTCTCTTCCGTTAGAATGGCGCCAGGGGAGCCATCGGCATAAGCCTCATCATAAGCAATTTTCGGTATCATCAAGGAATGACCGCATCGAAGTCCCATTTCTATAGCAATGATTCGATCATGGACACGAATAATATGCCACTCCAAGCGTCCATGAGCGAAAAAGTTGTCAATTATACTTTTGTAAAACAGGGTCGTTTCCGGTCCATTGGAAATGGCCGTCCCTTCTCGCCCTTTCCAGCCCGACGATTCAATTGCCATAAATTTTGAAAGCATGTCCGGCTCGACCGCCGACCCCGTCTGCAGTTCGAACGAAGCGCCCCCCCTGCTCTCGAGCATTTTTCGCCTACGCTTCAGATTGCTGCGCATTTTTGCGCTGATACTGTTGACACCAAAGCTGGAGGGACCTGAAAGTCTGACGACGGACCCTTTGGTCGTCAGGCCGTGGCGCATGATATAGCCGGCCAACGGTTGCTCAACGGCGACCATCACTGGGGAGCTTTGACGCACACGCTTCAACTCGATGCAAACATGCGTCGGAATTTCCCGGCGTATTTGTGCAAGTAAGGCTTGGAGCGCGCCGGCGGCTTGACCCGGGGCAAGCAGAATGTCTCCAGATGGCGTATGCTCATCATAGGGTGTGCGAAGAGTTGGGTGATTCCGTCCCAAAATACGGTGTGGCGTGATGATGACCGGCAAAACCCCAATCAATCTCTCGCCAGAATACGCAAAGCTGCAGCACCAGCGCTCTGTGCGCCGCAAGCGATGACGGAGAAACGCGTCGACCCAGCTTGGCAGCAAGGTCGGGGACATCTGAGGCGAATTCCACGCAAGAGAGTCCCATGCTGGAATATGAGGTTGAAGAGCGTCGAAATCATACGCAGTTACCGCAACAATATCTTGTATTCCATCATTTTTATTTTGAAAGGCGGACTTAGAGAAGAGGTCAACACCAAGCCCTTCCATTACGACCTCCTTATTTCTACGCACAAGGAAGACTGTCTCTGCGTTCTTCGCAAACGCAATAAGTACGGATCTGCTCCGTCTCGCTGTCTACTGTAATATTTTATCCTTATTTGAGATTGGATTCGCTTTTACTGTTGCATAAAGCAGATTGCCCAATTGGTGCAGACTGGCGGGCCATAGGTTATCAAGTTTAGGATATTCCCTATAGCGTTCTTGCTGTCGATGTACTCAATGTGATCTGATAAGTGGATCGGTAAGCTTTCTGGGCAATATTCTGGAAGCCGCCCATTCTACGCCAGATTTCCTGCTTTTCCTCGCGGGTCCACCCGAAGGTATGATTTGACATTTGCGGAATGGGCGCTGTCAAGTGACTTCTCTTGACCTTTATACCTACACAACAAGCAAATCAACAACATAACGCATATTACACCATTAGGGGTGCTTCGCTGACGCAAACTATGCGCAATCGGTTATCAAGGCCGCAAACGGACGGATCGCATATAGATGAAGATTGCGGCAGTGGGCTTCGCGGAAACATGAATACTTGGCCTAAGTTTTGTTGGTGGCAGAAATGCGTCAGCGCGGCGACTGCGGCGCCCGATCACCGGCTTTCCGGTAGGGAGTGGTGGGCTTGGCGGTGGCAACGCCTAGCCCGGATAACTCAGCAAGGCTGACACTGGGGCGGCGGGCGTGGCAGGAGGTTATTCCGTTCTTCGCCTTCCCCCGCGAGGTCCGGCGCATCCTCTACACCACCAATGCCATAAAGGCCTTGAACTCAAAGCTGCGCCGGGCGGTGCGGGCCCCGGGGCATTTCCCCGATGACGAGGCCGCCCTGAAACTCCTGTTTCTCGTCTTGAACCGCGCCGAGAAAGACTGGAAGATGCCGCCACGGGAATGGACGGCCGGCAAGGCGCAGATGGCCGTCATCTTCGGCGAGCGGTTCGCAAAGGCGATGACCGCCTGAAAATGAAATCGGCCCCGCCGAGCACGATTCTGAAAACTGTCCTCAATTTATGACGTCCGCCCAGCGTCTTTCGGCATCGTCAGCTCAGACTTGGCGCGACACCTGACGGAATCCCTCCAATGACACCGATTTGCTCGCAAAAATTCAGTGCCAGCTCTCGAAGGAGACATGTTGTCTTACAAAGGGGAGGTATCTGGTCACACCTGTACAGGGAATAGCTTCGAACGCGACACAGATGTGGTATTGGTCCATGCCAGAGAGAAAAATAGTACATGCACAACTTCAATACGCGAAACCTACCTCCGATAACTCTCATCTCCCATTGCCTCGTCCCTCAATCCTCACCATCCGTGCTACAAGGCTGCAAGGCAAATTATCTCTCAAACGGCGTGAAGACCTAAGGGCCGCAGATTGCGGGACCGTTCAGAAGGTGAACTCGTTGCCCGGCAGGTGCCGCATCTCATGGGGTGCCAACATTATGCTGGACAGTAAAGAGTATCACAGGGGGAGAATAAACGATGACCGGAGCACAAGAATGCGAGATTTGCGATAGAGCATCCATTGAACGCTCCATTCAGTCGATTAAGGGCAAGGGGCCCAATTCGCTGGAGAGCCTCGTTAGTGCCGGCGTTCTCAATGAAAACCTGTCCGATGCAGAAAGCCGCCAAGCACCTTCCGTGGCTTTGAACACCGGTATCTTTGACGTTTTTGTCGAAGCCTCCTTGATGCCACAGATCGCGGGCTCACTGGACGTCTATGCGGCGGACCTCGCTGCCGAAGGCTATGATGTCTCTATCCGGCCCTGGAACGGTTCCGATATGGAACTACGCGACGAGTTGCATGCGCAATGGGAGCAGTCTGGGCTGGAAGGCGCTTTGTTTGTCGGCAACATTCCCCATGTCGATTTTACCAGCGAAGACAATTGGGGCGGAGCTTCTCAAACAACCTATCCCCACGACTTGTACTTCATGGATCTCGATGGAACATATGTCTTGAATGAGCAGGGGCTGGACAGCCACACCGGCGACGTCGATTGCGAGATCTACGTGTCACGACTGTCTGCGGATAACCTCCAGGGAATCATTGCCGGAACCGAGGCAGACCTCATCAATTCGTACTTCCAGAAGGTCCACAACGTCCGCATGGGCGCGCTTCAGTATGAGGATCGTGCGATCTGGTTTGCCGACGACGACTGGTCTCCCTATGTCGGAGACCTGCAAAGCTTGGGATCGCTTTACAGTCATGTCACAGACATCCGGAACCCCAGCGGGACAACGCTGCCTCGTTATATTCAGGCGCTCGGTGAGAATGCCGAAACTGTGATCGAGCAGATCCACAGTTGGTCAGCGGGCCATTCGGTGAGTGGTGTCGACGGCGGGATTTTGACAAGCCAAGAGGTTGCTCAGATCGATAAACGCTTTGGCTTCCTGAATATGTTTAATTGTTCCAGTGCCGACTATACGACGGCGGACAACCTGATCGGCGCCTACGTGTTTGGGCAGGGCAATGTCGTCAATGCCGTTGGCAGTACCAAAACCGGCGGCATGCTGAATTTTGCGGATTTCTATTCTCCCCAAAGCGGTCTTGCTAGTATGGGGCAGGCATTCAAAGACTGGTTCAACGCGAACGTCGCGCCAACTGACGTCCCATCGGATGATTGGAAAGTCGACTGGTTCTACGGGATGACCATGCAGGGGGATCCTACTCTGCGCCCGGCCTTGATTCCGTCCCAGACAGTCGATGTCATAGAACCCAACGATACAATTCAGCAGGCGGGGGACTTTACTGCCGAACTCCGACAGGAAAGAAAGCTCTCGTTGAGTGGTTTCCTTGGCGATAATGTTGGCGTTGATAGCAGGCCCAATGAAGTTGACCTGGTGAAGTTCCGGCTTCCACCGGGACAGCGGGTCCTGATCGATACGGACGCGGCCAATGCTGGTGTGTCCAATCTAGACACGATCCTGCGCATATTCGACGATCAAGGCAATCAACTCGCTTACAACGACGATTCAGATGGGCTGGACTCGCGAATTACATTTACTGCGCCGGAACAGGGAACCTACATCGTCGGCGTCAGTGGTTTCGCGAACTCCAACTACGATCCAAATATTGAGGGCAGCGGTTCTGCCGGTTTCGGCGTGGGGCGCTATGTCTTGAATGTCGAGGCCCTCAATCAGGGGCGAACGGATCGGGTATTTGGAACGGCGGGTGACGACGTCATCAATTTGTCCGGCGGGTCCATTACGGTGCTCGGCGGTGCTGGGAACGACCTCGTCGACTCCTCCCAGTCGCCCGGCTCGAACCTGCTGTTCGGAGGAGCCGGCAACGATGAACTGCTGGCCGGATCACATGACCAACTTTTCGGGGAGGGTGGAGCGGACGTTCTCAATGCCGCGGCTGGTGGGGGTAGAAACCGGCTGTACGGCGGTCCCGATGGCGACGTCCTATTTGCCGGTGAGGGGGATTTTCTTTTTGGCGGCGATGGCGCGGACGAACTGTTCGCCGGGCCGGGCGGCAGCACCATGACTGGAGGAGCAGGCGACGACCTGTTTTGGGTGACGGCGGCCGCCTTGCCGGACAGTCCGAACACGCTGACCGACTTCACGCCCGGCTCTGACATCATCGGCTTCGGTGGTCTGGGGCTGAGCCCTGCTGACATTCTCCAGTCCTCGGTTGGAGAGGATCTTCTGCTCTCGGTGCGACAGAGGGGCCAAGACGTTCCTGTCTTGACGATCAGCGACTTCGGCCAACAGCGGCTGGGTAGCAGTGATCTCATTATCATCTGAGCGAGTCTGAGGGGTTTATCCGCAAGTCAAACAGTGCTCTCCAGTCAAGGCACCATCCTTATTTGCTGCATATTTCCATAAAAACGATATGCCGCGCGTATCGGCAAGAGGAGTGTTGCAAGATGGGGTGCTTCTGAGTAAACGATTCCAATAACTGGTTTCGCGGCACAGATAGCAATGACATCTTTTCGACCAAGGCAAGCAATGACACCGTCTTTGTTGCTCCGGGAAAACGATCTCATCTATGCGCACGCCGGCAGAGATCTTCTGTACGGCGAGGTCGGCAATGATACGCTGGACGGTGGCGACGGGGCCGACACTATGGATGGGGGTTCGGGCGACGATGTGCTTTACGCCGGTGACGACGCCGCTCCCGATCGTCTGGCTGGCGCGCTCGGAAATGATACCTTCTGGATGAACGGGCCGGAAGACACAGTCGTCGAATACGCCAATCAGGGCATCGACACTGTGCGGGCCAAATTCTCCTGGCAACTCGGGCCGAACTTGGAGAATGCGGCGTCGTGTTCATGCCCGGCACCCTGCCATGCCAAAATCCGGCGGTCGGCAGCCTGACAGCACCTGCTGCAATCCAGCGGCACTGTTGCCGAACTCCGCGTTCCCATGACGGTTCGAAGGGGCTGATCCACTCTGTTTTGGAGCACGCGCACACAAGCGATTGGCATTCGTCCCAAGCCGAATCGAGGTTTTATTTTAGAAAACTTCAGCAAAAATCATAGTCACAGTATTCTGCCGTCAATTTAAAATACACCACCCACGCCATTGCCGCCGCCCGGCGCAAGACGCGCGCATTGCGCGGCCCAATCAGGAAATAAAGAACGTATAGATTTCGACAAAGAGGATTATGCAGTGGGGCGCTAGCATACTATCAGACGGTAAGTTGCCACCAAATCAGCTGGTCACATACTACTGATTCTCTGGCAAACAAACCCCATCGCCACTTGCCATCGCTTCGGGAGATCGGCAAAATTATGGTGAAGCTGTTGAGGTTAATGGGGAGTGGTGAATACCACCACTAGGCAGCTGATGGCAGACACAAACGGAAATTCACATAATCGTGGTGGCGATGCTTCTGTGCTCATCATTTTGATGGGCCTAAGTGTTGTACTCTCTTCGGCGGACACTTACATGGGGTCCGGGACCGCAGGCTTGGTGCCTCTCCGGTCAACGGAACTGGGGCTCTTCCTTGTTGGCGCCATGTTCGCCATAGCCCTTGTCCGCAGTGTTCACGCCGACAACGGTCGCTCGTTGGTCTTCGCCTATTCCGGCATCGTTCCCGTTTTGGTTGCAAGTGCTATGGTCGCCATCGTTCGCACCAGCGGCGCTTGGTTGCCCGATACTTATTGGATAAAGAGTGAATACATCTATATTCCACTGTACGATTTCATTTTGTTCTTCTTGGCGACTGGAGTGGTCGCCATTCCGACTTTCCGCCAACACCATCGCAAAATCGCCGGCGTTAGCCTGCTGCTTATTTCCGGTTCCATTGCGATGGATATCGCAAACCCTGGGATGTTTGCCGCATTCAGTGATCGTGCCGCTGGCTTTGCTTTCAACTCAAATTATGCATCCGAAGTCGTCAACCTGTCTCTTATCGCTGCGGTTAATTGGCGGCGCTTTCTCTGGCGAGATACAGTCCTGTGGGGAATCGCCGGCTTGGCCTTGTACTGCACCCTGTCACGTTCCGGTGCTTTGGTGTATTTCGTCTGCGTGACGGCGTATATCATTATCATGCTAAAGAATGGCACGCTCCGTCTCCAGACATTTTTGAGATTGGCTTTTGGCTTGAGCCTTGTGGGAACCGTTCTTGGTCCAACTGTCCTTTCTTTCATCAATGGACAAGAGATGTTTTCAACATATTATGTGACGTCGGGTCGCATGGATTCGCTGCTGAAGCTATTGGGCGGCGACGTGGCCTCGGTACAGGATGACGAGCGGCTGCGCAAACTTGCCTTTTTCCTGGAGATGATCGAGGAGTCGCCGCTTCTTGGGCGGGGGCTTTATTATCACTTTTACTACGAAGTCGGGCCGCACAACATGTTCCTGGAACTGTGGCTCAGCGCGGGCTTGGCCGGGCTCATTTCGGCAGTTGTGCTGTACGTCGCCTTGTTCGCACATTTCATTCGGCTCCGGGACGCTCGTGGCGTGGTGTTCACCATCGCTTTCTTTATATACGCGTTCTTTAACCACAATCTGTTCGATGACCGGCCGGTCAACGTGTTTATTGGCCTTCTTGCCGCGCTCGCCGCATGGGAAGCGGCAGAACGGGAAGCGAGTGCGTGGGAAGGCAGTACTCCTCGTGCTGCGGGCTGCGAATCTGTTCCTGCAAGCCTCATGTCGGAGGAAAACGAATGCACACGCTAGCACGCCACGCTGTGCCTCTCCGGAGGGGCAGGATAGAAACGCGTAAGCCGTGCTCGGTCCTTCATGTCTTTCGCTGTCCGGTGGGCGGCCTGTTTCGGCATGTTCTTGATCTGGCGCACGGCCAAGTGGCGCGTGGGATGCGTGTCGGCATTCTGTGCGACGCCGGCCAGTACAGCGAAGGCGTCGAAAGACAGCTGGCTGATTTGCCGAAGCACGCCGGCATCGCGGTGCACCGTGTCCCGATCTCCCGCACGCCGGATCTGAACGACTGTGTCGCGTTGCCGGCGGCGCATCGGATCACCAAGGACATTCGCCCGGACATCATCCACGGGCATGGTGCCAAGGGTGGCATTCTGGCCAGATGTCTTGCGCGTCCGGGCGGCCCGCTGGCGGTGTACTCGCCGCATGGTGGCTCGCTGCACTATTCCAAGACGTCGCTGGCGGGTTTCACCTTTCTCAGCATCGAGCGGGCACTACGCTCTCTGACGGCCGGGCTCATTTTTGAAAGCACGGCCAGTATGTCGACCTACGCCTCGAAAGTGGGCCTCAGCGGCGGGCATTTCCGGGTCGTTTACAATGGCCTGCATACCTCGGAATTTGCCCTCGACGGGGGCGTGCCGCCCTTGGCCGAATGCCATTACGACTTCGTCTTTGTCGGCGAGTTGAGGCGGCTTAAGGGGGTGGATGTCCTGCTGCAGGGGTTCGCGCGGCTTTGCGACGACCGGCCCACTCTGCGCCTTGCCATCGCCGGTGACGGAGCCGAGGGCGAATACTTTCGGGAATTGGCCGCGCAGTTGGGAATTGCTGAGCGTGTGGCGTGGCTGGGGGCGGTGTGTCCGGCGTCTTGTGCGTTTCGCCTGGGCCGCTGCCTCGTGGTGCCATCCCGCGCTGAGGGGCTCCCCTACATCGTGCTCGAAGCGGCCGCCGCGTGCCAGCCGCTCATAACCACGAAGGTCGGCGGAATTCCGGAGATCTTTGGGCCGACGCATGCCAAGGCCTTGCTGCCGCCGGGGGACGTCGACGCGTTGAGTGCGGCCATGGCGGCTTTCCTCGACGATCCCCAACCGCTGCTGCTCCAGCGCGACAACCTGTATCGCCGCGTCTTCGGCATCTTCCAAGTCGAGCGCATGATCGAAAGGGTGGTTGGCTTCTACGACATGCTAATTGAAGACGCGGGACTGGAGACAAGTACATGTCCAGTTGCCGCGCTTCCTTTGATAAACAAGACTACGCCTCGCTCCATACCGGATATTTAATCCAGCGAGCGGCCGAAGTGAAAGTCTCCACAATCCAACGCTGCGGGTCAGGGGGTGATGGTGATGTGCATACGTAGCGAGGTGGCGAGGCATTCGGATGGTCCGCTGCGATCTCTTAAGAACAGCACGCCAAGGGCATGCGCTTCCACGCCGCCTCTGCCGCTCCCTCCCCGATGCGCTCAAGAGGATGAGGATAGGGCATGACCGACGTTCCTCAGATGCACATCAGTGCATACAAGCGGCTGCCGCCGACCTCCGAGGTCGATCTGCCTGAAATACTGCGCCGGCTGCGCCGGCGCAGCGGCTTGATCGTCAGCGCCGCGTTGCTGACGGCCGGTGCAGCCGGGGCCCTCGCTATGAACGCCGTGCCACGATATACGGCAGAGGCCTTGGTCATGATCGAGCCGGGTTATATGCAGTTGCCCGATGTCAGCCAGGACAGGAGTGCCGCTCCGCCGGCCGATGCCGAACTGGTGCAAACTCAAATTGAGATCATCCGCTCGACGCACATCATCGCTAGGGCCTTGGATGAGTTGGGCATCAAGGAACTGCCGGAGCTGAGCCGCAAGCCCAGCTCTTGGGAGCTTCGCCTCGCCAGTTGGAGCGAACGCGTTCAGGATTGGGGGAAGGCGTCGATCGCATGGCTTGAGGCCAACCTTCGCTCCTGGGGGCCGGCTTGGCTTTCGACTTTGACGGACGAGGAGACACCCGCTCCATCGAGCCAGCAACCCTTCAGCGCATCGGAAGCAGCCACGGCGCCCGAGGATGTGGGCGGCTTGGCAATCCGGCGGTTCGCCAGCCGCTTGACGGTCAATCAGGAAGGGCGTTCACGCGTTGTTCGGATCGCTTACACCTCTGACAGCCCCTCGGCCGCGATGAAGGCGGCCAACACCATCGCCAACCTCTACATCGCCGACCGTGAAGCGACAAAGCAGAAGATGGCAGACAGCGCCACCAGCTGGCTCAACGGGCGGCTGCGTGAACTGGAAGATGAGGTCAAAACGGTGGAAAGCGCCGTGCACGAGTTCCGCGAACGCAATGGGCTTGTCGGCGAGCGGGAAGTCTCACCGTCGTCGCAAAAGCTCCTTGTCCTTAACCAGGAGCAGACCCAGGCTCAAGCTTTGCGCATGTTGGCCGAAAGCCGCCTGCGCACCGCCGAGGCTGATCTGGCGTCTGGACTCCGTGACGGGATCAGCTCGCCCGATTTGCGGCAGTCGTTGGGGCTGCAGCAGTTGCGTGATCGCAAAGCGCAATTGTTGGCACGGCGCGCGCAGCTGGATCAGTCCATGGGGCCGCTCCATCCGACACGCGTTCAGCTCGGCGCCGAAATCGCTTCTGTACAGCAATCGATCCAGGAGGAAACCGCGCAGGTGCTGTCCTCCTTGCGTGGGGAACTGGAGGCCGCTCGCAAGAGAGAGCAGTTGCTGGTGGGAGCCACGGAGGACGCGAAGGCTGCCTTCATGAAAGTCGATCAGGCCTCAATCCAGCTGCGTGATTTGGAGCGCAAGGCCACGGTGGCGCGGGGTATTTTGGAGCGCTACCTGACGCAAGCCAAACAGGTACAGCAGATCGACAGCTTCCAAAGGCCAGAAGCGCAAGTGGTGTCGAGCGCTCGTGTGCCAGCAACGCCGTCTTATCCCAGAACCAACGTCTTGGTGATCATGGGTGTGGTCATCGGGGTTATTCTGGGCTCGGGAGCAGCATTGGCGATCGAGCACTCAGACCAATCGTTGCGCAGCATGGAGCAGGTCAAGGAGTGGCTTGGGGCCCCCGCTCTTGGTCTTGTGCCAACGGATCCGGCCGTACAGCGCAGCCTTTTCCGTTCTCCTTTGCGGCTGCGCAAGACGGCTTACACCGAGGCTGTCCGCCGCCTCTACATGCACCTCAATCTGGGCCGCGGTGAGTGCCTCCTGATCTCCTCGGCGCTTCCCGGTGAGAGCAAGACCACGTTGGCCGTTTCGCTGGCGCTGACCGCGGCTACCTGGCGCCGCACGTTGCTGGTGGATGGTGATCTGCATCGATCACGGGTGCACCACCTTTTGAACTTGCCCAGCGCTCCTGGATTGGCGCAGGTGCTGGCGGGTGCAGTCCCGTTCTCAGAAGCAATTCAGATTGATGAGCGGTCTGGGCTTCACGTTCTGCCTGCCGGCACACCGGAAGATGATGAATTCAGCCTTATGTCATCGGTGCAAATGGTTGACGTCATCGATCAGCTGCGCCAGCATTACGACCTTGTGATTTTTGACTCCGCGCCAGTTCTCGCGGTCACCGGAACGCCGATCCTGGCCAAACTTGTCGACCGGACGATGGTTGCGGTTCGGTGGGGATCGACGGATTGGAAGCTTGCCGATGTTGCGCTCAAGGAGTTGGAGCGCTGCGGGGCTCCTCTGGCCGGCGTGGTGCTGACTCGTGTCAACGTAAAGAAGAACCGGCGGTACGGATACAAGGACTCCGGCCTCTATACTGGCTCTCTTACCCGGTATTACAGAACCTGATGGCCGCAACCATCGCCCCGGAACGGCAGCTCCGTCATGTTCCCCGGCTTTCTCCCAACGCCGCCCCATGTGCGGCGCTGGAAGCGATGGTCAGGGGCCTTGTGCGATCTGCGCAACGCGGCCCTGCAGCAACGGATCGAGGTATGCCGCCGACACGGCAGTCCGCCCCAGCTCCTTGCAGGCTGCCGACGACCGGCTGGCGCGGGGCGGTGTCAGCGCCGCCGCGCCGCCGGGCTGCTCCGCCTCGACAAGGCGTTCCAGGCGTTCTGGCACCGGACGAGCACCAGCAAGGCCGGATTTCCGCGCCACGAGCATGGCCGCCCCCCTGGACGAGGCGAGCGGCGAGGACGCTGCGCCGGCGCAGCCCACAGCGGGCCATCAGACGGGGCCGGGGCCGCCGGGCACGGCCTTCGGGCGTCAAGCCAACGGGTTGCCCCATCGCTGGTCCGAGAAGGTGCCCCCTTCCGCGGGCGGCGGTGTCACGAAGATAAGAGACGCATGTGATTGGAGATACCATGCAGAGCCATCCAACGTATTCTGGGCGACATGCGTTCTTTTTGCCAGACTTAGGCGACGGCGGTGCTCAGCGGGTCGTCGTCAATCTGGTGAATGGCTTCGTTCGTCGTGGGGCTGCTGTTGACCTCGTCGTCGCCAAGGGCCAGGGGCCGTTCCGATCAAAGCTGGATGCTACCGTGCGCCTCCATGATCTTGGGTGCACGCGTACCCTGTCGGCCGTTCCACGGCTTGCAGCCTTTCTCCGCAGGGAAAGGCCCGTCTCCGTGACGGCCGCGATGTCACATGCCAACGCTGCCGCCCTTATGGCCGCCGCTCTTGCCGGCACCCGCACCCGTATAATCGTCGCCGAACACTGCCATTTGTCCAGCAACAGGGACAACGCGATTTCATGGATCGACCGCCATGCCCTGCCATGGCTGATGAAGCGCCTTTATCGCCGCGCCGACGCCATTTTGTGCGTGTCCGCCGGGGTCCGGGACGATATTGCCACGCAACTGCAAATTCCGGTGGATCGCATTGGCGTCATCGCCAATCCAGTGATCACTCAGGATTTGCTAGCCTCGTTCGGAGAGCCGGTCCAGCATCGATGGTTTTCGGATGGAGAACCGCCGGTCCTTTTGGGCGTCGGGCGCATGGTGCCGCAAAAGGATTTTTCCACGTTGATCAAGGCCTGCGCGTTGCTTCACGACCGCGGCTGCCCGGTCCGGCTCATCATTCTGGGGCAAGGTCCGGAACGCGAGGCACTCCTTGCTTTGACAAGACAACTCGGCCTAGCTGACAGCATCGACATGCCGGGGTACGTGCAGTATCCAGCAGCTTATATGGCGCGTGCTGGCGCCTTGGTGCTGTCGTCACGCTGGGAGGGTTTGCCAACGGTCCTTATCGAAGCCATGGCTGCCGGCTGTCCGGTGGTCTCCACCGATTGTCCGAGCGGTCCACGCGAGATTTTGATGGATGGTCATTATGGCCACTTGGTTCCCACCGCCGATGTGGCGGCGCTTGCTGGAGCGATCGAGGCCGTGCTCCGCGATCCACTGCCGTCGGCTTATCTGAAGGGCGCGGTTCAAAGGTTCACCACCGATGCCGTCTTGGACCGCTACTGGACGGTCATGATGGGTGGGGCAGAGGCGCCCGATGACGACATCAAGGCGGCCACCGTCTCCCGGACCGTATCCATCCGGTGAGTGACCCGGCTGCTCGGCAGCCGGTCAGGTCGCCGTCCTGCGGTATTCGGTAGCAAACACACCCACGGTCAGATTGCCGATAAACCTTTGATTTAGCTACAGCATTGAACCGCACCGGGTTTTCCGGAGGCCATTTGTGTTGAGTCACGCCGCCATGGCGACGTCCTCGGATTGAGCATAGTAGCGTGCTTCGGCCTCGGCGGGAGGACTGTTGCCGATGGGCTCGATGAGGCGCCGGTGGTTGAACCGGTCGACCCATTCCAGGGTGGCGAATTCGACGGCCTCCGGGGTGCGCCCTGGTCCACGGCATCGGATCACCTCGGTCTTGTAGAGGCCGTTGATCGTCTCGGCCAAGGCGTTGTCATAGGAGTTGCCGACGCTGCCGACCGACGGCTCGACGCCAGCGTCGGTGGGACGCTCGGTGTCCCGAATAGCAGCGTATTGCGATCCGGGGTTCGAGTGGTGAATGAGACCGCTGCCCTTGGAAATACGCCGACGCCTTGCGAAGGTTCTCGGTCGCTTGGCGCAATTCACGGTTCTCGCGTTCCGGCGCCTTGATCCGTTCCTGCTCATTCGTGCTCGGACCGGGCCGCTCGCCCTGCTCCCGTTCGGTCTGCCGGACCCAGCCGCGCAGCGTCTCCGCCGCGCAGCCGATCTTCGCCGCAATCGAGCTGATCGCCGACCATTACGAGGCGTGCTCGCCCTCGTGCTCGAACACCATCCGAACCCCGCGCTCACGGACTTCAGGGGCGTATTTGGGGGATGCATGTTTCGTCATGAGGACCCCAAGTTTCTCAAGAAGTGGGGCCTCCGACAATCCCGGCGCGGTTCAGGTCAGCAGATCAGCCTGCTTGGCGTCAGGCAGAAGCGGAAGGAGCAAGCGCATTCGACAAGTTTCAACATTCCTTTTCATGTCCGAGGGCTTACAGCCATGTTCAAGTTGCGTTCCGCTGGTGCGGAGAACCCGATGAAAACCGTACTCTAGTAAGAAGAGCAACAGCACGAGCAATCTGCTTGCGCGCGGCCCTCTGCCGCATGCCTGGATCACCTCGCAACGAGAGATCCCAACGATGGCGACCTATTACGTATCCCCTTCCGGTCGGGACAGTCAGGACGGAATCACCGATCAGTTCCAGGCCGGCACCATTGCCCAGCCCTTTGGCTCGCTTCAGCACGCCCACAACCTGGCGCAACCGGGCGACACGATCTACTTGCGCGGCGGCACCTA